>JAVJTE010000019.1:0-159786 GCA_040219025.1 Rhodospirillales bacterium | reverse complement strand
ACAAGAAGATCCCGCCGGAGGTGCTGGTCTCGGTCAATCAGATCGAAGAGCCGGGCAAGCTGGCGGATACGGTTGCCTCGCATCTGGCGCTGAAAATCTCGGAAAAGCAGGAATTGCTGGAAATCTCCGGCATTCCCGACCGGCTGGAGCGCGTCTACTCCCACATGGAGAACGAAATCGGCGTTCTGCAGGTGGAGAAGAAAATCCGTAACCGCGTGAAGCGGCAGATGGAGAAGACGCAGCGCGAGTATTATCTGAACGAGCAGCTCAAGGCGATTCAGAAGGAACTCGGCGAAGGCGAAGACGGTCGCGACGAGACCGAAGAACTGGAAGAGCGGATCGAATCAACCCGGCTGTCCAAGGAAGCCAGCGAGAAGGCCATGGCCGAGCTGAAGAAGCTCAAGAGCATGAGCCCGATGTCTGCCGAAGCAACCGTCGTGCGCAATTATCTCGACTGGATGCTGAGCATCCCCTGGAAGAAGCGTTCCCGGGTCAAGAAGGACCTGAAGGAAGCCGCACGTATTCTGGATACGGACCATTACGGTCTGGACAAGGTGAAGGAACGGATTCTTGAGTATCTTGCGGTGCAGAATCGCATCAAGAAAATCAAGGGCCCGATTCTCTGCCTCGTTGGCCCTCCGGGTGTCGGTAAAACCTCGCTTGGCAAATCGATGGCGAAGGCAACCGGCCGTAACTTCGTTCGTATGTCGCTTGGCGGCGTACGTGATGAAGCTGAAATCCGCGGCCACCGGCGCACCTATATCGGCTCGATGCCGGGCAAGGTGATCCAGAGCATGAAGAAGGCAAAAACCTCGAATCCGTTCTTCCTGCTCGATGAAATCGACAAGCTTGGTTCGGATTACCGGGGGGACCCGTCCTCTGCGCTGCTGGAAGTGCTCGACCCGGAACAGAACAGCACCTTTGCGGATCACTATCTGGAAGTCGATTATGACCTGTCGGAAGTGATGTTCGTGACGACGGCAAATTCGCTGCGGATGCCGCAGCCTCTGCTCGACCGTATGGAGATCATTCGCCTGTCCGGTTACACGGAAGACGAAAAGGTCGAGATCGCCAAACGCCACCTGATCGAAAAGCAGATCAGTGCAAACGGCCTGAAGAAGGGCGAGTGGTCGATCAGTGATGAAGCGCTGCGTGACATTATCCGGTATTACACCCGGGAAGCCGGCGTGCGTAATCTTGAGCGCGAGATTGCCAAGCTGGCGCGCAAGGCGGTGAAGGAAATCACCATGAACGGCCTGGAAAAGGTCGCGATCACCAAGCGCAATCTGGATGATGAGAAGTGGGCGGGTGTGAAGCGGTTCCGCTATGGCCTCGCCGAGCAGGAAGATCTGGTCGGTGTCGTCACCGGGCTTGCCTGGACGGAAGTCGGCGGTGAGTTGCTGAACATCGAAGCCGTTATGCTGCCGGGCAAGGGACGCATGTCGATGACCGGCCAGCTGGGCGACGTGATGCAGGAATCAATTCAGGCGGCCCGGTCCTACGTCCGGTCCCGTGCGACTGATTTCGGAATCAAGCCGCCTGTCTTCAATACCAAGGATATCCATGTCCATGTGCCGGAAGGTGCGACACCGAAAGACGGTCCGTCTGCCGGGGTGGGGATGGTGACTGCAATGGTTTCCGTGCTGACCGGTATTCCGGTTCGCAAGGATGTGGCGATGACCGGCGAAGTGACACTTCGTGGCCGTGTTCAGCCGATTGGCGGCCTGAAGGAAAAGCTGCTGGCAGCATTGCGCGGTGGCATCAAGGTTGTGCTGATCCCGAAAGACAACGAACGCGATCTTCCGGAAATTCCGGAGAACGTCAAAAAGGGTCTTGAGATCATTCCGGTGACGGTTGTTGATGAGGTGCTCGAACATGCCCTGACACAGCCGCTGGTTCCGATCGAATGGATTGAACCTGACGAGGATGCGATTGCTGTTGCGAAGACCGACGAAGATGTTGATGGCGAAGGTCTTGTGACGCACTAGCTGAATGCGACTCGCCGGGGATCACTCCCGGAAAGGCGATAAATGACGGAACGGGCCCGCTGATATTTCACGGGCCCGTTCTTTTTTATGCGTTGACTTACCCGCGACTCGATAAAGTGACCGGAAAACATCCGCTTATGTCTGAAAAACCGCAGAATTCTGTGGAAAACTGCTTATCGTTGATTGACGGGTTAGAGTGCTGCCGCCTAGATTGTTGCACCGCTGAGGCGGTTTGATTTTTGAACAATTCCTCAAAAAAGGGGGCCAATGTGAATAAGAACGATCTCGTCGCTGCCGTCGCTTCGGCAACAGACATGTCCAAGACCGATGCCGGCAGTGCTGTCGATGCGGTTTTCGATTGCATCACCGATGCGCTCAAGAGTGGCGGTGAAGTCCGTCTCGTCGGTTTCGGTACTTTCAGTGTCGCCCAGCGCGCCGCGTCAGAAGGCCGTAACCCGCGTACTGGTGAAACCATCCAGATTCCGGCTTCCAAGCAGCCGAAATTCAAGGCTGGCAAAGGTCTTAAAGACGCCGTCAACTAAGGCGCTTTTGATTCTGGTAAGAGCCGGTCGCCCAGTGCGACCGGCTTTTGCTTTTTCTCTGCCCACGTGATTGCCTGTCACTTCGGCAGATGAGGAGCGCGACTTTCAAATGACAGTTTCGGGTGACGATTTCCGGCTGGCACTGGGTCATTTTCTGACTGGTGTCACCGTGGTCACAAGCGGCGATCAAACCACCGGGCCGAGCGGCACAACAGCCAGTTCGTTTTCCTCGGTATCGCTTGATCCACCGCTGGTTTCCGTCTGCTTTGGTCATCTTTCCGATACACTTGCCGTCATTCGCAAGGTCAATCGTTTCGGGGTGAATATCCTCTCGGAAACGCAGGCTGATCTTGCGCTGAAGTTTGCTGCACGGAGCGACAGCAAGAATGACGGCATTGACTGGGTCTGCGGCGACCACAGTCTGCCGTTACTGCCGGATTGCCTGATCCGGATCGAATGTCGCCTGCACAGCGACATCGAAGCAGGTGATCACACGATTCTTGTTGGAGAGGTCGAAGGTATATCGATCATCGGCAAGGATGCCAGCCGTCCGCTGCTGTATTACCGGGGGGTGCTGTCCGATCTCGAAGGATTCGCCGGCCTGTTTCCAGAATAAGCAGGCAACAGGCGCGCTATTTCCCGGCGCAACCGACACAGACCGGGGTTGCCGGGTCGGCACGTAGCCGCTTTTCAGCGATAGGCTCGTCGCAGGACAGGCAATAGCCGAAATCACCATCCTCGATACGTTTCAGCGCGGACTGTATCCGGCTGGTTTCCGCAGCCCGGCGCCCGACCTGGGCCTGAGCCATGGCCTGTACCTGCAGGGCGTCCATACGGGAGAGGCGGCCGACACGGGTCTGGTCCAGCTCGACGGCGGCGCGATCATCCTTGCTGATATCGCTCAGTTCGCGTAATTCCTCCAGACGCGCAGCCAGTCTGGATTTGAAGGCTTTGATATCGGTGTCACTGAACGGTTCCATGCACAACCGTACCATGATGACCCGGGTGGGGCGCAATCCTCTGGTTACTCTGAATCTGAACCGGGTATCCCGATTATGTCTATTGCCGCAGAAGTGGCGGAACGTCGCACCTTCGCCATTATCTCTCACCCCGATGCGGGGAAGACCACGCTGACCGAAAAGCTGTTGCTGTTCGGCGGTGCCATCCAGCTTGCCGGGGCGGTCAAGGCGCGTGGCGAACAGCGCCGGGCAACATCTGACTGGATGAAGGTTGAGCGGGAACGGGGCATTTCCGTCGCATCCTCGGTGATGACCTATCGCTATGGCGATTGTACGTTCAACCTGCTGGATACGCCGGGTCACCAGGACTTCAGTGAAGATACCTACCGGACCCTGACTGCGGTCGACAGTGCGGTAATGGTGATCGATGCGGCCAAGGGTATCGAGGCCCAGACCCGCAAGCTTTTCGAGGTCTGTCGGCTCCGTGATGTGCCGATCATCACCTTCATCAACAAGATGGACCGTGAGGCGCGGGATAATTTCGAACTGCTGGATGAAATTGAGCAGACGCTGGCTCTGGATGTGTCGCCGGCCAGCTGGCCGATCGGCATGGGGCGCGACTTTCGCGGATGCTATGACCTGCTGAACGACAAGCTGCAACTTATTGAACGATCCCGGCAGGGGATGCCTGACAAGGGTGAGAACTGCACCGGTATTAATGATCCCAAGCTGGACAGGATCTTGCCGGAGCATTCTGTCGCGACGTTGCGGGAAGAAGTGGAGATGGCGCGGGGGCTCTGCCCGGAATTTGATGTCAGTGCCTTCCGTGAGGGGACAATGACACCGGTGTTCTTTGGCAGTGCCCTGAATAACTTCGGAGTGCGCGAGGTGCTCGACGGTGTATCGGCCTTTGCCCCGCCGCCGCGTTCCCAGCCGACAGCCGAGCGGGAGATCAAACCGGACGAAGAAAAGGTCAGTGCTTTCGTCTTCAAGATTCAGGCGAATATGGATCCGAAACACCGTGACCGTATTGCGTTCGTCAGACTTTGTTCCGGCCATTTCAAACGTGGCATGAAGCTGACGCATGTGCGTTCGGGCAAGCAGATCAACATGCATAATCCGCAGATGTTCCTGGCCCGCGACCGCGAACTGGCGGAAGAGGCCTTTGCCGGGGATATTATCGGGGTGCCGAACCACGGAAACCTGCGCATCGGTGACGCGCTGACCGAAGGCGAGCAGCTTCACTTCACCGGTATCCCGAGTTTTGCGCCGGAGCTGCTGCAGGTGGTTCGCCCTGATGACCCGATGAAGGCCAAGCATCTTGGCAAGGCCATGCAGCAACTGGCAGAGGAAGGGGCCGCCCGTGTTTTCCGGCCGCGTATCGGATCGGACTGGGTGGTCGGGGTGGTCGGTGCCCTGCAGTTTGAAATTCTGGCCGACCGGGTGCGTACGGAATATGAAATTCCGGTCCGGTTTGAATCGACGACATTGCTGACGGCCCGCTGGGTTGTTGCCCCGGACCCGCAGACCATGCGGAAGTTCGAGGATGCCAATCGCGGTGCACTGGCAGACGATCACGATGGTGATCCGGTCTTTATGGCCCGCAATGCCTGGCACCTCGACAAGGCGCAGTCGGACTTCCCGACAATTAAGTTCCTGAAGACGAAAGAGCAGGTTGCAGTGGCTGCCTGACGGCGGCTATAAAGCGGGAGTGGGTGATTAGCTCAGCTGGGAGAGCATCTCGTTTACACCGAGAGGGTCGGCGGTTCGATCCCGTCATCACCCACCATTTCCACCAGATCATTTCTGATAATGCGCCGCTTTGTGGCCGGGTTATCCGGGCATTAGCCGAGGATGACCGAGCCGTTATCCGCAGCGGCGGCGTCGGTGTCGGTCGCCCGCCGGAACGGGCCGGGATAATCCTTCAGATCACGTCGCCGGCGGTCCGGTCCGAAATATTCCGGCGACCTCACAAACTGGCGTGGCCGTTCGATGATCGTCCTGATCCGTGAATAGATTGACGTGGCAGAGATCGGTTTTGCCAGGAACTCGTTGACCCCGATGTCACGGGCTTCCCGGACGCGGGAAAGTTCGGTATGTCCGGTCAGCAGGATGATCGGTACATATCTGTTGGGGCTGTTCTCACCCATGCGCATTTCACGGGTGAACGCGATACCGTCCATCGGCTGCATGTTCCAGTCGCAGATCACGATATCGGCAGGAAAGTTGGCCATCTCGGCAAAGGCTTCGGCACCGTTTGTTGCCTGAAGGATACTGGTCGCACCAAGTGCCTTCAGCACGGTCTCAACGAGATGCCGCATTGCCATGTTGTCATCGACAATCAGAAAGTTCACACGTTCGAGAGAATGGGATTGCATCAATTTATCATCCGCAGATTCCGATCCCCGCCGATTTTATCAAAGCACATATCAGAGTTGATCTGTGTACCTTCATCCTGCCTAAATACGCCTTTTTGCAAAGCAAAAAAGAAAACCCCACCGTTTCCAGTGGGGTCAAACAGAGCACTACCTTATTCTCATCATGCTCTTTTGAAGATAATTGCGCGGTAACGTTAAGAAATTATGAAGGCCGGCGTCCGTCTTCAGATGTCCCGGTTTCTGTCCGGGCATCGCTTCTTGGGCGACGATCATTGTCGACGGTCGCGCTGACACCACTGCCGGGCAGTTCGCCGGTCGCAAACCGGGCCTGTGAGGCTATCGGATTGTCTGCTGTTGTGGCTGCGGCAAGGCTGGTTGACTGAAGAAATTCAAGGGACCGCAGATTTTCGGGGCCCGGCGCACCGGAAGCAATCTGGTCAACCGCCGCTGCCGAGCCGGCATTCAGGACCGGTTGCTGGATATCAGCGCTGGTTGTTGCAGCGGCAGCTTCAGCAGCGCGATCGCTGATTTCACTATTCTCAAGACTGGCAGCCGCAGCCTGTTCCTGCAGGACGGCTGTCAGTTCGGCCTGTTCCCGATCCGCAGCATCACGGCTGAAATCCAGATCATCTTCCTGACCGGAGAAGCCAAAGTCATCCGTTGCAGGGTCTGATTCCTGCAGCGCCAGTATCGACTGACCACTCAGTTGTACTGTATTGAATGACAGCGCCGACAAGGCGGCTTCGGCACGCTGTTCGTCGCGCCGGTCAATGGCCTGGAGGTTTTCAAGCTCCAACTCGTAACGTGCCGCTTCCTGCGCCCGCAATGCGGCAAGATCAGCGCCTTGCGATAATTCGCTTCGTGAAACGTTGATTGGTGTAATTGCCATGAAGCAAATATAGGGAGCGAATTCGATCACTGCAACTGAACCTGCTGTGATCGCTGCCTTGACCGGCGCTCCCGCATCGGGACAATCCGGTAACGAAGGAG
The DNA here is from genome assembly GCA_040219025.1 of Rhodospirillales bacterium. Classification (GTDB taxonomy): domain Bacteria; phylum Pseudomonadota; class Alphaproteobacteria; order Rhodospirillales; family HT1-32; genus HT1-32. The sequence goes on along the minus strand of JAVJTE010000019.1, from coordinate 152,929 downwards.
TCGCGGGATGACAGAAAAACAGAATATCGCCGTCGTCGGGGCCGGGGTCGTCGGTTTGTGCTGTGCCCGATACCTGCAGCGCGACGGGCATCAGGTCACGGTTATTGACCGTGTGCCGCCGGGCGAGAGCTGCTCCTTCGGCAATGCAGGCAGTTTCAGCGTCAGCTCGATTCTGCCGAACGCTTCGGTTGGCATTCTCAAGAAGGTGCCGTCCTGGCTGATGGACCCGGAAGGGCCACTGGCTCTGCGTTACAGTTATCTGCCGCGAATGGTGCCCTGGCTTGCGGCCTTCATAAAATCTGCTGATCCGGCCTGGGCAGCAAAATGCGCCACGGCGCTGGCATCGGCCTATACCTCCGGTTACGAGGATATGCTGTCCCTGCTGCAACATTCAGGCGGCACGGGGCTGCTCGATAAACGCGGCATGATCTATGCCTATGAGAGTGTTGCCGGCAGGGATGCTGACCGGGGGGGCTTTGACAGGCGCGCGGCGCATGGCTTCACCATGGACTATCTGAACGGTGACGAGCTGCATGAGATGGAGCCGGCATTGTCGCCGCGTTTCAAGGCAGCCGTTTTCTGTCCGGATCATGGCATGACCTTTGATCCGGAGGCGGTGGTAAAGAACCTTGCCGAGGGTTTTGTGCGGGACGGTGGCAGCATCCTGACCACCAGCGTAACCGGACTGATTCATGACGGGCCGGCAATTACCGGCGTGGAGACGGATGCGGGGCCGGTATCTTTCGGGTCCGTTGTCGTGGCGGCCGGGGCATGGTCGGCCCGGATTGCGGCGATGGTCGAGGACCATGTTCTGCTCGAAGCGGAGCGGGGCTATCACGTCACGGCCCCGAATCACGGAATCGAAATGAAGGCACCGGCGACCTGGGCGGAAAAGAAAGTCGTTATGACGCCGATGAGAATGGGCCTGCGGCTTGCCGGTACGGCGGAATTCGGTGGACTGGATGCAGCCCCGTCACCGAAACGGTCACGCCTTCTGTCGCGCTTCATGGAGCAGATGACACCGGGCGTCGACATGACCGGCGCAACCGACTGGATGGGGCACCGCCCGGCCAGTCCGGACAGCCTGCCGGTCATCGGTCCGTCCCCGCGGGCGAGGGGGCTTTTCTATGCGTTTGGCCACGGACATCTTGGCCTGACGGGCGCTGCGCCAACCGGCCGGGCGATTGCAGATCTGGTCGCCGGACGACCGCCATTCTTTGATACGGAACCCTTCTCGATAAAACGTTTCACTTAAGTCATTTTCATGGTGATGGCTTGCTTGACAGTGTCCGGGCCATCACTTACTACACGTCTCCTCACGCGGGGGTGTAGCTCAGTTGGTTAGAGCGCCGGCCTGTCACGCCGGAGGCCGCGGGTTCAAGTCCCGTCACTCCCGCCATTTTTCCCGCGAAATCAAAATAGCCGCTTCCGGTCAGCCCCGACCGGACGATGCGACGCCGCTTTGCAGAAAGCCGTCGACTTCCGAGCGCGTATAGCCTGCCTCCATCAGGACTTCGATTGTATCGCGTCCCAGTGTTGGCGCAGGCCGTAATTCGCCAAATTCCTCGCCCTGTGATTCAAAGGCGAGCGCTGGCACCGGAACCTCTTTGTTCAGTTCCGGGATGTTCAGGTTACGCATGACGGGCAGGGTGGCTGTCTGCGGATGCTGAAGGATTTCGCCGAGATCACGCACCTTTGCCGCCGGGACCTGGGCTTTTGTCAGTTGCTGTTCCATTTCGACTGACCCTGATGTTGCGAATCGCTGTTTCAGATACTCTGAAATCATTGCTGTTTGCGAGTCCGTGAGTGTCTCACCCCCAGCCATACGGTCGACAAGCGGGACCAGGTCCTGCGCACCCAGGCAACCGCATATCGCGTAGGCCTGTGCAATCGTGTTGGCAGTAACCACAACCAGCCCGTCGGATGTCCGGAAGCAGTCGGAAAACGGGCTGCCGGAGAATGCCTTGTTGCCTTCCAGCCGCCTCAGGTTGCCGGTGGTTTCCCAGTCAATGGAATAGGCGCCGAGCAGGCTTATCAGGCTGCCCAGCATGGAGATTTCGAGATGCCGGGGGCTGTTGTCCTGATTGCGCTGCATCAGGGCTGCCAGAATGGCATTCACGGCGGCTTGCCCGGCAATATAGTCGACCACGGGAAACCCCACCCGCATGGGGCCGCTGCCGGGCTCGCCGGTCATCGCCATCATGCCGGATATGCCCTGCAGGATATGGTCGTAGGCCGGCGCATTCGCCAGCGGTCCCCGCTGGCCGTATCCCGACAGGCTGCAATAAATGATATCCGGTTTGACGGCCTTTATCGCATCGAATCCGACACCCAGCCGGTCAACGACACCTGGTCTGAAATTCTCCATGATTACGTCGGCGCCGGTGGCCAGACGCAGGAATATTGCTTTTCCCTGATCACTCTTCAGATCAAGGGAGACTGATTTCTTCGATGCATTCTGGCTGAGAAACGAGGCCCCCAGCCCGGCGGCCTTCATGTCTGCTGTGCCGCCGTGATAACGGACGAAGTCATCGCCCGCGATCCGTTCGACCCGGATAACATCGGCCCCGAGCAGGCCAAGCTGATAGGTGGCAAACGGACCGGCAAGAACATGGCTGATATCCAGAATTCTGATGCCGTTCAGGGGGGCGAATGTTTTTCCCGGTTTCTTCTGCATGGCTGCTTTCTCTCCCGCTTGTGCCTCCCGTCTGCGCAGACGGTCGCTATCACCCTTAAGTCTGGGATGGATGCAACGGGATGGAAAGTTGATAAAGCAGAGGGTCGGGGGGGGGGGGCTCGCCTCAGCGGGTCTTTCTGTTCGCCAGCATGGTGGAGAATTCCAGCAGCTCTCCGGTAAATTTCTGCAGCCGCTTGCTGATGGCAGGGTCTGTGAGCGGGAACAGGCCGGTCCGGTCATCCGGCGGCCCGAAATGCGCCTCGGCAGTACTGATCTGCGTCGGTATTGCGATGGCCTGAAGCGCACGGACAATGATCCGCAGATGGTCGACCGGCTGCGGGCTGCCCCCGCCGTGGCTGACCAGACCGAAGGCCTTGCCCCGGCATTCATTCATGCCAAGCCAGTCCACGGCGTTCTTCAGCAAACCTGAACAGGAGTTGTGATAGACGGGCGATGCCAGAACGATGGCATCCGCAGCCTGCGCCGCCTGGAAAAAGCTCGCCACTGCCGGAATGTCGATGGCCTCCCGCTGCAACCGGCTGTCCGGATCTGCGAACGGCAGGTCGTTGGGCACGTGAACTGTCACCACCGCACCAGCCGCCGAAAGGGACTGCCCGACGGCAGCACAGAGGCTTGCAGTATAGGATGGCGTGCGCCCGGAACCGCAGATAATCAGAATGGCAGGATGTTTCATTCGGCGGCGGATGCCTGCCGTCCGGCGATGGCGTTGAAAGCCAGATCAAAGGCATCGAAATTGCGAAGCTGTGGCCGGTCGGCGGCAAGCGTCACCTGACGGTTGACGATCAGCGGGACTTCCTGCTCTGAAATGCCGCCATGAGAGCGCAGGGGAGCATCCAGGCCGCTGAGATCATGACGGTCATGCGAGGTGCCGAGAACAACATGACGGGTCGAGACAACGACAAGATCACCGATCCGGTCGGCCGGGAGTTCAAAACGTTGTGCGGCTTCTGCATTGCCGAGAACGGCCTCGATTTCGGGCATGTCTCTCAGGGTTGCCGAAATACCGTCGCAAACCTCTGCTGAATCGGCATAGATTGTGGCAAAGGATCCGAGGGCGCCATGGTGAACGACATAAGGATCTGTGATCGGCAGAATGACCCGGGTGACACCTTCTCCGACCTGTTCATCCAGCAGATCCTGCAGGAAAATAACATTCGGGGTGCCGTCGGTATTATGCTTGGCATTCATGCCATGGTCGGCGGTCAGGGCGATGACATAACCGGCGTCATCCAGTTTCGACAGATAGCTGTCCATCATGGCGTAGAAGGCATTCGCCACCGGTGTTCCCGGCGCATGTTTGTGCTGAATGTAATCTGTGGTGGAGAGGTAGAGGATATCCGGTCGTTCCCTGCCGGCCAGGCTGACACCGGCGGCAAAGACAAACTCGCTTAACTCGGCGGAATAGACGGAGGGGGCCTTCATGCCGATCCGCTCTTCCATTCCGGTGACGCCGTTGATTTCCGGCGTCAGCTGGTCGGCTTTTTCAGCAGACAGGCAGATGGCATCGGTAAGCCCATTGCCAAGCAGCGCCCGCAGTTTGTCCTTGGCGGTAACAATGGCCACCGTCGCACCCTTTTCGGCAAAGGCGGCAAAGATGGTGGGTGCGCGCAGCAGGCCTGCATCATTCATCATGACCTCTTCACCGGTTTCACGGTTCAGATAGAAATTTCCGCTGATACCGTGAACGGCGGGCGGGCAGCCGGTGACAATCGAGAGATTGTTCGGGTTGGTGAAGCTGGGAACCACACAATGCGCCATCAGGTCAGCACCGCTTTTGCGGACGGATGCCAGCCATGGCATGTGACCGCCGGCAATGGCCTGGTCGAGATAGGCTGTCTCGCAGCCATCAACACAGATCACGGCAACCGGATCTCCCTGCCACTGATACCAGCGACCATTAACCTCGACGGTGGTTCCTGTTTTCAGCTTTGTCATGACGGCGCTCCTTTCAGATTTCCGTGAGAGAATAGACTGCCTTGTCTGCCGGTAAAATCGTCAAAGCCGCAATAAGAGCTATTGATGAGGTCAATCCGTCAGGCCGGAGAGTCCGGTCAGGCGGCTTCAGCATCATCCTGCAGATCATCGGGCACGACAGGCAGGGTGAAACAGAAAGCGGCACCTTCGCTGATGTCGGATTCAACCCAGATGCGACCATCATGACGTTCAACGATCTTCCGGCAGATCGCCAGCCCCATGCCTGTTCCCGGATAGGCAGACCTGCCATGCAGGCGTTGGAAAATGCCGAAGATGCGGCTCTGGTCGGCAGGTGCGATGCCAATTCCGTTGTCGATGACCCGGATCACCCATTCGTTGACGCGATCCGTCACTGCAATCCGGATCTTTGGCGTCTGATCCTCACGCTGATACTTCATGGCATTGCTGATGAGATTCTGGAATAGCTGGACGATCTGGGAGTGATCGGCAGTCACTTCCGGCAGATAGTCCGGCAACTCGAACTCGGCCCCGGTCTCCTGAATGATCAGCGAGAGATTGAGCCTCGCTTCCTCCAGCGCGTCCGAGAGACTGATGTTCTCCATCGGGCGTCCGCGGGTGCCGATACGGCTGTAATCCAGCAGGTCCCTGATCAGTTGCTGCATTCGTTTTCCGCTTTGCAGGGAATAGTCCAGATATTCCTGCGCCTCGTCATCAAGCGTTGCCTTGCTCCGGCGTCGCAACAGATCAAGATAGCCCGTCATCATGCGCAGGGGTTCCTGCAGGTCATGTGACGCGATCGTCACAAACTGCTCCAGCTCGATATTCTGGCGTTCGAGGGCATCCAGTGCGGCATTCCGCTCGCGAATCTTGTTTACCCGGTCAGTGATGTCAGCAGCGGCTCCGACCATCCGGATGAGGTTACCCTGGTCGTCAAGTTCGGCCTTTCCGCGGTCATGAATCCAGACGGTGTTGCCGTCGGGTCTGATGACCCGGTATTCGAGATCAAAATTGCGCGCTGTACTGAAATCCTTCCGGTTAAATGCCGTTTCGACAAAATGCCGGTCGCCGGGATGAACCAGCGCCAGAAGATTGAACGTTGTTGCCGGCAGAGCAAGGTTTTCAACGCCGAGTATGGCCCGGAAACGGCGGGACCAGAACGACTTTTCGCGACGGAGGTCAACTTCCCAGTATCCGTCTTCGGTCGCATCAAGAACGAGGAACAGACGGTCCCGACTGTGCCGCAGTTCGGTCTCGCGGACCCGCAATTCGGTAATATCCGAAAAGACAGTCATGATTCTGCCATTCGGTTCGCGGGTGTCGCTGCCCCGCAGAATGCGTCCGTCGATGGTCTGGATTTCAAAGGTTCCGGAGCAGTTCTGGTGTTGCTCCAGACGCTGCCGGATTGTTTCTTCCGCTGTCATGCCGGAATCGTAGATACAGGCACCGGATCTGACGTGATGATCAAGTAGCTCGAAGAAAGATATTCCGGGCTCCAGATGCGGGGCAACGACCGGGAAATAGTCTTTCAGCTGCTGGTTCGTCAGAATCAGCCGGTCTGACTCGTCAAAGAACATGATGCCCAGCGGCAGACTCTCGATGGCATCCTGAAACTGTGTCCGTGTCTGGTGCAGATCGTCGATCAGTCTGCGATTCTGGTGATCCTGCCTGAGTGTCTGTCGCATCGATTTGCGCTGGAACTCTGCAAACAGGGCTATCAGTCCAAACAGAATGGCAATCATGACAGCGCTGGGAATGGTTTGCGGCTGAGATATAAACGGTACCATCAGGCCAGTTGCTGCCGGCAGAAGAAGCGCCGCCACCGAACGGTGACAGGGAGCCATGGTGACAGCACCGACAACGCCGATCACAGTGGCCACCAGCACGGAGAAAAGAATATTCTCGGGAACATTGCTGTCGATCAGCAGCAGGCCGCCTGCACCCCAGTGCAGACCGGTTAGCCCGGCCACGGCAATGGTTCCCGATGTCAGCCGGGCAGGCAGCGAGACCCTGTTGTGATGCGGCCTCATGCGAGACCATATCACCAGAATCAGGAGCGTGATGATGAGGCCCGCCAGGGCCCAGACAGCGGCCGGGAGGGTTGCTCCGGTCCAGCCATGGAACAGACCTGCGACAGCGATGGCCACCAGATTGACGGTGAGAAACGATGGCATTTTCCGCAGCACATGCTCCGCCTGTCGCTGCTGCAGGAAGGCAGGCAGGCCGGTCAGGTCAGAGCAGGCTGTCTCCAGCGGATTTTTGCGGGATTGATTCATGTCGCCGGGTTCAGTCGGTTGCGCACTGTTGTTTTCGCACGATAACAACCCGATTTCTACGGCATTGCGCTGATCGGGATCACGGCATTGCGATGTGCAACGACAATGCTGGCAAGCCGGTGTCCGGCGGCCACGGCATCTTCCGGTGTTTTTCCGGAGATCCTGGCGGCGATGAAGCCGGCGTTGAAGCTGTCGCCGGCTCCGGTTGTGTCAACACGCGGGCCACTGCAATCCAGATGAAAGATGCCGGAATCCCCGTCGATCCGTGTGCGGACGGGGTGACCGCCATCCTTCAGAACTATATCTCCCTGATACCGGTCGGCGAGCATGTGGAAAAGAGAGGCAGACGAGTTGAAGTCATAAAGTGGCCTCAGGTCATCCGTGGTTGGCATCAGCAGGGTAGCGGGATCTGACGCGCGTTCGATCCATTGCCGGGCAATTCCGGCGGAATGCCAAAGCGCAGGCCGGTAATTGGTGTCAAAGACCACCGCTTTACCGGCACGGGCAAGGGCAGTAACCCGCTGCAGCAGGATGTCCCTGGCAACGGGGGGCAGAATGGCAAGAGTGACAGCACTGAAAATCAGCATGTCAAAACCGTCCAGTGAGGCAATCGGGGGACGGTTCTGGCCATGGAACATCCGGCGGGCCGGGGTGTCGGACCGCCAGTAGGCGAAGCGGCGATCGCCGTCAGCCAGGTTTTCGATCTGACATAGCCCGGGCTGGCCACCTGCTTCGATCCCGATCAACCCGGTATCTATGCCCTCTGCCGTCAGTTCGGCAGTCAGCCACCGGCTTGTTGCATCATCCCCGAGCCGGGTGAGGTAAGACAGCCGATACCGGTTCCGGTCGAGAAGGCGGGCCAGATAGATCGCCATATTGAGACTGTCGCCACCGGGGCGGCGCTGGAGGATCTCCCCCTGTTCGTCAGGCAGAGATAATTCAACCAGCGGCTCTCCGATGACGCCAATCTTCATGCCGGTTGTCTCAGTCGTTCAGGACCCGGCGCGGCTGGCCCTTTGCAAAGGCCAGAATGTTCTCGACCGCCTGTGTATACATGGTCGCGTAGTTCTCCCGGGTTACGTAACCCAGATGTGGCGCCAGCAGGGCATTCGGCAATTTGCGGAAGGTATGATCAACGGGCAGCGGCTCGACGTCGTAGACATCAATTGCGGCACCCGCGATCACATTCTTCTGCAGGGCTGAAATCAGGGCGGCCTCATCGACAATCGGCCCGCGGGATGTATTGACCAGATAGGCGGTTTTCTTCATCCGGGCAATTTCGGATGCGCCGATCAGGCCACGTGAACGGTCGCTCAGGATCAGGTGGATACTGGCGAAGTCGGAGGTTTCGAGCAATTCTTCGAAACTGACCTTCTGCACACCAACCTCGGCACATCGTTCTTCCGTGAGGTTGGTGCTCCAGGCGACCACATCCATGCCGAACAGTTTGCCGACAGCAGCGACCTGTGCGCCCAGTTTTCCGAGACCGATGATTCCCAGGCGGCTGCCATGGAGGTCAACGGGAAGGCCAGCCTGCCAGCCGCCGTTACGCATATCCGCATCTTCAATGGCAATGCGTTTGGCAAGGCCCAGAATCAGCGCCCATGTCTGTTCGGCGGCAGCATATCCGACGGACACCGTGCCGGAGACAGTAATGCCCTGCGCTTTCGCCGCTTCCAGATCGAAAGCCAGATTGCGCATGCCGGTGGTGATGAGCAGTTTCAGGTTCGGCAGTCGCTTGATCAGACTGGCCGGGAACGGTGTGCGTTCCCGCATTCCAACGATCACATCAAAGCTTTCCAGCGCCTTAGCGGCAGCATCTTCGCCGCCAAAGGGCGTGTTGAAAACGGTGACAGAGCCGATTGCATCAACAGCGGACCAGTCGGTAATGGTACGGGCGACGTTGGAATAGTCATCAAGAACTGCGATTTTCATGGGAAATTTCCTCAAAGGTTTGTCGGTGCCGTCTGGCAGAGTTGTCCTATTCATTGGTATGATCCGCCGGGAAAGCAAGGGAGGTGAGAATGGCACTGCATTTTGAACGCGCTGAATTTGACCGGCGGATTGCGGCTGCCTGTGCGTCGATGGTGGCGGACGGGCTCGACGGGCTGCTGATCTTCCGTCAGGAGAGCATGTTCTATCTCACCGGTTATGACACTTTCGGATATGTCTTCTTTCAGTGCCTGTATCTTGGTGCCGACGGGCAGATGACCCTGCTGACCCGGGCGCCTGATCTGCGGCAGGCCCGGCATACCTCGATCATCGGTGATATCCGGATCTGGACCGACCGGGACGGGGCGATGCCGTCTGATGACCTCCGCAATATTCTGGATGAACGGGGGTGCCGCGGCAAACGGCTGGGGGTTGAATATGAGTCCTATGGCCTGACCGCGCGGAACGGCAAACGGCTCGATGCGTCGCTTGAGGGTTTCGCCGAACTGACCGATGCATCGGAACTGGTGACAAAGTTGCGTGTCGTGAAAAGCCTGGCGGAAATTGCCTATGTGAAGCGGGCAGCGGAACTGGCCGATGACGCGCTGGATGCGGCGCAGGAAATCATCGGGCCCGGTGCGTTCGAGGGGGATGTTCTGGCCGGCATGCATGGTGCGATCTATCGCGGTGGCGGCGATGACCCGGGCAATGAATTCATCATCGGGTCGGGCAGTGATGCACTGCTCTGCCGGTATTATACAGGCCGGAAAATCCTGCAGCCTGTTGACCAGATCACGCTGGAATGGGCCGGTGTCTATCGGCATTACCATGCCGCGATGATGCGCACGATCTGTGTTGGGCAGGCGACGGACCGTCACCGCTACATGCATGCTGCGGCGGTCGAGGCGATGCTGGCCTGCGAGGAGGCGGTCCGGCCCGGCAAGACAATGGGCGATGTCTTCGACGCCTATGCGAAAACCCTGGATGCGGCGGGATTACGGGACGGGCGGCTGAATGCCTGCGGTTATTCGCTGGGGACAACTTTCGCACCGAACTGGATGGACTGGCCGATGTTCTATACCGGCAACCCGGTCGGGCTTCAGGCCGGTATGGTGCTGTTCCTGCATATGATCGTCTATGATGATGCACAGAATATCGCGATGGCACCCGGCCATACCGTGCTGGTTACGGAATCCGGGTTTGAGCGGCTGTCCCGCAGTCCGCTGGATCTGGCGGTTCGCTCATGACGGAACGGCCGGGCGCTCCCGGGTGATCAGATGAAAGCGGATGATCAGCATGATCATCAGAAGCACCAGACCGGCGATGATTCCGTATAGCAGGCCGGGTGTCCCCAACCCCTGATGAACCCCCAGCCACCAGGCGAGGGGAAGGGCACAGACTCCGAACGCGATCAGATAGGCACCCGTGCCGAACATGACATCCCCGAACCCCCGCAGGGCACCGGTTATGACGGCCTGTCCGCCATCGGCGACCAGTACCAGTGCGGTAATGGCGACCGCCGTTGTTGCCAGCGGTATCAGGCCGGGGTCGTCGGTGTACAGTCCGGCGATGGCACCGGCGTTGAAATAAAGCACCGGCATCAGAATGGTCATGATGGCGATGTTGAGGGACAGCGCGGTCCAGCCGCTGCGTCGCACCGCCGCGAGATCGCCGGCGCCGGTGGCACGCCCGACCTCAACAGCGGCGGCGGTGCCAATGCCCAGCGACAGCATGAAGACGAGCGCCAGCACGTTGAAGGATATCTGCATCGTCGCAACCGCATTGGCGCTGATCCAGCCGGCGAATATAACGGTGCCGTTAAAGCTGGCTGTTTCAAGGTACTGGGCGACGGCAACCGGGGTTCCCTTGCGCAGTATCCGAACAAAGACGGAGCGGTATTCAGCGGCAGTTCCGCGGATGGCCAGGGCATCGGTACGTGTCAGCCGGAAGACGTACAGAAAAGCCATCAGCGCCATCGCCCAGCGGGCAACGGTCATGCCGACGGACGCACCGATGGCCGGTGACAGGATATCCATGAGAACCAGATTTCCGGCAAAATTTACCAGATTTCCCAGAATCACGATCACCAGACCTACCCTCGGTTTTCCAAGACTCTCCAGCAGAAAGACACAGGCGATATAAAGTCCGATTGCCGGCATGCCCGGGGCGAAGGCCTGCATCACAGCAGCAGCACCTGTGGCAAGGTCATCGGACTGCCCAAGGAGAATGAGGATCGGCCGACCGAACCACAGAGCAAGCCCGGCGGCGGTTCCCGAGATCAGGGCAACACCACCGCCAACCAGCCAGATCCGGGCTGTTTCACCGGGGCGTCCGGCACCAATGGCCTGCGAGGAGAGGATCACCACGGAGGTCAGCAGGCCGATCATCACAACCAGCGTTGGTATATGAATGGCATTCGCCAGCCCGAAATGGGCGAGGGGCTCAATGCCGGCATGCCCGATCATTGCCGTATCGATGGCAACCATGATCAGCAGTCCTGCCCGGGACAGCATCATCGGTGCCGCAAGTGCAGCGATTCGGCGAGTGACGATCAGAGAGAACCCGATATGCATCAGATTGGGCAATTTTGAGATGTGAGCAGGAGGGGACTTATCCGCTCTAGTGCTTTGCAATGCAAAGAAATTAACCTTCAACAGGGCTGCCGGATGTGGCTTTAGTGGCTATCTGATGGCAACTGGCTGATCTGCGGGATAGAATAACAGGGAACGTTGGGGCGTTCTGAATGCGGGAAACCTGGGGGGCTGGCTGGCCATGCTGCCGGCCATTACCTTCGGGCAGGATGATAAATGACCAAACGACGCCGTCGCGGCACAACAGAAGCGGCGATCCAGAATTCACAGACTGAATCTGACTCCGTTCCGGATGATACGCGGACGGATGAGGCAGGCGATTCGTCCGTGGATGATGCGGTTCATGCGGAGCTGTTCGGGCTGAACGAGACGCCACCCCAGTCGCATCAGGGAGGACGCTGGCCGACCGGGGCCGAACTGACGGATGCTGAGAACAGTCCGGGGAGGTTGTTGTCGGGTGCCGCCGACTGGGTCCTTCAACTGGATGGTGCGGAAATCGAATTCGCCGGTATCGAGGGATCCGAAGAAACAGCAAAAGGCGCCCGTATCCAGATGTGGGATGGCACTGAACTGATCTTTGAGGAAGACGTCGAGCTGGCTACCGAAATTGCAGCGACCAAGGGCAAGCGCAAACGCGGGGCTTAACCGGACCTTAACGAGCAGATGGTAAACCGGTTCCAGGTTACTGTGGAGGCGGGCCATGCGCTCCGTATTGTCAACGTCGTTTGTTTTGAGTACAGCCCTTCTGGCTGCCGGTCCGGCCTATGGTCAGGCACCGCTGATCCCGCTGCCGCCGTCATCACAGACAGCCCAGTTGCCGCCGCCTGCCGGCCCTCTGGTGACGCCGCAACCTGCGTCTTCCGGTCCCCGAATTCCGTTGCCGGCTGCGGCACCTCCGCCGCCCGGGTCGACGTTTTCAGCGCCTCCGCCTCCATCTGCAACACCCGCCAGATCTGTACCGCAGCCTCCGTCATCTGTGCCGTCCAGTCCGGCGACCCTGCAGCCAAAGGTCGCGGGGCCGACGGTAAAGCAGCGCATTCGCGATTATGTCGGACCGAAATGGTCTGGGTATGCCCTGATCGGACCGGCTTACCGGCCGGAATATTTTGGCGGAAACAAAAGTGAAGTCGGCCTGTACGGGGATGTCCGGGTGGATTATGAGGACAAGCTCTTTGCCGGACTGCGCGATGGTGTCGGGCTGGTCCTGATTGACCAGGGCACCCTGAAGGCCGGGCCGCGTATGTTTTACCGGTTTGGCCGCGAAGCAAATGACAGTGCAGCGCTGACCGGACTGAGTGATATCGATGATGCGATAGAGCTCGGCGGCTTCATGTCCTATGTCTGGCGTCAGTGGGAGATCACCGCAACACTCGGTCGTGATGTCAGCGATGCTCATGACGGCTGGGTCGGTGAGGGCAAGATGATGTATGAAATGGAAGTTTCGCCTGATCTCAAGGTCAAGTTCGGCCCGTCAGCGACCTGGGCAAACCAGAACTATATGCGCTCTTTTTATGGTGTCACGGCCACAGAGGCTGCTGCAACGGGCCTGCGCGCCTATGATCCGAAATCCGGATTTCGTGATGTCACCCTGGGCGTCGAGGGCGAGTATAGTCTGGATGCAGACTGGTCGCTGAATTTTGAGGCCCGGCTATCCAAAATTTTGCAGGATGCTGCTGACAGTCCGCTGGTCGACGACCGTGGTGATGACCTTCAGCTGTTTATTGGTGGTGGCGCAAAATACAATTTCTGAGAACCGGGAGATTGCTAAAAAATATGTTTGTCAAGCAAAAACATCACCTCTTGTTTTGCTCGACCCGTTGCGCCCGGTTCAATATTGTCTGTTTCTGTAGTCAGAACGTCTCGGGGGAGGTGGATGGCTGCAGGATTCGAATGTGATTTAGCCGATTTCAGGGGGGATGTGACGAATACTGTGATCACTACTTGGATGTGGCAACCTGCGGGTATATGTCTTGCACCGCAGGCATGGGTTGATCGGAGTTTTCATCATGTCTGATGAAGGAATTTTATGAGCGTTAACAGCTTTTTTGCGCGCGACGACTGGCCGCAACGTCTCGGCATTACATCGGCTGTCCGGGGCAGTCTGCTCGACCTTTTCTTTGCCTCGATCACCATTAATATTCTGGCCTTGGCGCTGCCGCTGGCCCTGTTGCAGGTCTATGACCGGATTTTGCCGAACGAGGCAGAGAGCACGTTGCTGCTGCTGGTCCTCGGTATTGGTATGGCTGTCGTTCTTGAAGGCTTTCTGAAGCTCGGGCGTACCTATATCAGCGGCTGGGCAGGCGCAAAATTCGAGCATCTCGCCGGGGTGAGTGCGGTCGAGCGTCTGCTGATGACAAACCTCGCGGATTTCGAGCAGGAAGGCTCCGGCGTCCATCTTGAACGGCTGGGGTCGCTCAATACCCTGAAAGATTTCTATTCCGGGCAGGCATTCCTGACGATCTGGGATGTTCCGTTTGCGATTCTGTTTCTCGGCCTGATCGCCTATCTGGCGGGATGGCTGGTGGCGGTTCCGGTTGTGGTTCTCGTGACCTTTTTGCTTTTTGCCGTGTTTTTCGGGAAACGCCTGAAGAAGGCGGTTCAGGAACGCATGACCGCCGACGACCGCCGCTACAACTTCATCATCGAGGTGCTGGCAGGCATTCACACTGTCAAGTCAATGGCGATGGAAAGCCAGATGCTGCGGCGCTACGAGCGGCTGCAGGAAAGCTGTGCTGTCGCCGATGGCGCGGTGGCGATGGACAGTACGAATTCGCAATCCCTGGGAACTGTATTTTCACAGATTACGACGGTTGCTGTCGTCTGTGGCGGTGCGCTGCTGGTGATCGATAATCAGCTGACCATTGGTGGTCTGGCGGCCTGTACCATGCTTGCCGGGCGGGCGATGCAGCCGCTGCAGCGGGCGGTGGGCATTTACACCCGGTTTCAGACTATCCTGATCGCACGCGAGCGTCTGAAAGACCTCTGGAAGCTGCAGCCCGAGGTCAAGGCAGGGATGCCGAAGATTGGCCATATCGATGGCGCTCTTGAACTACGCGATGTCATGTTTCGCTTCGGCAAGGACGATGAAAAGCCGGTACTGGAAGATATCAATGTCCGGCTGAAAGCCGGCGAGGCGATGGGTATCGCGGGTGACAACGGCAGCGGCAAGACAACATTGCTGTGGCTGATGATGGGGGCATTGCGTCCGACGGAAGGCGAGGTCTATGTGGATGGTGAGGACCTGCGGAACTTTGATCCGCATTCCTATCGTTCCCAGATCGCCTATCTGCCGCAGCTGGGCGAGCTGTTCCAGGGTACCATCATGGACAACATTACGATGTTCCGGGGAGAAGAGTACGAGGAAGCGGCGACGGCGACAGCAGAATTGCTGGGTCTGGGTGAGGTCGTTTCGCAGTTGCCCATGGGTTATGAAACCCGGGTCGGGGATGGCGCATCCGATGCCCTGCCACGAGGCATCAAGCAGCGTATCGCCATTGCGCGGGCGCTGGTCGATCAGCCACGAATTGTTCTTTTCGACGAGGCGAATACGGCGATTGACGGATCCGGCGACAATATCCTCCGCGAGATGCTGGAGAAGCTGAAGGGCCATGCGACGATGGTTCTGGTGACGCATCGGCCTTCGATGCTGAAGCTGTGCGATCAGGTATTTGACCTGAAAGACGGCCATCTGACCGAACGCGATATATCACAGGATCCGATGTTCCAGCCTGCTCAGCCGCAGCAGTCGCAATTGCCGCCGCAGGAGCCGAAGAATGTCTGAGTCTGCGACAGAGAATCTGCCGACACTGAACAGCAACCAGGGGCTGCTGGCCGATACGGCGGCGGGGCACCGGCTCAGCTTTTATACCGGCAAGCTGGCGGAAGCTGCGAAATCGACGGATTTTGGCGCCTGTCTGATTCCGCTGCTGACGGCGCTGAAATGGCGCGGCGACCCGCGTCATGTTGCCGAAGCTCTGCCACATTTTGTCGATACGCTTGATCTCACCGGGTTCCGCAATGTCATGGCGAACCTGAATTTCTCCAGTCGCCCTGGCGAAATGAACCTTATGGAGATTGATGTCCGTCTGCTGCCCTGCCTGTACGTGCCGAGAAACCGGGCAGCAATGGTTATCCTCAAGATGGACAGCAAGGTGGTCACCGCCTTTGATGGTGAGACCGGCAAGATTGAGACAATGCCGGCGAAAAACCTGAAAGGTACGGCCTACTTCTTCAAGCCGCTGGATGATGCGGACGCTCAGGCCGCGCAGGCGCGTGTCGGCTGGTTCCGGGCCGCGACCGAACGGTTCCGCAGCCTGTTTTACCAGACACTTGGCGTGACACTGGTGCTGAATATCATCGCCCTCGCATCGCCGCTGTTTGTTATGCAGGTTTATGACAAGGTGATTGCGTCGAAATCACAGTCGACGCTGGTCTGGCTGGTCTCCGGCATGATGCTGGCTATCTGTTTCGATATTGCGCTCCGCTGGATCCGCTCGAAGTTCCTGGCTCATGTCGGGGCACGGCTGGACATGATTGTCGGCAACGCGGTGTTCCAGCGCATTCTGTTCTTGCCGCCGGCCTTTACGGAGCGCGCGACGATCGGCGCGCAGGTCGCCCGGATCAAGGATTTTGAATCCATTCGCGAGTTCTTCACCGGTCCGCTGGCGATTGTTTTCTTTGAACTGCCGTTTTCGATTTTCTTCATTGTCGTGATCGCTCTTCTGGCCGGGCCGCTGGCGTTTGTGCCGATGGTGATGGTGGCCATGTTCCTGCTGCTGGCGCTGGTTGTCAGCCCGTTCGTGCGGAACAGTGTTGCCCGGAGTGCCCGGGCCGGGTCACAACGACAGGAGTTCGTCGTCGAGGCGCTCAGCAAGATGCGGGCGCTGAAATATACAGGCGCTGACCGGACATGGCTGGACCGGTATCGCGATCTCTCGGCCAAATCGGCCATGGCGAATTTCAAGACGGCGCAGATATCCGCAGTTGTCCAGACCGTTTCCCATGTACTGGTCATCAGTGCCGGTGCCATCACCATTGCCTTCGGCGTATTCCGGGTGCTTTCAGGTGATATGACCATTGGTGCCCTCGTGGCGACGATGATCCTGGTCTGGCGGGTGCTGTCGCCGCTACAGACAGGCTTTGTGGCACTGACCCGCCTTGAGCAGGTGATGTCGAGCATCAAGCAGATCGATAACCTGATGAACATCCGCCCGGAACGGAACCCGCGCGAGCAGGTGGCACCCCTGAAAGCATTGCGTGGTCATGTGACTTTCGCCCGTGTCAGCCTGCGTTATACCAACGACGCCGACCCGGCACTGGTCGGTGTAAGCTTTGAAGCAGAGCCGGGTGAAGTGGTCGCCGTCATCGGCCGCAACGGGTCCGGCAAGTCGACACTGGTGAAACTGGTTGCCGGCCTTTATACGCCGCAAGCCGGCTCGATACGGATCGACGGCATTGATATCCGCCAGATGGACCCGATCGAATTGCGTCATGCCATCGGATATGTGCCGCAGAGCTGCGACCTGTTCTTCGGAACGGTCGAACAGAACCTGCGGCTGGTTCATGCTACCGCAAGTGACGAAGAACTGGAGCGGGCTGCGAAAATGGCCCTTTGCTATGATGATATCATGGCGCTGCCGCGCGGCTTCCAGACCCGTATCGGTGATGCCGGCGCATCACAGCTGCCGTCCAGCTTCACCCAGCGCCTGTCACTTACACGGGCCTATCTGAAGACCGCGCCGATCATGCTGTTCGATGAGCCGGTGAATACACTGGATGGCGATGGTGACCGCGCATTCGTGCAGGCGATTGAAAATCTGCGTGGAAAAGCAACGATCTTTATCGTCACTCACCGCCCCAGTCATCTGAAGCTGGCGGATAAAATTCTGGTGCTGGATACCGGTTATCTGCGTCTTGCCGGTCCGGCTGATGAAGTCCGGCCGCAAATTCCGAAGGATCTGTTATGAGCAATACCGAGGTTGTTCCACAGGCGTCAGGCGGAGCCGTTGCTGCGGCAACCGGCGGCAAGCCGCTTGTCCCGTCACCGATCAAACAGGGCAGCCGGAATGCGCGACATCTGGCACAATCGGTCGTGCTGGAAGAAGCCGGCGTATCCGGCCTGCTGCGTGTTGCGATGTTCCTTATTTTCGCCGCTGTCGCGACCTTCATCGGCTGGTCCTACTTCACCGAGATCGATGAAGTCGCAGTGACCTTCGGGGAGGTTATTCCCGATGGCAAGGTGAAGCTGGTGCAGCATCTGGAAGGCGGTATTGTCGGGGCGATTCTGGTGAAGGAAGACGAGTATGTCGAGGAAGGGCAGGTCCTGATCAAGATTGATCCGGCCCAGACATCGGCAGAGCTGGAACAGATGCGCAAACGCCGGGCAGGTCTCGCCCTGCAGGCTGAGCGTCTGCGGTCCTTTGCCTTCAACCGGGAATTCGATCCCAATGTGGTCGACAGTCGCTACGCGTCGTTGACCAACGACCAGCTTCAGATCCTGCGGCAACAGCGCGGATCACTGGCGGCACGGATGGATGTCGTGCAAACCCAGATTGCGACCCGTGAGGCGGAAATCCGGACTTTTGAACGGCAGGAAGGCTCCCTGTTGCGGCAGATTGCCAGCGTTCGCGAAGAACTGCAGCTGCGTGAGGGACTTCTGAAAAAGGGCCTGATGTCGAAAATTATCGTGCTGGATACGCAGCGCGAGATGGACCGGCTTCAGGGAGAGCTGTCGCGCCTGCGCGGTCAGACGGCACAGAGTCGCGAACAGCTGATTGAGTCGAAGACACGCCTGCTGGAAACGGAAGAAGCATCCCGCGATACAGCCCTGCAGGAAATGGGAACCGTTGCCAGTGAATTGTCCCAGATTGAAGAGGCGGTAAAGCGGCTGGAAGAACGGTTTGGCCGTCTGGATGTTCGGGCACCCGTTGCCGGATATGTTCAGGGATTGCAGACAGTCACACTCAGTGGCGTCATCGCCCCCGGCGGGGTGGTCTGCGAAATTGTTCCGGGTGATTCCAATCTGGTAATTGAATCAAGGATTACCGTTCGTGATATCGGTCATGTGACGGAAGGCCAGGAAGTGACGGTCAAGGTGACCACCTACGACTTTGCCCGCTATGGCGGGGTAAAGGGGCGGCTGGTCCGGATATCGGAATCCACCTTCCTCGACGAGCAGAACGAGCCTTACTACAAAGGTATCATCGAACTGGACCAGAACTATGTCGGCGACGAGGAAGACGGGCATGTCGTGCGTCCGGGGATGACGGTTCAGGCCGATATCAGCACCGGATCGAAATCCTTGTTCAGCTATCTTCTGAAGCCGATCTATTCGTCGATCCAGACATCATTCGGCGAGCGCTGACTTTCGGCTGATGACATCTCCGGCGAGGCGGATAATCCGTTCTGTCTCGCTCCACAGGATGTAGTCGGCCAGATCATTTGTCGGTACCCAGCGTGCCTCGGTCACATCGTCTCCGGCGACGGGCTCACCCTCCAGCCAGACGGCGGCCAGATCGATCAGGGTATAGTGAAATTCTATGCCGGTGCGGTCAGGGTCTTCGGACGGCCGGATCAGGTCGACAACATCAATAAGGCCTTTGACTGTGATGCTGATGCCTGTCTCTTCCAGAACCTCGCGGACGGCCGCTTCGGCAACCGTTTCGCCCAGTTCCTGCCCGCCGCCGGGAATGCTCCACTGGCCGACCCTGGGCGGGGTTCCGCGCCGGACCAGCAGGACGGACTCGCCTTTCAGCACGACAACGCCGACGCCAACCAGTGGGCGGTCCGGAAAGTCACGTTTCATGTCTGATGCACCGTATCATGCCTGTCGCTCCACTGATCATTTGTTTCCCGGGCCGAGTTTGCGATACTGCAAAAGGGCGAATCGCCGGGTGTTATTCTTGGGCCAAATTATCTGATGTCAAAGAACGTCAACCAGAAGATCTATTTCGCCGGGAATACGATCTTTAATGAAGGTGAGACCGGAACCCGTGCCTTTCTGATCAAGGAGGGGCAGGTGGAGATTCGCAAGCAGCTGGGCAACCGCGAAATTCTGCTGGGGACTATCCAGAAAGGATCGATTTTCGGCGAAATGGCCCTGATCGACGATCAGCCGAGAAGCGCGTCGGCTGTCGCTGTCCGGGATACAACAGTCATCATCATTTCCCGTGACGTGCTGCAGGGAAAGCTCGCTTCTGCCGATCCGTTTGTCCGGGGATTGCTGAATATCTTCGTGCGCAATCTCCGCACAATGACGAAAAGGATGAGCGCACTGGAGCGCCAGCTCAACGGGGCGGAATGATGACGCCCGGTGCCGGACCGAGAATATCGGCACCCTGACCGAGCAGAGCCTCGACAGCCAGCCCGACGGAGAGCAGCTGCCGGTCATTGCCACCTTTTGCGAGCAGCTGCAGGCCAACCGGAATTCCGGCGTTATCCTTGCCGACAGGCAGCGTCAGCCCGCAAAGACCAAGATAGTTTCCGATAGCCGTATTGCGCAGGGATCGCAGATTGTACGGGGCATAGGTCTCCGGTTCCTCGCAGTCGGTAACTGCCGGCGGGGTGACAGAGACGGTCGGGCAGACCATCACATCGAAATCGGCAAAACGTGCGTCGGCAGATGCGACCGCCCTGGCCAGCGCCTGCAGCCGGTCCTGGTAGAAATCAACCTTTGATGTATCGGTTCCCACCATTCGGCGCTTTACCGGCCAGTCCATGCTTTGCAGCCAGTCCGGCAGTTCTGCATCAATGAAACGACGGAGCTCCATTGCCGGTATGCCGCTGTGACAGAGCAGGTCAAAGGCCGTCTCTGCTTCCGGAAAGTCTGCCTCCGTCACTGTGGCGCCTGCGGCTTCCAGCTTTCGCAGGGCAGCCATGACGTTTTCCGTGACACCGGGCGAACAGTCGTCAAAAGCCATCTGACGGATACAGCCAATCCTGAGGCCTGCCGGTCCTGTTGCCTGCGGCAGGGATGTATCTTCGATGGCTGCGAAGACAAAAGCCGCATCTGCGACGGTGCGGGCGAGAAAACCGACCGTATCGAGTGTATGGCTGAGCGGGGTCACGCCATCTGTTGACCAGCGCCCGATGGATGTTTTCAGCCCGACATTACCTGTCATGGCCGCAGGAATGCGCACCGAGCCGCCGGTATCGGTTCCCAGCGCAAGCAGCGCCGATCCTTCTGTCAGGCTGACGCCGGCACCGGCGCTGGAGCCGCCGGAAACCCGGTGAACCGCGGGATCCCAGGGATTGCGTACGCAGCCCCAGTGTCCGTTGACCCCGAGCCCGCCAAAGGCAAATTCGACGGTATGGGTTTTGCCGGTGAAGGCAGCCCCCTGTTGCCGGAGCAGCGAGACCAGCCAGCCTTCCCGGCTGAATTTTTCCGGCAGGGCCTTTGGTGTGCCGGCATAGGTTTCCATGCCACGGACACCATAGAGGTCCTTCACCGAAACCGGGAGGCCGGCCAGCCGACCGGCTTTTCCGGACCGCAGGAGCTTCTCCGCATTGCTCTGCATGTCAGCCAGAATATCCGGGCGCCATTCCCGGTAAGGGGTCGGGTCATGGCGGGGTTGTGCCGCGCGGGCGGCAATGACCGACGCTTCCAGTTCCCGAACCCGTTCCGGGCTGGATCTCAGACATTCAGCGATATCGGCAAGTGGCTGGGCGGCGAGTGAGTCTCTGGTCATGCTGTTCCTCCGGTGCGCCGGAACGATACGGCGTGAGGCTTGTCCCGCACAAGCCCCGAGCGAATAGTCAGGTGGTGTTGTGCAGGGGGATTTGTTTGTCCCGGCGGGTAGGATAGGTTGTTGCACGGTGAATTGTGCCGGGAAGGTATAGAGGTGAGACGGTAATGTTAACCCGCAATACGGAACGCAAGGCCGGTTTCGGCAGCAGGCTGCGCGGCTATTTTCTGGCCGGTATTCTGGTTACGGCCCCGATCGGGATCACCGTCATGCTGGCCTGGTGGTTCATCGGCTGGGTGGATGACCGTGTCGTGCATCTCATACCCCAGGCCTACAATCCGGAAAGCTATTTGCCGGTGGCCCTGCAGGGCTTCGGTATTCCCGGTCTCGGGCTGCTGGTTGTCATCATTGTCCTGACCCTGATCGGGATGCTGACGGCAGGATTCGCCGGTCGTTTCATCGTCCGCCTGTCCGAACGTATCCTGGCCCAGATGCCGGTGGTCAGTAAGCTTTACAGCGCCCTGAAGCAGATTTTCGAGACTGTGATGGCGCAGAAGTCGGATGCCTTCCGTCAGGCCGTTCTGATCGAGTATCCCCGCCGTGGTATCTGGGCGATCGGTTTCCTGACCGGCACCACCGAAGGTGAGGTGCAGAACCTGACGCAGGAGCGGGTGGTCAATGTGTTCCTGCCGACGACACCCAATCCGACCTCCGGCTTTCTGCTGTTCGTGCCGAAGGAAGACGTCATACCGCTGACCATGAAGGTTGAAGACGCCATCAAGATGGTTGTCTCCGGCGGCATCGTAACCCCGCCGGATCGCCGCAGTGATGCGGAGAAAAGTCAGCCGAAGACATCAGCCAAGACCTTCGAGCGGCTGGATATCATCAGGGAGAAGGAGATATCCGGTCGGCTGGAGTCCTGATTCCGTCTATCAGGCGCTTTTCTTTACCGGTTTGCGGGCCAGCAGCGGTTTCAGGAATTTGCCAGTGTAGCTTTCGGCCACTTCGATGATCTCTTCCGGCGTGCCTGTGGCGACGATATGTCCGCCGCCGGTTCCGCCTTCCGGCCCGATATCAATAACATGGTCGGCGGTCTTGATGACGTCCATATTATGTTCGATGACAACCACCGTATTGCCGGTTTCCACCAGTTCCTGAAGGACTTCGAGCAACCTGCGGATGTCCTCGAAATGCAGGCCGGTTGTCGGCTCGTCGAGGATATAGAGCGTCTTCCCCGTTGCGCGTTTTGACAGCTCCTTCGACAGCTTGATGCGCTGGGCCTCACCGCCTGACAGCGTTGTCGCCCGCTGGCCGATATGGATATAGCCGAGGCCGACGCGGGCAAGGGTATCCATCTTTTCACGGATCAGCGGTACCGCCTTGAAGAACTCTGCCCCTTCCTCGACCGTCATGTCGAGCACGTCGGCGATGGATTTGCCGCGGAAGCGGATTTCCAGTGTCTCCCGGTTGTAGCGCTTGCCCTTGCAGACATCGCACTGGACATAAACGTCCGGCAGGAAGTGCATCTCGATCTTGACGACGCCATCACCCTGACAGGCTTCGCAGCGGCCGCCCTTGACGTTGAAGCTGAACCGGCCGGGTGAATAGCCGCGTTCCTTGGCCACCGGCAGCCCGGCAAACCATTCGCGGATAGGTGTGAAGGCTCCGGTATAGGTCGCCGGGTTGGAGCGCGGTGTGCGGCCAATCGGCGACTGGTCGATATCGATGATCTTGTCGAGGAATTCGACACCGGTGATGCTGTCATGCTCGCCGGGCAGGGCGCGTGCGCCATTCATCCGCCGGGCCAGTGCCTTGTAGAGCGTTTCGATGACCAGCGATGACTTGCCACCGCCGGAAACGCCGGTGATGCAGGTCAGCGTACCCATCGGTATCTTTGCGGTAACGTTCCGGAGGTTATTGGCCCGGGCACCCTTGATGGTCAGGAAACGGTTACGATTGGCGCTGCGGCGCTTTTTCGGCACGTCGATCTGGCGATACCCGGCCAGATACTGGCCGGTCAGGCTGTCCGGGTTGGCGATAACCTTGTCCGGGACATCTGCGGCGACAACATGGCCGCCGTGAATGCCGGCACCCGGTCCCATATCGACCAGAAAATCGGCGGTGCGCATGGCTTCCTCGTCATGTTCCACCACCAGCACCGTATTGCCGAGATCACGCAGCCGCTTCAGTGTCATCAGCAGGCGCTCATTGTCACGGGAATGCAGGCCTATCGAGGGTTCGTCCAGTACATAGAGTACGCCGGTCAGGCCCGACCCGATCTGGCTGGCAAGACGGATACGCTGGCTTTCCCCGCCGGAGAGTGTGGCTGATGAGCGTGACAGGGTAAGATATTCCAGCCCGACATTGCACAGGAACCCGAGCCGCTCGTTGATCTCTCTCAGAATACGGTAGGCAATGGTCTGGCGCTGTTCATTCAGGCTTTCGTTGATGGATGAAAACCAGTCCCGGGCCTCGGCGATTCCCATCGCAGTGACTTCGCCAATATGCAGGCCGCCAATTTTGACCGCCAGCGCCTCCTGCTTGAGGCGGTGACCGCCACAGACGGAACAGTCATTGTTTGACTGGTACTTGCTGAGCTCCTCGCGAACCCAGCTTGAATCGGTTTCGCGGAAGCGCCGCTGCATGTTCGGCACCACGCCCTCAAACGGCTTCTTGGTTTTGTAGGTCCGCAGGCCGTCATCATATTCCAGCGTGATATCTTCGGTGCCGGAGCCATACATGATGACCTTCTGTACTTTATCCGGCAGTTCCGACCAGGGCGTGGCCAGACTGAAATCGTAATGCCTGGCCAGACTGCGCAGGGTCTGGTCGTAATAGCGTGAGCTGGAATTCGACCAGGGATCAATGGCGCCGAGTGACAGCGGTTTTTCGGTGTCGGGAATGACCAGATTATCGTCGAACATCAGCTCGACACCCAGCCCGTCACAGGCGGGGCAGGCACCAAAAGGATTGTTGAACGAGAACAGGCGCGGCTCGATCTCGTCGATGGTGAAACCGGATTCCGGACAGGCGAATTTTGAGGAGAACACCGTCTGCTCCTCGGTGTCGGCATTTTCGATATAGACAATGCCTTCCGTCAGTTCGAGCGCGGCTTCCAGACTTTCGGCCAGCCGTGCTGCGATGTCTTCCCGGATGACCACGCGGTCGACGACAACATCAATGTTATGCTTGAACTTCTTGTCGAGGACCGGTGAATCCTCGATGCGGTACACTGTGCCG
Organism: Rhodospirillales bacterium; assembly: GCA_040219025.1. GTDB lineage: Bacteria > Pseudomonadota > Alphaproteobacteria > Rhodospirillales > HT1-32 > HT1-32. The sequence continues at coordinate 128,577 of JAVJTE010000019.1, read as the reverse complement.
TCAATTTTCACCCGCTGAAAACCGCGACGGCGGAAATCCGCCAGTTCCTTGCGGTACTCGCCCTTGCGGCCGCGCACGACCGGGGCATTGATGAAGATGCGGGTATCTTCCGGCAGTTCCATGATCCGGTCGACCATCTGGCTGATTGTCTGGCTTTCAATCGGCAGGCCGGTCGCCGGTGAATAGGGAATGCCGACGCGGGCGAACATCAGCCGCATGTAATCATAGATCTCGGTTACTGTACCGACCGTCGAGCGCGGATTTTTTGATGTGGTTTTCTGATCGATCGAGATTGCCGGCGACAGACCTTCAATGAGGTCGACATCCGGTTTCTGCATCAGTTCCAGAAACTGCCGGGCATAGGCGGAGAGGCTTTCCACATACCGCCGCTGCCCCTCGGCATAAACCGTATCAAAAGCCAGAGACGACTTGCCCGATCCGCTCAATCCGGTGAGGACGACCAGAGAGTCCCGGGGGAGGTCTATGTCAACATTTTTCAGGTTATGTTCGCGGGCGCCACGAATGGAAATCGTCGGTGATGTCATGAATAAGCCAGATGTTCCGTGTTAGTTCCCGCCCTATATGGAGGCTTGGACCGGGAGTGGCGAGTCTGTTTTTCTTTTCTCATGTGGATATCTTCAGGCGGACCGCCGGTTGATCGCCCAGAGACTCGCCAGGATCAGGGTAAATCCGGCGATCTGTCCGGCATGGAGACGCTCGCCAAACAGCAGCACGCCCCAGAGCAGAGCAACCACCGGCACAAGGTAGCTGACCAGAGACAGCTGGGTGGCTGTAACCGTGCGGAGCAACCGGAACATGAGGATTGGTGGCAGAGCCGAGGCGACAAGTGCGAGAACGAAGACAAAGAACCATGCGGTGCCGGTCATTTCCGGCAGGGCAAGCCCCTGAACAGTGAGATAGGCTGGTGCAATCACCATCAGGCTGACGATCATTTGCCCGGCCCCCAGCAAGACCGGGGAGTGGCCGGACACGCGGCGCCCGATCAGGGCGGCACAGCCATATCCCAGCGCCGCCATGATGATCGCCAGCTGACCAAGCAGTCCGTCCGACAGTCCGCCGAGCGCACCGGGCCCGATGATCAGGGCGACACCGGCAAGACCGATGAGAACCCCGGTGACTGACCGGCGGGTCATTTTGGTTTCACCCTCGATGAAATGGCCGATAAGCACGGTGAATACCGGAACCGCCGAGACCAGGATGCCGGCCAGGGCGCTGTTGATATGCTGCTGACCCCAGGACATCAGGATGAAGGGCAGGGCAGCGCCGGTCAGGCCCAGCCAGAAAGTGATCCCCTTCGGCGGTATGCTGAGCTGTGTTCCGCGCCGGAAGAGACAGAAGGCGACTGTCAGCAGCAGTGCCAGCCCGATGGCGGACCGGATCAGTGCGATTTCCATCGGTGCAGCGCCGGTCAGTGCCAGCTTCGTGAACATGAAGGCACTTCCCCACATCAGGGCGAGGGCAGAGAGCATCGTCCATTCGCGGAGGTTCATCTGGCTGTCTCTGGATTATCTGTGGATAAGTGGTCTGGAAGGCGGCGCAAAAAACTGTACAGTGCCCGCATATAAAAAGCATCTCATGACAACGCCAGGAAAGAAAAATGGCAGGTTCGGTTAACAAGGTCATTCTCATCGGGAACGTTGGCGCGGATCCTGAAATCCGGTTTGCGCAGAGTGGCGCCAAGATCGCCAATATCCGGCTCGCCACTTCGGAAAGCTGGAAAGACAAGCAATCCGGCGAGCGCCGGGAAAAGACGGAATGGCACCGTATTGTCTGTTTTTCGCCGGGGCTGAGTGACGTTATCGAGCGCTACGTCAAAAAGGGCTCGAAGCTCTATATCGAAGGCAAGCTGCAGACCCGGAAATGGCAGGACCAGTCCGGTAATGACCGGTATTCGACAGAAGTTGTTCTTGATGGCTTCGGCTCGACACTGACCATGCTTGATGGCCGCGATGGCGGCAGCTCTGGTGGTGGTGGCGGTTATGCCGGCGGCGATGATGATGGCTATGGTGGTGGCAGCAGTAATAGTGGCGGCAGCGGTGGTGGCGGCGACTATGGCCGTGACCGTGGCTCGTCCGGTGGCGGCTTTGACCGCGGTGATGATCTGGACGACGAAATTCCTTTCTGACCAGACTGTTCCGGAATGACCGCGGTGCCGCTGTTTCAGCGGGATGAGCCTGTGTCCGGGCCTTGTTGCGGGCCGGAATTCGCAGATACTGGCGCTGTTTCCCGGCGGTTTGTTCTTACCCGTCTGAAATGCTATAAAAACGGGTCGAATCGCGGCGTCGCAAGGTGCCGGTCACGATATGCAGAAATGCATTCTATCTAATTGAAAAATAAACGGAAGTGTCCGTCTCTTGAGCGACGAAATCCTGGGCGGGCCGGCCGCCACTGATATAGCGCCGGTATCCATCGAAGACGAAATGCGGCGTTCCTATCTCGATTACGCGATGAGCGTGATCGTGAGCCGGGCGCTGCCGGATGTGCGGGACGGTCTGAAACCGGTTCACCGGCGCATTCTGTTTGCCATGAAGGAAGGCGGATACGACTACAACCGGCCTTTCCGGAAGTCGGCGCGTATCGTCGGTGACGTGATGGGTAAATACCATCCCCACGGTGATTCGGCGATTTACGACGCGATGGTGCGTATGGCGCAGGACTTCTCCATGCGTCTGGAACTGATCGACGGGCAGGGCAACTTCGGCTCGATGGATGGCGATCCTCCCGCTGCCATGCGGTATACCGAGGCGCGGATGACGCGCGCGGCACATGAGATGCTGTCCGACATCGACAAGGATACGGTCGACTACCAGAACAACTATGATGATACGGTCCGGGAACCGACGGTGCTGCCGTCGAAAATCCCCAACCTGCTGGTCAACGGTGCCGGTGGTATCGCGGTCGGCATGGCAACGAACATCCCGACCCATAACCTGGGCGAAGTTCTGGACGGCTGTATCGCCTACATAGAAAACACGGCGATCACCATCGACGAACTGATCGATATCATTCCCGGTCCGGATTTCCCGACAGGCAGTATCGTGTTCGGCAAGTCGGGTATCCGTTCCGCCTATCATACTGGTCGCGGTTCGATCATCATGCGTGGCCGGGCCGAGATCGAGAGAATGGCGAATGATCGCGAGAAGATCGTGATTTCGCAGATTCCCTATCAGGTAAACAAGTCACGCATGGTCGAGCAGATTGCCGACGCGGTGCGCGAGAAGAAGATTGAAGGTATCAGTGACCTTCGTGACGAGTCGGATCGCGATGGCGTTCGTGTTGTCGTTGAGGTCAAGCGGGGGCATATCGGCGATGTGGTGCTGAACCAGCTTTACCGGCATTCATCCCTGCAGACCAGTTTCGGCATGAACATGCTGGCGCTGAATGGCGGCAAGCCGGAACTGATGAATCTCAAGGATATGATCGGCGCCTTTGTCGATTTCCGTGAAGAGGTCATTACCCGCCGCACCCGTTTCGAACTCGCCAAGGCGCGGGACCGGGCGCATGTCCTGGCCGGCCTGCTGGTCGCGATTACCAATCTTGATGCGGTCATTGCGATGATTCGCTCTGCGCCGGACCCGGCAACGGCCCGTGAACGGCTGATGGCTGAAAACTGGCCGGCAGATGAAGTGGCTGATTTCATCGCACTGATTGATGACCCGGGCCATCAGGTTGTTGATGGCCATTACCGGCTGTCCGAAACCCAGGCACGGGCAATTCTTGATCTGCGTCTGCACCGGCTGACAGGGCTGGAACGGGACAAGCTGGTTGAGGAAACCCGCTCGATTGCCACCCAGATCGAGGAATTCCTCGAAATTCTTCAGTCCCGCGCGAAGCTGGTTGAGGTGATGCGCGGCGAGTTTGAGGAAATGCGGGACCTGTTCGGTAATGAACGCCGGACGACACTCGAAGATATTGATTTTGAGCAGGATATCGAGGCGCTGATTCAGCGTGAAGATATGGTGGTGACGCTCAGCCACAGCGGTTACGTCAAGCGCGTACCGATTTCCACCTATCGCGCACAGCGCCGGGGTGGCAAGGGGCGCTCGGGCATGGCAACGCGGGATGAGGATTTCGTCTCCAGCGTCTTCGTGGTCAATACCCACACACCGGTCCTGTTCTTCTCGTCTGCGGGCATGGCCTACAAGATGAAGGTCTACAAGCTTCCGGTCGGCTCACCGCAGTCGCGGGGCAAGGCGCTGGTCAATCTGCTGCCCCTGGCCGAGAACGAGACCATTACGACAATCATGCCGATGCCGGAGGACGAGGAGTCCTGGAACGATCTGCATGTCATGTTCGCCACCGCCAGTGGCGGTGTACGGCGAAACAGCCTGTCTGATTTTGTCAGCGTCCGGGCGAACGGCAAGATTGCGATGAAGCTGGATGATGGCGACAGCCTTGTCAGTGTGGCTGCCTGCCGGGAAGATCAGGATGTGCTGCTGGTCGCAAAATCGGGTAAATGTATCCGCTTCCCGGTTGTCGATGTGCGTGTGTTCTCCAGCCGTAATTCGACCGGTGTTCGCGGTATCCGCCTGAAGAAGGGTGATCAGGTCATGGGCATGTCGATTATCGATCATACGGCGATCGATATTGAAGCGCGGGATGAATATCTGCGTTATGCCAATGCCAAACGCCGGGCAGAAAATGCCGAAGCGGGAGAGCAGGGTGAAAATGGTGAGGTGCTGGATTCGACTGCGGTCGAAATGCCGGCGCTTGAGCGGCTGAGTGAGGCGGATGTTGCCGAGCTTGAGGCCGCCGAACAGTTCGTTCTGACAGTAACCGAGAACGGTTTCGGAAAACGCAGTTCAGCCTATGAATATCGTGTCACGAACCGCGGCGGGCAGGGGATCTGGAATATTGATCCGTCCGACCGTAACGGTGATGTCGTGGCCTCGTTCCGTGTGGAGAGCGACAGCCAACTTGTCATGGTCACGGATGGCGGCACATTGATCCGGATTCCTGTTGAGGGCATTCGCATCGCCGGTCGTAAAACCCAGGGGGTTCGCCTGCTGACCACCGCTGAAGACGAGCATGTTGTTTCGGTGACGGGCATGATTGATGATGAAGAGGCTGCGGTAACTGATACAGCAGAAGATCTGGCTGACAGCGAAACGGCAACCCCGGCCGATACTGAAAATTCTGCCCAACAGCAGGAGATTCCGGGTGATGGCTGATCAGCGCGTTGGACTCTATCCCGGTACTTTTGACCCGATTACCAATGGTCATCTGGACATCATTGCCCGGGCACGCCGGGTGGTTGACCGGCTGATTATCGGTGCAGCCGTCAATGACGGTAAGGGCCCGATGTTTTCGCTGGAAGAACGGGTTGCCCTGATCGAGGCGGAAGTGGCAACGCTGCCGCCATCAGACACGATTGTTGAAGTGCAGCCGTTTGACACCCTGCTGATGAATTTTGCCGAGACCTGCGGGGCATCTGTTATCATCCGCGGGTTACGGGCCGTGTCGGACTTTGAATATGAATTCCAGATGGCGGGTATGAATGCGCGTCTGAATCCGAGAATCGAGACGGTGTTTCTGATGGCGTCTGATCGCAATCAGTTCATTTCGTCAAGATTTGTGAAGGAAATTGCCCGTCTTGGCGGCGATGTCAGTCATTTCTCTTCCGCACGTGTCGTCAAAGCCCTTGCCGCGAAAAAATAAACTGCTGCAATATATGTACTTTTTGCCCGTTAGGTCTTAATTCAGCCTTTTCCCGGTTATACTGTTGGTGTTGGATAGATGTGATAGTCTGCGCCCCAACACCGGACCGGTGGTTGAGCGCGATGTCGCGTGATATAAGCGTTCTGTCAGCAACGGAGGGAATGAGACGATGATAGCCCGGGCGTTTTGCCTCGTCGCTTCAATCCTGTTCAGCCTGAGTCTTGGTTCTGCCGCTTATGCGCAGAACAAGAAAGGTGGCCTGGACCCCGAGAACACCCTTATCATGCAGCTTGAAACCGGGAATGTGGTTATTGAACTGCGTCCGGACCTGGCTCCGAACCATGTCGCTCGTGTCAAGCAACTGGTGCGGGAAGGGTTCTATGACGGCCTGCTGTGGTTCCGGGTCATCAAGGATTATATCGCGCAGACCGGTGATCCGCGCGGTAACGGCACTGGCGGTACCGGAGACACGATCAAGGCGGAGTTTTCCAAAGAACCGCATGATCTCGGGACCGTCTCGATGGCACGGAAATCCGATCCGGATTCCGCTGACAGCCAGTTTTTCATCTCCATGCGGCGCATCGAAGGTCTGGATGGTGAGTATACGGTGTTCGGCAAGGTCGTCTCGGGCATGGAGTTCGTCACCCGGATCAAGGCCGCAGAGCAGGATGCCAAGGGAATTGTGACAGAGCCGGACCGGGTTATTTCAATCCGTGTCCTGGCTGATGTTGACTCCATTCAGCAGAAGCTGAGTAACCTTCTGGAGACATTGAAGGATCCCGCAGACACGTTGATTCTCGAACTGCGGACTGGTCTGGTGGCCATCAAGCTGCGCCCGGACCTCGCGCCGAAGCATGTCGCGCGGATCAAGGAACTGGTGCGCCAGGGGTTTTATGATGGCCTGACTTTCCACCGCGTGATTGACGGATACTTTGCCCAGGGCGGTGATCCGAAAGGGGACGGCACCGGCGGCACCGGGATAACCATTCCCGCTGAATTTTCCAGCACACCGCATGTTCGCGGTTCAGTCTCCATGGCGCGCAAGAAAAGCAACGATAGTGCCGATAGCCAGTTCTTCATTCTGATGACCGACATCCCGGCCTTTAATGGCGAGTATACCTATTTCGGTGATGTGATCAGCGGCATGGAGAATGTCGACCAGATCAAACGCGGCAACCGCAAGAAAAACGGCAGGGTACTCCATCCCGATGCGATGATCAGTGTGCGTGTTGCGTCGGATATTATCGAGGCAGAGAAGAAAGCCCGGCAGATCGCCTCGAAGCTGACGGATATCGGGGATGCGGAGAACACCCTGATCATGCAGCTTGCCGGCGGGCCGGTCGTGATCCAGATGTATCCGGAGGCGGCGCCGCAACATGTGGCGCATATCAAGGCGCTCACCCGGAAGGGCTTCTATGACGGACTTGCATTTTTTCGCGTGATCGATGGTCTGATCGCCCAGACAGGTGATCCGACCAATTCCGGCCGCGGCGGATCAGGCGAAACCCTCAAGGCCGAGATATCAGACCGGCCACACAAACGCGGAACGGTTTCCATGGCGCTGCGCGGCACGGACCCGGACAGTGCCGACAGCCAGTTCTTCATTGTCTATGATGACGCCCCGCGTTTTGACGGTCGCTACACGGTCTGGGGGCAGGTTATCGAGGGCATGGAGCTGATTGACGGTCTGAAGAAGGGAACGCGCCGCACCAACGGTATCGTTACCAGCAACCCGGACCGTATTCTGACCATGCAGGTTGCGGCCGATATCATCTGATCGCCGGTTGGTGCCCTCTGGCCATCCGGTTTCTCTGTGCAGAAGAGCTGGTATCAGGTTTCTATAAGGCTGAGTGCCGAACGGGCTGCGTTGCGAACGTGATTGCGTGCCGCCTTTACCGCCCGTTTGCTGTCGCGGATGCGGATGGCTTCTGTCAGTTCTTCAATCTCGACGATGCTCTGCACCTGACGTTCCGGGCGCGAGACTGACGGTGCGCGAAGTTGCGATGTCCGCAACGACAGCTTGTTGAGAATTTCAGAGGCAACATTATTGTCAGCCACGATACAGATATGATCATAGAATCTGCGTTTTGATTCGAGTATCTCGAAACGGGCGCCGAGGTGATATGCCTCGATCAGGGCTGTTCCCAGATCCGACATGACCTGAACATCCTCATCGGATGCCTTCCCGACAAACTGTTCAACAATGATGGCCTCGATTTCGGCCCGTATCCGGTAGATATTCTCTGCATCCCGGTAGCCGATCCGTGCAACGGTCAGGCCGCGGTTGGAGGCATGGGTCAGAACGCCGTCGGCCTCCAGCTCACGTAATGCCTCGCGCAGGGAGGTCCGGCTGACTTCGAGCTGCAGGCAAAGGTCCTTTTCAACCAGGCGCTGGCCGGGGCTGAGAACACCCCGCTCGATGGCGCGGCGCACGGACTGGATGATGCGCAGCCGGAGCGGGGCGACCTGCTGCCGTATCGGAACGAGTATATTGTCCGCAGCCTCGGGCATCTGTTGTCTCTTTCTGTTCTGTAGGTCTGCGATAACCAGAGACCTACAGCATGTTATACCTTTATTCTATGGCCAATTCGACTGACGGGCCGCAGGTTTGCCAGCACGGCATTCGCAGGCTCTTTCCGGGCCATGCCTTACTTTTTCACAGCCCGTATCGGCGTCTCGGGCTTCAGCCCGCCCCGCTTCTTACTGAATGTCTCAACACCCGAGGCTGCCCAGTCCCCGGCGGTGGCCCTTTCAGCATAGGTGGTCCAGATGTCATCCCAGTCACCGAGGTCATAGCCAAACCAGGGTGCCTGTGGTGACAGGCGTGGCAATTCCAGTTCGTCCCATATTTCCTTTGCCCGGACCATGTAGGGTTCAGCGGGCAGGGCCAGGGGCGGCATGTCATGCTTCAGGGTCGCATCAATCAGTAACGTGCCGTCAGAGCCGGCACCGCCGGATTTCGGGCCGTGCCCGCCGGAGCGATAGGGCATGGTGAGGACGTCCGTGTTGATGTTCGAGCGATAGGCAATGGACCAGAAAATCGCATCTGCATTGTTCGGGTCGATATCTTCGGAGACTGCGATAATGACCTTGCCGCATTGCGCCTGCAGGGTCGCCGCGCCATTCAGCCCGCGCCAGACTTCTGTCTGTGGTGCAGAGCGGTCAAACTGCAGAAAGATGACCTTGCGGATATTCGTCAGCGGTTCATGCATCACGACGCGCTTGATGCCCTTTACGTTCAGAACCTTTTTGAGATGGTTCAGGAACAGTGGCTCATAGGCGACCTTCTTCAGCACGCTGGATTCGCTGGGCGTGACCTGGCTGATGATCGAGACGAAGACCGGCTTCCGGCGATGGGTGATCGCAGTGACCTGCATCGACATGTTGAAATCTTCGAGGGCGACATGCCCGTGGCTCTCGCCAAACGGACCTTCCGGTTCAAGATATTCTGTGCTGATCAGCCCTTCGATGACGATTTCGCAGTCCGCGGGAACTTCCAGATCCACCGTCTTGCAGCGGACGACCGGAACCGGTTTGCCGATCAGCCCCCCGGCAACAGCCATTTCGTCCTGATCGATCGGCAATTTCTGCGGTCCGGTGAACAGAATGGCGGGGGCGCAGCCGACAACGATGGCAACCGGCATTGGCTGCCCCATGGCCTGATATTTCAGCCAGTGCTGATAACCGCCGGCACCGCTGAGCCGGGTTGCCATGCGTACACCCATGCGATCCGGGGCTTTCAGCTGGGCACGGTAGGTACCCATGTTGCGAATGCCGTTCTCGGGGTCTTTTGTCACAACCAGAGTGGCGGTCAGGTAGGGTGCCGCGTCAAATCCGGGTGTCGAGATGGGGACCGGCAGGGCGGTCATGCCACCATCCGGGCGCGTCAGGTCGTCGCCGGTCATGACTACCTGCTGACAGGCGGCCTCCTCGACCAGTACCGGTTCAATCGGACTGGTGACAGCACGCAGCCAGACGTCGCCAATTTCCTCAACCGGAACACCAAGTCCGGTTGCATATATTTCCGGTGAGGCACCGAGGGCGCCAACCGCAACCGGGATGTCGTAATGCCGGCCTTTTGAATCTGTGATGTTGCTGAACACGAATGCGCGTCTTGCGGTTTCGGGCAGACCGCCCTGAAACTGCCAGCGGACGAGGGGGTGCAGTTCCGTGTCCTTGTTGATTTCCCGCCCGATATCAACGAGCAGGCCCTTGGCCCGCAGCAGGTCGAGATGTTCCTGCATGTTTGCCGGGGCACCGGCGGCTGTTCTGGTGGCCTTGGCCATGGTCCTGTTCTCTCCGGATAGGCAGCTGATCAGCAGATTGCAGACAAGATCGCCACAGCCGGGAGACGAGCCCGGCCGTGGCGTTATGCAGCGTCAACAGGCCTAGTTGGCCTTGTCTGATGCCTTTGATGTGTCCATTGCAGCAATGGTTGCGGCAACAAGATCCGGATCGGCACTCATGATTTCGGCGTTGATTTCCTCCATCGCTTCACCGGTGGCCGGGTCAATGATGGCCTGACGTTTGGCGGCATCGGCAAGGAAATCCGGATCCTTGATCATCTCCTGAAATGCTTTCCGGAGTGCAGTGATGACCTCTTCCGGTGTACCGGGAGCGGCCATCATCGACCGGCCAAGCGGAGCAGCAGAAGAGGCAAAGCGCAGCAGGCGCTTGGCTTTCGGATCATCGGTCAGATCCTGCAGCAACGGCACATCCGGCAGATCGGGATCGCGGTCCACACCGGCCTGCATGATGATCTTGATGGAGCCATCAGCGATGGCATCGGTGTCGTTGGCCTTGAAGGTTGCCCAGTTGGCCGAGAACATGTCGACTTCGCCGCGCAGCATTGCAAGCTTGGAGTCCGATGATCCCTTGTAACCGCAGATCAGCCGGTACTTGTAGCCCAGAACGTTTTCAACGAGCGCAGGCATCTGTGCACTGCGGGCTCCCTTGCCTGTACAGGCAACAATGGTTTCTTTCTCGGTCATTTCTGCGGTTGTCTGTGCCGGTGCATCCTTGCGGATTGCGAAGGCCGAGTTAGCGTTGGCGTAGCGCCCGATATAGCGGAATTTCTTGGCATCCCAGTCGGCAAGTTCCGGTGTCAGCAGCTGAATATGCCCGAGCGTATCCGGCAGGACAGCGACGGTCAGACCATCCGGTGCGGTTTTGCTATAGAAGAAAGCGGCACCTTTACGGCCACCACCACCCGGCATGTGCTGGACGATGACATCCGGATTGCCGGGAACAAATTTGCTGAAATGGGCGGCGGTCAGCTGGGCATACAGGTCATAGGAGCCGCCCGGCGGGTGGCCGATGAGAATGGTAAGGGTCTTGCCTTTGTAGAGATCAGCGACATCCGCCGCGACTGCGCCGGGTGCGGCCGCCATTAACAGGGCCAGCGCCGCAGCGCCGGTTTTAATCAGTCCAGATACTCGCATCGTCATTCCTCCCGGGAATATGGTTCATGACCTTCAGGCCATCTTGATCATTTAAAAGAAGAATCCGGTTTTCCGAAGAACAGGGACAGGCATTTTACCGGTGGTTCAAATCTTCTTGCCAGTCATATTGTCATACATTATTACAATCATCAATGGGGTAAAATGCGGCAAATAATGCTGCGGGCGGCCAACGGCCGCGGGAACCGGATGGGGTTAGGGAAGCCAGATGATCATTGATGCGGCGACGCAGGCGCTCGGCATAATCACCGAACCCCATCGGCTGATGTTCGTTGCCTTCGGCACCTTTCTGGGCCTGCTGATCGGCGTCATCCCGGGCATAGGCGGTCTGGTCGGGTTGTCGCTTCTGCTGCCGCTGACTTTCTCGATGGACCCGTTCACGGCGCTTGCCTTCCTTGTTGGTGTCCAGTCGGTGACCACCACATCCGATACCATTCCGGCGGTGCTGTTTGGCGTGCCGGGAACCGTTGGATCGGCGGCAACCGTCCTCGATGGTCACCCCATGGCGAAGAACGGGCAGGCGGGACGGGCTTATGGGGCCGCCTTCACAGCCTCGGTTGCCGGCGGGCTGTTCGGGGCACTCGTTCTGGCGCTGACCATTCCGCTGTTGCGGCCTTTCATGCTGTCGATCGGTACACCTGATCTGCTGGTTGTCTGCCTGCTTGGTCTGACCCTGGTTGTCGCGCTCAGCCACGGGGCCCTGTTCAAGGGGATCGTTGCTGCCGCCGTCGGCCTGTTGCTGGCGACAATCGGTGACGAGCCGCAGACCGGTGAGCTGCGCTGGACATTTGACACGCTTTATCTCTGGGACGGCCTGCCGCTGGTGCCGCTGGCACTCGGCCTGTTCGCCATCCCGGAAATTATTGATCTGGCAACATCGAAGAAGGCGATTGCCGCAGGGGCTGACAAACCGAAAGCCTGGCAGCAGCTCGAAGGTGTTCGTGATGTTATGAAGAACTGGTGGCTGGTAATCCGCTGTTCCAGCATCGGGACCGTGCTTGGTGCGATTCCGGGGATGGGGGCATCCGTTATCGACTGGGTTGCCTATGGCTATGCGGCGCGGACGGAAAAGGGTGCCGCAGAGAGCTTTGGCAAAGGTGATGTCAGAGGCGTCATTGCGTCAGAGAGTTCCAACAATGCGAAGGAGGGCGGGGCACTGGTCCCGACACTGGCCTTCGGCGTGCCCGGATCGGCCTCGATGGCGCTGCTGCTCGGTGCCTTTCTGATTCACGGCATCACCCCCGGACCGGGGATGCTCGACACCCATCTGGATATGACATTTACCCTGATCTGGACGGTCGCGCTGGCGAACATTCTGGGTGCCGGGGCCTGTTTCCTGTTCGCCGACAAGTTCGCCAAGATTGCCGGTGTCCGGCCAGGCATGCTGGTCCCGCTGGTGTTCGGCATCATGGTGGTCAGTGCCTATCAGGGGTCCAAGGATTATGGCGACCTGCTGCTGTTGCTGGCGATTGGTCTGCTTGGCTGGGTGATGAAGCGACTGGGCTGGCCGCGTCCGCCGCTGATTCTGGGTTTCGTGCTGGGTGGCCTGATTGAAAACTACCTTTTCATTTCGCATCTGCGCTATGGCGTTGACTGGATGCTGCAGCCTATCCCGATGGTGCTGTTTGCGGTTATGGCGGTGATGCTTTTCAGGCCGCTGATCCGGCATTTTGTGAAGGTCGCGCCGAAAGACAGTGACGGCAATGCCTCGGGAATGTCGGTCTCCGGGAAGGCATCGTTCGGACCGCATGCGCGGGGCGGTGTCCTGATCGCCGATCTGGCACTCTGGGGGGTGGTCATCGCGATGATGATTTATATCCTCGTCTCGTCCGATCCGTGGGAGCTGTCGGCAAAGCTGCTGCCACAGGCTGTTGCCGTTGCCGGGCTGATCGCTGCGGGCTGTTTTGGCCTGTTTGCGCTGATGGGTCGCATTCCGCCGCTGAAGGAAGCCGCCGACGCTCTGCCATTGTCAGGAACGCTGGTACAGGGGGCCTGGGCCGTCGGCCTGATCCTTTCAGTCCCGCTGATCGGTATGCTGCCGGCGATGGTCCTCTATGTCTTTGCCTACATGGTGCTGCAGGGTGAAACCCGCCCGTTGAAAGCGCTGCTCATCACCATCGCGTTCGGCCTTGCGACTTACGGGTTGTTTCACCTGATGCTGCATGTGCCATGGCCGCAATCCTATCTCGGCGACCTGTTGCCGGGCCTGCGGTCATTCAGCGGCCGATTGATCTAGCCATAATATATCCACCCGTATCAGGAGCCCTGCTCAATGAGCCAGTCCAAGAAAACCGAAGCCTCGCCAGATCTGAGCAATGCGCCGATATACGGCAGTGATGTCATCGCCGATGCGCTGCGCGAACAGGGCTTCCCCTATATCTGCCTTAATCCGGGTGCCAGCTTTCGCGGGCTGCATGACTCGATCGTCAATTATCTCGGCAACACGAAGCCGGAAATGATTGTCTGCATGCATGAAGAACATGCGGTCGGTATCGCCCAGGGCTATGCCAAGGTAACGGACAAGGCGCTGGCTGTGGCGGTACACAGCAATGTCGGCCTGATGCATGCCAGTATGGGGATCTTCAATGCCTGGTGTGACCGCACACCGATGCTGCTGGTCGGGGCAACAGGCCCGATGGATGCGGCACAGCGTCGGCCCTGGATCGAATGGATTCATACCACCATCGATCAGGGCGGTATGGTCCGTGGCTATACCAAATGGGACGATCAGCCCGCTTCCCCGGTTGCTGCGGTCGAGGCGATCCGCCGGGGGACGCTGATTGCGAACAGCCGCCCGAACGGCCCCGTCTATGTGAATCTGGACGTTTCCATTCAGGAAGAGGAACTGGACTCCTATCCGGCCCTCGACCCGGTCGGGCTGTTCCAGGCACCGCGTGATCCGGAGCCGGACGCCAGAGATATCGAACAGGCAGCAGACATTCTGATGAAGGCAAAACGACCCTTTATCTTCTGTGGCCGGTCAAGCCGTGACGAGGGGGCCTGGGCTGATCGCGTACGGCTCGCAGAACTGCTGGGTGCCCGCACGACAACGCATATGAAACTTCCGGCCGGGTTCCCGTCCTCTCATCCTGCCTTTGTCGGCGAGACCGGCTGGCGGCTGAAGGGGCGTGTGATGAAGGCTATTCAGGACGCCGATGCGGTGATCATGCTCGACTGGCTGGATGCCGGTAATGCGATCAAGCTTGCTTTCCCGCCGGGATCACCCCGCCCGCCGGTCATCGGCATCTCCAATGATGTGCAGATTCATCGTGGCTGGAACATGGATTACGGCGGGCTTCCGGCTCTTGATCTGAATATTGCGACGGTTCCTGAAACCGGTGTCCGCCGCCTGATTGAAGCGCTTGAGAAACGGGGCCGCACCGCTGCGAAAGCCGCACCCCGGAAATTCCCGGCTACCCCGCCTGCAGCATCCGGCGAAATCGGCCTGATGGACCTTGCCAATGCCTATGCCATCGCCAGTGAAGGTCGCAATCTGACCATTACGGGCCGTCCGCTGGGCTGGCCGACAAATGCCAATGTGATCGAGCATCCGCTGGATTTCCTCGGCCATACGGGTGGTGGCGGTCTTGGGGCGGGTACGTCGATTGCGGTCGGTGTGGCGCTGGGCCTGCGGGAAACCGGGTCTGACCGGCGCACGGTCGCAATCCTGGGCGACGGCGACTACACCATGGGTCTGACCGCCATCTGGAACGCGGTCACGCTGAAACTGCCGGTCCTGTTCCTGATTGCGAACAATCATTCCTATTACAACGACGAAAATCACCAGATTCACGTCGCAGAACGCCGGGGTCGTCCGGTTGAGAACGCACCTGTCGGGCAGCGTATGGAGGGACCGGCACCGGATCTGGTTGCCCTTGCCCGGGCGCAGGGACTTGAAGCCGCCGGTCCGGTCACCGATCTGGCTGACCTGCCAGCGGCACTTGAGACGGCGCTGGACCGACTGGAAGCCGGGGCGGCATACGTCCTCGATGTGCATGTCCGGGCCGAATATATCAACAAGCCGATGGTCGACATCACGTGAGCAATATCAGGCTGTCCATGATCGAGGCATTCCGTCATATCGGCCAGCCGCTTCGCCGCAAGGAAGACCCGCGTCTGCTGACCGGGAAAGGCCGGTTCACCGATGACTTCAATCAGCCCGGCCAGACTTATGCGGCCATTGTCCGTTCGCCCTATCCGCATGCCCGTATTCTCGGGGTGGACAAGGCGGCAGCACTGGCGTCGCCCGGCGTTCTCGGTGTCTTTACCGGCGCTGATGCGCTGGAAGACGGGCTTGGTCCAATCCCCCATAATCCCGTTCCTTCAACAAATTACGACATGAAGCTGAAGGCTCCTGATAAGGGGGAGGTGTTTATCGGACCGCATTACCTGCTGCCTGCCGACAAGGCGCGGCATGTGGGTGAAGCCGTCGCCATTGTCGTTGCGGAAACGGCCAATCAGGCACTGGATGCGGCCGAACTGGTCGAGGTGGACTACGAGGAGCTGCCCCATGTCACCCGCGCTGATGACGCTCTCGACGGGGATGCACCGTCGGTCTGGGATGAAAACCGTTCCGGGAACGTGCTGATCGACACGACGTTCGGTGATGTCGACGCGACAGATGCCGCCTTCGCGGTGGCGGCACATGTGGTTCGTGCTGACTTCCACATCGACCGGGTCACCGGTGTGCCGATGGAGCCGCGGGCAGCCATCGGCAGCTATGATCCCGACAGCGGTCGCTATCTGCTGATTGCGGGAAGTGGCGGCGCGGTGCGTCAGAAGCATGAACTGTCGACGGTGCTCGGGATTGCCCCGGATCGGCTGCAGGTGCTGTCCTATGATGTCGGCGGCAATTTCGGCACCCGTAACCGGGTCTATGTTGAATTCGGTCTGGTTCTGTGGGCCGCGCGCAAGGTCGGGCGGCCGGTCAAGTTCACGGCCACCCGTTCGCAGGCTTTTCTCAGCGATTATCAGGGCCGTGACCTGATGAGCCATGTCGAACTGGCGCTCGACAGGGATGGCCGGTTTCTGGCCTTGCGGGCCGATAACATCAGCAATGTCGGGGCACGCTGCGTCTCGCTGTCGCCGCTCGGCAAGGGCTCGGCGCTGGTTACCGGAACCTATGACATCCCGGTTGCAACCATGCGGGCGCGGGCGGTCTTCACCAACACCATGCCAACCCAGGCCTATCGCAGTTCCGGGCGTCCGGAAGTGACCTTCGCAATAGAGCGGATTGTCGAAATGGCGGCCCGCCAGCTGGATATGGATATTATCGAGCTGCGCCGCCGCAATCTCGTTGCGGCTGATGCCATGCCCTACCGCAACGCGGTCGGTGCGCTGTATGACAGCGGCACCTATGAGGCGAACATGGACCGGGTCATCGAGATGGCCGACTGGGGCGGTTTCGAAGCCCGGCGCCGGGAAGCCGAATCGCGCGGCATGCTGCTGGGGCGGGGCTTTGCGAACTATGTTGAATCCTCCACCGGATCGCCGAAGGAGCGGGCGGAGATTACCGTGAACAGCACAGGCGATATCTCGGTCGTGATCGGCACCCAGCCAAGCGGACAGGGCCATGAAACCAGCTTTGCACAGGTCGTGGCCGAGGTTTTGTGTGTACCCTTCGAGACCGTGACCATTGTGCTGGGCGACACGGATATCGTCAGCGTCGGCGGCGGATCGCATTCCGGCCGTTCCATGCGGCATGCCGGCACCGTGATGCTGCAGACTGCCGAAGAGCTGCTGGAAGACGCCCGCAACCGGGCGGCGGCCCTGTTCGAGGCGTCGCCGGAGAATGTCGAATTCGATGACGGACATTTCGTCATTCCCGGTACCAACCAGACCATCAGCCTGATTGAACTGGCGAAGACCAGTGAGGACGGGCAGTTGTTTGCCGCCCGCACCAACGAGATGCATCAGCCGGTTTTTCCGAACGGCGCGGCGCTCTGCGAGATGGAGATCGATCCGGAGACCGGGGTGCCGACCATCGCCCGCTATTTCACGGTTGATGAT
Organism: Rhodospirillales bacterium; assembly: GCA_040219025.1. GTDB lineage: Bacteria > Pseudomonadota > Alphaproteobacteria > Rhodospirillales > HT1-32 > HT1-32. Next base: position 111,430 of record JAVJTE010000019.1, on the reverse strand, counting down.
GTCGGGCGCTGTATCAATCCGATGATCGTCCACGGTCAGACCCATGGCGGTATTGTCCAGGGGGTCGGTCAGGCAATGTGGGAGCATTCCTATATCGATCCGCAATCCGGCCAGCCGCTCTGTGGCTCCTTCATGGATTACGGCATGCCCCGCGCGGACGCCTTTCCCGACTTCGGGACAGAGATTGCCGAAGTCCTGTCGCCGACCAATCCGCTGGGTATCAAGGCGGGTGGCGAGGGTGGCACGACCCCGGCGCTGGCGGTGATCGTCAATGCCGTTGTCGACGCGCTTCGCCCTTACGGGGTTGAGGACATGTCGATGCCGGTCACCCCCCACAAGATATGGCAGGCCATTCACGGCGCCAAAGCGAAACAAGGAGATACCGAGTGACCTCAACAGCCGGGCTGACGCCCTTGCGTATCATTGCCTTTCCGGGCGCACCGAACCTGCCGGTCTTTGCCGCTATCGAGCAGGGCTATTTTGCGGAAGAAGGGATCGCGGTCGACCTGACGACAACCCCCAGTTCCGTCTTTCAGTTCGAGAAGCTGAATGCGGGTGAATTCGATATCGCCATGACGGCCTTTGACAATGTCGTTGCCTACCGCGAAGGGCAGGGTGCCTTCACCATCGACGGCAAGGTTGATTTCGTGGCCCTGATGGGCGCGACCCAGATCGAGCTTGGCCTGATCGCAGCAAAGGATATCAAAACCGTCGCCGACCTGAAGGGCCGCAGTCTGGCGCTGGATGCGCTGGCGACCGGCTTTGCCTTCATCCTGTACGAAATGCTGGCGAAAGCTGGACTGAAAATCGAGGATTGTCCGATGGTGCCGGTCGGGGCGACACCGACCCGCTGGGAATCGGTGCGCGACGGCGTCCATGCGGCGACACTGGGGATCGAGCCGTTCACCAGCATCGCCCGCAATGCCGGGTTCCCGATCATCGCCAGCAGCGCCGATGTGACCGCCAGCTATCAGGGCGGCATTGTTGCGGCGAAGCAGTCCTGGGCCCAGGCCAACGCGACGACTGTCGAGGCTTATCTCCGGGGCTATCTCCGGGGACTTGCATGGGTGCTGGACCCGGCGAACCATGACGCGGCAGCAAGCCTGCTGTCAGCGAAGATGCCGGCGATCAGGCCGCAGGCGCTGCCCGCCGTGATGAAAAGCCTGCTGTCACCGGCATCCGGCCTGACCCCGCACGGAGCCATTCTGCGTGATGGTATCAGCACCGTGCTGGACCTCCGCTCGCGCTATGGCGGCGGTGCGACCCTGACCGATATCGATAAATATCTCGACCTGTCGTTTTATGAACGCGCTCGCGCAGGCATTGCGACAGCCTGATTCCGGAGGAGAATTCCGATGACTGACAATGCCGCCCCGGTCGCTCGTCAAGGCCGCGTCACCCTCTATGACGGTGCCGAGATATTCTATAAAATCTGGGGCAATCCCAATCCGTCCCGGCGCATTCTGCTGGTCCATGCACTGGCCATGAACGCCGATCTATGGGCTGAAACCGTTGCTGCCGGGCTTGCTGGTTCTGCCGAAGTTCTGGCCGTCGACTGCCGCGGTCATGGCCGCTCGTCAAAGCCTGCCGGCCCCTATAGTGTCGAGCAGATGGCCGATGATCTGGCGGAACTGCTGGACCATCTGGGCTGGGATTCAACAGCCATTGCCGGGGCCTCGATGGGCGGCTGCATCAGTCTCACCTTCGCCGGACGGTATCCGGACCGTACCCGCGCGCTCGGCATGATCGACACCACCGCGGGCTATGGCCCGGAAGCGGTCGACGCCTGGGAAGGCCGCGCAACCAAGGGCCTGACCGAAGGTATGGCCAGCATGACCGGTTTCCAGAAATCCCGATGGTTCAGTGATAAGTTCATTGAGAGCAACCCGGACAAGGTGGCCGCAGCGATTGAGGTCTTCGTCGCCAATGACCCCGCCGCCTATGCCGAATCCTGCCGTATGCTGGGCCGCTGTGACCAGAAGGCGACGATGGCAACCCTTCAGATGCCAGCCACCATTCTGGTCGGCGAGGAAGACTACGCCACCCCCGTCGTCATGGCAGAGGAACTCTACAAGGGCATTGCCGGGTCAACCCTGCATGTGATGCCCAACGTCCGCCACTTCACCCCGCTGGAAGTACCGGCGGTCATCGCGGCCCACCTGACGGCGCTGCTCGACCGGGTTTGAGATGTTGAGGCCGGGGACCGCAACCAGCAAATCCCGGTTCAGTTCTGCGGGAAGTGGTTCCGGGTTCTGTTGGCGAAGGCGACCAGTGACAGCATCACCGGCACCTCGACCAGCACGCCGACAACGGTTGCCAGGGCGGCGCCGGAGTTCAGCCCGAACAGGCTGATCGCGACGGCGACGGCGAGCTCGAAGAAATTGGATGTCCCGATCATCGCGCAGGGTGCGGCAATCCTGAACGGAACGCGCATGATCCATGCCGCGACATAGGCAACCGCAAAGATGCCGTAGGATTGCAGCAGCAGCGGAAGTGCGATCAGGACAATCAGAACCGGCTGCGACAGGATCACGCCGCCCTGAAAGCCGAACAGCAACACAACCGTGGTCAGCAGGCCAAGAATCGAGAACGGTTTCAGCCTGGCGGTAAAGCCCGGGATCGCCGCGACATCGTTGCGGCGGCCCAGCAGTATCCTGCGGGTCACCAGGCCGGCAATCAGCGGCACGACAACATAGAGCGCGACGGACAGCACCAGCGTGTCCCACGGCACCGGAATATCGGTCACGCCGAGCAGCAGGGCGACAATCGGGGCGTAGGCAAAGATCATGATCAGGTCATTCACGCTGACCTGTACGAGGGTGTAGTTCGCATCGCCCCGGGTGAGCTGTGACCAGACGAAAACCATGGCGGTACAGGGCGCGGCCCCCAGCAGAATCAGCCCGGCAATGTAGGAATCCGCATCGCCCGGGGTCATGTATCCGGCAAACAGATACTTGAAGAACAGCACACCCAGCGCCGCCATGGTGAAAGGCTTGATCAGCCAGTTGACCACCAGCGTGATCACCAGCCCCTTCGGCTGATCGGCAACATGAACGAGGCTGCCGAGGTCAACCGAGATCATCATCGGGTAGACCATGGCCCAGATAAGGACGGCGACCACCAGATTGACATGGGCAAATTCAAACCCGGCCAGCATCTCGAAAAGCCCCGGAAACATCTGGCCCAGAATGATGCCGAGCAGGATCGACAGGGCGACCCAGACGGAAAGCCATCGTTCAAAAAGACCGATAGCCGGGGCATCCGTTGTCTTGTCCGTCATCATTTTCCCTCAACAGGTACAGGCAATATTATCAATATATCATGAATTATAGATATAACTGGAAGAGTCAAGATTGAACCTGGTACCAACATTGTTCGCGCAGGGCGTTCATCTTTTGTGGCATTTCGGGCATCAGGTTCGGAGGCGGAAAGCTCTGAGAATTTTGCCTGCCAGCCCGACTGGATTGTTCCCCGCGACAGGTTGCTTACCTGTTGCTTGCCCAAAAATCGAAAGGCTTAGGAGATTTCTGGGAAATCGTCCTAAGCCTTTGGAAATATTGGTGAGCCCGACAGGATTCGAACCTGTTGCCAACTGATTAAAAGTCAGTTTAATATCCTTATCATCACTTACTGCTGATTGCGCTATATCACTATAAGCTACTGATATAATTGTATAAATATTAGATATTTTGGCGAAATTGTGTCGCTCATCTACGCGGTGTTTCTCTCTACACTGCTTACCTATTGCTTACCCCGAATGGATATGTGACGGTTAAAGTCAGCGGTTCATGCTCCCGAGCGGTATGCATTTTAAGGCATGCCGAAGCTGCTTTATCCGGAAGGTGCGATTATGCCAAAGCTTACAAAGCGATATGTCGATCTTGCTGCGCCGAAGGCTAAAGATGAATTTCATTGGGATGACGACATATCCGGCTTCGGGTTACGGGTGAAGCCGTCAGGTGTGAAAAGTTATCTCGTGCAGTATCGGCAGGATGGACGATCCCACCGCATAACCATCGGTCGTCACGGGGTGCTGACTGCAGAGGAGGCACGGAAACTTGCCCGGCAAAATCTTGGTTCTGTCTCTCAGGGTAAGAATCCGGCGGAGGAACGTAAATCCCGACGCCAGGCACCGACCATGCGCATGCTCTGTGATGATTATCTCGAACGTCATGCGCGGCCGAACAAGCGGCCTAAATCTGTCCATGATGATGTCCTGATGCTTGATGGCGTCATCCTGCCGATACTTGGCGCTAAGAAGGTGGCGAGTATTACCCGGCGGGATATTGAAACGCTCCTTCATGGCATGAAACAAACGCCCTACAAGGCAAACCGCGTCGGCGCATTGTTGTCGAAAATGTTCTCATTGGCCGTTGCCTGGAACTGGCGTGCTGATAACCCGGTACTTGGCATCGAGAAGTTTCAGGAAGAAAAGCGGGAACGCTGGTTGCAGGAAGACGAACTCAAACGTTTGTCTGTCGCTCTCGACATGCACTGGAATCAGAAATGCGCGAGTATCATCCGATTATTGCTGCTGACCGGTGCGCGGAAAAGCGAAGTGATGAACCTCACCTGGGATCAGATAGATTCTAGGCGTGGCGTTTGGACGAAACCGGCTCATACGACAAAACAGAAGCGGATTGAACATATTCCGTTGTCTGCCGAAGCTCTGACGGTTTTGGATGAGGTAAGGTCAGAGCCCTGGTGCGATGCAATCCACGTTTCCCCCGGAGATGCTCCTGGCAAGTCGATAAAATGCATCAAGAGGTTCTGGGATGATATCCGCACCAAAGCTGATCTCGGCCCGACACGCATTCACGATCTCCGGCATACTTATGCGTCTCATTTGGTGTCAGGTGGAGTTAGCCTGGCAATTGTTGGGCGGTTGTTGGGGCATACTCAGCCACAGACGACGCAACGATATGCACATTTCGCTGATGACCCGTTGCGGGAGGCTACGGGGATGTTTGGGAAGAAATTGAATCACCGGTGAGTATCAGTTTCATAACCTGAAGGTCGTAGGTTCAAATCCTATCCTTGGAATCTAAATCTCCAAGGCCTTAGTGCATGATATGCTAGGGCCATTATTACGTTTGGAAGTATATTGGATGCGAAGGGTCACGAAACTCGGCACCTAGTCCATGTATTCCTAAAATTTCGTACGCTAATATTTTAATCCAACAAATTAAGGTTGGAGAATCAAGGGCATAGAGATGGTCATCGAAGATCATCAAGGGGCATCAATTTAAGTGGTGCCTCAACAACTTTTGATGCCAAGAGGCCCTTTAAGTTTGAAATTTTCTACGATTGACCAAAAAGGGTTGTCCAAGCGTTGGCATCGTATCATGGGTCCGAGGGCAACTGAATCCGTACTGGTGATTAGTGTGCAGAATAGCTATTCTCTATGAAAAGGGATGATCATAGCGCGCGGTGAATTAGTCAAACGATTGCTGGCAAGCTACGGCCACGAGGCGGAGTTCCGCGCGGTTGTTGAGCAGATCATCTCCGAAGAGGAGAAGAAAAATAACCGCGTTCTAGCGCGGAGCCTGCGCAAGACGCTGGAAAATATTGTCACGACCGCGCGGCCGGTTGGCGGGCTCTCGCCTTTGATTCCTTTCCCGGACGAGGCAAATGACTTCATCCAGAGTGTAAAGCCGACACACGGTGCGCAAGATATCCTTCTTTCTCCGGAGAACACCGAGTTGTTCCTGGGGCTGATAAGGGAATTTCGGCAGTCAGACCGCATACGGCGCCATGGGCTTCCGGTGCGATCTAAGCTATTGTTGTGCGGTCCACCGGGCACCGGCAAGACACTGTGCGCTGAGGTTTTTGCTAATGAGCTTGGGCTTCCCTTCTTTCATGTTCGACTTGATCGCCTGATTTCGTCGTACCTTGGCGAAACGGCAACAAATATTCGCAAGACGTTTGAATTTGCCCGCCGACAACCGTGTGTGCTGTTCTTCGATGAGTTCGATGCGATTGCTGGCACTCGCGAACGGGCTGGCGAACACAGTGAGATTCGACGTGTAGTCAACAGCCTACTGATCTTCATTGAACAGATTCAGCCGGGCGGCTTTCTGGTCGCGGCAACGAATCTAGACGGACATCTAGATCCGGCTATCTGGCGCCGCTTCGATGAGATCGTCTGGTTTGATGCGCCAGACCCACCGATGCTTCAAAAGTATCTCGATCATGCTTTTCGAAATGTCCAGATTACCTTTGATCCGGCCGACTATGCGGTTCAGCTTCAGGGATACTCATACGCAGACCTTGAGCGAGTCTGCATTCAAGCAATAAAGCTTTCGATCCTCGGTGGTAACAAGGCTGTCTCGGATAGTAATTTCCGCGATGCGATGCGAGATGCAAGACGTCGGCTGACACGCAAACAAAAGTTAGAAGCACAGGTTGAGGATTAAGCGTGTCGCAGCACCAGCATCTACCGCTCTTACGGCTGCCTGAAATTTTGCAACGACGGAAAACCGGTTTCCCTGGTCCGAAGCCGTCACGCAGCGACGGGTACGGAGGTCGCGTGCGGGGCCAAGTCGAACTGGCTGTCCGGACGCAGCGTGAGAACCGGCCGCCTCAGTTTGTTGATCCGTCGCTAATTCTGCGGGTGCAGATGCATGGAATGTTACTTGAATCTGACTGGGAAGAACTCGGTCTGACGCTGCTATCCAGTGATGAAGATCGCAACATTGTCCTGTTCTCATCTGCAGGAGACCTCTCAGCTTTGTTACAGCGCCTTGAAGATTATGATGGTCCTGTTCCGAATGGCCAGAAGGGGCGACGCTATGAGGGCTTCGTAACGCGGATTGAAGATGTAGGCACACTGACACCCAACGACCGGCTTGGCATCCGGCTGAGAGAAGCCGGTTTTACCGAAGCAGACGAATTAGTGAGGGATGAAACTTATACGGTCGATATTGAACTCTGGGACTTTGGCTCGCGCCCCGCGCGGGAACGCAAGGTACGGGAAATTGAAAACTTCATAACTAGTAGTGATTCGGAGGTCTTCGATGTCTATATTGGTCCCTCGATCACATTGATACGGGCGCGTGCTGCCGGCCGGGTGTTGCGGCCGTTACTGGCTGTTGCGGAGGTCGCATTCATTGATCTTCCGCCGGAACCGGACCTCAATACAATTGATTTCGTAGAGATGACACTTGAGGAAGCTCCGGACGTCCTGTTGCCGAAGGCCGGAGCGCCGATTATCGGTGTGTTGGATAGCGGGCTTAATGAGCATCCGATTCTCAACGGTATTGTCGCCGAACGGTTAGCATTTCCAGCAGAACTCGGGACAGCTGATGTTTTTGGGCACGGCACACGGGTCGGGGGCGTTGCCTTGTTTGGCGACCTGCGAGACCAGATACAGTCCGGAAGGCTTCAGCCGGCTGGGTGGCTGGTATCCGCGAAAGTATTGCAGGATAACGGTCACTTCTATGAGCGTCGGACACTCCCGCGGCAAATGCGTGAAGCGATTGAACACTTGCACGCGACACATAATTGCCGACTCTTCGTTATCTCGCTTGGAGATGCGCGCGCGCGCAATGAGCCCGGGCGGGTAGGGCCTTGGGCTACAACGCTGGATGAGCTCGCGCGTGAACTGGACGTGCTAATCATTGTCTCAGCTGGTAATCGGGCTCCGCGTTTCGGATCCCATGTTGAGCGTGCCGTAACGGAATATCCGGGGTATTTGCTGGAATCTGCGAATAGGCTTTGCGAACCGGCCGGTGCTAGCAACGTGATTACTGTCGGCGCGCTCGCCAATGGAACAGGGCTCGGAGCGAGACACGATCATGATGCTCATATTCAACCTATCACTCGGAATCTGGAACCGTCTCCCTTCTCTCGGTCAGGCCCTGGTGCCGGCGGCGTCCAGAAACCTGATTTCGCGGACATCGGAGGAACAATGGTCTTCGACGCACCGTCAGCAAGACTACAGTGCGCCCCACACATTCCGGAAGCTGGCGTCATCACGCTGAACCATGAGTTTATCAGGCAACTTTTGACCAGCGGGACTGGCACGTCCTATGCCGCCCCGATGTTAGCGAATAAGGCCGCCGAACTATTGCGGCTCTTTCCAACAGCCTCAGCGAACCTGATCAGGGGCACTTCTTGCAGGCGCGTCAAGTGTCCCTGATGCTTGTGTCCGCCGCTTAGCGGGTATGGACGCTGTCGACCAGGCACGAATCTGCGGCCACGGCATGGTGGACACTTTGAGGGCTGCCTATTCCGATGATCACCGGGTTGTGATGTATGCAGAGGACCGACTGACGATCAATCACTTCGCAGTATATCGCGTGCCAGTGCCCGTGGAGTTTCATAGCAACGGTAGACGAACGATCCGGGCTTCTTTGGCCTTCGATCCTCCTGTTCGTAGGACCCGCGCAGAGTACATCGGTACAAAGATGAACTTCCGGCTTTTGCGCGGCTGTCCATCTACTGACGTGTTCGCTCATTTCCGTTCGAGATCGAGGGATGAAGGCGATCCTCCGAACATTCCGAACAGGTTCAAGTGCGGCCTGACGCCCGGACCCAATAGTCGCGACGGCCAAACGCTACAAACGGCATCGAAGACCTTTGTGAAGGATATTTCTGATTACGGCGATGAGTACTATCTTGTTGTGCGCTGCTTAGGTGGTTGGGCGGAGGCTCAGGAAGTGTTTCAGAAATTCGCGGTGGTGGTTGAAATGGAGCATCAGCCAGCCGTTCAGCTTTACGCCAGACTAAGACAGCGCCTTCGCGCCTGACTTCTGTCAGGTTAGATCAAACTTGCACGTTCAAAATCCAAAGAGCTGAGGCGGGTGCAATTTGCAGTTATCGAATGCTTCCCAACCGATGCAGTTGTTTATGTTCGAACGAATTTCTGAGGTGTGGTTTGAACCTAAATCATTCATATGTTTGGTATGAAAAATGTCTGCAGTGCGTTATGGAGGAGCGTTGGCTGTGCGCCAATTAAATAGGCGATCTTAGTTAGTATCCGAATTCCGATTCGTTGCACACTCCGCCTTGCGAAGGATGAGCTCTTGCCTGCTTACTGATGAGGAAATCGAAAAATCCGATTAACTGGTACTCTATATTCGTGGTAAGGAAATGTAGTTCTGAACCAGATTAAATAATCCCGGCAAAAGTCCTTAAATTTCTGATCGTTCCACAGTTTCTTCAGTTCGTCTTTTTTTAATCGTTTTGATTTGTTTTCTTTATGTTTCTCATCAAACACCCGACCGTTATATGGGTCAAGTTTCGGCCATTTTTGATTCTGATTTTGCCAGTGGCCGTGGGGCGTTGAGGGATATGGGTCAGGGTCCGCCTTAGTGAAGATCCATCCATTGAAACGAAGACTAATCTTAGCATCTTCGTCAGAAAAATTCATACTATCTTGTCGCGTCGTCACAATAGCTCCGTCCGCTACCAATGCTTTCTCTGTCCCTTGGCCCGATTCTTCGCCATCTTCTTCGCGCGGATCGATGTACTCTTCAGGGACTGAGTATAGCCAATAAGCGATACGAATACGTTCCTCGTGTTCGTTAATGCCTATCAAGCCCATATCATAGTGTAAGTTAGCGAGATCTATGAGGTTCAACAGTGACAATGCGAATTTCTCTTTGTCTTGGCGCTTTTGACAGAGTGGTACACCGGCTAAGTCTTTCTTGGCTAAATGTGAGCCCGAGAGAATAATAACAGGCTGAAGCAGTTATTGACTATCCCTCAAAACCTCAAAACTGACTTTTGTAGGTTTTGAGGTTTTGAGGTTTTGAGAAAGCTTCGGATTGACATCAAAGTCTTGCCTTGGACGCCCGTTTTGCTTTGTTGCTTTGCACCTGATTGAGCGGACCCAACCAGCCTCCTCCAAATTCCGCAAAGTGACTACAGTCTCTTCTGCCCGCGAAAGGCCTTTGATTCCCCAACTCATATAAACTTCCCGTGCATTGATAACGGTCATTCGGCGTTTGATGATCTCTGCACATAACCCTGTTGCCAAGGCGCTGTTAGTTGAAACTTCATTCAAGCCGTAGGTAATTCTCGCCATCGGTTTGAAGTAGCTTTCCACCAGATCAATAGCGGCATCAATTGCAGTGAGATTTATGGAATCCGGATCGACTGGACCTGCTTCAGCACTCCACCAGAGATGTTCCAGAGCAAGCGCTATCCGAAGAATAAAGCCAGGGCATTTACCCCACCAGCTTGCCTGACTTCCTTCCGGCTCGTTGCTGGCATGAGGCTTACGCCAATTCTGGAACTGGTCAGCGGCGTCTGGTGACAGCAGAACGGTCTTTGGTGCTGTGTCGTCTCCGTCATTTCCGGGAGCCTTCAGCGCGGCGATTCGGCGTAGGGCCTGTAAGGTTCTGTCTCGGGCAGGAAAGGTGGTTGGGCGCTCTGGTGGCACACGATCCGGCCAGAGCCACAGGAAACGGGCTGTAAGACCGTCATCGTCGCCTTTCATCAGCATACTGTTGAGCCGGTCAGGCTGAATGCCGCCAAGGATTGCTTCGGCAAGCCGGGGGATGCGCATGGGCTTTCCGTCATGCTTTACCCGTTCCATGGCATAGGAACGTCCGCCGAAGGCTTCGAGCCAGAAGGCACGATCGCCACCTTTGCCACCGTAACGGTCGAAGTTGCCAAACAGCCCAGCCAGTTCGTCCCGATAGAGCAGGAAGCCTTTCGGCTGTGCAGCAAGCAGGTTGCCCATAGCCTCCATGGTGGCGTCGGAGACCATCAGGCGGGGGCGAGGTGGCATTAAAGGCGTATCAGCACTAGCCGGTTTCTCTGGTATCGGTGTGTTTAGTTTCGTGGCGTCCTTTGCTTCACTCTCCCATCTCTCACAGGCCAGCTTTGCAGATAGCTTGTCGGTTTCGTAACGGCGAAGGGCGTCTTCATATTCGGGCTCAAGATCACGTTCGATCTCTGTTATCATTTTCAGGAGCGGGCTCATTGCCGGGCTTTTACTTGCGGAGGGAGAGCCGATCAAACCTATCCACAGTACAGGTGGTTCTTCCCATCCTTCCCAGGGGGAAACCCAGCGGGCGTTGCCAATCAGTGACGATGCCCCGGCGAGTAGTGTTCCGCCTATGTAGTCTGGCGGTGCTGAAACGGCTTCGGCAGTATCGGAAATCCACTTGGACCAAAAAGGCCCGAAGGCTTCGACCGGAAACCTAGGCCGTTTTATCTCAGGATTCAGGATCGACATATCCGGCTCTGGCCAGCTGTCGATATCTGGTGCTGAGTTGCCGGAATGCCTTACGGGATTGACCGTTGGAAATTCCCGTAAGAGCGTCACGTTATTATTAAGGGTCGGCGGACTACCGTTGATTTGCGTAACGGGATCAGGTGCCGGGCGTTCTACGTTACGTACGTAGGTATTATATATAGGGGAGGTGTCCGGTATCTCGTTACGTAAGGTATCGAACGTAAGAGCTCGGTCTATATAGCCCTGTATACGTAACGGGTCATAGCCGTCATCTACCGCGTCTGCGGCATCCCATCCCGTAACCGGGCTGTAGAGGTTGTCATCGTTACGTAGGTGAGCCGGGATATTGTCTCCGAACAATATGGGGATGATGGATAGGTCCTCCGCTTTACCGTGAAGCATACCCTCAATTGCGAAGGCATATTTCAGTCCGGCTTCATCAGCATCCGGCCAGATGATGACCTTACGGTTTTCCAGCGGAGACCAATCTGTTTTCTTAGATGACTGCGCACCGTGCATTGCCGTCGTAACGACATAGTCAGTTACGACAGATTGCAGGGCGTCAGCAGCTTTCTCACCCTCAACCACGATAACCGGAAGCATAGGGTTATCTGCCAGGCGCTTGAGTTTGTAGAGAGGGCGAGGTTGCGCTGTACCTTTCCATTGCCAGCTTCCATCGGGCTGTAAGCTGAAGGGTCGATATTCCTTGCCGCGTCCATCGCGCTTATCGAACCTGCAGATAGAGGTGAACGGGCTTCCCTGAGAATCGGTATAAACCCAATACCCGGAGGGATGGCCTAATGAGGGGTGACGGGGTGTCATAATCAGCCTCCCAACCAGGCGAGAAGGCGTCTGGCAGCATCTGATTGAGTTGTATTCTCCAGATATGCCAGAAGGCTGATGATATCAGACCCTCTGTCTCCGGTCGCAAAATCGGCCCATTGGCCTGTATGAGTGTTGATCTTGAATGAACCAAGGGAGTGGTCGTTACGGGCTGGGTTTCGCGCTACCCATTCCACACCTTCAAGCCTGCCGTCGGGAAGCCACCTCCGAACAAGAAAACCGATATGTTCTGAAAGTTTATCGTTAGCGCGGTCGAAGTTGATTGATTTCTGATATCCCATCTTCATTCCTCCGATGTTGAACTACGGAGGCGGGCATCAGCCCATTCGATGAGATCCCGGCGACGGTAGCGGATCGACCTGGAAGAAACCTTGATAAATCGCGGCCCTCCACCCTTGAGTCGCCACCCCTGAAGAGCGCGGGTCGTGTAGCCGATAAAATCGGCAGCTTCATTCTCGTTGATCATACGATCCAGATAATCCGGATCATTAATTGGCGTTGTTGTAATCTGGTCGGTCATTACGTCCACCTTCGTTGGTTGTTGGTGGACGTGATTAATAGCGCCAGATTTTAGGGTGTCAGCAACAAGCGTTTGCAAGAATAGTGGTTTTAAAACACCCTATTTTTGCGATTTTTGTGAACGCGGCGCATTTGAGACACAAGGTCATCCAGCGCATCAGGGTCTAAAATCTCCAGACATGCTTCGAGAAACTGGCCGGATGGGCTGGTTGATGTGTTCTGGTGATAAGTGACTGTGAACTTTCGGTTCATTACACTTACCCAGTGATCAACCATCATTGAAACCCACAGATACAGAGCATGATTTTTTTGACGGCCTGCTTTGTCTTTTTTGACATCGCTATGGGACTCAACAGCCAAGAATTTCAGATAATCAAGATTGATCGGTATGTCACTGATATCCGAGTAGGAGAGCTCAAACCCTTCTGGATCAAATTCATTTCGTCGGCGCATTACGCCAATATCCACAAGCCGTTCATCGCCAAGATAAAATGCGCTTTGTTGCAGCCGGTATTCCGTTCTTCGCAACTGGTCCCAGGTGATATCGTCAAGCCCGTCAATGAGCGCTTCTAGCTCGTCTGCCTTGTTTGCGAGAACTGTGAGAAATGATCTCACATCCTTAGGCTTTGGACCGGCGGTGTTATGCTTCTCGGCTAGATAGGATATCGCAGCTGTTTCGAGCCGTTGCTTTAGCTTCCAGAGGTCAGAGTTGTATTCTATCGCTCCTGATACCCCGAACTGCTCTGCTAGTTTGATGAGTGTTTCATCAGGATAGAGGCCGGTATCTTTTAGGCGGCTATACCCTGTTCGTTTCCAGCCGATGGGAAGATTCTTCTTTGGCGGCATAATACATGCTCCTCAACTGAGTTGAGCTCACATCATGCACAAGAGATTGGATTGGTGCAGGTGGTAATAGGATTTACGTATTCCGCGTGCTTACCTATTGCTTACCCGGAAAATCAAAAGGCTTAGGAGATTTGCCAGAAATCATCCTAAGCCTTTGATTTTATTGGTGAGCCCGACAGGATTCGAACCTGTGGCCAACTGATTAAAAGTCAGTTGCTCTACCAACTGAGCTACGGGCCCCCACGGAAGGGCTGTGGAAGTACCAGAGGTTTCCCGGTGTGAAAAGGCCTTTTCCGGAAAGTTTTCAATCTATTGACGATAATCCGGGGGAAAGCATTCCGGGGCTCTGCAGTTTGGGCTGATCTTGTTGCCCGTCATTGCGTATCGGGACTTGCGGGAGGGGCTGCATCTTGGCATTCGTATAGGCATGCAACCGGGACTTCTGTGACATGGCGACCAGGCCGCGCAAACCATCAGCCAAACCGAAGGGCAGCACGTCACGCCGCAGCAAGACGACGGGCGAGGGCTCCCCGGCGGCTGATGATCCGGCTGTGGAGGCCACATCTGCCGAAGCCGGGGCGAAGCCTGCCAAAAGCCGGAAACGCAAGACATCTGCGGCGAAGAAGTCTCCCGCAACGGCAAAGAAAGCAGGGGCTGTCGCAAAGAAGAAGCCCGCAGCGGCAAAGAAGGCCGGGGCAGCGGCAAAGGCTGATGCAGCGGAGGTTGCCGAAGGATCCACACCGGAGCCAAAGCCGAAGCCCCGTCGCAAGCGGGCAGCCAGGCCAAAGGCGGACAGTGAGGTTATAAAGCCCGCGACAGGTAAATCCGCTGCCAGAACGGGAACCGGCGCGGCAAAGAAATCCGCCGGCAAAACTGCCTCGAAAAAGGCGACAACGGCGAAGGCCGATCAGCCTGCTGCCGGAACATCCCCGGGCAAGAAGCCGGCTCGCCGGTCCACGAAAGGCAAGGTCTCGACCGCTTCGCGCAAGACACCGGCGGTAACGGTGGAGGTCCGGCAACCCGCCGCGAAGTCCGTCACGGTGAAACAGCGCAGCAACCTCTATACCCAGCGGATTGACCAGATCGGTGCGGCCTATTCGATGATCGAGGACCGGGTGCTGATCAATGTCAGCCGCAAGGACCGGTCGGGGGTCAAGATGTGGCTGACGCGGCGGGCCACAAACCATCTCTGGCTGGCGATGATGAAGGTGATCGAGCGACGCCCGGAAGTGGCGGCACAGCAGAACCCGGTCTCCAAGAAAGCGGTGATGGAATTCCAGCAATCCAACGCGGTGCAGACCAACAATCCGAAGAAGCCCTTTAAGCAGGATGACCTGATGTATCCGCATGGCGAGGAGCCGCTGGTGGTGCATTCCTTTACCTGCGGGCCTGATCCGGAGGGGTTGTTGCAGGTGACGCTGCGTTTCGGCAAGGAGCGGGAGTTCGTGACATCGATGGACCTGCGCATGGTCTATCTGTTCTGTGACCTGCTGGCGAATTCTGCAAAGAAGATGGACTGGGGGCTGGAGCTGTCGAGCGAGAAGGCGAAGTCCGGCAGCTCAGGAACGCCGGTGACCCTGGTCAAACCGGTGGTTCACTGAGGATCAGTCGGGCTCGTCAGTCCGGGGCAGCCGGTGACTTTCGTGGCGCTTCTGTGTCATCTCTTCCTGCTTTTCCGCCACGCGACGCAACGCCGCAGGCTGGCCGTGCTTTGCCCGGTTGCTGGCGGCTTCGGTCTCACGGTTCTGGCGCTGCTTCGCCTTGCGCGCCTTGCGCAGGTTGATGACCTTCGCGGGCATGCGACAGCTATCCGGTTGTTGATGGCTGGTGCGGATCCGGGCTCAGTCCGAATTGCGCCATGACCGGTCTCGGGTCTGCTACTTCCAGTTCTTCACGATGATAGGCGCGAAACCCGGCCCGCTGATAGAACGGCAGCGCCCGCGGGCTGTCCATCGTGCAGGTATGCAGCCACAGGCGCCTGATCTTGGCGCTCCAGGCGTAATCGATGGCCCAGTTCAGCAGATAGCGTCCGTAGCCGCCGCCCGTGAAATCCGGCATCATGCCGAAATAGCTGATCTCGCAGTCGCCGGACGGATCGAAGGTCAGTTCGACATATCCGGCGGGCCCGCCATCAACATAAAGGACGTAAATCTCGACAGTCTCGCGGCGGATCAGTTCAAGCAATGCGTCATCATCGAGCAGCAGGCGCTCGTACCACAGCCAGTTGCGCCCGACCTCGCCATACAGAAAGCGGTAGAAGGCCAGTGTCGGCTTGTGACAACGCATCAGTGCGACACGGCCCGCAGGTGCCGGAAGGCTGGGCCGCGCCGGCATCTCCGTCATCTCAAGATAGGTGCGGGTGAAGGCGATCCGGTCGTTCGCTGCGGTTTTGTCGCTGCTGCTCATGGCAGGATGGGAGAGTCCGGTCGTCCGGCCCATTCGGTCCAGGAACCGTCATAGATGGCGACATTCCGGTGGCCCAGCAGATAGAGCGCCAGTGCGGGCACACAGGCGGTGACGCCGGAACCGCAGGTGGCAACAACCGGGCGGTTCGGATCGATACCGGCACCGGCAATCCGTTTCGCAAGTTCATCGGCAGGCAGCATTTTCTGTGTCGCCGGATCGATCAGCTGGTCATAGGGGAGGCTGAGGGATTGCGGAATATGGCCGCTGCGCAATTCCTTGCGGGGTTCCGGGGCGGTGCCGTCAAAGCGGCCGCGGGTCCGGGCATCGACGGTCTGGAATTTTCCGCTATCGATGTTGCGTTTCACCTGGTCATAGTTACGCACCATGGTGCTGTCGAACCGGGCCGTGAAATGCCGGGGTTTCAGCACCGGTGGATCCTGTTCCACCGCGTATCCTGCCGCTTTCCAGGCGGGCAGTCCGCCATCCAGCACGGCGACATCGTGATGGCCGAATATCCGGAACATCCACCAGGCGCGTGATGCCGCGGCGCAATGGCCCTTCTGGTCATAGGCAATGATGCGGATACCGTCGCCAAGCCCGAGGTTGCGCACCCGGCTGGAGAACATCTCGGGGCTGGGCAGCATATGCGGCAGGCTGGAATCCGGGTCGCAGATTTCCTCGATATCGAAACGGATGGCACCGGGAATATGGCCTTCGGCATATTCCGCGTCGGCATCACGGGTTTCGGTCGGCAGGTAAAAACTGGCATCAATGACACGGACATCCGGGGCATCGATATGGGCGGCCAGCCAGTCGGCACTGACCAGAGCTTCGGGATTGCTGTAGGGCATGTTGTTTTTTCCTCAGGCCAGCCATTCGGGAACGGGCAGGCCCTTTTCACGCAGGAAGGCGGGGTTGAAAAGTTTCGACTGATAGCGGTGCCCCCAGTCGCAGAGGATCGTGACGATGGTATGACCGGGGCCAAGTTCCTTCGCCAGCCGGATGGCACCGGCAACATTGATGCCGCTGGACAGGCCGAGGCAAAGCCCTTCCTTGCGGAGCAGGTCAAAGACGATGGGAATGGCTTCTTCATCCGGTATCTGGAACGGGTGATCGACGGTCAGACCCTCCAGATTGGCGGTGACGCGGCCCTGACCGATACCCTCGGAGATCGAGGTGCCGCTCGATTTCAGCTCACCGTCTTTATAATAGCTGTAGAGAGCTGCACCCATCGGATCGGCCAGGCCGATGCGGATATTGCTGTTCTGTTCTTTCAGGAACATGCCGGTACCGGCCAGCGTGCCGCCAGTGCCAACCGCACAGATGAAACCGTCGACCTTGCCATTTGTCTGTTCATAGATCTCCGGACCGGTGGTCTCGCGATGGGCGGCACGGTTGGCGATATTATCGAACTGCTGGGCCCAGATCGCGCCGTTCGGTTCCGTCGCGGCCAGTTCTTCCGCCAGTCGCTGGGAGACATGCACATAGTTGTTCGGGTCCTTGTAGGGGACCGCCGGGACTTCGCGCAGATCGGCACCGACGAGGCGCAGAAAATCCTTCTTTTCCTGGCTTTGCGTTTCCGGAATGACAATGACGGTACGATAGCCCCGGGAATTGCCGACCAGCGCCAGCCCGATACCGGTATTGCCGGCGGTGCCCTCAACAATCACGCCGCCCGGGCGGAGCTTTCCATCGCGTTCCGCCGCCTTGATGATTCCCATGGCTGCCCGGTCCTTTACTGAGCCGCCGGGGTTCAGAAACTCCGCCTTGCCGAGGATGGTGCAGCCTGTGGCGTCAGAGGCTGCCTTGAGTTTGATAAGCGGGGTATTCCCGATCGCATCGACAAAATTCTTGCGAAATTTCATGGCGTTTCCTGTTGGTCTGATATGTCTCGTTGTTGCCCGCCAAGGTAGGGTCAGCGGGATGACCGATCAAGCGCCAGCCTGCCATTCTGCCTTCAGGGTGGCATAGTTCGCTGCCAGCCACTGCAGCGCGATGATGGTCTTGGCATTGACGATGCGTCCGTCCTGTAACAGGGCGAGAGCCTCATCCACGCCCATTACCAGCACCCTGATGTCTTCTCCTTCCTCGACCAGACCATGCACGCCACCGACATTTTCTGTATCGACCCGGCCGGCGAACAGGGTGACGGTTTCGGATGATGCACCGGGGGAGGTGAGGAACCGGAAAACCGGCTTCAGGTCGGTGACAGCGCAGCCGGCTTCTTCCACCGCCTCGCGCCGGGCCAGATCTTCCGGTGATTCGCCTTCCTCAATGACTCCGGCAACGCATTCGATGACCCAGGGGTGCCAGCCGGCAGCCAGTGCACCGGGCCTGAACTGTTCGATCAGCACAACCCTGTCGCGGGCCGGATCAACCGGCAGAACCGCACCGACATGTCCGCGCTCAAAGACTTCCCGTTCCAGCAGGGCGCTGGTGCCGCCATCATGCAGGCTGTGGCGAACGCGGAACCTGTCGATCCGGTAATAACCTTCATAGGGGCTGGTTTTTTCTATGATCTCAAAGCTTTGCGGGTCGGGCATGGAGCGACTTTCGATTGTGGCTGGTAAAGAGGATGGCGGCATTTTATAGCCCTGTTATGACAATCACAGAAGCCATTCTGGTTTTAAGTTCCTTTATCATTTCGATTTTCAATGCGGCGATTGGTCCGACCGGCGGGCTGAGCCTTGTCATTCTCGCAAGTCTGGTACCACCGGCTGCGGTTGTTCCGCTGCATGGTGCCGTTGAGTCCGCATCCTCGATCTTCCGGGTGACCGCAAACCGGCACTATATTGACTGGCAGATAGCCCTGATCTTCGGTGCAGGTGCTGTTGTCGGTGGCCTTGCGGGGGCATCAATAAGCCTGCAGTTGCCGGGTGATGTATTGCAGATTGTCATCGGGGCCCTCATTCTTTTCAGTGTCTGGGGTCCAAAGCCGGGAGCAGCTATCAACAGCAACTGGGGCGGCGCTGTCCTTGGTGCTGTTTCCAGCTTTGTGGCGATGCTGGGAGGGTCGATCGGTGCCCTGATCATGGTCTTCATCGGCAGCAAGATGGATGACAGACGCGGGCTTATCGGCACGCAGTCCGCCTGTGTCGCTTTCGTGCATATGTTCAAGCTGATTGCATTTGGCATTCTCGGATTTGCCTTTGCGCCTTACATGCAGCTGATTGTGATGATGATCGTCGCAACTTTTTTCGGCGGTTTGCTGGGACGCCATGTGCTGGACCGGGTGCCGGAAGAGATGTTTCGCCGGATCTTCAGGATCCTCGTGACCCTGCTGGCCTTGCGTATGCTGGCTCTGGGGTTTGGCCTTCTCTGATCTGATCAAAGCGTGATCTGACAGGCGAAAGCCGGTCAGTTAGGCTTCCCTGAATTCAGTCAGAAGAAAACGGAGCAGCCAGCGATGAAAAGTGAGAAGATAACCTTCACCGGCGCACTTGGTGAAAAACTTGCGGCCCGGCTGGACAGCCCGGACTCATCACCGCGTGCGTTCGCCCTGTTTGCCCATTGCTTTACCTGCAGCAAGGACATCTTCGCGGCATCGCGAATTGCCGCAGAACTGACCGAACAGGGCGTTGCCGTCCTTCGTTTCGACTTTACCGGACTTGGTGCCAGTGAGGGGGAATTTGCCAATACCAACTTCACCTCCAACGTCGATGACCTTGTGGCCGCCTATCAGTTCATGGCTGCGGAACATGCAGCCCCGCGGATCCTGATCGGGCATAGCCTGGGCGGTGCCGCTGTTCTGGTTGCGGCTGCGCAGATGCCTGACGTACAGGCGGTCTGTACCATCGCCGCCCCTTCAGACCCTGAGCATGTAAAGCACAATTTCGACAGTGCAATCAAAGAGATTGAGTCAAAAGGTGAGGCAGAGGTTCAGCTTGTCGGGCGGTCGTTCCGGATCCGCCGGCAATTCCTTGATGATATCGCCAGCCAGAATGTCTCGTCGGCAATCGGCAAGCTGCACAAGGCATTGCTGATATTCCACTCGCCGGTTGACCAGACCGTCGGGATTGATAATGCGGCGGCGATCTACACGGCGGCAAAGCATCCGAAGAGTTTCATCAGCCTGGATGATGCGGACCATCTGCTCAGCCGGAAATCCGACGCGGTCTATGTGGCCAGTGTGATCAGTGCCTGGAGCCGGCGCTATATCGACAGTGCCAGCTCCGCGAAAGACCCGTCGATCACTGCCGAAGAGGGCAAGGTTCTGGTCGCAGAGGCCGGGGACGGACCGTTTGCGCAGCATATTGCGATTGGTCCGAACCATCTGATCCGGGCGGATGAACCGAAGGATATTGGTGGTCTGGATACGGGTCCGACGCCCTATGGCCTGCTTGCTGCGTCTCTCGGGGCCTGTACCTCCATGACGATCCGGATGTATGCCGGTCGCAAAAAATGGCCGCTGGAGAAAGTATCTGTGACGCTGAGCCACGCTAAGGATCACGCCAGCGACTGCGAGGACTGTGATTCAGGTGACGCAAGGATAGATCATTTTGACCGGGTTGTTGACCTGGTCGGTGACCTGACCGGTGACCAGCGTCAGAAGTTACTGGAGATTGCTGATAAATGCCCGGTTCACCGCACGCTTCACAGCAAGGTTGAGGTAACGACCGAACTGGCCGGGAGTCGTGAATAGAATAGAATGTCGCGCTGAAACAATATCAGTTGCCGTTTCGGGTCTCTGCCGTCAGTATAAGAGTCATGATTTGAAACCGTATGCATATTGGCCACGTGATGGTGGTCAATGTTTTCTGCAATGCGGTGGGGTGTGTCGTCGCGTCTTGTTTGTCGTGACTCATCGTGTTCTTGCCTTTCAGGAGGCATTGCTCGGTGCAGACTGTGCCCTGTCCGGACAGGTCCGCCGGGAGAAACCAGCTTGAATATATTTATGTACATGCGGTCGGTTTTCAGAAATCCGATATGGCGCGTCATGGATGTTTTTCAGTCTGTTTCTCTTCCGCGGCTGTGCATGTGTTCCAATCGGGCACTGGTGTCTGAACGGATATTTCTGAAACTGGTCGGTAACTGACCAGGGACTACAAAGCCTAAGGAGGTATTATGGCTGGGAATACTGAATTTGATCTGATTAAGCGTATGGAAGCGGAGGTGCGTCTCGGACGTATCTCGCGTCGTGACTTCATGAGTCATGCGCTGGCTGCCGGCGTATCACTGTCTGTTGCGTCAGGCATCTGGTCGACATCTGCGATGGCGGCACCGAAGAAGGGCGGCCTGTTCCGGCTCGGCTCGCATGACGGCAATACGTCCGACACGCATGATCCGGGAACCTATCTCAGCTTCTCGATCATTCAGCTTGCGCATACCTATCGCAGCTATCTGACGATGATTACGCCGGAAAACGGTCTCGGGCCTGATCTGGCCGAATCCTGGGAAGCGACCCCGGATGCGAAGGAATGGACCTTCAAGATCGTCAAGGGTGCGTCATTCCACAGCGGCAAGCCGGTGACGGCTGACGATATCATTGCCTCGATGAATCATCACCGCGGCGAGAAAACCACTTCGGCGGCCAAGGCGCTGCTCAAGGATGTCAATGACATCGTCAAGGACGACAGCCACACGGTGACCTTCAAGCTGGCTGCCGGAAATGCCGACCTGCCCTGGCTGATGACGGATTATCATCTCGCGATCTGCCCGGCGAAGGCTGACGGCACGATTGACTGGCAGTCCGGCGATGGCTCCGGCCCCTACAAGATCGTCAACAACCAGTTCGGCGTGAACACCAAGCTGGTCCGCCATGACGGCTGGCACGGCGAGGGCGCCTGGTTTGACGAGGTCGAGGTTACAGTTCTCAACGATCCGAATGCCCGCCAGACCGCGTTGGTTACCGGTGATGTCGATGCCATTACGCAGCTTGAACTGAAGACGTTGTCGCTGCTGAAGCGTAATCCGAATATCGAGATCGACAATGTGCCGAGTGGTGCTGCGATCACGATGCCGATGTTCTGTGATCAGGCACCGTTTGATGATGTGAATGTGCGAAACGCCCTGAAGCTGGCGATCAATCGTGAGGAAATCATTGAAAAAATCGCCTATGGCACGGCTATCCCGGGCAATGATGCGCATGTCTCTCCGAACATGCCGTACTGGGCGGATCTGCCTCAGCGCAAATATGATCCGGATCAGGCCAAATCGTTGCTGAAGAAGGCCGGGCACGAGAATCTGTCTGTCAGCCTGTCAACGGCGGACAGCGTATTTTCCGGTGCGGTCGATCTTTGTGTTCTGTATGCAGAACAGGCCAAGCAAGCCGGTATCGACATCAATGTCGTGCGTGAGCCGAACGACGGTTATTACTCCGATGTCTGGCTGAAAAAGCCTTTCTGCATGGTACAGTGGGGCGCCCGTCCGACACCGGATGTCATGCTCAGCCTGGCTTACAAGGACGACGCGGCCTGGAACGAAAGCCACTGGCAGAACGAGCGGTTCAATGTGCTGCTGCGTCAGGCCAAGGCGGAACTTGACCAGGACAAGCGGGCGGCGATGTATCGTGAGATGCAGGAACTGGCCCGCAATGACGGCGGGACGATCATCCCGATGTTCACCAACTTCGTCTATGCACGAAACAAGAAGGTCAAGCACGGCCCCAATCTGGCAGCAAGCTGGCAGGTTGACGGCGCACGCGGCGCCAGCCGCTGGTGGTTTGATTCCTGATATGTTGCCGGTAATCCTATACCGGCAAAGTCAGGAGTAAGTATGGCTGGCGGGGTTGCGGACCTGTTTCGTGACCCCGCCGCACCATCCGGGCGGGAGGACTGCCGGTATCGGTCACGGAGATCGTAACTGGCAGAGCCCGGAGAATTTTTCAGGGGGATTTCAGGTTATGGGCGATGTATTGGTCATCGTTGCCAAGCGACTGGGACTTGGGCTGCTGACGCTGCTCATTATCTCGGTCATTATTTTTGGCGCGGTTGAACTTCTGCCGGGCGATATTGCCCAGGCGGTATTGGGGATGGGGGCGACGGACGAAACGGTTGCCGCCATGCGTGAGCAACTGGGGCTGGACCGGCCCGCACCAATTCGATATTTCGAATGGCTGCTGGGCGCTGTGACCGGTGATTTTGGTGTTTCGCTGATCTCGCAGGCACCGGTGGGCGAAGTCATCGGTCCGCGCTTCATGAATACGCTGTTTCTGGCCTGCTATGCAGCGGTGATCGCGGTTCCCATTGCGATCGCGCTCGGAATTGTAGTGGCTTTGCTGCGCAATACCCTGTTTGACCGGGTTGCCAATGTACTGACCCTGACATCGATTTCGTCACCGGAATTCTTTCTGGGTTATATCCTCATCCTCTATTTCTCCGTAACCTGGGGATATTTCCCGTCCATTGCGAAGATCAGTGACGACATGTCGTTCCTTGAGGTTCTGGAACGCACCTTCCTGCCGGCACTGACCATGGTGCTGGTCGTCGTTGCTCACATGATGCGCATGACCCGGGCGGCCATCATCAGCCTGCTGGCCTCGCCTTATATCGAAATGGCGCGGGTCAAGGGAATGCCGGCCTGGAAGGTCATCGTGAAGCATGCCCTGCCGAACGCCTGGGCACCGATCATCAATGTGGTTGCGCTGAACCTTGCCTATCTGATTACCGGCGTGGTGCTGGTCGAGGTGGTGTTTGTTTATCCGGGCATCGGACAGTTGCTTGTCGATGCCGTGACCAAACGGGATTTCCCGGTGGTACAGGCCTGCTGCCTCATTTTTGCCGCGACCTTCATTCTGCTGAATCTGGCAGCTGATGTCGGGGCGATCATCACCAATCCGCGTCTGCGGTACAAGAAGTGAGGGGGCTGTCATGAATTTCTTCGTTATTGGCTATTATGCCATGCTCATCGGCGCCTCCTGCCTGGCGGCCTATTACAACGTCCGCAGCGCTTTTCTGCTGCTGTTTTCACTTACTCTGGCTTCTTTCCTGATCGGTATTATCGGTGGCGAATCAGCACTCTGGACGATGACCATCGTTGCCGGAATCATCGCGCTGGCGGCCGGGGTGTCCTATGCGTTCCGGGAATTCCTTGTCATCATTCTGCCCGGGGATCCGGCCAAGGCGATGAAGACAGCGCCGCTGACCGCAAGTTTCGGGCTGTTCATCGTTGGTGTCTATGCGATCACCGGTATTTTTGCCCCGGTCATTGCGCCGTTCGGAGAGGCGGAGATCGTTACCGAAGCCTTCGCCCCGGCAGATGCTGTCTATCTGCTGGGCGGTGACCAGCTTGGTCGTGACATGTTCAGCCGCCTTGTGTTTGGTGCCCGGAATACCGTTGGCCTGGCGCTGGTCGCGACCACTGCGGCATTTGTCATGGGGGCGTTTGCCGGATTGCTGGCTGCCACGCTCGGCGGCTGGTTCGATCAGGTTCTCGGGCGGTTTGCCGATGTGGTCATGTCGATCCCGTCGCTGATCTTCGCGCTGCTGATGCTGTCGATTTTCGGGACGAACGTTTTCATTCTCGTGATCATCGTCGCGATTATCTATTCGCCCCGTGTTTTCCGTCTCACCCGTGCGGTTGCCGGGAACATTGTGGTGATGGATTATATCGAGGCGGCGCGTCTGCGGGGTGAGGGGATGTGGTATCTGATCCGCAAGGAAATCCTGCCGAGTTCGACAGCACCCCTGATTGCGGAATTCGGTCTCGAATTCTGCTTTGTCTTCCTGCTGATCGCCGGCCTGTCATTCCTCGGTCTCGGTATTCAGCCGCCAACGGCGGACTGGGGCTCAATGGTGCGCGAGAATGCGACCCTGATTTCCTTCGGTGAAATCACGCCGCTTATTCCCGCTGCTGCCATTGCGCTGCTGACCGTGTCTGTAAACTTTGTCGTCGACTGGATGCTGTACCGGTCGTCGGGTCTGAAGGAGTAGTCGATATGCCGAAGAAAAAGGAAGTCCTGCTGGAGATGAAGGGCCTTCGGATTGAAGGTTATTCAGACGAGAAATGGGTCGAGATCGTGCATGGTGTCGACCTGACCCTGCATCGCGGTGAGGTGATGGGCCTGATCGGTGAATCCGGGGCCGGAAAATCGACGATGGGTCTGGCAGCGATGGGCTATGCCCGGGATGGCTGCCGGATCTCCGGCGGTTCCATCGAATTTGACGGTATGGAGCTGACCACGACATCGGAATCCGACAAGCGTGCCCTGCGCGGTTCACGGATTGCCTATGTCGCCCAGTCGGCGGCGGCATCGTTCAATCCGGCTCACAAACTGATTGACCAGCATACCGAAACGCCGACCCATTACCGCATCATGAAGCGTCTGGAGAGTCAGGAAGACGCAATCCGCCTGTACGAGAAACTTCGGCTGCCCAATCCGCAGGAAATCGGTTTCCGATATCCGCATCAGGTCTCCGGCGGCCAGTTGCAGCGGGCGATGACGGCGATGGCCATGTCCTGCCGTCCTGATCTGATCATCTTTGATGAGCCGACGACCGCGCTGGATGTAACCACCCAGATCGAGGTACTGCTGGCAATCCGCGACATTGTCGACCAGTTCAACACGGCAGCAATCTACATCACCCACGATCTCGCCGTCGTGGCCCAGATGGCGGATACCATCAAGGTGCTGCTGAAGGGGGACGAGGTGGAACAGTCCGACACCCGCAGCATGCTGGAATCGCCGCAGGAGGACTATACCAAGTCGCTGTGGGCGGTCCGCAGTTTCAAGCGAGAGCAGAAGTCACGGCCCTCCGGAGACGCAGTGCCTGTGGTGTCGGTGCAGAATATCGACGCGGCCTATGGCCAGACCCCGGTGCTGCATGATGTCTCCTTTGATATCCATGCGGGTATGACCGTGGCTGTGGTCGGCGAATCCGGTTCCGGCAAGTCGACGACAGCGCGCTGTATTACCGGGCTGCTGCCACCGACAGCCGGAAAGATCCTGTTCAAGGGAGAGGAACTGCCGCCAAGTTACCGGCAACGCAGCAAGGATCAGCTGCGCCAGGCGCAGATGATCTATCAGATGGCGGATACAGCGCTGAATCCGAAGGTCCAGATCAAGGAAATCATTGGCCGGCCGGCCCAGTTCTATGGCGGGCTGAAGGGCAATGCGCTGAAAAGCCGGGTTGATGAACTGCTCGACCTGATCGAGCTGGAGCCCTCGCAGTATTACAACCGCTACCCGCCCGAACTGTCAGGTGGACAGAAGCAGCGCATCGGCATTGCCCGGGCGCTGGCGGCGGAGCCGACATTCATCATCTGTGACGAGGTGACCAGTGCACTCGACCAACTGGTGGCTGAAGGCATCCTGAAGCTGCTGGACAGGCTGCAGAAGGAGCTGGATCTCGCCTACATGTTCATCACCCATGATCTTGCGACGGTTCGTTCCATTGCCGACGAGGTTGTGGTGATGAAGCAGGGTGAAGTTGTGGAGCAGGGGGGCAAGAAGGAAATGTTCACCCCGCCGCACCATCCCTATACGGACCTGCTGCTGTCGTCGGTTCCGGAAATGGACCCGGACTGGCTGACCAATGTGGTTGAGCAGCGCGGCGTGGATAATATCGGCGAAGCCGCCGATACCTGATCCCGAAGGGGCTGGCTTGGCCGTGATGGCCGTCGTCAGCCCCAGTAGGGCCCTGAACTGGCGATCAGAACGTTGCAGGCCCCCAGCATGGAGTTGGTGGCGACAATCTTGCGTATCCGGACAATTGCAGCCCCGGCACCGGGGTTATCACCTTCCGCAAGGCAGCGCCGGAAGGCGCGGTAGGGCAGGAAGTACAGCCAGATAAACAGACAGATCATGATCCAGCCGATCATATGCATGGCATGAATATTCTGTCCGACATTTCCGAAGCCCTGATAAACCTCCCAGACCAGCCAGTATCCGGTGGCCGGAATGATGATGATGGCAATCCATACCGACTGGAAAAAGGCACCGAACACGCGCCCCCAGAGCTGTAACCGGGCCGGAGGCTCCATCGGGTCCGCTGCGGGACGCAATATCCAGTACGCGAAAAGCATGCCGCCGACCCACCAGGTTGAGGCGAGAACGTGCAGTGAGACTGCGATTGCAGTGATTGCTGTATTTTCCATGATCCGGTTCTACACGGTTTTGAGAGACTTTTCGACCTCGCGCAGCACGGCGAGCACTTCTTTTGCCGCAATACTGGATTTTTCTGTCTCCAGCACGCCGCGCCCCTCCAGCATGGAGGCAGCAAAGGCCACCCGGTTGCCGAGGGTCGCCTTCATGCAGGGCAGGTCCTGCTCGCGTATCTTCTGTCTTATGGTATCCAGCAGCTTGCCCCTGGGCGGAACCCGGTTCAGCAACAGAATGGCGCGGGTCTTCTGTTTTTCCGCCAGTGCCAGTGTCGGCCCGGTTGCCCAGAGATCGACGAGGCTGGGCTGCATCGGTACCATGACGAGGTCAGAGGCCCGGATCGCCGCCCTGTTTTCTGTGTCGGCATTGGCAGCACTATCGACAATCAGCAGATCAAAACCGTCGCGCAGGCGATTGAGTTCATTCGACAGCTGCCACCCGGCGACAACGGAAAGATGAATGCCGCCGGCATCCTGTCCCAGGGTTTTGCGGCGCAGACCATGCCAGGCGGTCAGGCTCGCCTGCGGATCGATATCGATCAGGGCCACCTTTCGCTTTCCGGCCGCCAGGGCGACAGCCAGCTGTGCCACCAGTGTGGTTTTTCCGGCGCCACCCTTCTGTTGTGCGATGGTGATGATCTTTGCGGTCATGCTATTCTCCTGGCGGCGGGTTACCGCTTTGTTACCGCAGTATCATAGGTTTCATGCGGTTCGGCGCAAATAGGGTTTTCGCGGGTGCAGCATTTCAGATGACATTTCTTGATTTTGCGGCCCTCGGTTTGTCCCTGACAGCCATTGCGCTGGTTGCGATCTATTCCGTGATTACGGGTGCGCCACCGATGCCCAGCGGCGCCAAGACAAGAAAAGCTGCCATTGAACTGCTGGCTGGCAGAGGTGATATCGCTGAACTCGGCGCGGGCTGGGGCGGACTGGCCGTGGCGGCCGCCCGGCGCTGGCCGCATGCCCGGGTCACGGCTTATGAACGCTCGCCACTGCCGGTGCTCTGCCTGTGGTTCCGCCAGAAGGTTGCAGGACCGGAGAACCTGCATGTGGTCTGGGGTGATTTCCTGCAGGCCGACCTGACAGGGCATGACGCTTTCCTCTGTTTTCTGAACCGTGAGGTAATGGTCAGGCTTGGCCCGAAACTGGCGAATCTCAGGGGGGCAGCCTGTCTGGTCAGCATCTATTTCGAGCTTCCCGGCCAGACCGCAGATGAAATCCACCGGATCGATGATGTCCATCGCTCGGCCCTGTTTTATTATCGGCTGACAGGACAGGCTGCGATTTCATTCTGCTCCTCCGCTCCCCATATCTGACGCAGTTGCGTAAATGAAGGCACCAGAATGACCCAGCCCTCCCTCCCGAAGTCACTCCTTATCCTTGGCGGATTGATTCTGCTGACGCTTTTCGTCGGAGCACTGGGCAGTTATGTGACTGTGCCGCAGATTGATGGCTGGTATGCGGAAATCGTTAAATCACCCTATAACCCGCCCCGCTGGGTGTTCGGTCCGGCCTGGACGACGCTGTATATCCTGATGGCCATCGCCGCCTGGCGCATTGCGATCAGTGATTCAGACCGGAAAGAGACGGCCCTGACCGCATGGGCGGTGCAGCTGACGCTGAATTGTGCCTGGTCGTTCATGTTCTTCGGCATGCAGAGGCCGGATCTCGGGTTGATCAATATCTTTCTGCTGGATCTGGCGATCATCATCTGCCTGATCCGGTTTCACCCGATCAGCCGTGCCGCCTTCTGGCTGATGGTCCCCTATATCTGCTGGACGGCCTATGCGACGTTCCTGAATTTTGAAATATGGCGGCTCAATCCGGCGGCTGCGTCCTGACCTGCCTGTGGGGTTCGGAGTGTTTCACCGTCAGCGCGGTTTATGCTCCGTTCCTATGCCGGCGGTGATGAAAAGGGCCGTGGTTTCCCGGTCGGTATCGGCTGTGTGCCATATCCCCGGTTTGTTGATGGCATAGCTTCCCGGTGTCAGACAGATGCTTTCGGTGCTGCCATCCTGCTGCGCCTGAACCAGCGTCAACTCGCCGCTGAGGCACAGCACGACCTCGTCCCCGTGAGGATGCATTTCCCACATCGACCAGGGTTCGCTGAAGGTATGGATGTTCACCAGACGGCCTTCGGCTCCGTCACGCGCATGGCGGGCCGAATAGGCTTCATACCATGCCATGTCACCGGTGAATTCCGGTTGAATGATTGCGCTTGCACCCGTCCCCAGATGGATCGGGTGGGCATTCAGGCTGGCAGCTTTCATCAGTTATTCCCTTTCTCGTGTGAGTCCGGACGGTCCGGACGAGTTCAATATTCGTTCACTGGTTTATGTTATGTTCTCGTGAAAAAAATACAGCCTCAAGATTTTGTAGGTAGCCTCCGATTCGTTTTATCTTTGTTCACGGCAGACCTACCAGATGTTGAATCCTGTTTTTGAAAAGTCGACGAAAAAGACCAAAAGTTCCTTATTCGTTCTTTTGTGCTGCCGCGACACATTCCCGGAGGATTCCCGGATATCCTTCATCTCTGGTGCCGGTAACCATCCCTTGAACAGTTGCGCCTATTCTTGATGTCATGAGTGCTATGGAAACCGAACTTTATCCGCCGGTAAAGGCCTGGCTTGAAGCAACCGGCTTTGAGGTCAAGGCCGAGATCGAGGGCTGTGACATTGTCGCCCGTCGCGGCGATGAAGCGCCGGTCATTGTTGAACTGAAGACCCGCTTTAATCTCGACCTGCTGCTGCAGGGGGTCGACCGGCTCCGGCTGTCTGACCGGGTTTATATCGCCTTCCCGCGCTCGGCCACGGGCAAGGGCAGTCACTGGCGCAAACGGCGGCGGGCGATTATCGGATTATGCCGCCGGCTGGGCGTTGGGCTGCTGATCATCGATAAACGGGTCGAGGTCGTGCAGGAGCCGGAACCCTACAAACCGCGCGGAAATGCCCGTAAGCACCGGTCACTGATGCTGGAATTTGACCGGCGTCAGGGCGATCCGAATGTTGGCGGCAGTACACGGCGCGCCATTGTGACGGCCTACCGTCAGGATGCGCTGCGCTGTCTGGATTTTCTCCGCAAAACACCCGGCCAGCCGCCCCGTCTGGTGAAGCAGGCAACCGGTGTGGACCGGGCGGCCAGCATCCTGCAGCGCAATGTCTATGGCTGGTTCTACCGTCAGGACCGGGCGTCCTATGTCATCACTCCGCAGGGTGAGGCGGCGCTGAGCGAATTTGCCGATGCCCTGAAGAAGCTCACGCCCTGATGATTCCGGCAGTCAGCCGATTGGCCGGAGCGGTGCCCGGCTCAGATCATTGGCGGAGATTGCGGCTTTCGCCAGCAGACGCAGGAAATCGCGGCGCTCCTCTGCCGACAGGCCGGACAGCATCTGGTCCTGTGCCCGTGTGACGAGCGGGTCGATCCGTGCCAGTAGCTCTCGGCCTGTATTGGTCAGGTGGATGATGCGGGCACGCCGGTCTTTTTCCGAGATGGTGCGTTCCAGAAAGCCTTTCTGGACCAGCCGGTCAATCACGCCGCCAATCGTCGTCTTGTCATAGGCGATGGCACCGGCCAGCCGGACCTGATCTTCACCGGGACAGGCGGCAACAGCCCGGAGACAGGCATACTGAACCGGGGTGATACCAGCACCTGCATCACCGACAGCGTCGTGAAAGGCAGATACCGCAATCTGCTGCATGCGGCGCAGAAGATGACCGGGCATGTCATAAACATCGTTCAGCGACGACCCGGATGAGGTGATGTCACCGGCTGCCGGTTCTCTTTCCATCCGCCTGGATACCCTGTTCAGCCAAAAGGAATATTGCAATTAGTAAGCATACTTACTAATTTGAAGCCTGCAACAAAGCAGATCGGGCAGGACCATGCGAAACGACAAACCCATTCTGATTGCCGGTGGCGGTATTGGCGGGCTGGCGACGGCGCTCGGCCTGTCGCAGAAGGGGTTTGGCTGCCTGGTGCTGGAAAAGGCATCAAAGCTGGGGGAAATCGGCGCCGGCATTCAGCTCGGGCCGAATGCCTTTCATTCCTTCGATCATCTCGGTGTGGGAGAGGCGGCACGCCGCACGGCGGTCTATGTCGAGAAACTGCGCTTCATGGATGCAATCTCCGCCGAAGAAATCTGCAACATCCCGTTAGGCGATGATTTTCGGACCCGGTTCGGAAACCCCTACGCGGTGGTTCACCGGGGGGATCTGCATGGTGTGCTGCTACAAGCCTGCGAGGACAGCCCGCTGGTCGAACTGCGCACGTCCAGCGCGGTGACAGCTTACGAACAGGATGGCACGACGGTTACCGCCATTCTGGCGACAGGTGAGCGGGTAAAAGGTTCAGCCCTTATCGGGGCTGACGGGCTGCGGTCCAATGTGCGCGAGCAGATGCTGGGTGATGGCGAGCCGCGTGTCTCCGGCCACACGACTTACCGGTCGGTGATTCCCACCGGGGATATGCCGGAGGAACTTCGCTGGAATGCGGCGGTTCTGTGGGGTGGTCCGAAATGTCACATCGTCCATTATCCGCTCAGCGGCTGGAAGGTTTTCAACCTCGTCGTGACCTATCACAACGATGCGCCGGATGCCGCAGCCGGTGTGCCCTGCACGCATGAGGAAGTGGCGCGAGGATTTGCCCATGTGCATCCGAAGGCTCGTCAGATCATCGACCGGGGCAGGGACTGGAAATACTGGGTTCTGTGCGACCGTGACCCGGTGCTGGACTGGACCGAGGGACGGGTTGCCCTGCTGGGTGATGCAGCCCACCCGACACTGCAATATCTGGCACAGGGGGCCTGCATGGCGATGGAGGATGCGGTCTGCCTGTCGACCCTGCTGGACCGTCACGACGGCGATTTCGAGACCGCTTTACCGGCCTATTGCAAACGCCGTCGTGACCGGACAGCCCGGGTGACGATCCAGTCCCGTCTGCTGGGCGATCAGGTCTTTCACAACGACACGGGGCATGCGTCGCTGCGCAATGCTTACCTCAAGGCGAAGTCACCGGAAGACTGGTATCATTCCATTGACTGGCTGTATGGCGGTCATGGTCTTGATGCCCGCGTGGTCAGCGGCCACCCGAACAGGGTCTGACAAAGGGCGCAGCTTTTTCCGTTAAGCCAGAAACTCCGGCTCATTTCGGGCCAGCACACGTTTCGCCGCCGGGAAATGCAGCGGGACCTGCTCGTCGCACTGCTGGAACGCGGGGGCCAGCCGGTCGGCTGTTTCGTCATCCATCACTTTCAGGGGGCGACCCGTTGATTCCGCCAGCACCTGAAACCGGGCTGCACTCTCAAGATAGTAGAAATCATCATAGGCCCGGGTAACGCTCGGGCCGGTGATGGTGACCCCGTGATGCGCTGACAGCAGGATGGCGCGGTTGCCAAGGGAGCCGGCGATCCGGACACCCTCATCCTCGTCATCGGCCAGACCGCCGAAATCGTCGTCATAGGCAATCCGGCGATGCAGTTTCAGCGCATCCTGATGGCAGTTCAGCAGCCGGCCCTTTTCAGTGCACATCAGGGCGGTCGAGTAGGGTGGATGGGCATGCAGGACACATTTCGCCTGCGGCAAGCGACGGTGAATGGCCAGATGGATGAAGAATGCCGACCGTTCAACGGTGCCGTTACCTTCGACCACCTTGCCTGCATCATCGAGCAGCAGCAGGGAAGACGCGGTGACCTCTGACCAGTACAGCCCTTGCGGATTGATCAGCACACCACCGGGAGAGCCATCCTCGGCCTCAGCTACCAGACTGAAATGATTACAGATACCGGATTGCCATCCCTGCTGTGACGCAAGCCGCAGGACAGCGGCAAGGTCCTCACGTTCCTGGCGATGATGCATGGTGAATCCTGATTGTCGTGACATGAAATATCGAATTGGTTCGGGAACCTTAACCGGAGTGCTGGAAACGAGACAAACAGAGAGTCCGGGTCGAACGGCAAAAGTGATTATTGAAATTGGTTAAAAAATAATGAAAAATTCAATGGGAGGTAGGTTTCGATGTTCACGTGCAATCAAAACATGCAATTGAATTCAGCTGGTCTTATGAGGTTTGTCTGCCGGTTCGTACTATTGGGGGCATTGGCCGTTCTGCCTGCCTGCTCAACTGTCGAACTTGCCGTTTATGGCGATCAAATGACTGAAGATGAGCGACTGATTCGTGAACAGTCTTTTGATTTTAAACTTACTAATATTGTCGAGGGGGCGATTGTCGTTGGGACGATTGGCTGTGCGATCGGTGCTGTTGCCATCTCGGTTGCTGCGCAGGGTGGGGGCGAACTTGTTACAGGTTGCCTAGCTCTGGGGGCGCTCGGTGCCGTTGCAGGGGGCGTCGATGGCTATAACAATGCGTTGTTCGCCTCATCGAATGCCCAGAAAACAAGTGTTCTAATTCGTGAAGGTGATCTTTTACGTACAAGTAACAATGAGTATAGAAGTCGTCTGAAGGCAGCAGAAAGGGTGCTTGCTGCTGATCGCGTCAGAATGCGACTCCTGTCAAAGGAGGTAGAGCGGAAGTGGTATGAAATTGAGCTTGCACGGACAGACCGTCAGCGAATTATCGCAAACAACAAGACGATCCAGAGCATTGTCGAGGATGTCAGAGAGCATATTGAAGATTTTCGGGAGGATCCTCCTGATCTGACTGTTGGCGAAAGGTTGAATGCAAACTCGACTATACGGCAGCTTGAAGAGGTGGTTGAAAGCCTTGAGAAAGAACTGGTTGAATTCAACGTTGCAATGAAGATAAAGAATCTGACCTGATCACGTCTGGGATGCGGTTTTCGTATCTTCCGGTCCGACCCACATGAAGGGATTGTGGGCGACTTCCCACAGATGGCCGTCAGGGTCAGCGAAATAGCCGGAGTATCCGCCCCAGAATACTTTCTCCGGCTGCTTTACCAGGTTTGCGCCCGCCGCGACGGCTTCCTGTATGGCGGCATCAACCTGTTCTTCAGAGGCAACATTGTAAGCCAGCGCGACACCGCGAAAACCGGCCCCCTCCGGGGAGATCCCGGCATCTTTCGCCAGATCGTCATGTCCATAGAGCCCGAGCCATGTCCCGTTCAGGGTGAAAAAAGCGACGGTCGGTGGCGATTCGAGCTGAGGAAACCCCAGCCCTTTTCCATAAAATTCAATGGATTGAGTGAGGTTTTTGACCCCGAGGGTAATCATACTGATTCTGGGCTGCATTCTTCCTCACCTGTATTTCGAGTTCTCATGTGATCAAATCAGATATCCGGCAGGGTTCAGCGCCCCTTGAATATGGAACCCAGAATACCGCGGACGATCTCACGCCCCAGTCTGCTGCCGATCGAGCGGACAACACTCTTCACCATAGCCTCGCCAATACCCTGACGGTTTGATTTGCGGGAGGACGAACCGGTTGCCGGACGGCTTTCAACCCGCTGCCGGCGCTGTTCTGTTTCTGCCCCGGCTGCTTCCTCAGCAGCTTTCTGTGCCCGTGCATTCAGGATCTCGAAGGCTGATTCCCGGTTGATGGTTGTATCGTAGCGCCCTGCATAGGGGCTGAATTTCTGAACCGCTGCCTGCTCTTCTGGCGTCGCAACACCGATACGCGAGCAGGGCGGGCGCAGTAATGTGCGCTGGACGACGGTTGGCGTGCCTTTCTTCTCCAGCGTGGTTACCAGTGCCTCGCCGAGACCAAGTTCAGTCAGAACCTGCTCGGCATCAAAGTTGGGATTATCCCGGAAGGACTGCGCGACCGCCTTGACCGCCTTGCGGTCGGTTGCTGTGAAAGCCCGCAGCGCGTGCTGGATACGGTTGCCGAGCTGGCCGGCTACGCCGGACGGAATGTCGAGCGGGTTCTGGGTGACGAAATACACCCCGACACCCTTTGAGCGGATCAGCCGCACCACCTGCTCGGTTTTTTCCAGCAGCGCCCGCGGGGCATTATCGAACATCATGTGAGCTTCATCAAAGATCAGCACCAGTCTGGGCCGGTCCTGATCACCGACTTCCGGCAGGTCCTCGAACAGCTCCGAGAGCAGCCAGAGCAGGACAGTGCCATAAAGCCGTGGGGATTCTGCCAGTTCTCGGGCCTGTAATATATGGACCATGCCCTTGCCGTAACGGTCGGTTCGGATCAGGTCAGTGACTTCCAGGGCTGGCTCGGCAAAGAACTGGTCCGCACCGGACCGCTCAAGTACCAGCAGTTTGCGCAGGATTGCGGCGGTGGAGGCGGGGCTGACAGCACCATAGTCTTTCGCCAGTTCATCCCTGTGTTCCTGTGCGAAGGCCAGCATGGCGCGGAGATCATCGAGATCCAGCAGCGCCAGACCCTGATCGTCGGCGACGGCGAATATCACCTCCAGCACACCGGCCTGCGTATCATTCAGCTCCATCAGCCGCGACAGCAGCAGCGGCCCCATTTCTGAAATGGTGGTGCGGACAGGATGCCCGGTCTTGCCAAGCACATCCCAGAATACAGTCGGGAAAGCCTCTGCCAGGTAGGATTGAAGCCCGACCGCGCTTGCCCGTTCGCCGAGCTTTCCGTCTGTCCGGCCTGCAACACATAAGCCGGACAGATCACCCTTCACATCAGCCAGAAAGACAGGCACACCGTTACTTGAGAAACCTTCAACAAGACATTGAAGTGTGACAGTTTTTCCGGTTCCTGTCGCGCCGGATATCAGGCCGTGCCGGTTGGCGTAACGCAGGTTGAAGCTGACGGGGCTATCGCCCAGTCCGAGGAAAAGTTGCGGTTCTGACTGCATGAATTTTATCCCCGGCTGATGGTGAAATTACAGTAAACCCGCCGCCGGTTAAGTCCAGATATCCGGCACCAGAAACGATGTGCTGGGTAAGCAAATGGGGTTGCCGATCAGGCTGCTGCGACTTAACCAGTGTGGTAACGGTTTCAAACATGAGCAGGCAGGACAGGTGATGAAAGATCAGGACCAGACCATAACCAGCGAAACCATTGAAGCGCTGATGGGACGCCAGAGCATCCGGCAGTTTTCAGACAAACCGGTGACGGAAGCCCATATCGAGGCGATCCTCGGCGCGGCATTCCGGGCACCGACGTCCTCCAATTTGCAGGCCTATTCGGTTATCATCGTCGAGAACCGGGAGACGAGGCGGATCATCGCGGAAGTGGCCGGAAATCAGCAGCATGTCGTCGATTGCCCGGTATTTCTGACCTTCTGTGCTGATCTGACACGCATCGAGAAAGCCTTTCAGATGAACGGTCACAGCCTTGATGACAACAATCTGGAGATGGGGCTGGTCTCAACCGTTGATGCCGCCCTGGTGGGGATGTCGGCCTATGTCGCCGCAGAATCCCTTGGTATTCAGGGGGTTATGATTGGCGCGGCGCGTAATGATCCGGAAAGGGTTGCCGATGCCCTGGGTCTGCCGAACCGGGCTTATGTGGTGTTCGGCATGTGCCTCGGATTTCCGGAAGAAGCCCCGAAACAGAAGCCCCGGATGGCCTTCACCGGGATGGTGCACCGGGAACGCTACGACCCTGAACTCGCGCTGTCCGTTGTCGAGCCCTACGACAAAGCCCTGAAAGCCCATTACGACAGTGTCGGCAAACCGACAACGGATGATTCCTGGAGCTATGAAGTTGCCCGCAAAATTTCCAACCGCCCACGGCAGGAACTGCGCGCCCAGCTCAAGCGCCGGGGATTTGATTTCACGTGAGGTAGTGATGAGCGCAGATTGTCAATCCGGCCCGTCCATAGAAGATGCCGTATCGATTGTTCCGGTCAGTGACATCCGTCGTACTGTTGCTTTCTACACAGATATTCTGGGGTTCGAGAACCGGTTCACTTCGGAGGATGAGAGTTTCGCCATCGTGATCCATGGCGAAGCTGCTATTCATCTGGTGAGGACAGACAGTGAGTCAGCGTTGCGGGCCACGTCCGAAAACATTTCGATCTATCTCTGGGTGCGAGAGGTTGATGCCCTGTATGAGTCGATGAGAAGCCGGCTTGAACAACTGTCGGAAGGGCGGTTGCGCCCTCCCTTCGACCAGTCCTATGGCATGCGTGAGTTTCATGTGAAGGACCCGGATGGTTGTCTCCTGTTTTTCGGAGAAGACATATCCGGCTGATCCGCAGGAGCGACCTCAAACTCAGGTCCGATCCACAACCCGTTGAATCATCGGCTCGAAATGTGAAAAACCGGGTGTCGCCATGTCCGGCTTCTTTCCGGCATCGTCGAGATGGCGAACCTTGAGGATGTCTTTCAGGTTCGGGTTCTGCGCGAAACTGGCGACTTCTGCCTCGCTCATTGGCCCACCCTGCAGGCTGAGTGAGTGAACGGAAGCGTCTGACAGGCGTTTTAGATATTCGGGACGGGTGGCGCAGAGATAGCGTTTCGCGGCAACGTGATGGCGCACGCAATCGGTGACGATTGCCGGAAAGAAAGGCGCCAGAATTCTGGCGCCGGCGACTTCGTGGAACCGGTCTTCTGTGTCGTCCATGGAAAAAGTGCCGAACTCGCTGGTGAAGTGACCGATATCGTGGAGCAGGGCAGCGACAATGATTTCTTCCGGCTGTCCGCTGTTCTCGGCCATCGTCGCACCCTGCAGCATGTGCTGGGCAATGGTGACCGGCTCGCCGAGATATTCCTCGGCACCGCGCCGGGCAAAGATATCCGCCAGAAAAGCAACGATTGTCGCGGATGTCAGCGGGGTCTCGTCTGATGTCGTCATTCTGCTGCCTCCTGCCGGTTGTCCCGCAGACTCGCCAGGCGGGATAACAGACCGTCCTTGTCAGCGTAGCAGCCCTGTAGCCAGCGGGTGCCGGTGCCGGAATATGCCTTGCGGGCGTGCAGGACACGGGTGTTGTCGACAATAAAACTGTCGCCGGGATTCAGGCGAAAACTCACCTGCATTTCCGGATCATCAATGATCTCGCCGAAACGGCGACAGGCGGCATAGTAGGCTTCCATCTGGTCGAACGGCACATCGACCACGGGAGCCGCAGAACGGTTGTTGAAGCGAACGGCCCTGAGGTCACCCTCCGGCGTCAGTTCGATCAGGGGTCGCCGGGCACGCAGCCGGACCCCGGTTTCGCCTGCATATTCGAACTGTGCGCTATGACTGCTGAGCAGATCAAACCAGGCCGGGTTTTCCTGTCGCAGCCGTTCGGCGGCCCGAAACCCGTCGACGACCATATTCTCGCCGCCCTCGGCGGAGCTTTCGAGGCAATAGAGGATTTGCAGGGTAGGCACCGGATCGCGATAGGGGTTATCGGTGTGGGCCTGCAGGCCAAGCCCGGTGAAGGCCAGGTTGGTCGGGTTAATCTCTGTCCGTACCTCGAAATGCCGACCGTAATTGGTTTCCCGGACATAGCCGAACAGGTCGACGACACCAAACAGCGCCTGTTCCCGGACCGGGCCGCCCGTCAGCAGACCAAAGCCGTAGCGGGCAACCAGTCCCAGCCAGTCTGACAAGGCCGCAGTATCGGTCTGTACCCGGCTGAAATCTCCGCCCGGCAACGATTGCACCAGCCGTTTGTCCCAGGTCTCAATCGCCGGTACAGCCCATTCGCCCCTCGCCGGTGATGGCCGGTCATAGGCGTGATCAATCAGCCAGTCGATATCGAATGTGACAGTCTTGTCTTCCGGCAGGAAGGAGACAATCAGCCGGGAGCCGGAGACGGAAGCATGACCGATCACCGTTTCTGCGGGGATATCCCGCAAGGTGATCAGCTTCTGGCCATTGCCGGGTGATCGCGTGTCGCTGTCCCGGGCGTTGTCGCGAAGCCAGATGGCATGGAACCTTGTTGCGGGTTGTTCCGGTCCGGAAAGTTCGAGCAGCTGACCCTGATTGTGCAGGCTGGCGGCGTACATGGGTGTCAAATTCCGCATCTGTTGAGGGCCGAGTATCCGTCTTTCAGTCTGCCGGATCAATTGGAAGCCGGTTGCCGGTTGCTGTCGTCGTCGGTGATTTTCTGCACTGCTATCTGGCGAAGGATATCAGCCAGCCGGGAACGCTGCAGCTTTCCGGTCAGTGTCCGCGGTATTTCCGGCAGGGTGACAAGCCGGGTTTTGCCGAAGGCCGGGGTTACCCGTTTCTCAAGCGCCGTCAGGATGGTCATGCCCTTGCCCGGGTCTTGTGGCACGATGACCGCCCAGAGGGTCGGCATTTCCCCGCCGTCATCAACATGTATCAGGCAGGCATCCCTGACCGGCCAGTTTCGGAGCATCTGTTCCTCAAAATCCCGGGAATCGTATTTACGTCCCTGAATGTTCAGCAGGTCATCTTCGCGTCCGACAATACGAACGACCCGGGGGGAGACCACCAAACCGACATCGCCGGGATAGAACCAGCCATCACGAAATTGCAGGGCTGTCCTCTCGGGATCGTTCAGATAACCGTTGACGGCACCGCCGGTCCGGATACGGATGCGACCGGGCGCACCGGTTATCGGGCTGTCATGATCGTCAACCACCTGAATATCGACACCGGGGAGAACGGTTGCCCGTCCGTCAGGGGAAACACGGGCTGCGGCACCGGTTTCGTTTGAGCCATAGCTCTCAATGATTTCCGCGCCGAAACTGTCGGCAGCACGCCGGCGCAGCGAGGCAGAGAGTGAGCCGCCGATAACAAATATCCGGCGTCCCGGCAGGGGGCGATAGGTCTCGTCCAGATTATTCAGCATCAGCACCAGTGTTCTCGGCAGCAGCAGAATATCCGTGACCTGCTGCACCGTCAGTGCTTCATCAATCCGGATTTTGCGATCAAACAGGCAGGTCGCCCCGGCGCGCAGACAGGCGGTGCCATGCAGGTGATATGCCTGAACGGGGAAGCCAAAGGCCATCAGGTAGCGGGTGCGCGGGGTGAAGCCGAGATGCGCCTGTGCCTGAGCAAGTCGCGTTTCAAAAGCACCCCGGGACTGGATCATGGTTTTCGGCTCACCGGTCGTGCCCGAGCTTCTGACAATCCGGAATGCTGATCTATCGTCGAAGTCACTTTGCCGGATGGGCGTTTCAGGCTGCGTCTTCGGGAACGTCATGACCTCGTTCAGGCTGATCAATCGGGTTTCCACAAGACCTTCGGGCCTGTGTTCCGGGTTGCTGATCACCCGGTCCATCAGTTTCAGCGTTGCGCTGACGAGGGTTGTTTCCTCCGGCGGGAATGAAAAGCTGGCAGCACCCAGCGCTTCGATTGCCAGCAGAATCATCCAATGCAGATAGAAATTCGACATCTCGACTGCAACATGCTCTCCCGGCCGGATGCCTGTCCGGCGGAGCAGGGCAACCATTCTGGCCGTGTCCTCATGGAACCTGGCATAGCTGACGGGCTGGCCATTGAAATGCAGGGCGATATGCTCCGGCTGTCGGGCCGCATGAAAACAGAGATAGTCCAGTGTCGAGGGAGGTGAGGGCATAGTGTTTCCCGGCAGAGCTGGTCATGACAGGGTGACATCGGGATATCCGGCCACTGGTGAGCTTTTCGACCTGATCTCTGCCTGTGATGAAATATCATATAAAACCGGTTTCCGCGAAACCCGTATGTACCTAGTCTGGCCCGTCATCTGCCTTCAGGTTTTCCGGATCCGCCCATGCCTCCTCTGTCTGCCAGCCTTCGTCTTACACTCGCCGGATTTGCGGCGCTGGCGCTGGCTATGGGGATCGGGCGATTTGCCTATACGCCGTTGCTACCACTTATGTTGCAGGACAGGCTGCTGTCGCTGGCGGATGGCGGGCTGATCGCCTCGGTGCATTTTCTGGGTTATCTGACGGGGGCGCTGGTTGCAGCGAAGCTGCCATTATCGCCGCAGAACATGATGCGCTTGTCCCTGTTCGGGATTGGCGTGACAACACTGGGGATGGGGCTGGTCGAGAACGTCATCATCTGGTCGGTACTCCGCTGGATTGCAGGCGTTTGCAGTGCCTGGATACTGGTTCTGGTAAGTAACTTCGTCATCCGGACGCTGGCCAACACCGGCCATACCGGTGGTTCAGGGGCGGTGTTTTCGGGGGTTGGGGGTGGCATTCTGCTCATCGGACTGGTTTGTCTGCTGTTCATGACCGCCGGAGCCGGCAGTGCCGCAGGCTGGATCTGGGTAGGTGCCGGCTCGCTGGTGACCGCGCTTCTGTTGTGCCTGACCTTCGGGGCAGAGCTTCCCTCCGAACGTCCGGTGCGGCGTCGGGCAGACGGCGAGCAGCGCGCATTCATCTGGCCGATGATCATCAGTTACGGCACGGCCGGTTTCGGTTATTCAATTCCCGCGACCTATCTGCCGGTGATGGCCAGTGATATCATCAGTGACCCGCTGATTTTCGGCTGGAGCTGGCCGTTATTCGGGTTGGCAGCATTTCTGTCGACGTTTTTTGCCGGTCGGCTGAGACGCCGGTTCTCCGGCCTGCATATATGGACAATCAGTCAGTTCATCATGGGGGCGGGTGTGCTGATCCCGGTTGTCTGGCCGACGATCACAGGCATTGCGCTTTCCGGCCTGATGGTTGGCGGAACCTTCATGATCATCACGATGGCTGGAATGCAGGAGGCACACCGCGTGGCCCCGGCAGGTGATGTCATGCGTCATATCGCGGCGCTGGTCAGTGCCTTTGCGACGGGGCAGATGCTGGGGCCGGTGCTGGCCAGTAGCATCCATACGGTAACCGGTAACTTCGATGCTGTGCTGGTGCTGACGACGGCCTCGCTCCTTGCGACGACCGTGACGCTGATGACCGCCCGGTCACTGCGTTAACCGGGAACTGGTGCAGGCCTCATCAGACTCAGGGCAGTTCAGGCTTGCCTTTCATGGCGGTCCTCCCTCCCATGGCCCCGGATTCGGGCTGTCGGATCAGCATGGTGTTTAAGGACAGGAGATCAGGTGAGCCAGTCAGCGGTGATTATCGGAGGAGGGCCAGCAGGGCTGATGGCCGCAGAAGTGTTGCTGGCACGCGGTGTTCCGGTCGATCTTTATGATGCCATGCCGTCGCTGGGGCGGAAGTTCCTGATGGCGGGCAAAAGCGGCCTCAATCTTACACATAGCGAGCCGATGGAGGCCCTGGTATCGCGTTTCGGTGACCGGCAGGCTGATCTGGAGCCGGTGCTCCGGCAGTTTGATAACGCAGCCCTGCGGGCCTGGGCGCTGGAGCTTGGCGTGGAAACCATCGTCGGATCATCGGGACGGGTGTTCCCGGCGGGGTTCAAGGCGGCCCCCCTGCTGCGCGCCTGGATATCCCGATTGAGGAAGGCGGGGCTTCGCACGCATATCCGTCATCGCTGGCTGGGCTGGACGGGTGAGGGGGCTCTGCATTTTGATACGCCTGCGGGCGAGGTCCGCGTTACAGCCGCAGCCACGGTTCTGGCGCTTGGCGGGGCAAGCTGGCCGAAACTTGGCAGTGACGGTGCCTGGGGTCCCTTGCTTGCCGGGCGAGGTGCCAGGGTTTCGCCTCTGCGGCCGGCAAATTGCGGCTTTGATGTGAGCTGGAGCGACCATTTCCGTGACCGCTTTGCCGGATCACCTGTGAAGTCGGTGACCCTTTCTGCTGGCGGGGAGACACGGCACGGAGAGTTTGTGGTCACCCGAACCGGCATTGAAGGCAGTGGCGTTTACGCGGTTTCTTCTCTGCTGCGTGACGAGATTGAAGCGACAGGCAGTGCGACCCTTACGCTGGACCTGAAACCGGGCCGGACGGAAGAGCGGCTGGTCCGTGACCTTGGCCGTGACCGGGGCCGCAACTCGTTCGCCAATCATCTGAGGAAGACCACCGGCCTGACCGGGGTGAAAGCCGGTCTGCTGCGGGAGTTCACATCAGCCGGTATTCTCGATGATATTCCGGCGCTGGCGGCGGCAATCAAGAGACTGGTGATCCCGGTGGACAGAACCCGTCCGATAGCTGAGGCAATCAGCACTGCTGGCGGGCTCTGTTTTACGGCTATTGATGGCACCAGTCATATTCGCGCACTCCCCGGCGTCTTTGCCACGGGCGAGATGCTGGACTGGGAAGCACCGACAGGCGGGTATTTGCTGACGGCCTGCATGGCGCATGGCCGGGCCACCGGCGAAGAGGTTGCGGCCTATCTGGAAGCGGGCAAAAGCTCCGCATAGCCGGCCGGTATCTTCAGTCTGCTTCTGCCTCACTGAGGGGAACGGTCATGCCGGTTTTGGTCCGGTTCATGACAACCGATGTCCGGAACCGTTTGACGTTGGTGTCGTCAAAAAACAGCCGGTGGGTCAGCTCTTCGAAGTCGGCCATGTTGCGGGCCAGTGCGATCAGGGCAAAATCGGCCTCACCGGTGATGTAATAGCATTGCTGGACCTGTGGTTCGGCCTTCGCCTTGCGGCGAAAGGCATCAAGCTGATCCAGCCGTTCGCGCTCCATCTCGACCATGATCAGGAAGGTCATCGCGTAGCCGACGGCTTCCGGCGATACCAGCGCCGTGTCGCGTTCAATGATGCCTTTTGACTTCAGATACTTGATCCGCCTCTGAACCGTCGCGACCGACAGTCCGGTCTCGAATGCAATGGTTTCCAGCTTCTCACGGGCATTTTCCTGCAACAGGCGCAGGATGCCGATATCAGTTTCCGAAAGAGTGTTCATGCGTTTCGTTCCGGCTCCCCGAAGATGATCAATTCCCGTCATCAGATGCATAGCTAGCAGCATGAATTGCGATAATCAGGTCATTCCAGCCCTGATATTAGCATTTTTTCTCTCATATCGCGACGGGGTGAGCATTTCTATCGTTTCGGTCCGCTAAGGTTTTCAGACGACACGGGGGGCATAGTCGTGTGATGAAACAGGGGTTGAGAAGCGTCTCAAATGGGAAAGATCATAGAATTTCAGGGCGTCTCCAAGTCTTTTGGTGATCTGCGCGTGCTGCGAGATCTCGACATGCATGTGAACAGTGGCGAGAAGCTCGCCCTGATTGGCCCCAGCGGGTCGGGCAAGACGACTATTCTGCGGATCCTCATGACGCTGGAGACCATCGATAGCGGTCACGTGATCGTGGATAACGATTATCTGTGGCATCAGAAAATTGAAGGAAATCTGGTGCCGGCGAGTGAGAAACATTTGCACAAGATGCGTGAAACCGTCGGCATGGTGTTTCAGCAGTTCAATCTGTTCCCGCACCTGACTGCGATGGCGAATATTGTTCAGCCGCAGGTTCTCGTAAAAGGCAAGGACAAGGCCGATGCCAGGGTCAAGGCACAGGAACTGCTGGCGCTGGTCGGTCTGGAAGACAAGCAGGGGCATTATCCGCATCAGTTATCGGGAGGTCAGCAACAGCGCGTTGCAATTGCCCGTGCCCTGGCGCTTGAGCCGAAGATCATGCTGTTCGACGAAGTGACGTCGGCGCTTGATCCGGAACTGGTCGAAGAGGTGCTGTCGGTTCTCAGGCTGCTGGCCGAGAGCACGGACACCACCATGCTGACCGTCACTCATGAAATGAACTTTGCCCGTGATTTTGCAGACCGGGTTCTGTTTTTCGAGAACGGCCAGATTGTCGAGGCGGGTCCGCCCGACAAAATTTTCACGGCG
Source organism: Rhodospirillales bacterium (assembly GCA_040219025.1). Taxonomy (GTDB): domain Bacteria; phylum Pseudomonadota; class Alphaproteobacteria; order Rhodospirillales; family HT1-32; genus HT1-32. The sequence goes on along the minus strand of JAVJTE010000019.1, from coordinate 67,108 downwards.
CCCGATGAGCCGAGAACAAAAGACTTCCTGAAAAAATTCATCGGGGACATTGGCTAAACAGGGAAGACGTCTGTCAATTCAATGCATAACAAAGAAGGGAAATGTAATGCACAGAGGTAAAACAGGAGACTGCATCCGATGGCTTGCAATGGGCGCGGTTGCTTTGTCGTTCACCACGGGCGTGGCATCTGCCGGTACGCTCGACGATCTCCGCAAACAGGGCTACGCCACTGTAGCTGTCGCGAATGAGCCACCATACAGTGACATCAAGGGAGACGGATATGTCACTGGTGCGGCACCTGATGTCGCCCGTGCAGTGATGAAAAAACTCGGGGTGCCGGAGCTGAGGGCCAAGGTTGTTGCCTATGGTTCGATGATCCCGGCGCTGATGGCACGGCGTGTCGATATGGCGACATCCGGTCTTTATATCAAACCGAAGCGGTGTGAATCGATCATCTACTCCCAGCCGGATCTTTGCGGCGCAGAGGCTTTTGCCGTCGCCAAGGGCAATCCGCATAACATTCTTACCTATGAAGATATCGGCAAGAATCCGAATGTGACGATGACAACCTGTGCCGGCTGTGCCGAGGAGGCCTATGCACTCGAACGGGGTGTGTCGAAAGACCAGATCAAGGTTTTCAGTGATCCGCCAAGCGGTATCAAGATGCTGCAGCAGGGCCGGGTTGACGTGTTCGCCCTGTCCGGACTGGGCACACAGGATCTGCTCAGGAAAACCAAGGATCCAAACCTGGAACTGATCATGCCGGTGAAGGGTGTGCCGATGGGTTGTGCCGGTGCAGCCTTCAATCCCGACGACAAGGAATTCCGTGATGCCTATGACATGGCTCTGAAGGAGCTGAAGGCCAGCGGAGAATTCGCAAGCATCGTCGAGCCTTACGGTTTCTCGGCAGAAGCGACACTGGCCGTGGAACGGGATGATTTCTGCCCGGGGAACTGAGGCAGAATTAAACTTCCCGGACGATGTTGTCTGGTTAACCCTGCTGCCCCCGATGCCGGGGGCAGCACTCCAGAGGTGCTGGCATGGATCTGATAATTGAATATTCCCCGATTTTGATTGAGGGGACGCTGACGACGATTCAACTGACCGTCATGAGCGCGATTGTCGCCCTGACGATTTCCTTCGTTGTCGGCCTGTCACGGTTCTCAAGATTCAGACTGGTTCGTGCCTGTGCAATTATCTATCTCGAATTTTTCCGCGGCACATCAGCCATCGTGCAGATGTTCTTCATGTATTATGTCCTGCCGTTGCTTGGCGTACATTTCTCTCCGCTGATGGCGGGGGTCATTGCCTGTGGCTTCAACCTCGGCAGCTACGGTTCGGAGGTTGTCCGGGGGGCGGTCCAGTCGGTCGCTCGCGGACAGCGTGAAGCGGCCACGGCGCTGAACTACACGACCTATCAGCTCTATCGCTATGTCCTGATTCCACAGGCAATACCGGTGATGATTCCGACATTCGGGAACTTGCTGATTGAACTTCTCAAGCTCACGGCCGTTGCATCGCTGATTACGATCTCGGACCTGACATTCATGGCGCAAATCATCCGGGTGCAGACTGCGATGACGCTGGAGCCTTTTATGGTGATCCTGGTGATTTACTTCATCATCGCGTCCGGTCTGGTGCGCTTTACCGGTTTTGTCGGAGCGAAATTCTCCTTCGGCAAGGATGCTACCAGGTCGGGGGGAAACTGAGCCATGGACTGGAGCTGGAAAGTTGTTCTCGATGTTCTGCCATCTATGGCGGAAGGGCTGGTTGTAACCGTTCAGGCAACCATCGCAGGGGCCTTGCTGGCCTATGTTCTGGGGCTGGTCCTGGCGTTGCTGAAGATGTCCAGGTTCCGGATAGTCTCCTTCTCGTTCTACTGGATATCAGAGTTCATCCGCCGTACGCCGCTGCTTGTGCAGCTTTATTTTCTGTTCTTCGTTCTGCCCGACTTTGGCCTGTTCATGTCGCCATTCATGGCCGGGGTGGTCGGTCTGGGGCTGCATTTCAGCACCTATACGTCTGAAGTTTACCGTGCCGGAATTGAGAATGTCCCCAAAGGACAGTGGGAAGCCACAAGAGCGCTGAATTACAGCACCTATCAGACCATGCGCTATGCCATTCTGCCGCAGGCCATTCCGCCGATGATCCCGCCACTGGCGAATTATCTGATTACCATGTTCAAGGAAACGCCGCTGCTATCTGCGATCACTGTGGTGGAATTGTTCAATGCGGCTAATATCTACAGCAACAGCCATTACAAGTATCTGGAGCCGATGACGCTGGTTGGCGTCTTCTTCATTCTGGTCAGCATTCCGGCGGCTTATCTGGCGATGAAGCTGGAAAAGCATTTTCAGCCCAAAAATCTTCGGTCTGGCTGAGACCGGCCTCTTCAGGATGTGAGTGAAGCCGGTCAGATGACCGGTTCTGGCGGCAAATTTTATCTTCTCCCTGCTATCCGTGACATCATTCTTGTCCGCATGGCGCATAAAGTAATCGGTATCATGCCAAATCAAATGCTCCCTGTCCGGAATACTCCTGCTCGCCGGTTTCGCTCGGACGCCGCCCGCCCGCTTGCCATGCTGAAACAATGCCCGGTCTATCAGCCAACACCCTGTAGTTCTGTTGCCGGCCTCGCGGCAGATTGCGGTGTTGCGGAGCTTTACGTCAAAGATGAGTCCGGACGCATGCGCCTCGGCAGCTTCAAGGCGCTGGGCGGTGCATTTGCCGTGGCGCAGATGATATCGGATGCGACTGGCGAGACGGATCTGATGTCGGATTTTGCCCGAAAGCAGGCATCTCGGATGACCTTCATTACGGCCAGTGCAGGCAACCATGGCCTGTCGGTCGCGGCCGGTGCGCGTGTGTTTGGTGCGCGCGCCGTCATCGTGCTGGCCCCGACAGTCCCTGAGGGTTTTGCGGACCGTATCCGTTCTCTCGATGCGGAGGTGGTACGCATTACCGGGACATATGAAGACAGTGTTGCCTATGCCCGCAAGGCGGCGGAGGACAATGACTGGCTGCATCTCGCCGACGGATCCTGGGACGGCTATACGGAGCGTCCTGCACTGGTGATGGAAGGCTATACAGTTCTTGCGGATGAATGCCGGCAGGTATTTGCCGGACAGGGCCGCTGGCCGACGCATGTTTTTCTGCAGGCCGGGGTCGGTGGATTTGCCGCTGCGGTTGCCGCGAATATCCGCGACTGCTGGGAGGAGCAGCCGGTGATCATTGTTGTGGAACCGGATGCGGCACCCTGCATCCGTGCCAGTGTCAAAGCCGACAAGCTGACCCGGGCGGACGGGCCGGTCTCGAACATGGGGCGGCTCGATTGCAAGGATGCCTCGCTGATCGCGTTTGAGTCCCTGCGCCATGATGCCGATTTGTTTCTGACTGTAACAGAAGACGAGGCAACGGCTGCCGTTGCCCGTTACCGCCGGCACGGCATTCTGACGACAGAAAGCGGCGGCGCACCACTGGCAGCAGTCAGCCATGCCGGACTGCCACCGGACAGCCGGTGCCTGCTGATGGTGACTGAAGGGCCGGAAGAAGGTTAGCCCTTTGTCCGGGGCACTGACATCAGCGCATTGGGGGACCTATGAGGTCGTCCGGCCAGCCGGCCAGCCGGTGGCACTGAACGGCTTTTCCGAAGATCCTTCACCATCACCGATCGGTGACGCTATTGTCGACAGCCTGTCCGGGCCGATGCGGATCGACAAGCCGATGGTACGCCGGGGCTTCCTTGAAAACAGCGCTGACCACCGGACATTGCGGGGACGCGACAGTTTTGTTGCCCTGGAATGGGATGAGGCTCTCGATCTTGCTGCCGGTGAACTGAACCGGGTCCGGGACCAGTTCGGTAATCAGGCGATCTATGCCGGCTCCTACGGCTGGGCCAGTGCCGGGCGGTTTCATCATGCACAAAGCCAGCTTCGCCGTTTCCTGAATCTGTTCGGTGGCTATACGTCAGCGAGAAACACCTACAGCCATGCCGCTGCCGAGGTTATTCTGCCTTATGTAGCGGGATCACTGAACAGTCTGTTCGTTGAGCATACCTCCTGGCGGTCGATTGCAGACGCCGGCGGGCTGGTCGTGGCCTTCGGCGGCTTTGCCTCCCGCAATGCACAGGTGAATGCCGGTGGCGTCGGCCGGCACAGCCAGCCGCAGGATATCGAGGCTGCGCGCCGGGCCGGTGTTTCCTTTGTCAATGTCAGCCCGGACCGGTCTGATATGCCGGAAAGCCTGCAGGCAGACTGGCTGCCCGTGCGTCCGAATACAGATGTCGCGCTGATGCTGGCGCTGGCGCATGTTCTGGTGACAGAAGATCTGTATGACCGGGCCTTTGTCGAACGCTGCTGCACCGGTTTTGAAAAATTCCTGCCCTACCTTACGGGGAAATCAGATGGTCAGCCGAAGGATGCTGCCTGGGCGGCGGAGATCACCGGACTGACCGCTGCGGATATCATTGCACTGGCCCGCCGGATGTCGGCAACACCGACGCTGGTGAATGCAAGCTGGTCACTGACCCGTCAGCAAAATGGTGAGCAGGCTTACTGGATGCTGGTTGTACTGGCGGCCCTGCTGGGTGGAATTGGCAAGCCGGGGCAGGGCTTCGGCCTTGGCCTTGGTGCGGTAAACGGGGTTGGCAGTCATCGCGGGAAGGCCCCCTGGGCGGCCCTGCCGACCGGCCGCAATCCGGTCGACAGCTATATCCCGGTGGCGCGTATTGCCGATATGCTGCTGCATCCTGGCCAGTCCTACAGGTACGATGGTCAGGAACGGACCTATCCGGATATCCGGCTGGTCTACTGGGTTGGCGGCAACCCGTTTCATCATCATCAGGATCTGAATCGCCTGCGCCGTGCCTGGCAGAACATCGGGACGGTGATTGTGCATGAGCCGCACTGGACGCCGGTGGCACGTCACGCCGATATCGTTTTCCCGGCGACAGTTGCGATGGAGCGTAATGATCTCGGTGCTTCCTCCCGGGATGATTATCTCATCGCCATGAGTAAATGCGCAGAGCCTTTCGGTCAGACACGCAACGATCATGATATTTTTGCCGGGCTTGCCCGCCGGCTGAGCAGGTCGTCCGACGCACCGGTGAATTTTGAAGTGGCCTTCACCAATGACTGGACGGAAGACCAGTGGCTGCAGGACATGTACCGGCGCACCCGGACGGCCTCGGCCAGATCCGGTATTCATCTGCCGGACTATGAGACCTTCAGGGAAACCGGCTTCTTCAGGGTTCCCCCGCCGGAGCAGCCGCGTGTCATGCTGGAAGCCTTTCGTGAAAATCCGGATGCCTGTCCGCTGGAGACGCCAAGCGGACGCATCGAGTTATTCAGTGAGACGATTGCAGGCTTTGGTCTGGAGGGTATTCCCGGCCACCCCGCCTGGCGCGAACCAGCCGAGTGGCTGGGTTCAGCACAGGCGAAGCCGGGGGCACTGCATCTGATCACCCATCAGCCCGCCCGGCGGCTGCACAGCCAGCTTGACCACAGCGCCCACAGCCGCGCCGGCAAGGTGCAGATGCGGGAACCCTGTCGTCTGAACCCGGAGGATGCGGCTGCGCGTGGCATATCAGCGGGTGATCTTGTCCGTCTGCATAACGGGCGGGGTGCGACGATCAGCGCTGCCATTCCTGACCCCGGCGTGCGGCAGGGGGTTGTCCTGCTTGCGACGGGCGCATGGTATGATCCGGATATCGAGGACGATGCCGATTGCTGCAAGCACGGGAACCCGAATACGCTGACCCGCGATCAGGGGACTTCCGAACTGGCGCAGGGGCCGGGGGCGATGACCTGTCTGGTCGAAATTGAGCGCCTGTCCGGTCCGGCACCCGAGGTGACGGCCTTTGTTCCGCCTGTCATCCATCGCGGGGGTGAGGGTCAGCCATGATCACCATCCCTGCTTCCTTTTCCAGAGGGCACCAATGAACAGTTTCCCGGAGATATCACAGGACGTTACGAACCAGATCATTTCCTGGCGGCATGACCTGCACAGGCATCCGGAACTGGGGTTTGAGGAAAAGCGGACATCGGCAGAGGTGGCCAGGCTGCTGCGTGACTTCGGGCTGGAGGTCCATGAAGGGGTCGGAACGACGGGTGTTGTCGGTGTTCTGAAAGCCGGTGACGGGGATAAGTCGATTGGCCTGCGTGCAGATATGGATGCGCTGTCGATCACCGAACTGAACAGCTTCGATCATGCCTCCCGACATCCGGGCCGGATGCATGCCTGCGGCCATGATGGTCATACGGCGATGCTGCTGGGGGCGGCGAAACTTCTGGCCGCCAGCCGGGATTTCAACGGCACGGCGGTTTTCATCTTCCAGCCGGCAGAAGAACATGGCCGTGGTGCACTGGCGATGATGGAAGACGGCCTGTTCGGGCGTTTCCCGGTCAGGGCCGTCTATGGCATTCATAACATGCCATCATTGCCGGCCGGCCAGATTGCCCTGCGTCGGGGGCCGATCATGGCCTGTGAGGATAATTTCGAGATCGGGGTTATGGGCAAGGGCGGGCATGCGGCGATGCCGCATCTCAGCGTCGATCCGATCCTTGTTGCCTCTGAAATTGTTGTCGCCCTGCAGAGCATCATCTCCCGCAGCCTGAACCCGCTGGAAAACGGTGTCATCTCGGTGACGGATTTTGCCGTTGAGGCAACACGCAATGTTATTCCCGAAAGGGTGACCCTGCGTGGCGATACACGCTCGTTCCTGCCAGGGGTGCAGGACCAGATCGAAGCGGCGATGGCGCGCATCAGCGAGGGTATTGCCTCCGCCTATGGCGCGACGGCCTCGTTTTCCTACTCGCGGGAATTCGCTTCGACCATCAATTCGGCCAGAGAGGCGGATATTGTCGCCGCGGTCGCCCGCGAGGTGGTGGGTGAGGGCAATGTTCAGCCGGATTGTCTGCCGCTGATGGCATCAGAGGATTTCGGCTTCATGCTGCAGCGTAAACCGGGATGTTATCTGTTCCTCGGCAATGGCGGGGACGGGCCGGGGGGCTGCGGCCTCCATAGTCCGCATTACGATTTCAACGACGACATTCTGTCGACCGGCGTCGCCTTCTGGCTGCACCTCGTCCGCTCGCAACTGTCATGACAGGAAACCGGAAAATGGCAAAGCTCCCGCCGCGCGGGTTTGATGTCCCGGAGTTCGAGAACCGCCTGCACCGGGCACAACAGCAGATGCGGGCTGAGGGGCTTGATGCGCTGTTGCTGACGACAGAGCCGGAGGTCCGCTATTTCAGCGGCTTCTTTACCCAGTTCTGGGAAAGCCCGACCCGGCCCTGGTTTCTGGTCGTGCCGCTGGCGGGCAAGCCGGTCGCTGTGATTCCGGAAATCGGACTGGCCGGAATGGCCGCGACCTGGATCGAGGATATCCGGACATGGCCCGCGCCCCGACCGTCAGATGACGGCATTTCGCTGTTATGCTCGGTCTTCGCCGAACTGCCGAGACGCTTTGGTCGTCTGGGGGTTCCGATGGGGCATGAAAGCTATCTGCGGATGCCCGCCGGTGACTTCGAGCGGCTGAAACAGGAACTCACCGGTTATGACATCGCCGATGCCTCCCTGCTGATTCACCGCCTGCGCTATGTGAAGTCGGCGGCAGAGATTGAGAAGATCGCTCATATCTGCGACCTGACCTCCGACGCCTTCGATGACTGGCCCGCGTCGGTCAGCATCGGCGAGACCGAGCGGGAAATCTGCCGCCGCTTCCGCATCGACCTACTGCAACGCGGGGCCGACACCTCGCCCTACATCATCTCCGGCTCCGGCCCCGGTGGCTATGACAGCATCATCATGGGCCCGACCGACCGGGTGCAGACCGAGGGCGATGTGCTGATCATCGATACCGGCACGACCTTCGACGGCTATTTCTGCGATTTCGACCGTAACATCGCCTTCGGCCATGCGGATGACGCCGTGCGCCGCGCCTATGACGCGGTCTATGCTGCCACCGATGCCGGGTTTGCCGCCGCCAGGCCGGGAGCCACCACCAGCGATGTCTGGGCCGCCATGTGGGGCGTGCTGGAAGCGGGCGGCGCACTCGGCAACAGCGTCGGGCGCATGGGGCATGGCCTCGGCATGCAGCTCACCGAATGGCCCTCAAACACCCCGGATGATGGCACGGTGCTGGAACCGGGCGTCGTGCTGACGCTGGAGCCCGGCATGGAATTCACCCCCGGCAAACAGATGGTGCATGAGGAAAATATCGTCATCACCGAAGACGGCGCCGAATGGCTCAGCCGCCGGGCACCGGCTGAACTTCCGGTGGTGGGGTGAGGGTTTCAAAAATTACCGACAGAATGAATCAGCCTTTGTGAACTGCGCAGCGGCGTCTTCTTTGGTTTGATCATTATCGATGAAGAGAGCGACGGCCCAGACAAAATAGTCAGGCGCATTGCCAAAAGCAGCTTCGTAGTCCTGAAGCACATTCCGGCGTTCGGACAGCCAAGCATTTGTCGGGTCTTCGCGGTTGCGTATGACAATATTCCTTACGGTTTCAGGCAGGTAGGGATTGGCAATGACGGCATTGCGCTCATGCCCGCCACCGGTCCATACATAACGCAACGTCGGTACTGGCCGGGGCTGCGACATCATGCCGGGATCGCCAAACATGAGGATCAGGGCGGCTGCGACGTCGTCTTTGTCCTTCAGCCGCAGATCAGCACTCTGTTGCACCGCTTCCACCAACCAGCGCCATTCGAGAACCGGACAAGCTTCCGGATCGATCGACGTCTCAAGAATGATACCAGAGGCACTTTCCTTCGCCTCGCCACGAATGATGAATTTCTGCATTGTGAGGTCTGAGCTGCTGCTGTCGCTGAGCAGCTGCCAGTCCCCCTTGCCGCGGATATTGATCGGTGTCCAGGCTTCAAACAGCGCAGATCCCGCATTGAAAACCGACTCTGGCTGTAAACCATTGATCGAGACTTCCTCAGTAGCCGAGAGAATCCGTTGCTCGGTTGTCGGACCGGTGCATGCCGCAACAACGGAAAGCGCAAGAAATGCTGTCAGAAGTTCACGTTTTATTTTACCAATCATCATAGACTCCAGGTTCCTGCTATTTCTCTGTAAGGGTAAGCAAGCTGCCTGTCTGGCCACGGGTCAACCGGTCTGCGTGATACGCAATCAGCGAATCTGCCGGATACTTGGTGCGCAGTTCGTAAAATATCCGGGTTGCGTCATCGGTACCTGATTCCAGCAATTTATAGGCGTCGGAATATTCCTGCCAGGCGGCTGGCAGGGGGCCGTTCTCCGCTGACCAGGGTTCATAGGTCTTCAGCGGGATCGTTTTGCCTTTCAGAATAAGTTCTCCGATTAACCGGCCCTGAAAATCCGGGCAATGCAGGGCAGTCATTTCGCTGACGCACAGGTCTGTGCCGAACTGTTTGTTGGCACTTTCCAGGCGGGCAGCGGTATTGATTGCGTCACCGTGCGCCGTGTAATCGAACATCGTCGATCCGCCAAAGTTGCCGATCACGACAGGTCCTGTATTGACCCCGATTCTGGTTTCTCCGACAGCAATACCGGCGGCGTTCTTCTCTACTGCGAAGGCTCTCGCGAACTGCTGCATCTCGAACGCGCAGGCCAGCGCGCGTTGGGCATGATCCGGTTGATCGACCGGCGCACCGAAGATGACATGCACTGCATCACCGACAAACTTGTCGATGGTTCCGTCATGCCGGAATGTAATGCGTGTCATGCCGTCGAGGTAACTGCTCAACAGCACTGGTAACTCGTCCGGCTTGAGTTGTTCTACCAGGCTCGTGAATCCGGCGAGGTCTGTAAATACAAAGCTGAGTTCCTTGCGTTCCCCGCCAAGTTGCAGGGCGTCAGGGTTCCTGGTCAGGGTGTTGACAAGGTTGGGGCTGACATAGCTGGCAAATGCACCGCGAATCCATTTTGATTTTCGTTCGGCAACCCAGCGTTCAACAAGACTTACACCGAGAAAGGTAACGATGATCGTACTGACGGGCATGACAGGGTCGACAATCATCCCGTAATGCTGATGCGCGGCGAACCAGAGGGAGAGGACAGCCAGAAGTCCGCCGGTACCGACAAGTCCGGCCATGACCGCCCCCAAGTAACGGCAGGCAACAATCAGCAGTATGCCGGTTAGGGCGGTGGTAAGAAGTTCCCCACCCGGTGCCCAGTCCGGCCGGGTCAGCAGGCGGCCACTGAGAATCTGTTCGATAACCTGCGCCTGGACGTCCATGGCTGTCAGCCGGAGACCAGACGGGTCCGTATAGCGTTCGCCAATTCCCCCGGCATTGACGCCGACCACGACGATCCGGCCCTCCAGTTGATCCGCCGTGACATTACCCGTCAGGATATCGTGAAACGACAGGCGGGGTATGGCGGTTGTGGGCCCGGGGACAAATCTCAGGCGTCCGTGTTTGTCCGTCGGTATCTCGGCAGCACCTGTCCGGATCGCGATGATTCCGTTGTCGCCGGACTCGCCACTGGCGCCTGTTGTCTTGACCAGAGTGCTTCCGGCACCCTGCGCCAGCCGAAGGACTTCGGTCGGGAAACCCGGGAATAACTGGCCGTCGAGTGCAAACAGCAGCGGAATCCAGCGCAGTACACCATCCCGGTCGGTCTGCATATTGATCGCGCCAAGAGCGTTGTATGCGGTACCGATCGGCTCTGTGGGAACGATGGCCCGGCTGAACCGGGGCAGGTATATCAGCGGATCGTTTCCGGTCTGCGCAAATCCTGATCTGGATCTCAACTGCTCACCGGATCCGTTCGTCATTACGGCGGGTCCGATGGCCAGGCCACTGGCAACAACCTGTGCCAGTATTGCGTCAGAGTCCGGAAGTTTGATTCCTGCGGGTGGCGGGATGCCCATCCGGTCAAATACGCGCTGCGGGGATGCTGAGTCGGGCTCAGCGGTAAGTATAGTCATCGCGATCAGCGATCCCGCTGCGTTGAGCCGTTTGATAACACCTGCAAGGATATCCCGGGGAAAGGGCCACTGTCCCAGGGCGGACAGACTGGCCTCATCAATCTCAACGATGATCACGGGGGTTTCTGTGACCGCTGCCGGGAAATGCCGGATCAGCATGTCGGCGGCACGTTCACGCAGAACTTCGATTTCCTCCAGCGACATCGCCTGAATCGCCAGCATCAGCATCACAATCAGCAACGGCAGGGTTCTGACAGTTCTTGTTCCCATTAGATAATCGTTTTGTTTTCGCCAATTCATACTTTTGCTCAAAAAAAATCTATTGTAACCTGATTTTCGGCATGAATTTGATGAGGCTGGAAGGAATGTTACGGGTATTTCTTTTTCTCACGATATTCGGTCTGGGCATAGCGCCGTCGCTGGCTCAGGCCCAAGCCAAGATCGGTCAGACCCAGACTGTGTTGCGGGTGGTGTCCGGAAATTTCGCGCAAACCGAGCGACAGCTGGCTGTCGCGGACGCCGTCTATGCCGAAGAAACCATTGAGACCGGCTCCGGCGCTGCCACGGATCTGGTCTTTGAAGATGAGACAACGATCAAGATCGGTCCGGGTGCACAGGTCCTTCTGGACCGTTTTGTCTACAACCCCAATCAGGGTGTGGGCGATGTCGGGGTGTCCATTCTCAAAGGTACCCTGAGGTTTGTTTCCGGCAGCATGCAAAGTTCATCCTATCAGATACAGACACCGGCGGCTGTCGTGACCGTACGGGGGACCGTATTCACTCTGATCGTCGACGATAACGGAACGACAACGGTTGCTGTTGAAGATGGCGGGGTCACATTGTCCACTCCCGACGGATCCAGTGTCGATGTCGGGCCGGGGCAGGCAAGTTCTGCCAGCGTCGGCTCTGCGCCCGGCGCACCAACCACGCCGCCGGTTTCCGTCGCCGTTGCCACGGCGAAGATGGACGTGCTCAGTGCGATCGCCGGTGGCGTCTCCAGTCCGGTTGCACTGGCGAAAGCTGCGAGCATCGGTGCTCAGTCCCGGCCTGCGGTCCACACAACTCTCACCCCCGGGGCAACCTGTGGTGGTTAGGTCGGGCAGGCTGACCGCCGGGCCACCAGTTTCCGGGACGGCACTGGTCTGTGCTCTTCTTCTTTCCGCCTGCCAGACAACCGGTAACCAGGTCGAGGAACCGGTCATCGGCCAGACCGTATCAACAGTTTTCGCGGTCAGCGGCAATCAGGTTCCCCTGCCGGATGGTGACTGGACAGTGGTCGGCACCGGAAAGGTTCGGGAGGAAAATATTGTCCGCTATGATCTGGCGGCTCTGGCGAAAGTCAGCTCGAATGTCGTTACGCAGCTTGTGCTTGTGCGTAATGCCGACCCGCCTCACGAGCCACGTTTCGATCCCTATGCCGGTTGCGAGTCTGACGATTACTATTTTACGGCGTTCCTTCAGAACGATTATCGCGGCCGCCAGGACTGCTGGCGGACCCAGCCGTTTTCGCTTGGCATTACCGGCAGCGACCAGCCCCATATTCAGCAGTTCCAGCAGGACGCCCAGTTGAATGGTATCGTCGTGCCGTCAGCAATGATCGGGTTCGCCTATCACATTGCCGAGGGGCCTGATGCCATGGACATCATCTATCTCTGGAACCCGGACCTGATCCTTCCTCATCCGGATCCGATCCGTACCTGGGGGCCGGAAGACTGGACGATCACCGAAATCCGGAGTTCACCGGTGAAACGTGCGATTTTCGACAGCTTTCGCGAGTTTGCAGCCGAATGGCATCCAAAGATATGGGCAGGCTTCAAGAACCAGCTGCCGTTCGCGGGGCCCGGAAGCTAGCATCGGATATCCCTGCCGGAAGGGGGTCTGGCGGCCATCGGTCCGGTTCATCTGTCTGACGGATGAACCGCAGTTGGTTCAATCACGGACCGGTAGGCATGCCAGGAGGCATGGCCGAGCAGCGGCATGGTAATCACCAGCCCGGCAAAGGCCGTGGCCATCCCGGCGGCGGTGATGACAACGATGATGGCGGCCCACAGCGCCATTGCCCGGCTGTTGCGCGATACCGCCAGTATGGACAGAAAGATCGCAGGCAGCAGGTCGGACTTTTCCCCCAGCAGCATCGGCAGTGACACAACGGTCAGCAGAAAGGCTGTCACCGCAAAAGCCGCGCCGATAACCGTTCCGACCGCAAAAAAAGACGCCCCGTCGGCGGAAAAGAAGGTCTGGTTCACGATCCCCTGCAGCGACAGCATCTGGTAGGGAAAGTTGATCGCATAGATCAGCGAGGCCGACCGCAGCCACAGGATCATGAAGAAACAGAGCGTCAGCCCGGCCCCGAAGATGCGGCTGGGGTTGCGCCGCCAGGCCAGAACCATCTGTCGGAGTGTGACAGCCTCGCCCCGCTCCAGACGGCGACTGGCCTCATAAAACCCGACGGCAAAGGCCGGTGCCAGAATGAAGAACCCGGCCAGCGCCGGCCAGATCAGATAATGCCACCCCGCCAGATAGAGCCCGACGGTAGAGACATAACCGAACAGCACAAAGGGCAGGCTGTAGAGCAGGCTCCGCATCCGGTTCGCCCGCAAATCATGCCATCCCGCCACCAGCCACCGCCAGGGCTCAACAGTGGAAACCAGCCTGACACGGCGGTCTAACGGAATATGTGTCTCGGTCATCAGCGGCAGCCTCCCTCCCGGTGCGCTTTTCGGGAGTCTGCCTGTGGAGGGGCCGGGGGGCATTGTTTTGGATCAATGGGGGGAGGCCGGAACTCGAGGAGTCGCAAGTTTGTCGCCGGATGGAATAGAGCTAACAGATGTCACTTTACCGCCAGTGATGAACATTCGCGACAAGCCCGGAGATTTGATCGATACGAACAGGCAGCACATCTGGGGTGTCGTGTAGCCCTAAAAAAATTGGCGCTTGTCTGTGTCATCGAACATGCGGTCATCGACCGCGCCCTTTGTCTCTGGTGCGACCTTGCGGCTTCCGTTTCTCTTTGAAAGCTGTAGCCCTATCAATGTCTGCTTGCGGAATGTGACGCACTAAATCGCGTGAATCGTGAAGTATCCGGCTTACGACGATTTCGCTCTCATTGGGCTGAAAATAGAGGATGAAGTGGCGCGGCGATTTTATCTTTGATCCTGCACGGGTTTTGCTAAGCGAGATATGGTAGCTGCGAACGCTCTCGCCGATCTCCGGCCGTTCGCGGCTACCGATGAGGGACGGGGCTTCGCGGATGTCCTTGAAAGCTTGGCGCATAAGTGCGTTGTAGTCCTTCGCTACCTGTGCGCCGTAGTTTCGTATGGTGTAGTCGCGAATTTCCACGAGGTCGGCGGAGGCTTTGCCGGTGCGGATGAGTGTATAGGATTTGGCGGGCATGAATTATGAGGCCCGATCGATCTCCGCATCCATTTCATCGAAGAAGCGATCAATATCTGCTTCGCTCTTCATGACTACGTAGTCGCCCCGAGCGTAGGATTCATGGCCCTCTTTGAAGGCATTTCGCAATGCTTCGATCTTGGCCTGTTCTTCAAGGTTCTGGTTTTCTAGCAAGCGTAATGCCGCGCGAACAACCTCGCTCGCATTACGAAACCGCCCCGATTCCAATAACTGGGCGACAAAGTTATCGTAATAATCGGTCAGATTTACATTACGCGTAGGCATATCAGAACAATCCTCTCTGACTGATTATGCCGGTTAAATCCTAAATTGTCAAAAACTGCCAATTTTTCTTAGCTGCCTCTAAATAGAAAAAAGCGGGGCACATTATTTGGGAAAGAAACCTGCCGTATTAGATAATGTTATTAAATATCAATGCGTTGGGGATTTTCTGGTGGAGAGTCAGGGAGAAAGCTCGAATTACAATCGCTCTCGCCGTTTCTGCGAAACGACTGTCGATTTGGAAATGTCGGAGATCATGTTCAGTTTTCTGTGTTGCGAAAAGCTAGTGGCGGATGGGGTGGGATTCGAACCCACGAAGAGCGTTAACCCTTGCCGGTTTTCAAGACCGGTGCCTTCAACCGCTCGGCCACCCATCCTCGCCAGAGGCGTTGGATAGTCGATTTTTATCGGGGATACAATTCCGTTTCAGCTTTGCTGCGGCGGATCGCCGAAACTGGCGCGGTAGGCGATCGGGCTGAGGCAGAGGGCGGTGTCCAGTGGTGGTGCGATCTCGAAGGCTTTCGGTTCCCGGCTGAAGTCGTAAAGGCGCAGCAGGCGAAAGGCATCCGGGCGTTCTTCGGCGAAGGAGCGTTCGTTCTGGCTGATGTAAAACGGGGTGGTCTGGTGGCCGGTGGTGGTTTTGACCTCGATCAGGCGTTCATGCCCCTGCGCGTCGAATGACAGGATGTCGTATCCGGCACCGTCGCCGTCTTCCTCTGATACCCAGCGGACCCTGCGGGCCAGATCATCGCGGCCCTTCGCCGTCAGGGTCAGCCTTTCCGAGTGAAAGGCCCGTTCCTCGCCCAGCTTGCCGAGTTTGCGGTTGCGCTCGTCCCGGGCCGCCGGATCAAATTTCCGGACCAGCCGTTCCAGACTGTGCTTCGCCGTCTCTGCCGCGGGCAGGGGGGCGAGGCCGGGCGGGGAGCCGATATAGAGGGGCGCGGGCTCACTGGCCCGGAAGGCAGCTTCGTCAGGCAGCGGGGTGTCGAGAAACAGTTTCCGCTGGCTGCCGAGATAACGGCCAACCGCCTCGACCAGCGAGGCCTGAAAGTTCGACATCGGCGCGTAGCCGGGAAGCCAGCTCATGCCAAGGCGTTCCAGTACAGCGCTGATATTCTGGTGCTTGTATTCGATGGCACTTTCGCTGCGGCCGGTCAGTTGCTGCAGCCGCCGGTTATGCTCCTTCTTGATGAAGGGCTGGCCGGTTGTCTGTTTCTGCCTCATGTCGAAATAGTCGGCGACGATGAGGTCAACCTCGACATCGCTCCAGACAGTTCCCCTGATACGTTCGTCGGCCATCCGCGGATTGAACAGCTTTTGGCCTGGCGCTGTCCAGTGCGATCCGCATTAGCGCGAGATTCATCTTTCCCCGTCAGCATGGGTGGGAATTTGCCGGGTGGCCGGGATGGTGGAGGCTGAGATGACGGAGAGCAGCAACGATATCGCGCTGATCGGCGCGGCGAATGTTGATCTGGTGATGCGGCTGGAGGGGGAGATGGCGGCCGGTCTGTCGAACCCGGCTGCCATGACCCTGCGGATCGGCGGGGCGGCGCGCAATATTGCGGCCTGTCTGGCGCGGCTGGGGCAGCGACCCTTGTTGCTGTCGGCCTTTGCCGATGATTCGGACGGGGCGGCCATCGCCGGTGATGCGGAGATGACGGGGGTGGACCTGATCAACCTGTCAGGCGGGCAGGGACGGACCAGCCGCTATATTGCCGCGCTGGATCCGGAGGGGCGGCTGTCGGTCGCCTTCAACGATATGGGCATTCATGAACAGACGTCGGCACTGGACGGGAAGGCGATGGCGCAGGCAATGCTCTGCCGCTGGTGGCTGGCGGATGCGAACCTGTCCAGTGACCTGCTGGAATCGCTGATCCTGACGGAAGACCGTCCGCCGGTTGCGGTCGCCGCCGTGTCGGTGGCCAAGGTGGTCCGGCTGGCCGGGCTGCTGGACCGCATCGACCTGCTGCTGCTGAACCAGCGTGAGGCCGAGGCGCTGCTGCGGCTGGAGGAGAGCGGGGAAGGTCTTGATGCGGCGGCAAGGCTGGCCGGTGATTTGCTGGCCAAGGGGCCGTCAATTGTCGCGGTGACGGCGGGTGCAGCCGGGTCGGTGCTGGCGCTGGAGGGGATAATCTACCGGGCTGCCGCGCGGCCAGAGTGTGCGATCGCTGATTGCGTCGGGGCGGGGGACGGTTTTGCGGCGGGTGTTCTGGCCTCGCTGCTGCGTGAAGAAGCGGCGGAGGTCTGGCTGACGCGGGGGAATGCCGCGGCCTCGCTGGTGATTGAAAGCGATCAGGCAGCACCGGAAACACTGAACTGGTCAGCAGTTGACGGGCGCGCCGGGGATATCACGGTAACGCGTGATGATGCAGCGGGTTGCCAGTCCGGCTGAAATGCCGAGACTGCGCGGATGAACGATCTTCTGACTTTCAGTGACGAGGTGGCGGCGGCGAAAGCCGGCGGCGGCCCCGTTGTCGCGCTTGAATCCACGATCATCGCCCACGGCCTGCCCTGGCCGGAGAATATGTCTGTCGCCGCCGGTCTGCAGGACGCGGTGCGGGCTGCCGGGGCAACACCCGCCATCATCGGGCTGCTGGATGGCCGGGTGCATGTCGGGCTGTCGGGGGACGCGCTGGAGCGTCTGGCGCAGGCCCGTGACTGCGTGAAGGTCAGCCGTCGTGATCTCGGTACCGTCATCGGGCTTGGCCTGCCGGGGGCGACGACGGTGGCCGGCACCATGTATTGCGCGGCGCTGGCCGGAATCGAGATGTTTGCGACCGGCGGGATCGGGGGCGTCCATCGCGGTGGCGAGGACAGTCTTGATGTCTCTGCCGATCTGCGTGAACTGGGTCAAAGCCCGGTGACGGTGGTCTGTGCCGGGGCGAAATCCATCCTCGACCTGCCGCGCACGCTGGAAGTGCTGGAGACCGAGGGGGTGCCGGTACTGGGCTATCGCACTGACCGGCTGCCGGCGTTTCACTACCGTGATTCCGGACTTGGCGTCGACAGGCGGGTTGAGGATGCGGTGGAGGCTGCCGCCATCATCCGGGCACAGCGCCGGCTGGGGTTGCAGGGCGGGTTACTGATCGTCAACCCGATCCCTGAGGCGGATGAGCTGCCGCGTGCGGAGGTCGAAGGCTGGATTGCAACAGCACTGGCCGAAGCCCGCCGCGACGGTGTGACCGGCAAGCGGGAGACGCCTTATCTGCTGCGCCGCCTGGCCGAACTGAGTGACGGACGGACAGTTGCCGCCAACCGGGCGCTGGCAATCCATAACGCAGATGTCGCGGCACGGATTGCGGTGGCACTGGCCTGATCTGTTCGGGGCGCGATCAGGGGGTCAGGATAAGGCGCCCGGCCTCAACCCGATAGCCGCCGATGCGGCTGAGAAAGCTCATCCCCAGCAGCGACTGATTGAGCCTGGCATTGCTGACTGTCGCCCGGACATCCTCAACCACAACCGGGCCGACGGCGACACTGTCCAGCCGGATACGGGCGCTGAGGGCGGGACCGTTTGCGGTCTGTGTTGGCTGATCGAAGGTCAGCGCCTCCGGCGCGAAGCCTATCCGCCGGGCATCGGCCTGTGACAGCGCCACGCTGGACGCACCGGTATCGACCAGAAACCGGATCGGCTCACCATTCACACTGGCCTCGATAAAGAAATGCCCGTTCCGGCCGGCGGGGAATGAAATTTCACCATTCGCCACGCTGCCCCGGTCTTCGATGAGATTGCCCATCACCCGGTCAGCCACCATCATGACGTCACCCCGAAAGCTGTAGCCGATGGCCAGCACCAGAAAGATGCCGAGCCAGACCGCACTGTATTTCAGCGCCAGCCCCATCCGGTTGCGGAAATGAAACAGAACGGCGGAACCGATGAACAGCAACAGCAGCAGCGAATAGACCAGCCGGGGGCCGTCCTGGTCGAAGTCGAGGGCAAGGGCACTCCGGGCCGGGATCAGCAGACTGCCGGTCGCCAGTACTGAGGAGACGAGAGTGGTCTTGTTCACGGTCATGCGGGGCGGGGTCCTGTTACAGGTTCTCACATCTTCTTCTGTTTCTATATGGATGTGCAGGGAGGGTTTCGAGCCTCCGCTCAGAACTTTTCCGCCCAGGGGCGCAGTTCGAGTTCCCAGGACCAGGCGCTGCGATGCTGGCAATAGACCTGCCAGTAACTCTCGGCGATGGCGTCGGGATGCAGCAGGCCATCCTCGCCGCGCCCGGCAGCCCGGGGGTCGGAGGTATCGCCGATGCCACCATCAATGACGAAATGGGCGACATGAATGTTTTTCGGCGACAGCTCCCGCGCCATGCTTTGGGCCAGCCCGCGCAGGGCGAATTTTCCCATGGCGAAAGGCGCGGACTTTGAGTAGCCCTTCACGCTGGCGGACGCGCCGGTAAAGAAGATCGCGCCGGATCCACGGGGAAGCATGACCTGCGCCGCCCGCTGGGCGACCAGAAAGGCACCATAGGCGGTCACATCAAGGGTCTTGCGGACCAGATCACGGTTCAGACCCTCGAAATCGCCACGGGTCCGGAAGCTGGCGTTATAGAGAACAAGGTCCGGTACGCCGAACGTCTTTTCTGCCGCGGCGAACAGGGCATCAACCTCTTCCGGGACGCAGGCATCGCATCTGACGGTCGTCGCACCTGTTTCCGCCGCCAGTGCCGTAAGCTTTGTGTCATCACGGGCTGCCAGTACCAGTTCCGTCCCCTCTGATGCCAGCTTCCGGGCGAACGAGGCACTGAGGCCGCTGCCGGCACCAACGATGATCGCGGAGCGTTTCTTAGCCTTACCCATGATGGTTTTTTCCTTCTGCCCGTTTTGCCCGGCAATTTTTGCCAGTCGCTACGTACCATTTTTCCCCTTTGCCTGCCATCACCCAGATGTTTGGAGGGGTAGTGCATTGTTTTTTCAGGGAAATAAAAGTTGGCACGCTACCTGCTATCTGGAGGCCAGATAAGTTCCGGATCGCGCAGAAGGCGCAACGCAGGACGAAGGGTTCTGCAAGCCCACTGGCCGGTGCTTTGGATCAACTGGTGCGGGGATGCCCCTGAAAAGGCCCCGGCGCTGATGACAGAACAGTAAACGGAGTAGAATCAATGTCGACCTCGGACATCACACTGTCAGCACCGACACGGACTAACCTGCTTTCCCTTACCCGCACCTCGCGACTGATCGGGCGGACACAGGAACGGCTCTCGACCGGCCTTAAAGTGAACAGCGCGCTTGATGATGCGCTGGCCTTCTTCCAGTCACGTGGCCTCAGCAACCGAAGCAGCGACCTTGCTGCTCTCAAGAATTCCATCGATCAGGGCATCTCGACGGTGAAAGCCGCCGTACAGGGCGCGGAAGCGCTGGCCGATCTGGTCGATCAGGCCAAGGGTCTTGCCCTGCAGGCCCGCCAGACAAACGACACCTCGGAACGTCAGAACCTGGCCAACCAGTTCAACGTTATCCGCAACCAGCTGACCGATCTTGCCAACGACTCAAGCTATAACGGCACGAACCTGGTCGGTCAGACAGCGGACAGCCTCACGGTTACCTTTGATGAGGACGGTGATCACAAGATTACGATTACCGGTACGTCGCTTGATGCGACGGGCCTCTCCATTGAACTGGCGGCCGGTAACTTCGGGTCTGATGCCAATATTGATGCGGCGATTTCGGATCTTGATGTTGCCATTGGCGAGGTACGAAATGCTTCGGCCACACTCGGCTCCAGCAACAGCCTGCTTCAGATCCGGCTGAACTTTACCGAGACACTGGTGAATACGCTGGAAGAAGGTGCCGCAAAACTGGTGAACGCCGATCTCAATGAAGAATCGGCAAACCTGCTCTCCCTCCAGACCAGACAGTCACTTGGCGTGACGTCACTGTCACTGGCCCAGCAGTCCGAACAGTCGGTTCTGCAGCTCTTCTAAAACCGGTCTGATCAGCGGATCAAAGAGGGCGCTCTCCGGAGCGTCCTTTTTCTTTTTCGATAACGGGATTGCAACATAGCCGTCCGGTCGGCACTTTAAGGTCGGGCAGACGGGGCCGTCCAGAGCAGGCAAGGGTATCAGGTTGGCACTTTACAGTTTTGATCGCCTTTCGGCCCTGGTGGTCGAAGACAATGATTATATGCGCGATGTATTGTCGAATCTGCTCCGTCAGCTTGGTTTTCGTGAGGTCAAGACCGCGAAGAACGGTGCTGATGCGATCGAGTTCCTGAAAGTTATCTCGGCAAGCAGCAGCAATCAGCAATATGGTCTCGGGATTGATCTGGTCATCAGCGATCTGGTGATGAGCCCGGTAAATGGCGTGCTGCTGTTGCGGTGGCTTCGCATCGCGAAGGAATCGCCAGACCGTTTCATGCCTTTCATCATGCTGAGCGGTGCGGCTGATAAAGGATATGTCAATTCCGCCAGGGATATCGGAACCACCGAGTTTCTGGCAAAACCGTTCTCCGGACGTTCGGTCTCGCAGCGAATTCTGGCCGTGATTGATCACCCCCGGCAGTATGTCATGAACCAGAATTATTTTGGTCCCGACAGGCGTCGGCGAAAGGATGAACTGGTTGAAGACGACCGCCGGGTGATCGCCGAAAAAGATGTGACGATTGTCTATTCAGGATCTAAAACCACAAAACCCAAAGACAAGACAGAAGTCTGGTATTTCAGGTTACCAAACCGGCTGAAGGAGAAAGTCGCCGGTATGGGGGCGACAGGCGTTGGCGAACTGCCACTGAATATGCTTGAGGAAGCCGAGGAAGATCTGGCGCGAAAGTCGCTGGAATTTGCCGACTGGGCGCTGACCGATCTTTCCAGTCTGTCGGATCTGTGTACCGAGGCATTGCTTCACCCAACCCAGCGGCCGAAGCATTTTGAACAGATCAATCTGCTGGCTCATGAAATGCGCGGGCAGGGGGGAACCTTTGGCTACCCGCTGATCACAAGTTTCGCCAAGTCGCTGTATGACTGCACCGGAAAAGGATGCAATCAGAGCGACGCTGCGGTTGAGGTCGTGAAGGCTCATATCGATTCGATGCGCGTTGTGCTCAAGGAAAAGATCAAGGGCGATGGCGGCCAGGTCGGCAAGCAGATATTCATGGGTCTTCGCAAGGCCATTGCCAAACACCGGGAACAGTTTGTCGCCTGACGGGGTGTCACGAACGACAAAAGCAGGACTGGTATGGAAGACGTCTTTTTCATCGCCTCTAAGCTGTTCTGGTTTGTCGTCCAGCCCGGAAATCTCGTCGCTTTTCTGATCTTTTTCTGCTCGATCGCGGTCATCCTGACCAGCCGTCGCCGCTGGCTGGTGTGGCCCAGTGCGGTACTGCTGGGGCTGACAGCCTGCCTGACCTTTCTGCCGGTCGGTGACTGGATCGAAGGGCCGCTTGAACAGCGTTTCCCGCCGGCTGTTCTGCCGGAGACCCTGCCGGGACCCACCGGTGTCATCGTTCTGGGTGGCGTCATCGACCCGATTGCGACAACGACCTCCGGGATGCCGTCGATTGGCGGCGGTGCTGAACGGGTTATCGAAATGCTGTATCTCGCCAGACGCTATCCTGATATCCCGGTGATTTATACCGGGGGGTCAGGCCGGCTGACCGATACGGAACACCGGGAAGCGGATGCCGCGCGTCTGCTGATTGAACGTATTGGTCTGGACCCGGCAAGATTTGTTTTTGAATCCAGCGCCAGAAATACTTATGAAAATGCGATCCGGGTGGCCGAGCTGTTTTCGCCGAATCCGGAGGACAGATGGATACTGGTAACCTCTGCCGCCCACATGCCCCGCTCTGTAGGAGTGTTTCGCAGGGCGGGCTTTAAGATTTTCCCGTATCCTGTTGATTATAAAATTAAAAATGATGATTCATTCTCTCTGAGATTTGACTTCTCAGGAGGGATGAGCGGGATATCTCCTGCTGTCAGGGAATGGATCGGCTTGCTTGTTTACTGGATGATGGGACGAACGGACGCGTTGTTTCCGGCACCTTGAAAACATGCGGATGATAACGGTTTCGCAAGACTGGCAGGTTACAAACTGTATTCCCGACCAATCAATGTGATGAATAGCCATGCAAAAACGACTTTCGCTGCTCGCACTTTCGCTGACTGTCAGTCTCGGCACCGCCGCTCTGGCGGCTGAACAGCCGTTCGATGTCTGGCTTGACGGTGTTCGTCAGGAGGCGCGGGAACGCAAGATATCGGAATCGATCATTGCCGCCGCCCTGACCGATGTCAGTCCAATACCGAGGGTTATTGAGCTTGATCGCGGGCAGCCGGAATTTACCCAGACATTTCAGCAATATATGGCGAAACGGATAACGCCGCAGCTGATTGAGTATGGTAAGAGGATGATGGTTGAACATCGCGATATTCTAGCCGAGGTCTCGCGGAAATACGGCGTCCAGCCGCGTTTCATTGTTGCGCTGTGGGGGGCGGAAACCAGTTTTGGCCGCTATACCGGCGGTTTCAAGGTCATCGATTCGCTGGCGACACTGGCCTGGGACGGAAGGCGCAGTGCCTTTTTCCGCAAGGAACTGTTCAACGCCCTGACGATCCTGAATCAGGGCCATACGACAGCAGATGTAATGAAGGGTTCATGGGCCGGTGCGATGGGGCAAAGCCAGTTCATGCCGTCATCCTATCTGGCTTTTGCCGAGGATTATAACGGTGACGGCCGGCGCGATATCTGGGAAACACAGTCAGATGTCTTTGCGTCGATCGCCAATTATCTGTCAAAATCCGGCTGGCGCGATGATCAGACATGGGGCCGTGCGGTCGATTTGCCCGCAGGCTTTGACGAGACGCTGGTTAGTCTGGATGTCGTCAGGAGGATGGATGAATGGCAGGCGCTGGGTGTTCGCAAGGAAGGCGGGGGCGCATTACCATCCCGTAATCTGGAGGCGTCTGTGATCCGGCCAAAGCGGGGTGGCGACGCAGCGTTTCTGATCTATCAGAATTACCGGACATTGCTGAAGTGGAATTATTCACATTTCTTTGGCATTTCTGTCGGGTCGATTGCTGATGCAATCGGTGACTGAGGCGAGTTTTGGGGGATTTGGTATGACGTCGGAAAGACTGTCCGCAGCCGGTGGCCGGCATTCATTTTCACATTTCGTCAGACTTTTCGGGGCTGTCTGTCTGATCATCACAATGGCGGGCTGCGCAGAGATCAATCTGTTGTCGCACGCCATCAAGGAAACGCTGCCGGAAGATTCAGAGCCCTTCACCGGTGAAGGCGGAGAGTTCGGGAACTCAACAACCTACAAGATCGGTAACCCGTACCAGATCTATGGCACCTGGTATAGGCCGGCTGTCGATTACGCCTATGACGAGACGGGTATTGCTTCGTGGTACGGGCCGAACTTCCATGGCAAGGATACAGCCAACGGCGAGCGTTACGATATGGATGCCCTGACGGCAGCGCATCGTACCCTGCCGCTGCCGAGTATCGTTCGTGTGACAAATCTTGAAAACGGCCGGTCAATAATTGTTCGCGTCAATGACCGTGGCCCGTTTTCCAAAGGCCGCATCATTGATCTGTCGCGCAAGGCAGCGATGCAGCTGGATATGATCGGGGCGGGGACGGCGCGGGTGCGGGTGCGGATATTGTCGCGTGAAAGTCGCCTGCTTGCGGCACGGCTGCAGGGCACAACGGTTGCGACCGGTGATCCGACCAGTGTCAGAGCTGCACCCAGAACCCGGGTTGTGGCACAGAATATCAGCGGTCCGACGCCTGTCCGGCCAACACCGGTTGTTGAGTCATTTGTCGCACCGCCGGCGGTGCGTGCGTCAGCCCCGGCTGTCGGGGTGACCACACCGCTGCGCACAACGGTGACGCAAACCGCGCCTGTTGATACGGATATGTTCATCCAGGCCGGGTCATTTACCGTCTATGAATATGCCAACCGGGCGCAGGCCCGGCTTGCCGGCCACGGAACGGCGGGCATCACTCATGCGATGGTGAATGGCCGGGACTATTTCCGCGTCCGGGTCGGGCCGCTGTCGACGGTCGACCAGGCGGACCAGTTGCTTGCATCAGTGATTTCAGCGGGATTTCCCGACGCCCGTATCGTGCTAGAATAAACCGAATCATTCAGATCAAAATTTTGCCACAGGCAGCTGGTCCGTTGCAGGGGCAGAACCAGATTCGGCGAATAGAGAAAACGGAGGAGAGAACATGTTTCAGATGGTGAACCGCTTTGCCGGGTTGGTATCGCTCGCCGGTTTTCTCTTTGCTGCCACGCCATCCGTCGCGCTCGATACCGCAGCCCAGCAGGCTATCATGATTGATGCGGAAACCGGGGCTGTTCTGTTCGAGAAAAATCCTGACGAGCTGATGCCGCCATCATCGATGAGCAAGATGATGACGATCTACATGCTGTATTCCAAGATCCGGGAAGGCACGGTGAGCCTTGATGACGAGTTTCCGGTCAGTGAAAAGGCCTGGCGGAAAGGCGGCTCGAAAATGTTTGTCGAGGTGGACACCCGGGTAAAAGTCTCTGATCTGATCCGGGGTATCGTTGTTCAGTCCGGCAATGACGCAAGTATTGTCGTCGCGGAGGCGCTTGCAGGGTCTGAAGAAGCCTTTGCCCGTGCCGCAACGGCGAAGGCCCGCGAGATGGGTATGTCGAATACGACACTTCAGAACGCTACCGGCTGGCCCGATCCGGAACATATGACCACTGCGCGGGATCTGGCGACCCTGTCGCTGCGGACAATCAGGGATTTCCCCGAACTTTATAAGATTTATGCAGAGCGCAGCTTTACCTATGCCGGTATCCGGCAGGGGAACAGAAATCCGCTGCTCTATCGCAAAATGGGTGCCGACGGCCTGAAGACCGGCCATACCGAGGCGGCGGGATATGGTCTGGCATCAACGGTTGAACGCGATGGCCGGCGACTTGTTCTGGTCGTCAACGGTCTCGACAGTGTCAAGTCGCGGGGTTCGGAATCAGAGCGCCTGATCGAGTGGGGGTTTCGTGAGTTCACCAATGTCAGCCTGTTCAGGGCCGGAAATGTCGTCGAAGATGCTGAGGTCTGGCTGGGTGACAAGAAGCGGGTGCCACTGATTATCGATGAAGATCTGGTCGTGACGGTTCCGCGCAATGCCCGCAAGGATATGAAGGTTGCTGTTGTCTATGAAGGTCCGGTACCGGCCCCGATCATCGCCGGCGACCGGGTGGCCGACCTGGTGATCAGTGCCCCGGGTCTTGAGGACAGGGTGATTCCCCTGAAAGCAGCGGAAACGGTCAACCGGCTGGGCTTCGTCGGTCGTATTCTCTCTGCGGTCAAATATATCGTCTGGGGTGCGTGACCTTGGCTGAGGGGCAGCAGGCAGGCCCATTCATCACATTTGAAGGCGGCGAGGGTGTTGGCAAGTCAACCCAGTGCAAAATGCTGGCGACCGCAATACAAACGGCGGGCTTTGAGTGCGAACTGACCCGGGAGCCCGGTGGATCGACCGGTGCCGAGGCGATCCGGAATCTTCTGGTAACCGGCGAGACAGCTCGCTGGGACGGACTGACCGAGGCCTTGCTGAACTATGCCGCGCGACGCGATCACCTGACCCGGCGGATCCAGCCCGCCATGGCCGGGGGAAAGTGGGTCATCAGTGACCGGTTTGCCGACTCGACCATGGCTTATCAGGGATATGGACATGAGCTTGATAAGGAGACGATCCGGCGGCTTCATCGTCTGGTCTGTGGCGGATTCCGGCCGGGCCTGACCATCGTTCTCGATCTGGCGTCAGACAGGGGAATTGGCCGGGCGATTGAGCGGGAAGGGAGCGAGGACCGCTACGAGCGCATGCCGCTGGCATTTCATGAACGGGTACGTGCCGGTTTTCTTGAAATCGCCCGCCGGGAACCGGATCGTTGTGTCGTAATCGACGCCGACCTTACCGTAGAATCAGTGCATGAACTTGTGGTGGGTGCTGTCCGGGAACGGCTTGGCATTACCCTATGAGCAAGAAACCTGCTGCACCCGAGCTGGTCGATGCGTCAGATCCGCCATGGCTGCCCCCGCGGGAAAATTCGGAACTGCTGGGCCAGGCAGAGGCCGAACGGGAGCTGATTGAGGCCTGGTCATCCGGCCGGATGAGCCACGCCTGGATGCTGACCGGCCCGAAAGGCATCGGCAAGGCAACGCTGGCCTACCGGTTTGCCCGGTTTGTCCTGTCAGGTGGCGGCGAGCCGGATATGTTCGGTGGTCCGCCGTCCAGTCTGGCGACAGCCCCGGGAGATCCGGTCTTTCGACAGGTGGCGTCGCTCGGGCATCCGGATTTTCTGGCAATTACCCGAAAGCTCGACAAGCAGGGCAAGAAGCTGTCGCAGTCCATTTCCGTTGATGTCGCCCGCCAGATTCCGGGCTTTATGTCGATGACCCCGTCCGCCGGTGACTGGCGGGTGGTTGTGATTGATGCTGTCGATGAAATGCGCCGGGAAGCGTCGAACGCGATCCTCAAGATTCTGGAAGAGCCACCACGGCAGGCCCTGATCATGCTGGTCTGCCATCAGCCGTCACGTCTGCTGCCGACCATCCGCTCCCGGTGCCGGCGGCTGATGTTGCAGCCGTTACTGTCGGAGACCGTGGCCCAGCTGATCACCCGCCATCACCCGGAAATCAGTTCTGCTCTGGTTGAGCGGCTGGCGGAAATTTCCGATGGCAGCATTGGTCAGGCAATGGCGCTGGTTGATGCCGGCGGTATCGACCTGCTGGACGATCTCGACGATCTGCTCGCCGGATTGCCGAAAATGGATATCCGGAAAATGCATGCGCTCGCCGATCAGGTCGCCAAAGCCGGGGCAGAGCGCCGGTTCAGTGTCCTGATGGATCTGATTTACCACCGGATTGGCAAATCGGTCTCCCTCGCGGCTGCTGGCAGGCTTGGCGAGGTTGGTAATGACGGTATGACCGCCAGTGTTGCAGCTGCGGCAAACGCCGGTTCGCTTGAACCTTGGATAGAGGTGTGGGAAAAGATCGCGCGCCTTGGTCGGGCTGTTTCGACTGTTAATATGGATCGCAAGCAGGCGGCACTGGATGCCCTGCTGTCGATCCAGTCAGTTGCACAATCCAGAACCTGACCGGCGCCGGTCAGCGCTGCCAGTCGGGCAGGGCAGCCGGATCCAAAGCCTATAGCGGGAGCAGGGGCATGCCCTACTACGTCACAACGCCGATTTATTACGTCAATGATGCGCCCCATATCGGCCATGCCTATACAACGCTGGCCTGTGACGTGCTTGCCCGTTTCATGCGGCTGGAGGGCGAGGATGTCTTTTTCCTAACTGGCACCGACGAACATGGTCAGAAGGTCGAGAAATCGGCGATGGCCGCAGGTGTTGACCCGCAGGCCTTTACTGACCGGGTATCCCAGAATTTCCGCGACCTTGCGGTTGCGATGAATTTCTCCAACGACGATTTCATTCGCACCACCGAGCCGCGGCATACCAGGGCGGTGCAGGATCTGTGGAAACGCCTGATGGATGCCGGCGAAATTTATCTCGGCAGTTACAACGGCTGGTACTCCGTCCGGGATGAAACCTATTACGCGGAAAGCGAACTGGTCGCCGGTAAAGCGCCAACCGGCGCAGATGTCGAATGGGTGGAGGAGCCGAGCTATTTCTTCCGACTGTCGAAATGGCAGGAGCCGCTGCTGAAGTTCTATGAAGACAATCCGGATTTCATTGCCCCGGTCAGCCGTCGCAATGAAATGATGAGTTTTGTGAAGGGCGGGCTGACCGATCTGTCGATCTCGCGCACGACCTTCAACTGGGGCGTGCCGGTGCCAGGTGATGAAAAGCATGTCATGTATGTCTGGCTGGATGCGCTGACCAACTATATGACCGCCGTCGGCTATCCGGATCAGGACAGTGACAGCTACCGGACGTTCTGGCCGGCTGACCTGCATATGGTCGGCAAGGATATCATCCGCTTTCATACTGTCTTCTGGCCGGCCTTCCTGCTGGCCGCCGGTCTGCAGCCGCCGAAACGGGTGTTTGCCCATGGCTGGTGGACGAATGAGGGTCAGAAGATTTCCAAGTCTGTTGGTAACGTGATCGACCCGCTGGCACTGATTGAACAATATGGTCTCGATCAGGTCCGTTATTTCCTGCTGCGGGAGGTTCCGTTCGGCAACGATGGTGATTTTTCGCATAACGCCATCGTGCATCGCATGAACGGTGATCTGGCGAATGACCTTGGAAATCTGGCACAGCGTGTCCTGTCGATGGTGCACAAGAACTGCAATGGTGTGATCCCGCAGCCCGGTGCGTTCGGCGACGCGGACAACGCCCTGCTTGATGCCGCCCGCAGCCTGCATGGCAAGACGCGTGAAGCCTTCCTCGCACAAAGCTTCCACAAGGGGCTGGGTGAAATCTGGGATGTGATCGGGCAGGGTAACCGCTATGTCGACGAACAGGCACCCTGGGGCCTCAAGAAGACCGATCCGGAGCGCATGGGTACGGTGTTGTATACTCTGGCGGATGTGATCCGCCGGATTGCCATTCTGGTGCAGCCGGTCATGCCGGCAAGTGCCGGGAAGCTGCTGGACCAGATGGAGGTGCCGGAAGGCAGCCGCAGCTTTGGTGATCTGGAGACCGCCCTGACGCCGGGGCAGGCTGTGCCGAAACCGACCGGGGTGTTTCCGCGGTTCGTGGATGAAACAGCCGACGGTGCCTGAACATGCTGGTTGATTCCCACTGTCATCTCGATTTCCCGGATTTCGCCGAGGACTTTGACGGTGTGCTCAGCCGGGCAGCGGCGGCGGATATTGAGACCATTCTGACGATCTGTACGCATGTCACGAAGTTCGGGCAGATCCGGGCCATTGCCGAGGCACACGGGCATATCTGGTGTTCTGTTGGTATTCACCCCCACGAGGCGGAGAGCGAACCGCCGGTGTCGGGGGCTGAACTGGCAAAGCTTTCAGCCCATCCGAAATGCATCGGTATTGGTGAAACAGGTCTCGATTATTTCTATGAGCACAGCCCGAAGGCCGAACAGCAACGGAACTTTCGGGCGCATATCGAGGCATCACAAGACACCGGTCTGCCGCTGATTGTGCATGCCCGCGATGCGGATGACGACACCATAAATATCCTCAGTGAGGCAATGTCGAAGAGGGCGTTTCCGGGAGTCATTCATTGCTTCACGGCAGGCCCCGAACTGGCCCGCGTGGCGGTCGAACTGGGCCTTTATATCTCTATTTCCGGGATCGTTACCTTCAAGAAAGCTGAAGAACTTCGATCGACGATTGCTGATATTCCACTGGACAGATTACTGGTTGAAACCGATGCGCCCTATCTGGCGCCGATGCCGAACAGGGGCAAAAGAAACGAGCCGTCCTTCGTCCGGCATACGGCAGCCAAGGTTGCTGACGTGAAGGGGGTGACCCCGGACGAACTGGCCCGGATCACCACCGAGAACTTCTACTGCCTGTTTTCAAAGGCACGGCGACCGGCCGGATAACGGGCATGCGGATCACCATTCTGGGATGCGGATCTTCCAGCGGTGTGCCGGCTGTCGGCAACTTCTGGGGGGGCTGTGATCCGGATGACCCGCGCAACCGTCGGCTCCGGTCGTCAATTCTGATTGAAGTTTCAGGCAAGAGCCTGCTGGTCGATACCAGCCCGGATCTGCGGGAACAGCTTCTTCGCGTTAACCATTCCCGTCTCGACGCGGTTCTGTTCACCCATGCACATGCCGATCATGTTCATGGCATCGACGAGTTGCGCTGGGTGAACATGGCAACGGACCAGTGGATTGATGTCTATTCGGATCAGGTGACGCTGGACGAGATTGGCCGCCGGTTCGGATATGTGTTCGAAGCACAGTTCCGGGACAGGCCATTCTACAAACCCTGTCTGACGGCCCATTGCATCGGGCCCGGTGAATTTGATGTTGCCGGACTGACGGTGACAGCCTTTGACCAGGACCACGGATATTCGGGAACACTCGGTTTCAGGATCGGCAACTTTGCCTATTCGACAGATTGTGTTCGTCTGGATGACCGGGCGTTCGATTGTCTGAAGGGGGTCGACACATGGGTCGTCGACTGCTTCCGGATGAAAGAACATTCAACCCACAGCTGGTTCAGCCAGACGCTGGAATGGATCGACCGGGTCCGGCCGGGGCGGGCCGTCCTGACCCATATGGGCCCGGACATGGATTACCAGGCCGTCGCTGACTTATGTCCGGAGGGTGTCGAGCCTGCCCGGGACGGCATGGTAATCGAAATTTAGAACATCCGGGATATGATAAGGTATAAACATCTAATCCATTGTTTATAAATGATCATAAATTTGTGATAACGTATATTATGCGACATTATGGATTGTGTTGATCTGAGGTTCGCTCCCGGAACTGTCTGTCGATCCCCTCACTTTTCTAATCAGTATCTTGTCTCGGAATCTGGTTTTTCGGGCACCGTTATCGATGCACCGAGGAGCAGCAGAGCAATCGTCTGACGCCCCGGTACAAACTGGTGATACGAAATCCGCGGGGTGTTTTCTGGCCGACGCCAGTCCGGTCCGGTGATGTTGGCTTGGCCGGCTTCACGAAAATACTATCCGCTGATGGTTGCATCCGCGACGGTTCGGCGCATCTTCGGGGCAACCGCAGGCGTGGCGTCGTCACGCCTGTGTTGTGCAAACCAGATGAAGGAAATATGTGATGACTGACATTACCCCCCTCTTTCCACGCCAGCCCGTACCCTCGCTGAAGGTCGCGACGGTCGGCGGCGGATCGTTCGATCTCGGTGACAGCAAGCCGGAGAATTTCACCATGGTGGTTTTCTTCCGCGGACTGCATTGCCCGATCTGCGGCAACTACCTGGCCGACCTCGAAAAGAAACTCGGTGACTTCGCCGAGAAAGGTGTGAACGTCGTCGCGATTTCCGGTGACAGTGAAGAACGTGCCGTTGAGTCGAAGTCCAAATGGGGTCTCGACAAGCTGGTCATGGGCTATGGCCTCGACCTCGACAAGGCGCGTGAATGGGGGCTCTATGTCTCTTCGTCGAACGGCGTGACCTCATCCGGATTTGAGGAGCCGAAGCTGTTCAGTGAGCCGGGCCTGTTCCTGGTCCGGCCCGACGGGACGCTCTATTTCGGTACTGTGCAGACCATGCCGTTTGCCCGTCCGAACTTCCGTGAAATTCTGGGCGCTCTCGATTTTGTCCTCGCGAAGGGCTATCCGGCCCGTGGTGAAATCCTCGACCACAAGGCTGGCAAATAGTCTTCTGACAGTCTGAATCGAAACGCCCGCTCCGGCAAAGTCCGGGGCGGGCGTTTTGTTTTTGTATCAGTTTATCTGAAGTAACTGGCTGTCCGGGCCTCTGGTCACATGGCCCTGGAGTTAAGGTTCGGCAGGATCAGAAGTCGATACCAAGGGCTTTAGCGACCCCTGCCCCATAAGCCGGATCGGCCTTGGCGAAGTGGCCGAGCTGCAGCCGGATAATGTTCTCCGGAACACCCTGCATGGCACCGGCAATATTGCCGAACAGCTGGGCCTTCTGATTGTCATCCATCAGCCGGAACAGATCACCGGCCTGGCTGTAGTCGTCATTGCCGTCGCGATGGTTATAACGATCGGCATCACCGGAAATCTTCAGCGGCGGTTCGGCATAGCTCTTGTCTTCTGCCGGGCCGTTGAAGCTGTTCGGTTCGTAATAGGCATCCGTGCCTTTCGGGGCGTCGAAGCGCATCGGGCCATCGGCGTGATAGTGATGGACCGGGCATTTCGGACGGTTCACCGGCAGAGCTTCATAATGGGTGCCGACCCGATAGCGGTGAGCATCCGCATAGGCGAAGATACGGGCCTGCAGCATCTTGTCGGGTGAGAAGCCGATTCCGGGGACGATATTCGACGGTGAGAAAGCGGACTGCTCGATTTCCGCGAAATAGTGATCCGGATTGCGGTTCAGCTCCAGGGTGCCGACATCGATCAGCGGATAGTCCTTGTGCGGCCAGACCTTGGTCAGGTCGAACGGGTTGAGGTGATAGGTCTCCGCATCCAGCTCGGGCATGATCTGTACCTTGAGGTCCCAGCGCGGGAAGTCGCCCTCTTCAATCGCATTATACAGGTCTGCCTGTGCGCTCTCGCGATCATTGGCGATGACGGCGTTACCTTCGTCATTGGTCCAGTTCCTGATGCCCTGACGGGTCTTGAAATGGAATTTTACCCAGAACCGTTCACCGTCAATGTTGATGAAGCTGTAGGTATGGCTGCCATAGCCGTTCACGTTGCGATAGCCCTGTGGCAGGCCACGATCAGACATCAGGATGGTGACCTGATGCAGGCTTTCCGGCGACTGTGACCAGAAATCCCACATTGCCGTCGGGCTGCGCATATTGGTGCGCGGATGGCGTTTCTGTGTGCGGATGAAATCCGGGAATTTCAACGGATCACGGACAAAGAAAACCGGCGTGTTATTGCCGACAACATCCCAGTTGCCCTCGTCCGTATAGAATTTTACGGAGAAGCCGCGAACATCGCGTTCGGCATCTGCTGCACCACGCTCACCGGCAACTGTCGAGAAGCGCATCAGGATGTCGGTCTGTTTGCCAACCTTGCCAAACAGACTGGCCCGGGTATAGGCGGAAATGTCATTGGTGACGGTGAAGGTACCGTAGGCCCCGGAGCCCTTGGCATGGACAACCCGCTCCGGAATTCTCTCCCGGTTCTGATGGGCCAGCTTTTCGATAAGCTGATAATCCTGCATCAGCACGGGGCCGCGGGCACCGGCAGTCAGGCTGTTCTGGTTGTCGCTGACCGGGTTGCCACCGGTTGTCGTCATTGTCTGGCGTTTGTCGCTCATAACGTCTCTCCGTAATTTTGGGTGCAGGCTGACTGGCCTGCTTGGAGTGAACGTATCGGAGCCGGTTTTGTTTAGGAATTCGACTGTCTGAATGATGATGATAGGCGAATTCAATCACCAACCAGACTGACAATTCCCGGTGCCGCCCGGCGGACCGTCTGGCACAGCAGGCGGATATCTTCCGGTCGGGGAAAGCTTTTCCGCCAGACCGCGCCAATCCGGCGAAAGGCCGGGCCGGCAAAGGGCCGGATGACAATCCGGCCATCATGGTTACTGCCGGAGACTGCCATCGCCGGCAGCAGGGTTACACCGAAACCGGCTTTGACGAGCTGGCGCAGCGTTTCCAGGCTGGCCGCCCGGAAGTCGCCACCCAGCCCGCCGGAGGACGGACGACCACAGATTTCCATTGTCTGGTCCCGCATGCAGTGTCCGTCGTCAAGATACAGCACCTCCTCCTCCGCCAGTTGCTGACGGAGCACTGCCTCGGTCGCGGCAAACGGGTGATCGGGATGGCAGGCAACAAGAAAGGATTCATCAAACAACGGTTCTGTCGCCAGTTCATCACCGTCCAGCGGCAACGCCATGAAACCGACATCAAGTTCGTGATTTATCAGGCTTTCCGTCAGATGCACGGTCATATCCTCAATCAGAACCGGAACGAGATCCGGATAATCGGCAACAAGGGCCGGCAGCAGCCAGGGCAGCATGTAGGGGGCGAGTGTCGGGATGCAGCCAATTCTGAGATGGCCGGACATCGGACGTGATTCATCTGACCCGACCTGCCGGATCATGTCTGCCTCGGCAAGGATATTGCGGGCATGTCGCAGCACCTGCTCACCGGCATCGGTGACCGAAACCGACCGGTTTGTGCGCTCTAGCAGGGCAACGCCCAGTTCCGCCTCCAGCTTTTTCAGTTGGGTTGAGAGTGTCGGCTGGCTGATGTTGCAGGCATCTGCCGCATGGCCGAAATGGCGATGTTCGGCGACGGCAACGAGATATTTCAGATCTGAAAGGTTCATTCGCCTAATGTATCAGAAGATCCGGTGTGATTGATAGACAAGATGGTGCGTCCGGCTGGCCTTTCAGCGGCAACCCGGCTCTGGCAGGGAGCGGACAAGCCGGTTATTCTCATCCCGACTCACCGGAGGTTCCATGTCCCTGCCCCAGACGCGTCGTCTGCTCGACATCATGATACGCCTGCGTGACCCGGAAACAGGTTGTCCGTGGGATATCGAGCAGACATTCGAGACCATTGCCCCCTACACGATCGAAGAAGCCTATGAAGTGGCGGATGCGATTGAACAGAAGGATATGGCTTCCCTGCGCGATGAACTTGGCGATCTGCTGCTGCAGGTCGTCTATCACACCCGCATTGCCGAAGAAGCCGGGCTGTTCGATTTCGACGATGTGGCCGCCGGTATTGCCGACAAGATGGTCCGCCGCCACCCTCATGTCTTTGGCGACCAGCAAGTTGATGATGCAGAGGCCCAGACGCGGAACTGGGAAGAGCAGAAAGCCGCAGAACGTCGGGAGAAGGCAGAGGACAGTGACGAGCCGGAGAGCGCGCTGGATGGTGTTGCGCGCACCCTGCCCGGCCTGTTGCGTGCCCAGAAGCTGACGAAACGGGCGGCCCGGGTTGGCTTTGACTGGCCGCATGTCAGCCAGGTCTTTGACCAGCTTGATGAGGAAACGGCGGAGTTGCAGGCGGAAATCGACGTTGATCAGCCTGTCCATGACCGGCTTGAGGATGAACTGG
Organism: Rhodospirillales bacterium; assembly: GCA_040219025.1. Classification (GTDB taxonomy): domain Bacteria; phylum Pseudomonadota; class Alphaproteobacteria; order Rhodospirillales; family HT1-32; genus HT1-32. Next base: position 31,953 of record JAVJTE010000019.1, on the reverse strand, counting down.
GCGATATGCTGTTTGTCATGGCGAATCTCGCCCGCAAGCTGGATGTTGACCCGGAACAGGCCGCCCGTCGGGCAAATGCCAAGTTTGAGCGGCGCTTCCGCCGGGTTGAGCAGTTGCTGCGCGATCAGAACCGGTCCTGTGAAGAGGCCTCCCTTGCCGAGATGGATGAACTCTGGCGCGTGGCAAAGACCGAGGAACGCGCTGTCGCCGCCTCTGACACCATGCTTGCGAAGCGGACGGGAACCTGATGATGAAATGTCGCCTGCTTTTGCTGTCCGCTGCCCTGCTGGCGGTGATGGCCCTTTCCGGCTGTTTTCTGCCGCAGAAATTTGATGCTGAAATTGTCATCGACAAGAAAGGTGCTTTCGGGCTGGCCTTTGAAGGTGAACTGATCAGCCTGCCGCTGCACCGGGCTCTTGCGGAAGGCACCCTGCAGGACAGCGAGGAACGTGAAACCCGAATTCAGGATGTCTGGACAGATCTGGAAAATTCCGGTCTGACCGAGGTGAAGCATCTCGGTCGCTCCCGCTATTCGGCCAAATATGAGCGGCAGGGTCATCTCGGGCTGGTGCGCTCGGTCTTCTTCATCCGGCGTAACGCCAAGATCATGACCATTGAATATAATTCCGAGGTTGAGGAAATTACCGTCCGGGGGGCCTATCTTCGTAAAGATCAGAAGCAGCAGCTCGCCAAGATGGGCCTGTCGATGCAGGGGCAGCTTCGGGTACGGACGGATGCGAAGGTGATCCAGCAGAATGCGGACCGGGTGGTCGAGGAAGGCTTTCAGCGGACCTATATCTGGTTCATCGAAAACATCTACGGCCCGGCGCCGAAACTTGTGATCAAGGTAACGAAGTAATGCTCTCTACCCTGCCCTTTGAAGCGCCGGCCCGCATACTGGGGCTGGCCAGGAACCTTGCGCCGGTCCGCATGGCTGTTGTCGGGGCGGATGACCGTCTGCCGATGGAAAGTGCCCGGTCGGCGACAGATGCCGGGTTGATTGAGCCGGTGCTTGTTGGCCGGGCTGACCGGATCAGGGACATTGCGGCAGCTATTGGCTGGGATATTTCCGCTGTGGAGATTGTCGACGAACCGGATGAGGCGACGAAAGCCGTCAAGGGGGCCGCGATGGCGGCTGACGGGCATGTCCGGGCTTTGATGAAGGGGCAGATCCATACGGATCATCTGATGCGCGCCGTCCTGACCCGCAGTGCTGGCCTGCGGACCGAACGACGGGTCAGCCATATCTTTCATATGACCGTACCGGGCAGCGACAGGGAGCTGATGATCACGGACGCCGCCGTCAATGTTGCACCAAACCTTGCCGGTCTGATGGATATCACCCGCAATGCTGTGGAACTGGCCCATAAGCTTGGCAATCCCCGTCCGAAGGCGGCGCTGCTGTCCGGTACTGAAACGCCGATTGCCTCGATGCCATCAAGCGAACTTATGGCGGAACTGTCTGCCGCAGCAAACGATCCCGCCACGGGCATTGCATATGCCGATATTTATGGGCCGCTGGCCTTTGACAATGCGATCAGCCCGGAGGCGGCACGGCTGAAAGGTATCGACAGTCCGGTTGCCGGACATGCGGATATCCTTGTCGTGCCGAACATCGAGATGGGTAATGGCCTGTTCAAGATGATGGTCTATTTCCGCAGTGCCTGTGCGGCCGGCATCGTGATGGGGGCAAAAATTCCCATTGTCCTGACCTCCCGTGCTGACCCGCCGGAAGCCCGCCTGACGGCAGCGGCCATCGCGGCACTGGTTGCCTGACAGATATATCCCTGACGCCCATACCCCGCCGTCCCGGGTCGTCGACCTTGCGGACGTCCCGGGATAGTCAGGCAATCGAGACTTCTGAACTGTCCTTTTCTGCTTACGCAAGAGCGCGCAGATGGCGAATCGGGCGGCGTCCGGCAATGGAGTCCAGTGCCGTCAGGATCGAGTCACGGTCGATGCCATGATGATGGAAGACATCATGGATGGTTCCGGTCTGTCCGAAATGTTCAACCCCCAGCGACTTCATGCGGTGGCCATAGACAGAGCCCAGCCAGGCCAGGGTTGCCGGATGGCCGTCGAGAACGGAGACGATTGCGCAGTCGCGGGACAAGGGCGCCAGCAGCTGTTCGATATGGCTCATGGCATGTGTCTCGCCCCGTTGCCGGGCGCGCTCTGCCGCGGTCCAGCCGGCGTTCAGACGGTCGGCGGAGGTAATGGCCAGCAGGCCGATATCCCGCCGGTCTTCCCCGGCCATGCCGACGGCTTCAATCGCTTCCGGTGCGACCACGCCGGAGAAGGCGACGATGGCCTCGGCATTCGGGCCGGGGCGACGCAGCCAGTAGGCCCCGTTGATGATGTCTTCGCGCAGTTCCGGTGTCATGTCGCGCTTCGGCTGCTCTAGTGTCCGGGTGGAAAGCCGGAGATAGACACTGCCACCGGTCTCGTCGCGGAGCCAGCTCTGCTCACCCGGGTCCCCTGCGCCGTCACGCTGCATATATTCAAACCCCCAGCCCATGATGACGCCCAGTTCATCGACGAAGGCCGGCTCAAACGAGGCCAGACCATCCTGGGCCATACCGATCAGCGGGGTGCTGATGGACTGATGTGCGCCGCCTTCCGGGGCCAGTGTCACACCTGACGGGGTGGCGACAACCATGAAGCGGGCATCCTGATAGCAGGCATAGTTCAGGGCATCGAGACCACGCTGGATAAACGGATCATACAGGGTTCCGACCGGCAGCAGGCGTTCGCCGAACAGTGAATGCGACAGGCCGGCTGCACCCAGCAGCAGGAACAGGTTCATTTCGGCAATGCCAAGTTCCAGATGCTGCCCTTTCGGATCGAAAATCCATTTCTGGGCACTGGCGACCTTTTCATCGCGGAAGATGTCAGCCATTTCGTCGCGGGCAAACAGCGACCGCCGGTTGACCCAGCCGCCGAGGTTGGTCGAGACGGTGACATCCGGTGATGTGGTGACGATACGCTCAGCCAGTGCGCTGTCGGACTTTGCCAGTTCCAGCATGACCTTGCCGAACCCTTCCTGGGTCGACATGTCAGAACTGCTGATGACTGGAAAATTCTCGACCGGGACGGCTGCCGCACTATGGCGGCGGCGGCCTTTCGCGTTGAATGGCACAGCCGACAAGTAGGATTTCAGTTCGCTTTCTGGGCGGTTCAGTCCTTCAAACCAGTCCCATTCCCGTCCGCTGCGGACATTCATGCTGGTCTGGAATTCGCCCATCTGTGCGGGGTTCATCAGTCCGGCATGGTTGTCCTTGTGGCCGGCCAGCGGCAGGCCCCAGCCCTTCACTGTATAGGCGATGAAACAGACCGGCCGGTCATGGTCGATGCTGTTGAAGGCATTGAGGATACTGGGCAGGCAATGGCCGCCGAGATTGGTCATCAGATCCGACAGTTCGGCGTCGCTCCGCCGCTCGATAAGGTCCGTGACATCGCCCTGATCGCCAAGCTCGTCCAGCAGGCGCTTGCGCCAGGCGGCACCACCCTGAAAGGTCAGCGCGGAATAGAGCTGGTTCGGGCATTTATCGATCCAGTTCCGCAGGGCGTCACCGCCGGGTTCTTCAAAGGCGGCCTGTTGCAGGGCACCATGTTTCAGGGTGACGATCTCCCAGCCGAAGGTGGCAAAAGTTTTCTCAATCCGGTCATAGAGGCCTTCACGCACGACACCATCAAGACTCTGGCGGTTATAATCGATGACCCACCAGGTATTGCGCAGGCCGTGTTTCCAGCCTTCCAGCAGACATTCGTAGATATTGCCCTCATCCAGTTCCGCATCACCGACCAGGGCCACCATCCGGCCTTCCGGCACGGATTTTGACCAGTCTTTCGCCCGGACGTAATCCTGAATCATGGAGGCAAAGGCGGTGATGGCGACGCCAAGACCAACCGAGCCGGTGGAAAAGTCCACATCATCCACGTCCTTGGTACGGCTGGGATAGGACTGTGCGCCACCGAAGCCGCGGAAATTCTCCAGCTTCTCGCGGGTCTGGTTGCCGAGAAGATACTGGATCGAATGGAATACCGGGCTGGCATGCGGCTTCACCGCAACCCGGTCCTGCGGGCGCAGAACCGAGAAATAGAGCGCCGTCATCAGCGAGACCATGGAGGCGCAACTGGCCTGATGCCCGCCAACCTTCAATCCGTCCGGTTTCTCGCGGAGATGGTTGGCGTTGTGGATCGTCCAGGAGGAAAGCCAGAGCACCTTGCGCTGCAATTCGCGCAGAATTTCAATCTCGTCGGCGGTGATCATGGCAGAAAGCTCCGGTTGAATGGCTGATTGTGGCAGATCATAGCTGAAACAGGCTGGCATTTCCTCGCGTATTTGCCAAAATCAGAATTGATTTCGCAAGTTTATGACTGTTTGCAGATCCTGAGTGAAAGAACCTGCCAAATGAAGCTGGATAACATTGATAAAAATATCATCCGTGCCCTGCAGGGCGATGGCCGGCTGAGTAATCAGGAATTGTCTGAACGGGTTGGTCTTAGTCCCAGTCCCTGCCTTCGGCGGCTGCGCGCACTGGAATCGGCGGGTGTGATTGAAGGCTATGCAGCGAAGGTCAGCCAGAATGCTGTCGGTCTGCCGGTTTCCGTATTCGTATCGGTCAAGCTGGAACATCAGGTGGAGGAACAGCTCGACCGGTTTGAAGCGACCCTGCGGGAATGTCCGGAGGTGCTGGAATGCTATCTGATGACCGGACCGCGGGATTACCTGCTGCGTATCGTCGCCCGTGACCTTGCCGATTATGAACGGTTCCTGAAAGAAACCCTGACTCGCATCCCCGGTGTTGCCTCCATCGAAAGTTCGTTCGCACTCCGCCAGGTCAAGGCAAGTGCGGTACTGCCGCTGGGCTGACCGTCCTCCGCTAACCAGAATTCATGTCATAAGATCTGGTTGTCAGGCTGAACGTATCAGGGAGGCCAGCCGTTCGATGCCGGGTTCGATCCGCTCCATCGATATCGATGAATAGCCGATCCTGAGGAAGTTTCTTGGCGGGTTTTCTCCCATGAAATGAACGGAGCCCGGCTCGAAGACAATTCCGTGATCGAGAGCCTGTGCTGCCAGCCGGTCAGAATCGAGCCTGTCAGGGCCCTCGACCCAGAAACTGGAGCCGCCGAAGGTCGGGGCGCGGTGACTGTCCGGCAGGTGCTTTTCCAGCGCGTCGCGCATGGCGCTCCAGCGCTGGCTGTAGATCTTGTGCAACCGGCGAATCAGGCTGTCGTGGTGGCCGAGCATCAAAAAAAGAGCAGCCGTGCGCTGATTGTTGGTTGGCGCATGTCGCATCATCAGCCAGCGCAGCCGCCGGGCTTCGGCAATGACTTCAGCCGGTGCGACGAGATAGCCGATCCGCAATCCCGGTGCCAGTGTCTTTGACAGGCTGCCGACATAGAGCACCCTGCCCTCCGTATCGAGTGACTTCAGCGCCGGTGTCGGATCGCCGACGAAATTGGTTTCGGCTTCATAGTCGTCCTCGATGATGATGAAGTCTTGCTCATGCGCTTTGGCCAGTAATGCCCGCCGCCGCTCCAGCGGCAGGGTCACGGTTGTCGGTGACTGATGACTGGGGGTGGTGAAGACCAGATCGCAATCATCCAGCTGTTCGTCGATGATGAGACCGGATTCATCAATGGCCAGTGGTTTCAGTTGCCGGGTGACCGCCCCGAAGGCATTGCGGGCGTCAACATAACCGGGGTTTTCGACACCCACCAGAGATCGTGGCGTGGCCAGCAACGAGGCGATCAGCCAGAGCGCATGCTGGGCACCAACGGTAATCAGCACCTCGCTTTCTGACGCCCGGACACCGCGTCGCGGCAGAATGCGTGTTCTGACCTGTTCGATCAGGTCCGGGTCATCCTCGATCCGGGCGTCATTGGCCCAGTCGCGCACGGCAACGCGCCCCATGGCCTGGCGCGAGCATTCCCGCCATTCTGCCAGTGGAAACAGGCCGGGATCGAGCTGGCCCGAGATGAAGGGAAACGGGAAATTCTGCCAGTCCGCCGGTTTACGCACGATGACCGCATCCCGGGCCGGGCTGCGCAGGCGTCTGGACCAATCGATCCGGTTTTGCTGGCTGGCGTCGGACAGTGCCGGCATTTCGCCGCGCAAGGCCTTCAGCCGTCCGTCGATAACATCCGTGCTGACGAAAAAACCGCTCCGCTCGCGGGCGTTCAGAAAGCCCTCATCGACCAGGCCTTCATAAGCCAGAACCACTGTATTGCGGGCAACACCAACCGTTTTGGCCAGTTTTCGGCAGGATGGCAGGGTTGCGCCGGGGGCCAGCTGGCCATCCAGAATGGCTGTGACGATCATCTGGCGGATACGCGTCTGCAGGGGGAGCCCGTTATCGTCGGGCATGTGGAACAAAAACTCTCTCATGGGGCCAGTTTATACGCGAAACTCTGCTGTGGCCCAAACAAAACGAATATTCTGGCGCTGTCTTGCATCAGGGCACTGGCATAGTTTCGCAGCAGCAACAAAGCGCCGGTGCCGCGCCATTTTCGGGAGTTCTGCGATGACCATCCAGTTCACGACCAATGATCTTGAAAGTCAGTGGATGCCGTTTACGGCGAACAAGGATTTCAAACAGTCGCCACGCCTGCTCGTGAAGGCGGATGGCATGTATTATGAAAATCATGAGGGTGGTCGCCTTCTGGATGGCTGCGCCGGCTTGTTCTGTGTTGCTGCCGGCCATGGTCGCAAGGAAGTTCGCGACGCCATTTATACGGCGCTGGAGCAGCTGGATTATGCGCCCCCGTTCAATACGGCTCATCCGCTGAGTTTTGAGGCTGCACGCAAGGTTGCACGTATCCTGCCGGATCACATGAACCATGTGTTTTTCACCAATTCCGGTTCGGAATCGGTTGATACGGCGCTGAAGATTGCTCTGGCTTACCACTATGCGCGCAACGACAAGATGCGGACGCGTTTCGTCGGTCGCCAGCGCGCCTATCATGGTGTGAATTTCGGCGGGCTGTCGGTCAGCGGCATGGTGAAGAACAAGGAAGTATTCGGGCCGGGTTTGCCGGGTGTTCTGCATATGCGCCATACCTGGTCGAAGGATGAGCGTTTCGTGGCAGGCCAGCCGGAAACCGGTGCTGACAAGGCGGAAGATCTGCAGGGCTTCGTCGATACCTATGGGGCTGAATCGATTGCCTGCTGCATTGTCGAGCCGGTTGCCGGTTCAACGGGCTGCCTGCCGCCGCCGAAAGGTTATCTGCAACGCCTGCGCGAAATTTGCGATGCCAACGGCATTCTGCTGATTTTTGATGAAGTCATCACCGGCTTCGGCCGTATGGGGACCCCGTTCTCAGATGGTGTCTTCGGTGTAAAAGCCGACATCGTGACGATGGCCAAGGCCCTCACCAACGGCACGGTTGCCATGGGTGCGGTAGCGGTCAGCGATGATGTGTACGAGACCATCATTTCATCAGGCGGCCCGACAGCCGTCGAGTTCTTCCATGGCTATACCTACTCAGGGTCTGTTCCTGCGGCCGCGGCCTGTGTTGCCGCCATGGACATCTATGAGCGCGAAGACCTGTTCGGAAATGCTGCGAAGATGGCCGGGCCGTTTCAGGAGATGGTTCATTCGATGAAGGAATTTGGCCTGGTGACGGACATCCGGTCGATTGGTCTGCTGGCGGGTATTGATCTTTCCGTCGACGAAAAGCCGGGCAAACGGGGATATGAGGTGATGAAGGCGCTTTATGCTGCCGGGCTGCTGGTCAAGCTGACCGGTGATTGCGCCCTGCTCTCCCCGCCGCTGATCTGCAACGAGAGCCATATCGACGAAATGGGAACGATCCTGAGAAAGACCCTGGCATCGTTCTGACCTGCCGGCTTAACGGCGTTGCCCCTCTTTCCGGAACAGGAAGAGGGGCGATCCCGGATCAGGCAGCATCTGCCGACTTTCTTTCTGCCGCTCCCCGGTCGTCGGGCAACTCCGGTTCCTCGTCCGGTGTCGACAGGCGCAGCTTTGCAATCTGTGGTGCCACCCGCAGGAAGCATTTTACAATTTCCGGATCGAACTGCGAGCCGGCACCCTCCTCAATAAAGCTAATTGCCTTTTCGACAGGCCACGGCTCCTTGTAAGGGCGTCGTGATGTCAGGGCATCAAACACGTCGCTAACCGCGCAGATCCGGCCTTCAACGGGTATTTCCATCCCGGACAGTCTGTTCGGATAGCCTTTGCCGTCCCAGCGCTCATGATGAGTTTTCGCAATGCGTTCGGCCATCTGCATCACCGGTGACGGATGGTTCGCAAGCATGTCTGCGCCAATCTGGGCATGGGTTTGCATGGTCGCCCATTCATCGGGGTCGAGTGGCCCGGGTTTGAGCAGCACACCATCCGGGATACCGATTTTACCAACGTCATGCATCGGGCTTGCGCGCAGGATCATCTGCGCAAAGGTCTCGCCAAGACCGGCTTCCAGTGCGATCAGCCGGCATCCTTCACTCATGCGCTGTACATGGGCACCGGTTTCGTTATCGCGAAATGAGGAGGCGATACCAAGACGGCGGACAATTTCCAGCTGGGCATCTTCAAGTTCCCGGGTGCGTTCGGCGACCTTGCGTTCAAGAGTGATCGCATGGTTCCGGCGTTCCTTGTAGAGAGCGCGGATTTCGAGAGAGTTCCGGGTGCGGGACAGGATTTCCTGATTGTCGAACGGCTTGGTGATGAAATCTTTCGCGCCCAGCTGCAACGACCGGTGGCGGGTTTGCTTGTCGGTTTGCGCGGTCACAACAATTACCGGCAGATAGTCATCATCGGCAACATTCGAGGCAAGCCGTTCGCAAAGCTCGAAGCCGTTGATATGCGGCATTCTGATATCGAGGAAGATCAGGTCAAACTCGCTGGAACTGACCTCGTTCTCCACCATCCGCGGGTCCGTCACGGTGGTGATGTTGGTAAACCCATCTCTGCGCAAGGTCGCTTCCAGCACCATCACATTCACCGGCATGTCGTCGATGATCAGGATTCGTGACTGGGTGATGACGGAATCGGAAATCATTTATATCTGGCTCTCGCTGCTGACGGACGTCCTGTCGTAACCTTGCAAAAATGGAGAACAGGGACGTTTTGCGCAATTACGGTTATCCACGATAGAAATCATTTCTCCGGCTTCCCAGCCGACGCTGAAGCGGCCTTGCCGTACAGCCGCAGATCAGTCAGATATCTTCCCTGCCGACGCCTACGAGCATCGAGGAACGGACGAGATCAGCGACGGTAACGGCCCCCATTTTTTCCATGACGCGCGACCGGTGAACCTCGACCGTGCGCTGGCTGATATTCAGTTCAAAGGCTATCTGTTTGTTCATAAGGCCGCTGGCAATCAGGTTCAGAACATCCCGTTCACGCTGCGAGAGGCTTTCAAGTCCTTCCCGGGCAGCGAGCAATTGTTCCCGGTCGAGAATGTTACGGCGACTGATCCCGATCGCCTGCTCGACACTGGCCATGACCTGGCGGGTATTGATCGGCTTTTCGACGAAATCAAAGGCCCCGTTCTTCATGGCATCAATCGCGACGGGAACGTCACCATGTGCGGTCACCATGATCACCGGCAACGGACATTCCCGGGACTGCAGTTCCCGCAATGCGGTCAGGCCATCCATGCCGGGCATCCTGATATCCAGCAAAATGCAGCCTGGCCTGTCGATTGTCATTCCGGCAAGAAAATCATCTGCTGTTCCAAATGCTTCCGTGGCGATGCCATTCTTTTTCAGGAGCGTCAGCAGCAGATCACGATTGGCTTCAATGTCATCGACAACATAGACAAGTGCTTCGTCGGTCATCTTTCCCCACTTTCAGCATAGGACTGTATCAGATTTCGCACTTCCCTGATATTGATTGGTTTCGTCAGATAATCGTGAAAGCCGGCTTTTTTGCCGCGTTCGACCTGCTGTGGCATGGCATCGGCGCTGAGCGCAACAACCGGCGTTTCAGCCAGGCCCGGTTCATTCCGGATTGCCTTCAGCGCTTCATAGCCGTCCATTCCCGGCAGGTTTATGTCGAGAATGATCAGATTGGGCTTGTGGGTGCGGGCCAGTGACAGGCCGGTTTCGGCATTTGTCGCGGTCAGCAGGGTCACGCCATTGATGCGTGATACAACTTCCTCCATCAGCATCATATTGGCGCTGTTATCCTCGACATAGAGGACAGTTGTCCCGGTTGCTGCGGTGGGAAGGTCGGGGAAGCCGGCCTCCGTAGTTGCGGATGCAGGCTGCATCATCCTGGTCACATCGGCAATCTGCACCTGTATCCAGAAAGTGCTCCCCTCACCCGCGACACTGTCGAAGCCGATCTGTCCATCCATTTGCTCGATCAGTTTTCTGCTCAGTGCCAGACCGATGCCGGTGCCCTCAATGCCGCTGTTTTCTGCGCCGAGGCGTGCAAAGGCCTCGAAAACCTTGTCATGCTTGTCGGCCGGGATGCCGATGCCGGTATCGCGGATCAGTATGCGCAGACTGGTCAGCGATACCGGTTCCATATCGATGATGACACTGCCATCCGGGCGATTGTACTTGATCGCGTTCGACAGCACATTGATCAGGATCTGACGCAGCCGGTTTGTATCGCCGCGGACGAATATCCCGGACATCTTTTTTGTGTCGCACAGCAGGTCGATATTCATCTGTTTCGACAGCGACGAACTGAGACTGATGGATTCCTGGATCAGGTCGATAAGATGTACGTCGGCCATATCAATTTCGCTCTTGCCGGCTTCAATCTTGGCCAGATCAAGAACCTGGTTGATCAGTTTCAGCAGATGATCGCCGGCTTTGGCGATCTGCGAGACAAACCTCAGCTGTTCGTCATTCAGGGGGGCTTCGGTATCTGTTTCGAGCAACTGACTGAAGCCCAGAATGGCATTCATCGGTGTGCGCAGCTCGTGGCTCATGCTGGAGAGGAATTCCGATTTTGCGCGGTTTGCCGTCTCTGCCTGCCCCTTGGCGAGGCGCAGTTCGCGTTGTGCCAGTCGTTCCCGTGTTACATCCATCCTGAGACAGACGCGGCTGCCGTTCGGAATTACCCGGTCGACGCAACGGACCCAACGTCCGTCGGCCATTTCTACTTCATAGACGGAATTCTCTCTGTAGCGGTAGGAATCGAGATAATCATAGACGTTTTCATACAGTTCGTTCTTCTCGCGGAACAGCCTCTGCGACCTTGCCAGCTTGTGAAGTTCGCTGCGGTGCATTCCGGGCGTCAGGGTCTCTCCGGAATAGCCCATCAGCTGGGAATATTGTGTGTTGAACAGGACAACCTGACCGTCACGATTGTACATCACCAGACCGCCTGGCAGGGACTCGATCGCCGCCGTGAGGTGCTCGCGGTTTCGCTCCAGTTCATCCTGCGCGGTGACCTGATCGGTGATATCCAGAAGAATGGTCTGAATTGCCTTGCCGCCCTCCCAGTGTATCCATCCTGATGTGGCTTCTGCCCAGCGGGTTATGCCATCCTGCCCGATAACCCGCAGGCGATGCTGCTTGCGGCGTTCATGAGGTCCGGGCGGTGCAAAGGGTTGTGATGTGCGCAGCCGGTCTGCCGGATGAATGAACGCATCAAGCGTCGGCAGGGCGGTCAGTTCATCGGCCTCCGCCAGTCCGAAGATGTGGGCCGCCGGCATATTGCTGAACAGAATTCCTGTCTCGTCGTGAATGACGATGCCCTGGAACGAATTTTCGACAATGGCCCGGAAGTTGCGCTCGCTGGTTTCCATGTCGCGGCGAACGCGGTCACGTTCAGTGACGTCGATAACCACACAGAGTGTCGCCGGACTGCCATCCCAGTCGACCAGACTCACCCGGTTTTCGAAGATGACCTGTGAGCCATCGGCACGCACTGCTGCATAGTCATAGACTCGCGGAGCTGCATTACCGCCATCAAGTCGCAGCTCCGCATTGCGCATGACCCGGCTGTGCTCCTGCGGGGAAATATGTTCGAGCAGGCTTCTTTCGGTGACCTCTTCCGGATGCTCATAACCCAGCATCTGCGCATAGGTCGCGTTTGCGAACAGGTACTCAAAATCGCGATAGACGCAAATACCGAGCGGGGTTTCCTCAATCAGCGAACTGTAGCGGTCATTGGAACGGGCGAGCGCCTCTTCAATCAGCTTGCGGTCGCCGATATCGATTACGGTGACCTGTGTCACGCTCCGGTCATGCCAGGGAACCTGGGTAACATAAACGACAGCCCATGACGTAGAGCCGTCACGCATGCGCGTCTGTACCTCAAAACTGTCGGGTGCCGGCTCTCCGGCTGAACGGCGATGAATGTCGACTTTCATCCGTTCCTGTTCCTGCCCGGCAACAAGCCCGAACAGATCGGTTTCCGCCAGCATCTGATCCGGTGTTGCATAGCCGAATATGCTGGCGGCTGCCTTGTTCGCCATGAACAGGGTGCCCTGATCATGCAGCAGAATGCCGGCAGCCGAAGTCTGGAACAGCACCTCGTATCTTTCGGTGAATTCTCCCAGCTCGCGGCCACGACTGTCGACGATACTCTCCAGATCGCTGTTCAGATCGGCAAGAATTTCCTCGCTCTGGCGCTCTATCGAAATGTCCCGGATCTCGACGATGAAGACAGGAGCGGAAGAAGCGTCAAAGGGTGCAACAGTCAGCAGCAGATGTGTGACCGGGAGCCTTTTGCCGGTGACATTGATTTCGATCTCGTTTCGTTCACCTCCGGCTGCTGCGGCAAGCGACTGAACCAGACGATGTCTCTCTTTCTGGTCATCAAATTCGGTCAGTTTTTCCGGTAAAACGTCGAGAATATTGTCGACGCCGGGTAGCATGCTGCGCGCCGAGGCATTGGTTCTGAGGATTTGCCCGTCCGGCCTGACGAGAGCGACACCGCTGGATTGCGCTTCAAAAACAAGCGCATAGTCTATCGCCATCAGGTCCTGACCTTCAGATGAAGAGGTATCGCTGACGGATGTAACAGACGACGACTTGTTGCTCATCAGAACGCGTTCACTCTGCCCGGCGAAATAGAGTTCATGACCATCCAATATTATCAGCCACAGGTCAAAGAACTTGGCGATGCACAGGGCTGCCAACTATGCCCGGTGGACGTCACAACTTCATAATGCAAGAATTGCGCTCTGCTATCCGGAGTCGCCTATGCTTGAGACGGCACTAATTGCCTTTACGACATTATTTGCCACAATCGGCCCGCCAGATGTGGCGGTCCTTTTCGCCGCCCTGACACCGGATGAAACCCCCGCCCAGCGCCGGAGCATCGCGCTCAAGGGGGTGCTGATCGCCACCGGTGTCCTGCTGATATTCGCGTTATTCGGGCGGGCGGTTCTTGATATTTTCGGTATTTCGCTGGCTGCGTTCCGGACGGCAGGCGGTGTGCTGCTGCTGCTGATCGCCATTGATATGGTGTTTGCCCGCCATTCCGGCAGCACCTCGACCACCGACGAGGAAAATGCCGAAGCTGCGACCCGAGATGATATTTCCGTATTTCCGCTCGCAACTCCCCTGATCGCGGGCCCGGGGGCGATTGGTGCAACGATGCTGCTGGTCTCCAATGCCGAGTCATATACGCTTGCCCATCTGGTCGTTATCGGGGTGTTGCTGGGGGTTCTTCTGCTCACCTTTCTGCTGCTGCTGGTTGCAACTCAGGTCCAGAAACTGCTTGGCGTGACCGGCCTTCAGGTCGTCTCCCGCGTTGTCGGCGTGCTGATGACCGGGCTTGCCGTTCAGTTTATCTTTGATGGCGTGAAGGCCAGCGGGCTGATCTGACCGGTGATGGCCGGTTCCCGGAGAGAATCTGTTTGCTTCATTTTGTGGCTTCAGCACTGGCAGATTGTTGGGTGTTGAAATTTCATTCGATGAAATCTAGAATGCACTGGATGAAACAAACCGTTCGTCGTATGAACGGTGGTCTGCGACAAGCAGATATAACTTCTGGGAGGAAATACACTGTGACATCATTTACCCTTTCCCGGCGTCTTCTGACGCTTTCCGCTGGTGCGGTCGCTGCCAGCGTGGCTCTTTCACCGACATTTGCAGTTGCTGCTGATGATTTCCCGAACAAGCCGATCGAAATCGTCATTCATTCGAGCTACGGCGGTGGTACCGACGTGACGGCACGTATGGTCTCGCTTCGCGCCCGTAAAGAACTGGACACGGACATTGCCATCGTCTCGAAGCGTGGCGGCTCCGGCTCCTCGGCACAGGAATACGTCCTGTCGAAGCCGGCTGACGGCTACACGCTTCTCGCCCTGACCCAGACCCACCTCTATACGATTGCCCAGGGCAAATCGAAGATGGGCATTAACGACATGGTTGGTGTTGTCCGTGCGATGGACGATCCGACATTCATCACGGTCGGCAAAGACAGCAAGCACAAAACCATTGATGACCTGGTTGCTGCTTCGAAAACGGCCCCGCTGAACTGGGGCGTTGCGCAGATCGGTGGCACCGAGCATATCGCTCTGGCACGTTTCGCCAAAGCGGCCGGTATCAAATTCAAGGCGGTTCCCTTCGGTTCCGGCGGCGAGATGATCCAGGCACTGCTCTCCGGCGACATTGAAGCCACACTGCCGAACGTCTCCGAAGCTGTGACCCAGATCCAGGACGGTTCGGTCAAGGCACTGGTCGTACTTTCCGGCAAGCGTCTGGCCGGGTACCCGGATGTTCCGACATCTGTCGAAAAGGGCTGGGACGTCAAGGCCTCCACGACCCGTGGTTATGCCGTGCGTGCCGGTACACCGCAGGCAATCATCGACAAGCTGTCCGAGAAGCTGGTTGCGGCGATGAAAGACGACATGTTTGCCACCTATCTCAAGGGTTCGGGTCTGACCCCCGAAGATTCAGTTGCCGGTACCGTCGAATGGGACAAGCAGCTGAAGGCGGAATACGTCGAATCTGAAGCGGCACTCAAGGAACTCGGCATCATCAAATAAGTTGATACCGGGGAAAATCCGATGACTGATTCCAGTTCGTTGGCGAAAGACGGGCGGAGCGATGCTCCGCTCGTCCATCGCGTTGATTTCATTGTCACTCTTATTCTCTACGCTGTCTCGCTCTGGCTGTTCTATGTCACCACGACGTTTGACGAAGTGTCGGCATTGTTCAGTACAGGTATGGCGCCCGAGATATATCCACAGTGCATCCTTGTGGTGATCATGACGCTTGGCGTCGTGATTCCGTTTGAGCATCGCATGGTTGAAGGTGGCGCAAAGAGCCTCGACAAGGGTCGTGAAAAGCCATTGCCGAGAAATACACTTCTGACGGCGTTGCTGATGATCGTTATTGCCTCGCAGATGCCGACAGTCGGTGCGCTGCTGACAGTGATCCTGATCTGCCTGCTTATGCCCCTGATGTGGGGTGAGCGCCGGCCAGTTCCGATCATTGCCTTCACAGTGATCTTCACCCTCTGCATCTGGGCCTTGTTCAACTATGCACTGAAGGTGCATTTCGAGCCTGGCTTGCTCTCCGTATTTCTCGAATAGGACAGTTTCATGGACGCAATGTTTGAGGGCCTGTCTCTTATATCGAACGGGCCAGCCATTCTCGCGATCTTTTTTGGTGTTTTTGTCGGCGTGCTCGTTGGAGCCCTGCCCGGCCTGAGTTCGCCAATGGCGATCGCACTTCTGCTACCTTTCACAATCTCGCTGCCGCCGGCATCTGCTATCGGCATGCTTGCCGCCCTGTATTGTGCCGGGACGTTTGGCGGATCAATTACCGCCATTCTGATCAATGCCCCGGGTGCACCACCTGCTGCGGCAACAGCGCTTGACGGCTATCCGATGGCCAAGCGTGGCGAGGCCGGCCGGGCCCTTGGCCTGGCAACCTTTTCCAGTGTCATCGGCGGTGTTATCAGCCTGTTTATCTTCCTGCTGGCGGCACCGGCTCTGGCTGCTGTGGCGCTTCAATTCGGGCCGACCGAATATTTTGCGCTGACACTGTTTGCACTTTCCATGCTGGCGACCATCAGTGGCCGTTCCGCGATCCGTAACCTGATTTCCGGTTTCGTCGGTTTGCTGATCGGCACTGTCGGTGTCCAGCTGGTAACCGGGATCGAGCGTTTCACGTTCGGCATTGCCGAATTGTCTGAAGGCATCAGCTTCATTCCTGTGCTTATCGGCCTGTTCGCGATTGGCGAGCTGCTGTCACAGACCAATGCAGCCAATGTTGCCTATGAGCGGATTACATCGGTTGTCGTCAAGCTGCCGTCGAAAGAAGACTTCCGTCGGGTAATCGGCACAGTTCTCCGGTCCTCTGGCATCGGTACCTTCATTGGTATTCTGCCGGCTGAAGGCTCAACCGTGGCTGCCATCATGGGTTATAATGAGGCGAAACGCTGGTCCAAGACGCCGGAAGAGTTCGGGAAGGGCTGTCCGGAAGGTATTGCGGGTCCGGAAGCGGCCAACAATGCTGCCACCGGCGGCGCGATGGTTCCGACCCTTGCTCTCGGTATTCCGGGCAGCGGGTCGACGGCTGTTATCCTTGCCGCACTCATCATGCATGGTGTGCGGCCCGGTCCGCAGTTGATCAACAACCAGCCCGAATTCATGTATGCGATCTTCGGTGCCATGTTGCTGGCGAACTTCATGTTCCTGGGTATTGGTTTCCTTGGTGCGAAGGTGTTTTCGCGGATTACCATGATCCCGAAACAGTTCCTCTGGCCGGCAGTGTTCACCTTCTCGGTGATCGGTGCCTATTCCTTTGCGAGTTCTGTGTTCGATGTCTGGATCATGCTGGCATCCGGGGTCGTCGGTTTCCTCATGAACCGGCATGGCTTCGGCCCTGCTCCGCTGATCATGGGCGTTGTGCTTGGTCCGATCGTTGAGGAAAAACTCGGTCAGGCCATGATCATCATGGACAATCAGTGGTGGCGGATGTTCGAGAGCCCGATTGCTCTGTTCTTCTTCCTGCTGACGGCTGTCAGCCTGATGTGGCCGCTGGTGCGGAAGTTCCGCAAGCGGGCAGCGAAGGCCGGAGCCTGATGGTACCCTGTTATGTGGATGCAGACCGTCTGGCGATGGTTCTGCGGGATGCATCCACATGACCCGGGCTGAGATATTCTCGAACTGGGCGACATCTGTTTCTGCGAAGGATCTTCCGGATCCGGTTATTCATCAGGCCGGTCGCTCGGCACTTGATGTGATCGGTCTGGCCCTGTCCGCCCGCCGTGAAGACTATGTCGGTGCCTTGCTTGCCAGCCATCCGGCAGAGGGCAATGGCACGGCCTTCGGGCATGCAACGGGGCTTGCGCCGCAGGATGCGGCGCTGGTCAATGGCGTTGCGGGTCATGGTGAAGACTATGACGATACTTTCGAAGGAACACCGGTTCATACAGGTGTGGTCGTTGTCCCGGCGGTTCTCGCGGCCTGTGAGGCGCGGGGATTGTCTGCCGAACGGGCCCGCCTTGGTATCGCTGTCGGTGGCGAGCTGATGTGCCGTCTGGCGGTGGTTGCGCCGACAGCAATTCACCGCGCAGGTTTTCATCCGACAGGCGTCGCCGGGGCACTGGCCGCTGCCGCTGCGGTTTCGGTGGCGATCGGACTGGATGGTGAACGGATGTCCCGGGCGCTCGGCATTGCCGGGTCCATGGCCTCCGGAATTATCGAGTACCTTGCGGATGGCTCGTCGACCAAGCGGCTGCATGCCGGCTGGGCGGCGCATTGCGGATACCGCGCCGCACTGTTTGCCGAGAACGGATTTACCGGTCCGAAAAGCGTTATCGAGGGCGAACACGGCTTCTTTCTGGGCTTTGCGAAGCCCGGCATTGACCGTGACTTTGACCGGATTGACCGCGGCCTCGGGACTGACTGGCTCTATGCCTCGATTGCCTTCAAGCCCTATGCCTGCGGCACCATGACACAGCCATTCGTGGATTGTGCGATTGCCCTTCGGAACCGGGGCGTCACGCCGGACCAGGTGGTGCGGATTGAGTCCAGATGCGGTGAAGGTACTGTGCACCGCCTGTGGGAACCGCTGGCCAGCAAGCAGAAACCGGCCACCCCCTACGCGGCAAAATTTTCTACGCCTTACTGTATTGCTGCCGGACTGGTGGATGGTGCTGCAGGATTGGCACAGTTCACGGAAGAGCGGATTACCAATTCCGATCTGCTGCATATCGCCGGGATGACCAAGTATGAAATTGACCCGGATGATCCCTACCCGGCAAGTTACCGGGGACATGTTCGTGCGACACTGAAAGACTGCAGTATCGTTGAGGCCAGCCAGCCCCATATGCGTGGTGGCGCGGCAGAGCCGCTGACAGATGACGAACTCCGGACAAAATTCACTGCCAATGTAAAGTTTGGCGGTTATTCGGCGTCTCAGGCCGAACGTTTTTACAGTCACGCATCCGCCGTTCTGACCGGCGATGCCGTGATCGATCTTGCGCTTCTTGCGCAACAGCCCTGAAAGGAAACATCCGATCATGCCACATGTAGCTGCCTCGTCCGCGCTGGATCATATCCGTGTTCTTGACCTGACCCGGGTAAGGTCCGGCCCGACATGTGTCCGTCAGCTTGCCGACTGGGGCGCTGACGTGATCAAGGTGGAAATGCCGGAAGCACTGGAAGCCGACGGCGCGCTCGGTGCGAAACGGCATACAGCAGATTTTCAGAACCTGCAGCGCAACAAACGCAGCCTGACCCTGAACATGAAAGATCCTGACGGGGTCGCCGTGCTCATGAAGCTGGTCAAGTCGGCGGATGTTGTGGTTGAGAATTTCCGGCCGGATGTGAAGCATCGTCTCGGAATTGACTATGATACTCTGGCGGCGGTCAATCCGGCGATCATTCTGGCCTCGATTTCCGGTTTCGGACAGGACGGCCCCTATATGAAGCGTCCCGGATTTGACCAGATTGCCCAGGGACTGGGCGGGCTGATGTCAATTACCGGTGAACCGGGCCGTGGCCCGATGCGGGTCGGTATCCCGATTGCCGATCTGACCTCCGGCCTTTTCGCGGCGCTGGGTATCTTTGTGGCGTTGATGGAGCGTCAGAAATCCGGCAAGGGGCAGTGGGTGCAGAGCTCCCTCCTCCAGGCCCAGATCTTCATGCTCGATTTCCAGGCGGCCCGCTATCTGGTTCATGATGAAATCCCGGATCAGGCTGGCAATAATCATCCCACCAGCATTCCGACGGGTGTCTTCAAGACCAAGAACGGGCATATCAATATTGCTGCTGCGGGCAACACGATCTGGGGCCGGCTCTGCGATGCCATGGGTAAATCCGAGTGGAAAGAGGATCCGCGCTTCCTCGATAACGCAGACCGTCTTGCCCATCGCGATCTGCTGAACGGGATGATCGAGGAACTGACGCCGACGAAGACGAGCAAGGAATGGATTGATCTGTTCGCGAAAGCCGGGGTGCCAAGCGGCCATATCTACAATGTCGGTGACATGTTCGCGGATGAGCAGGTCAAGCATCTGGGTATCGCCACGGATATCGAGACAACAGCCTTCGGCAAGACGCAGCTTGTCGGGCAACCGATCCATATGAGCCGGACACCGAGCGAGCTGAAAGTCAGCCCGCCGGAGAAAGGCGAGCATAGTGATGAAATTCTGGAATCGATTGGGCTTACAGCAGATGAAATTGCTGATCTGCGCGCCCGTAACGTCGTTTGATCGAGGAGACTTGTGAATGAGTAAGGACGAAACTGCAGCACCAAAGATGCTGTCAGAAAAACGTGGCTCTGTCGGCCATATGATTTTCAACAATCCGGAGCGCTATAACGCGGTCTCTCTGGATATGTGGGATGCTGCCGAGAAAATTCTCGACGGTTTTGTCGCAGATGATGAAATCCGTGTGATTGTCATGTCCGGTGCCGGGGGCAAGGCCTTCGTATCCGGAGCCGACATTTCCAAGTTCGAAAAAGAACGTGGCTCTCAGGAAGCGGTCGCTCATTACAATGCCCGCATCAAGGTCGTCTATGACAAGATTGCCGCCCTGCCGAAGCCGACCATCGCCATGATCAACGGCTTCTGCCTTGGTGGCGGGCTCGCACTTGCTGTCAGCTGTGATCTGCGCTTCTGCTCCTCGAACTCAAAGTTCGGACTACCTGCGGCCAAGCTTGGTCTGGGTTATCCCTATGGCGGGCTGAACCGGCTGGTTGATACAGTCGGTCTCGGACAGGCCAAGGATATCGTCTTCTCCGCCCGCAGGATGGACTCAGATGAGGCTCTGCGTATCGGTCTGGTGCAACAGATTGTCGATGAGGCGGATCTGGAACAGACGGTCATGGATTATGCCGAGACGGTAGCGGGAAATGCGCCGCTGACGGTTGCGGCACTGAAGTTCATCATTGGCGAGACCCGCAAGGACAGCGAAGATCGCGATATGGATAAATGCCAGGCTATGGTTGATGCCTGCTTCGCATCCGAAGACTACATCGAAGGCCGCCGCGCCTTTATGGAAAAACGGCCGGCCCAGTTCAAGGGTCGCTGACCTCGCCTGCAAGCGGAAAGCCTGTCAAAGCCCGGAGCATACAGCTCCGGGCTTTTTTCGTTCCTGATGTCTGCCGCCCGGATTGAAATTATTGTTGATTTTGAAACCGATCCTTCGAGGATTGTGCGCATATCAGAGCGCTGATGGCGGAAATACAGGTCGCCTGGCAGAAAGGAAGTATGTGGTATGGCGCACGGGACCAAATTCGACACAGGTATGACAACCAGCAGAACGGAAGACCGCAATCGTCCGAACTGGAATGGTAACGGCCCGCGCCCTCTCGCATGGACTGCCTGGTATCCGGCAGAAGTTTCGCAAACGCGCCTCAGGGACGATGACGGGAAACCCGGTACATCGTTCTTCATTGACCCCGGTGCGGTTCGCAATGCGCCGCTCGCCGACGCATCCCCGACATGGCCTGTCGTTATGCTTTCCCATGGAACCGGTGGAACAATGTCAGGTCTCGGCTGGCTGGGGGTTCGTCTGGCCAGTGCGGGCTATGTCGTGATTGGCGTTGATCATCACGGCAATACTGCCTCTGAACCCTATCGGGCAGAGGGTTTCCTCAGCTGGTGGGAGCGTCCGCGTGACCTGAGTCTGCTGCTCGATTTTCATCTTGGCGAGGGGCCATTTGCCGGCAGACTGGATCAGTATCACATCTATGCCGCCGGATTTTCACTGGGGGGATACACGGTATTATCCCTGCTGGGCGCAATTACCGATATGAGTCTTTTTGCCAGCTGGATGAAGCAG
Source organism: Rhodospirillales bacterium (assembly GCA_040219025.1). Taxonomy (GTDB): domain Bacteria; phylum Pseudomonadota; class Alphaproteobacteria; order Rhodospirillales; family HT1-32; genus HT1-32. The sequence continues at coordinate 10,764 of JAVJTE010000019.1, read as the reverse complement.
GTGCCGGGCATGACGGTCAACCCGAGAGAGTTTCCCGGACTGGCCGAAGAACTCGTCCCCCTGCTGGAAAGGAATTCCGTATTCAGAGCATCATGGGGGCGACAGTCACAGTCCTTTCTGGATGAAAGGATCAGGGCTGGCCTGCTCTGCGCGCCGGCACCACCGGTGCGCGGGTTCACCATCGACAGCCTGGCGTCAATCCGGCGACCAGTGGCGATAACAGTGGGGGGTAACGACCAGGAGGCACCGGCGGAGATATGCTCCGGTTGGCTGCATGATCATTTGCCGAACAGCAGCCTGAAACGACTGGAGAGTACCGCCGGTCATTTTGTGTTCTTGTGCGAATGTACAGAGTTGGGAAAGACAGAAGCAGCAGATATCTGCCTGGATGCTTCCGGGGTTGACCGTCGCGCGATCCATGACCGTACCGCATCACTGGCGATCAGCACTTTTTCGGCAAACAGGTAATCTGCAACGCGGCAGGCCGTTCCGTTATCCCTGTCGGGTTCCGGAACGGCCTGCAGAGCATGTAGATGTAGATCAGCCGATGACTTCCGTGCCCTTGATCTGGGTGCGGTGCATGCGGCGCCGGCTCTCCGGATCAAACGGATCGCGACGGTGCAGGACCGAGAGGTTGTTCCAGATCAGCACATCATCAAGCGCCCATTCATGGCCCCAGGCAAATTCAGGGCGTGCGGCATGGGCCCAGAGCTGATCCAGCAGTTTCTCGCTTTCGTCAAGTTCCAGACCGACGATGCAGGCATAAGGCCGACGGCCGAGGAACAGGCATTTACGACCATCCCGCGGATTGGTCCGGACCAGCGGGTGATGGGCACCCGGTGTTTTCCGGACATCCGTGATTTCCTCATAACCGCGGCGCAGGTGGCCGGCGCTGTTATGAGAGCAGTCATGCACGGCCTTGAGACCGTCAATCCGCTGTTTCATCTCGTCGGACAACGCCTCATAGGCGGCATACATATTGGCAAAGTAGGTATTGCCACCATCATCCGGAATTTCGAGGGAATGCAGGATAGCAGCCTTGGGCGGCGTATCGATGTAGGTCAGGTCGGCATGCCAGACGGCCTCGCCTGCGCCAAGAATTCCCTGCGGCTGGCCATCCTGAACGATGTTCGAGATGACATTGATGACGGCATATTTCGGATGCATCTGCTTGCCATAGGGATTCGGTGCCGGCGGATCAAGTTCACCCCAGAACTCACTGAAAGCCATCAGATCTTCATCACTGATCTTCTGGTTTCTCAGGATCAGGACGAGATGGTCATTCCAGGCCTGTTCAATGATGGCGAAGTCATCCGCAGTAATTCCCTGCGACAGATCGACACCGCGAACCTCGGCACCCAGCGCACCTTCAAACGGAACAATTTCGACCTGGCTTTTAACCGCTGCTGCTAATCCGGACATTTCATTCTCCACTATTTTCTAACGAGATATGATCTCACTGGATGAAACAGTAGTTTCATTGAATGAAATCGTCAAGTGGTTTGCAGTGCTGGCTCGTGAATTTCCCGGGATGGAGGATGGGCATGAAAACCTGTCTCGATGCTTCCCTCGGCGACACGGCTTATTTTTTCCGCCGCGTCCTGAACCAGTCTGAGGGAAATCTGCCGCGCTTCCGAGCTGAAACGGGTGGTTACACCGGAGACGACAAGTGCGCCGATCATATGTTCGTTGGCGACAAGCACGGGAACACAGACAGATGTTGTGTATGGCTCGCGTCCCTCGTCGACGAGGTAGCCATCGGCACGAATGCGATCAAACTCCTCGCCCTCGTCGCCCGAGAAAGCCAGCATGACCCGCCCTGTCACGCCGCTTCCGACGGGAAAGCTGGCCCCTTCGTTCAGGTGGTGACGGACTGTCAGCGGAGAATTGATCCGGAACAGGCAGGTTCGCCGGTCGCCATGCCGGACGTAAAAGGAGGCACTTTCCTCGACCTGATCGACAATCGCGCGAAGCAACGGACGGATTGTGTTCTCCAGCGGTGATGTGCGGGAGAAAGCTTGCCCCAGCAGCCAGGCTTTCGGCCCCAGCCGGAAGGTCAGGTCACCTCCCCGGACAAGCATCCCGTGGCTTTCCAGCGAGGTACAGAGCCGCAACGCCGTGGTTTTGTGCAACCCGGTACGTTCTGCAATGGCTGTCAGGGTCAGCGCCGCCGGACCTTCAAGAAAAGCCTCCAGAATCAGGATTGCGCGGTCGATTGTTTCAGCCATATGTCTCTGCTTTCGGCGTAAGTGTTTTTAGTTTTGCCAACCTATCTTCTGGAACTTACCACGGTCTTACGATTCTACACAGCAGGGATGGATTAATCCGGTCAGCATTCTCCGAAGCTCTTCGCCCGTGTTTCGGCTTCGGCAAGTTTGTTGCGGTCCATCTCCGGCCAATAGCCGGCTGGCATAATGATATCTCCGTCCTCGAACCGGAGCGGGTTGGCAAACAGCCGCCCTGACGGTTTCAGAAAACCGTTGAATTCCCCGGCGTTGCGAATGGTATGCCGGGCAACGCAGGCTTCCATCCAGCAGCAGACCTCGCTCGACAGCCCGTCCCCCAGAACCGGTTCCATGCCATGTTCCCGAACCGCATCAAGAGATTCGCGAAGCAGATCAAGGCCGCCAAACCGCTTCAGTTTGAGCTTGCAGAAACCAACCCCCTTGATGGTTGCTGCCCGCTCGATATCCGGTAGCGCGCAGATCGGTTCATCCAGCATCAGCGGCACGTTCGACGCGGCGGCAACAGCTGCATTGGCGTCCCAGTCTTCAGAATCGCAGGGCTGTTCAAACAGTTCAACGCCCTCCGGATTGATCGAGGAGGCGAACCTGATGCCGTCTTCGCGTGAATAGGCGCGGTTGGCGTCTACCCGCAGGGTCGCGCGGCCAGCGGTGCTCTTCTGGATGACACCGAACCGTCTGATATCATCCTCCACATCCTGCCCCACCTTGATCTTGAAGGTGCGGAATCCGGCGGCGAGCCGCTGCTCCACTTCCCGTGCAATCCCTGCATCGTCATTTGCATTGAACGGGGTCAGCAGCGGAAGCCGTGTATCGGCATCAACCGTCAGCATGCTGTGGTTCTGCAGCATCTCGATGGCGGTGATGATGGATGTCGCGGCGACTTTGCTTTCGGCCATGCGACGGGTGACCACTGCCTTCGCATCCGCCAGGCTCATGCCGGCTATCCTGGCTGAGAGTTCCGAGACGAAGGCCCATCCCCCTTCCCGCGTTTCACTGCTCGACCCGGGCGAGATATGTCCCTCGCCCCAGCCGATCACACCGTCTTCGCCGATGGCTTCGACAAGGATGGGCTCAAACTCTGTATAATTGCGATAGGAGAGTTTGTAGGGGGTATGGAGGGGAAGATTGATTTCCCGGATTACCAGTCCTGCAAGTTGCTTGCTCATCAGGCGTTACGCTCCAGCCAGGGGGTTTTTGTGCGCCAGCTTTTCTCGAACCCGTCAATCTTGTCGCCATAGCTCAGGGTAATGCCGATTTCATCTAGCCCTTTGGTCAGGCATTCCTTGGCAAACGGTTCGATATCGAAGCTGTATTTTTCTCCCGAAGGCGCTTCAATGGTTTGTGCCGGAAGATCGACGCTGACGGGGGCACCATTGCTGTCGGTAATCTGCCGTCGGAGTTCGGCGCAGACATCAGCCGGCAGGACAACGGTCAGCAGCCCGTTCTTGACACAGTTCGCAGCAAAAATATCGCCGAAGCTGGGTGCGATCAGGCAGCGGAAACCGGCATCGACGAGGGCGTAGACAGCGCCTTCCCGGGATGAGCCGCAGCCGAAATTCTGGTCGCTGACGATGATCGCAGCATCGCTGTAGGCATCCTTGTTGAGCGGGAACTGTTCCCGTTTGGCACCGGATTCATCATAGCGAAGGTCATGGAACAGAAACTGTTCATAGCCGACGGACCGGGGGTTCTTCAGAAACCGCGCCGGAAAGATCTGATCCGTATTCACATTGATCTGGTCAATGGCGACGGCGCGTTCGGTGACTTTTGTAATCGGTTTCATGACCGGCCCTCCTCGCCCAGTTCGCGGACATCGGTCAGATGTCCGGTTATCGCAGCCGCCGCCGCCATCATCGGGCTGACCAGGTGAGTACGCGAGCCCCTGCCCTGTCGCCCTTCAAAGTTGCGGTTGGATGTCGATGCACAGCGCTTGCCCTTCGCGACATTGTCACCGTTGATCGCAACGCACATGGAGCAGCCGGCATCATGCCATTCAAGCCCGGCCTCCGTGAACACCCGGTCCAGCCCTTCTTCCTCGGCCTGCCGTTTGACGCTGCGGGAGCCCGGGACAACCATGCCCGGTATTCTGGTGCTGCGGCCACGAAGTACATCAGCGGCTGCCCGCAGATCCTCGATCCGGCCATTGGTGCAGGATCCGATGAAAACCTGATCGATCGGAATTTCGGTCAGCTTCATACCGGCTTTCAGCCCCATATAATCGAGTGCGCGTTCCATTTTCCGGCGACGGAAGTCACTGGTCTCCGCAGCGGGATCGGGCACAATTCCGTCAATCGGCGACACATCTTCCGGGGAGTTCCCCCAGCTTGCCATCGGTGCGACCGATGCCGCATCGAGCGCTTCGTCACGGTCGAAGACGGCACCGTCATCGGTTGCCAGTGCCAGCCAGAAAGCGACGGCCTGATCCTGTTTGTCAGCAGACGGGGCATAGGGTCTGCCTTTGACATAGTCGATGGTTTTCGCATCCGGGGATACCAGCCCGGCACGGGCACCGGCCTCGATCGACATGTTGCAGATGGTCATGCGCTGTTCGACGGTCATACCGGCGATGGTTGAGCCGGCATATTCAATGACATGCCCGACAGCACCACCGGCTCCGATCTTGCCGATGATGGCAAGAATAATGTCCTTTGCCGAGACGCCGTAGCCAAGTTTGCCGTCGATGGTGATCCGCATGGTTTTGGGCCGCTTCCGCCAGATCGACTGGGTCGCCATGATATGGGCGGTTTCCGAAGAACCGACGCCGAATCCGAAAGCGCCGAGCGCCCCGTGGGTCGAGGTGTGGCTGTCAGCACCGGCGATGATCAGGCCCGGCTGGGTGATGCCCTGTTCCGGGCCGACAACATGCAGAATGCCGCGGTCAGGATCGTCCGGACCGAACAGCCGCGTGCCATACTGCTCAGCGTCAGCGCGGATGATGTCGACCATTTTGGCAATTGCCGGGTCGGGTTTAGCGCCATCCTGACGGGTCGGCACATAATGGTCGGAGAAATTGAAAACCTGACCGGGATTGCGCACTGTATGGCCGTCGCGGCGCAGATTGTCGAAGGCATGGAAGGAATTCTCCTGCGTCAGCAGGCGGTCGACATACAGCAATGTGTCACCGTCCGGTTGTTCCAGAATGGTATGGCTTTCCCATATCTTGTCGAAGAGCGTTTGCTGTCGTGTCATGATGTCCAACTTGTCATTATTTCCTGTGCTCTAAGGTATCATGCAGTACCGACTGGTGAAACCGTGATTTCATTCTGTGCGGATTGACGATGATCGAATGATACTTGTGGAACGGCATTTCGCCAGTCGCCGAAGCGGTGTACTGTCCTTCTATGGTACGCACAGCATCCGGAAAACTTACCTCCAACCAGATGGCGGTTCTGCGCATTCTGCAGACGTCGGGCCGGGCACTTGGTGCCTATCAGATTCTGGCAGAGTTGCAGAACGATGGCATGTCCGCACCGCCCCAGGTCTACCGGGCTCTCGACCGGCTCTGCGCTGACGGGCACGTACATCGCATAGAAAGCCTGAATGCCTTTGTGGCCTGTGATCAGCACGGCCATGAGGATGATGTCGGATTTGCCATATGCGAGAGCTGTGCGGCTGTCAGCGAGCTGCCGCTTGATGCGATTGAGGATGATATGCGCAAACGAACGGCAGCCCTGGGATTTGCCGTGAACCGTACCCGTGTCGAGCTGATCGGTCTTTGTGCCGATTGTCTTGCCGCTGCACCCGCCGCAGAAATGAATGGCTGAACCCGGTATTGTTATAATATAACAATGGCACAGGCAGCGGGCGGCCCGCACCCCGCTGCCGGTTACCGAAATTCATCCGAGCAGGCTGTTTTGCACTCAACTCACCTCGTACATCTCAGGGATGTCAGCCTGACGCTTGGCGGCAAAGACATCCTGCAGTCGGTTTCCCTGGACATTGGCAGCAATGAAATCGTCACCCTGATCGGCCCGAACGGTGGCGGAAAGACGACGCTGGTGCGCTGCATTCTGGGGCTGTTAAAGCCCGGTCAGGGCGTGATTGAACGGCGGGCCGGCCTGCAGGTCGGATATGTGCCGCAACATTTCAGTGTCGACTGGACAATGCCGCTTTCGGTCGGGCGGCTGATGTCACTGACGGCACGCCATGATGACCGGACAATCCGTGCAGCGCTCGCGGAAACGGGGGTTGAACATCTGATCGATGCTGCCGTCCAGACGCTGAGTGGCGGCGAGTTCCGGCGCGTGCTGCTGGCCCGTGCCCTTGCCGGGCGGCCTGACCTGCTGGTGCTGGACGAACCGGTGCAGGGTGTCGATTTCGCCGGAGAGATCGCGCTCTACGACCTGATTGCGCAGATCCGTGACAACCGGCAATGCGGCGTGCTGATGGTTTCTCACGATTTGCATATTGTCATGTCATCGACGGACCGGGTGGTTTGTCTCAACGGGCATGTCTGCTGCTCCGGCGTGCCGGGGGATGTTGGCGCCAATCCTGAATATACCCGCCTGTTCGGGCCAAGGGCGGCAGACGCGTTCGCCGTCTACACCCATCGTCACGACCATCACCATCATCTTGACGGCCAGATTGCCGACGGTACGCCGGATACCTGTGCAGAGGATCACCAGCACTGATGTTTGACGACTTTCTTGTCCGCGCCCTGATAGGCGGCATCGGTGTCGCCCTCGTTGCCGGTCCGCTCGGATGTTTCATTGTCTGGCGGCGAATGGCTTATTTCGGGGATACGGTTTCACACAGCGGACTGCTTGGTGTGGCGCTGGGGCTGCTGCTCGGCGTCAACGTATCATTCGGTGTACTGGCCGTTGCCGTGGCCATTGCTGCCTGCCTGATCCTCATGCGTCGTGTGCGGGCGATTCCGAATGACACCCTGCTCGGTATTCTCTCGCATGCCTCCCTCTCCATCGGCCTGGTCGTTGTCGCTGTTGCCGTTTCGGTGCGGGTTGACCTGCTGAGCTATCTGTTTGGTGATATTCTGGCTGTCGGGCGGGATGATATCACGCTGATCTATGGCGGCGGCTTTATGGTTCTGGCTTTGCTGATCAGTCTCTGGCGGTCATTGCTGGCGGCGACGGTAAATGCCGAACTGGCGGAGGCCGAGGGGATTCGCACGACGCTCGTCGAGGGCGCGCTTGTTCTGATGATTGCGGTTGTCATTGCCATCGCCATGAAAGTTGTCGGTATTCTGCTGATCACGTCGATGCTGATCATCCCGGCTGCGGCTGCCCGGTCGTTTGCGCGAACGCCGGAGCAGATGGCTGTGCTGGCGGCAGTGATCGGGGCGGTCACAGTACCTCTCGGCCTGTTTGCGGCCGTTCGTTTCGACACTCCGGCCGGGCCGACAATTGTTGTCGCGGCTGCTCTGATCTTTGCCCTCAGTCTTCTCGCCCCCTCTCTCCGGGCCATCAGCGCAAAGAGATAGGTAGCGGCTTGCAGGCTGTTCGGCATGGGACAGATCGACGGAGTCAGCTATACTTGCGGAAAACCTGCTGTTGGGTAGCCTATGCCCTGTCTGCAATATTTCCGGTGTAAGGAGCGTCCCTTGGCGAATGTCGAAGATCTGCCCGAACCTGATCTGTCGGAGGGCTTTTCCCTGCCGGGTGAATCAGACTGGCTGGCGCTTGTCGAAAGCGCACTCAAGGGGCGCGATTTCGACAAGGCCCTGGTCTCCCGAACCTATGATGATATCCGGATCGAGCCGCTCTATACCACGCGCCCCGACACCGGCGAGCCGGTACCGGCCCGTCAGGGGCCGTGGGACATCCGGACGCTTGTCACCCATCCCGATGCGGCTGAAGCCTCGCTACAGATTGCCGAACACCGTCGCTGTGGTGCGACATCCTGTCTGGTGCGGCTTGAAACGGCTCCGGGTACAGGTGACGGCGTTGTCCTGTCCGGCCCGGAACAGGCACAGCGGCTTGATATGGAGACGGATGTCTGCATTGAAGCCGGTGATATGGCGCTGGCCCAGCTGGCGCTGGTGGATGCGGAAGCCGGTCGACAGGAACGGCGACTGCAGGCCTTCCGGAGTGATCCGGTCGGCCGGATGGCCGCAACCGGCCGGATGTCTTTTGACGTCCAGAAGTTTATATCTGACTTTAGAAATTCAGTTCAGCATATTGATTATGTTAATCTTATCTCTGATGGCGCGGTCTATGAGCAGGCCGGTGCCACCGAGGTTCAGGAACTTGCTGCGGTCCTTGCCACAGCTGTGCATTACCTGCGGGCCGGGATCACTGCCGGGATGCCGGTTCAGGCTGCGGCGGATATGGTCCGCCTCAGGTTAAGCACCTCCTCTGATCTGTTCATCTCCATCGCCAAACTGCGGGCCGGCCTGCGTATGTGGCAGCGGGTTCTGCAAGCCAGCGGTGCGGTTGAGAATCCCGCGATCATTGAGGCGATTTCCGCCTCCGCCATGTATACCCGCCGTGATCCCTGGGTGAATATGCTCCGGGGAACCGCGGCAGGCATGGCCGGTGCGATCGGCGGTGCCTTCTCGATCACGGTGCTGCCTTATGCCTGGGCAATGCAGGGTGAAGGATCGCAACTGTCCATCGCAATGGCGCGCAATATCCAGGTCATCCTGAATGAGGAAAGCCATCTCGGTGCGGTATGTGACCCGGCTGCGGGTTCTTACGCCATCGAGCATCTGACAGACCGTCTGGCGGACCGTGCCTGGGAACTGTTCCAGAAGATCGAGGCCGGTGGCGGCATGGTCACTGCCCTGCAGGAGGGCTGGTTTCAGGATCAGGTTGCCGCGTGTGTCGAGCGAAAGCGCCGGGATGCCGCGCACCGGAAGTTGCCGGTCACCGGCGTCAGCGAGTTTCCCTATCTTGATGAGGAAACAGCAGAGGTAAATCTGGTCACGATCCCTGAGCCGGAGCGGCCGGATGACAGCCGCGTTCTGGCGGGGCTGGAGAACCCCTCCTATGCGACTGTTGCCGCCGCGCTGGACGATGGTGCTACCGTCCAGCAGATATCTGAGGTTCTGTTGGCTTCCCGGGAGAGTACGGCTCGCCCCCTGACCGAATTCCGGCCTTCAGCCGTCTATGAAGCCCTGCGTGACCGGTCGGATCGTTATCTTGAACGCAACGGCAGGCGACCGGCGCTTTTCGGGGCGTTTATCGGATCGCTCGCAGACTTTTCAGCCCGGGCGATGTTTGCCCGTAATCTGGCTGCCGCAGGCGGGGTGACCATCACCGATGGCCCGTCTGATGCCGGGGATGCAGAAATTGTTGCGGCCTTTCAGGCAAGCGGCTGCCGTGAGGCGGTGCTCTGTTCCGGTGATGATATCTACGCCGGGCGCGCTGTCGGACTGGCAACAGCCCTGAAGGCATCCGGTGCAGCACGGGTCTGGCTTGCCGGACGACCGGGAGCGGCGGAAGCGGACTATACAGCCGCCGGAATTGACGGCTGTATCTTTGCTGGCTCGGATGCCGAGAGTTTTCTGGGCGGCATCTATGACCGGCTTGAAGGAGGCCAAGCATGAGCGGATTACCGGATTTCTCAACCCTTTCCCTGTCAGCCGACAACGGACCATCCGTTGCCAGCCCGCGTTATGAGGCAGCATCCTGGGCGACGCCGGAAGGTATTGACGTGAAGCTGGCCTACGCACCGGAAGATGTGGCCGGGCTGGATTTCACGGCCGGTTATCCGGGTATCGCACCCTATCTGCGTGGTCCCTACCCGACGATGTATGTCACCAAGCCCTGGACCATCCGCCAGTATGCCGGCTTCTCCACCGCGCAGGAGAGCAACGCGTTCTACCGGCGCAACCTGGCAGCAGGCCAGAAAGGCCTCTCCGTTGCCTTCGATCTGGCGACCCACCGTGGGTACGATTCAGACCATCAGCGGGTTGCCGGTGATGTCGGCATGGCCGGTGTGGCCATCGATTCGATTATGGACATGCGCACCCTGTTTGACGGCATCCCGCTCGACAAGATGAGTGTGTCGATGACCATGAATGGCGCGGTATTGCCGATCATGGCACTGTTCATTGTTGCGGGTGAAGAACAGGGCGTGGCCCCGGAACAGCTTTCGGGGACCATTCAGAATGACATTCTGAAAGAGTTCATGGTGCGCAACACCTATATTTTCCCGCCCGTGCCGAGCATGCGCATTATCTCGGATATCTTCGCGTTCACCTCGACGAAGATGCCGAAGTTCAATTCCATTTCCATCTCCGGCTATCACATGCAGGAAGCGGGCGCGACGGCGGACCTGGAACTCGCCTATACGCTGGCGGACGGCGTGGAGTACGCCCGCGCGGGGATGAACGCGGGGCTGGGGATCGACGCATTTGCGCCGCGTCTCAGTTTCTTCTGGGCCATCGGCATGAACTTCTTCATGGAAGTGGCCAAGATGCGCGCCGCGCGGCTGTTGTGGGCCAAGCTGATCAAACAGTTCGACCCGAAGAACGATAAGTCGCTGTCCTTGCGCACCCACTGCCAGACCTCGGGCTGGAGCCTGACCGCGCAGGACGTTTACACCAACGTGATCCGCA
>JAVJTE010000018.1:0-68613 GCA_040219025.1 Rhodospirillales bacterium | reverse complement strand
GTTTGTCATGGCTTAGCCTCTTGTCCTGTTTATCAGATCCGTTCTGGTAGACGGTCCTTCATTCCGGCAGTAAGCTGTTTAGCAAGTGCAGCATTTTCCTGCAACGCAAAAACGTAAGTTTATTCCAATTAAATTGGAACTTGCGAATAAATATTTCTTTGTTTATCGATTAAAAGTTACAAACAAACGTTACCGACGGAAAACGCTATGACCGACACAGATTCAGCCCCGAAAATGCCGCAACGCGACAAGCCCTGGATCTTTCGCACCTATTCCGGCCATTCCAGTGCGGCTGAAAGCAACCGGCTCTATCTCGGGAATCTCGCCAAAGGCCAGACCGGCCTGTCGATCGCCTTCGATCTGCCGACCCAGACCGGATATGACAGCGACCATCCTCTCGCGCGCGGTGAAGTCGGCAAGGTCGGGGTGCCGGTCAGTCATCTCGGCGACATGATGACGCTGCTGGACGGTATTCCGCTGGACCGCATGAACACATCGATGACCATCAATGCGCCGGCCGCCTGGCTGCTGGCACTGTATATCGCGACGGGTGAGCGCACAGGCGTTGACCGCAAGCTGCTCAGCGGCACCACGCAGAACGACGTGGTCAAGGAGTACCTGTCACGCGGGACCTATATCTTTCCGCCGGAACCTTCGATGAAGCTGACGACCGATGTTGTCGCCTTTACCTGCCGGGAAGTGCCGAAATGGAACCCGACCAACGTCTGCTCCTATCATCTGCAGGAAGCGGGTGCGACACCGGAACAGGAACTGTCCTTTGCGCTGGCCACCGCCATTGCCGTGCTGGAAGCGGCCCGCGACCGCGATGACGTGCCGGCGGAAGATTTTCCGATGCTGGTCGGGCGGATCAGCTTCTTCGTCAATGCCGGTATCCGCTTCGTCACCGAAATCTGCAAGATGCGGGCGTTCACCGAATTGTGGGACGAAATCTGCCGCGAGCGGTTTGGCATCGAAGACCCGAAAATGCGCCGGTTTCGCTATGGCGTGCAGGTCAACTCGCTCGGGCTGACCGAACAGCAGCCGGAAAACAACGTCTATCGTATCCTGCTGGAAATGCTGGCTGTCGTGCTGTCGAAGAACGCCCGCGCCCGGGCGGTGCAGCTGCCGGCCTGGAACGAGGCCCTTGGCCTGCCCCGCCCGTGGGACCAGCAATGGTCGCTTCGCCTGCAGCAGATTGTCGCGCATGAAACCGATCTGCTGGAATTCGGTGATATCTTCAGCGGTTCGGCAGAAATCGAACGCAAGGTGGAGGACCTGAAAACCCTCGCCCGCGAGGAAATCACCCGTATCGATGCCATGGGCGGTGCCCTGATGGCCATCGACAGCGGTTACATGAAGCGCCTTCTCGTCGATTCGAACCGCCGCCGGATCGCCGCCGTCGAAAGTGGCGAGATGACCGTTATTGGCGTCAATGCCTTTACGGATAGCGAGCCAAGTCCGCTCGGGGGTGGCAATGAGGCAATTCAGACCGTCGATGAGGCCGCAGAACGGGAACAGATTGAACGGCTGAACAGCTGGCGCTCCGAACGTGACGGAAAGGCTGTCAAATCCGCGCTCGATGCCCTCAGGTCAGCGGCGACGGAAGACCGGAATGTCATGGAAGCCTCCATCGCCTGCGCCCATGCCGGTGTAACGACGGGGGAATGGGGCGAACTGCTGCGCGGTGTCTACGGGGAATACCGTGCGCCGACCGGCATCGGCGGACGCAATGACGATACACAGGCGGAAGGTCTTGCCCAGATTGCCCGCCGGGTCGATACCCTTGCCGGCAAGCTGGGACGACGCCCGAAAATGCTGGTCGGCAAACCCGGCCTCGACGGTCATTCAAACGGTGCCGAACAGGTCGCGGTTCGAGCCCGCGACGCCGGGTTTGACGTGGTCTATGAGGGAATTCGTCTGACCCCGGCCCAGATCGTCAATTCCGCGATCGAAGAGGCGGTTCATGTGGTCGGGCTGTCGATACTGTCCGGCGGGCATATCGCACTGGTAGCCGATGTCATGGCGCGGCTTGAGAAGCTCGGGGCCAGTGACATTCCGGTTATTGTCGGCGGCATTATTCCGAAGGAAGACGAAGCAGCGCTGCTGGCAGCCGGGGTGGCCCGTGTCTACACCCCGAAAGATTTCGACATTACGGCAATCATGGCTGATATCGTGGAAATGCTGGAGACTGACGGCCGCCTGGCGGCCTGAACCCGGACGCGAATCAGCCGGGAATCATCACCGGAATAGAATTTGCATTTTTCCGGTAAGCGTCATTTCCGGACACCGGCTGCAGGGTATCAACCAGATAACGCGTCACGCCGTCACGATACTGATCCAGAATCTGTGACCAGGTAACATACAGACCGCCGCGCTTGTGGAACTGCATCACCTGATCGTTCTTCAGCATCTCCTCAAATGAATCGGCCAGATTGGCGCTTTGTCCGACATAAACCCATGCCGGCTGTTCGCCCCGGTGCCAGATCACATAAACACCGCCGATGCCCTTGAGGTCCGGGCCATCCGAGCCAACCGTCAGCATGCGATAATATCCGCGGGCAGACGCCTGCCATTCCGGATCAAACGGCTTTCGGACAGCCGAAAAATCCTCGTCGGCATTACCGCCGAATAGCGAAAACAAACCCATTCCGGCTCCCACACCGTAATTTTCCCAAGCATGGCCCGAAGACCACTATTTACTATACTATATTTCTGCGGAATAACAAAACTGTAAGAACTACCCGGTCCAAGTCTTGCCAGCAGAGCAGACGGGCCAGTGAGAAAGTCCATCAGTCGCTCATTAACTTGATTTCAAACCCGGCAGAGTTACGATAGATAAAGATCAAGTAATATCAGAATGTGGGTAGTGATCCGGCAATGTTTTCTTTTCTGAGCAAACGCAAGGATGCCAGAATCAGGCAACTGATTGATGGTGCGTCCTATGAAGATTTGCCGCCGGAGGTAATCGCCGACCTGGGGTCTCATATCGTCATCACGACAGAAAACGCCGCGACTGACCTGGTGGTCGAAAAACGTCTCGGAATCATTTCTGCCGAAATGCCTGTTGCCATGCATCTGCTGCGCCCGCTGCTGGAACGCGCCCGCCGGTTCCGGTCCGGGCGATCCCCCGCCGGCCAGCGTGTCCTGCGCGACGCCCGGACCACCTGCGAGATCGAGCTCCGACGCGAGGCGCTGATTGTAAAAGCCGATGCGGTTATTGGGGTGACCCTGGACTGCAAGCAGCTGTCAGGGCTGGGCCGGCAAACATTTCTGGTCACCATGTCCGGCACAGCAATCCGGCTTGCCCAGACCGGGGAATTGTCAGAACCTCCGGCACCGGCGATCATCGCTGCCGCCGGAGAGTGAAGTCCGCCCGGACAAGAAATGTCATCAGACACCGACAAGCGTCACCCCAAGACAACTGCGCAGGATGATCCGGTCAGGGAGATGACCGAACGGCTGGCCATGATGGCGGAATCGCTGGATGCAGCCCGCCGCGAAGCTGACCGGTACAGAGACCTGGCCAACAGCAACAGCGACTGGTTCTGGGAGATGGGGCCGGACCTCAGGTTCAGCTATGTCTCTTCCGGACTGAAACGGACCCTGGGGATTGAGCCGTCAGCCGTCATCGGGCGGTCGAGAGCGGAATTTGTCGACCACGCCGATCAGGACGAGGCGTTGCGCAAACATCTGACGGATATCGAACAGCACCGGCCGATCAGGAATTTCGTCTATCACATTACCACAGGCGACGGCGTTGTCCGCTATGTCTCGATATCCGGAACACCGGTCTTCAACGATCTCGGCGACTTTCTCGGCTACAAGGGTTCAGGTTCCGACCTGACAGACAAAATACGTGCCGACACCGAGGCCAACGCCTGGAAACAGACCCTCTCGACCACGCTGGAGTCGCTGTCCACCGGTGTTGTGCTGTGGGATACGCAGGACAGGCTGGTGATCTGCAATGAAGCCTATCGGGAACTGATCGATCCCGCCCGGGATATTGCCGTCCCCGGAACCGGTTTTGAGACGATCCTGCAGGAACTGGTTGCGACCGGCATCATGATCGCGCCCGACGATGCGCCGGCAGGCGAGTTTTACCGGCACCGGCATGCCGACCGGCACCAGCTTCCGGCAGAGACCGAACTGCAGTTTTCCGGCAACCGCTGGATCCTCGTATCCGAGCGGCTGACGGCAAAAGGTTATATCGTCGCAACCTATACCGATATCTCGGACATCCGCAGGCGGGAGGACGACCTGCGCAAGCTGCTGTTGCGAAACCGGCAGCTGGTCACGGCAATTTCGGCCACGTCGTCAGGCGTCCTGATCCTTGATGCGACACGTTCGTCACCGGCGATCATTTTTGCCAACAAGGCATTTCAGGAAATCACCGGTTTCGGTGATGACGATGTCGCCCTGCACGGAATAGAAATTCTGTTCGGGCCGGAAACCCGGCAGGAGAATATCGACCAGATTGCTGATGCCCTGATGAACCGGCGGCCGCTGACCATGGACATGCGGACCCACAGCAAGGGCGGCACGTCGTTCTGGGCCCAGATCAGCCTCAGCCCGGTAACCGGCGAAGATGGTGAGGTTAATGCATTCGTTGCCCTGATCGAAGACGTTACCGACCGGGTGGACGCCCGGCAGGCCCTGGAAGAAAGTGAACAGCGCTATGCGCTTGCGGTCGCCGGTGCGAATGACGGCATATGGGACTGGAACATCCGGACCGGGCGGGCCTATTTCTCTGATCGCTGGCAGAAGATGCTCGGTTTCAGCGAAGCCGATATGGATGGCACCCTCGATACATGGCTGGGCCGGGTACATCCGGAAGATATCGACGACGTGCGTACCGCCATAGAGCGCCATACCCTGTCGGTCACCCCTCACTTTGCCAGCGAACACCGTATCAGGAACCGTGACGGTGACTATCGCTGGGTTTCGGCACGCGGCCTGATCGTGTTTGACGACGATGGCGAACCCAGCCGTATGGCCGGCTCTTTCACCGAAATCACAGACCGCAAGACCTTTGAAACCCAGCTGTTTCACGACGCTTTCCACGACAACCTGACCGGCCTGCCGAACCGTGCGCTGTTCACGGACCGGCTGAACCACGCAATCCAGCGGTCAACCCGGAAGCGGGCTGAGCATTTTGCGGTCCTGTTCCTCGACTTTGACCGTTTCAAGATGATCAATGATACCCTCGGCCATCAGGTTGGCGACCGGATGCTGATGGAAATCTCCGGCCGGCTGACGCTCTGCCTGCGCCCGACGGATACCGTTGCCCGGTTTGGCGGTGACGAATTTGCCGTCCTGATCGAAGATCTGCAGGACCATGAGCAGGTAATTGTCGTCACCGAGCGCATCATCGAATCCATGCGCAGGCCCTTCAAGCTGGAGGGCCATGATATCGTCAGTTCAGCATCCATCGGAATCGCTATTGGTGACGGCTCCTACTCCCGTTCGGAAGAAGTACTGCGCGATGCCGATATCGCGATGTATGAGGCCAAGCATGGCGGCAAGGACCAGTATATCGTCTTCGACAACGAGATGGGGGTCTCTGTCGTTCGCGCCCTGCAGATCGAAAACAACCTGCGACGGGCCATTGACCGCGATCAGC
Organism: Rhodospirillales bacterium; assembly: GCA_040219025.1. Classification (GTDB taxonomy): domain Bacteria; phylum Pseudomonadota; class Alphaproteobacteria; order Rhodospirillales; family HT1-32; genus HT1-32. Next base: position 62,993 of record JAVJTE010000018.1, on the reverse strand, counting down.
TGCGGCTGGTCTACCAGCCGATTGTCGATCTGAAGTCCGGTCATATCGCCAGCTTTGAGGCATTGTTGCGCTGGCGGAGCCCCGACGGCGAGGAAATTTCCCCGGCAGAATTTGTTCCGATCGCCGAAGACAGCGGACTGATCCAGAATATCGGTCTCTGGGTACTGCGCACCGCCTGTGAACAGACCGTCGCGTGGATGCGCAAGTATCCCGATGTTCCGCCCATCGCGATGAGTGTCAATGTAGCCCCCCGCCAGCTTGGCCAGCCATCGCTGGTCAGCAATGTTGCGGCTGTGCTCGCCGATACCGGCATGCCACCGGAACTGTTACGGCTGGAGATCACTGAAAGCGCGATCATGGAAAACCGGACGCTGATTACCGAACGCCTTGAGCAACTGAAACAGCTCGGCGTCGCGCTCTATGTCGATGATTTCGGCACCGGCTATTCCTCGCTGGGCCATTTGCAGAGCTTTCCGATCGATGCCCTGAAGATCGACCGTACCTTTGTCTTCCGTATGGGGCCAAACGGTGAAAATTCGGAAATCGTCAGATCGGTAACCGCCCTGGCCGAATCTCTGTCCTTCAAGGTCGTTGCTGAAGGTATCGAAACCACGACGCATCTGCGGTTGCTGTCACGGCTGCATTGCCAGTACGGGCAGGGTTATCTGTTTTCAAAGGGCGTCGAGGAGGAAGATGCGGAGCGGCATTACAGCGAACGCAAGAGATACTTCAATCCCGCTGATTTTGCGGACTGACCAGACCCCGCATCCGACAACTTATTCCGCCGCCTTGCGTGCCAGCAGGTCACGACCAAGCCACAATCCCCAGACAATCCAGAGCAGTTCACGCGCCCGCCGCACCAGCGCCGCCGCCAGCCCGGCACTGGGAGAGCCGGTCAGGGAACCGGCAATCAGCACAATCGCTCCCTCCTGTGCACCCAGACTGAGCGGGATGAAGAAAGCTCCGGTCCGCACCAGCTGCGTGACCCCTTCGATGATCACCGCATCGGCAAAGCTGACCGGCACACCAACCGCCCGCATTGTCAGCCAGAGCTCCACCGTGCCCACGATCCAGTTGATCAGGGCGAGAATGACAGCCAGCGCAAACCGGCCCGGCGTCCTGGCATAGAAGGCCGCAAAACGGCTCTCCAGCTCGCGGATATGACCAATCACGCTGCCAACACGGCTGGCCAGCCGCCCCTTGCTGAAGAGTCCGAGCAGCCAGGAACTGACGCCTCTGCTCTGAACAACAAAGAACCCGGCCACCCCGATCAGCAGCGCCGCCAGACCGGTAGCAGAGGCAGTCTTGGCATTCTCCGGCAGGCGGTCATCACCCAGCGCCAGCGCCAGCGCCACAACCAGAAACATGATCAGGCCAATCAGGTTGATGGTCCGCGCCATGACCAGCGAGGCGGTCGCTTCCGGCAGCCCGATACCGTGTCGTCGTTTCAGCATCAGCACTTTTGCCGGCTCGCCGCCGAGTGATGCCATTGGCAGCGCCGAATTCAGCGCTTCGCCCGCCATCCGGATGCGCCACAGACGCCACAGCCAGACCGACCCCATGTCGATGCTCGGCAGGGTAAGCTGCCAGGACATGGTATCGATCAGGAAGGCCAGAAAATAGGCCGCAAGAATTGCCAGTGCCAGCGCCGGGGCCACCTGCTGCAGCTGTTCGCCGACCGCTGCCAGATCAACCGACGAGCCGATCCAGACCAGAAGCCCGACGCCGACCAGCAGATACAGCAGACGCATCAGCATCCCGGCCCCCGCAACATGCTGCACCGACGTTCAGACATCAGATCCCCGGCGCCAGCCCGCCGTTGCCTGAAGCAGGGCCGGCGTAATCAGCAGGGTGGCAACAATTGTGACACCAAGCGACAGGGTCAGCAGCAGCCCCATGCTGGCCGTCCCCACATGCGGCGACAGTGACAGTGCCGCAAACGAACCGACGGTTGTCAGGGCACTGTAGACAATTGCACGCATGGTGGAGACTTCATAGATATCCTCCAGCCGCCCCTCACGGGCGCGCATGACCATGTGAATGCCGAAATCGACACTGAGGCCAAACAGCAGCGGCAGCACGATGATATTGGCAAAGTTCAGCGACAGGCCAATCACCCACATCAGCCCGCCCGTCACAATTGCCCCGACCAGCGCCGGGATTGCCACGATCGCCACATCGAGCAGATTACGCAGCATGAACATGAGCAGGATCAGAACCGCCAGACTGGCATAGAGGATAGCCTGCATGAACGCCCCGACGACGGCTTCACCGGCGGCCCGGATAATCACCGGCGTACCCGTGGCATCCGGTACAACCGCAGTGACCTGATCCACGAAATCAGCGCGCAGATCATCGTCGCTCATATCGCCATGCGGGATAACCTCCAGCCGGAGTTGCCCGTTGTCGGATATCCAGAACCGGGTCAGATGCTGCGGTATATCGCCGGCAACAAACGTGCTGGCGCGCAGGGCAGCAAAAATCGCCTGCAGACGCCCGTCCAGCCCGGAGAGCAGCAGGAACTCTGCCCGGCGCAATAAGTCCGGGTCTCCGGAAAGGGCAGAGACGGCTGTCGCAAGCCGCTTTCCGGCTGCGCCAAAATCTTCAGAGGCGGAATTGACCAGCGTGACCAGCTGCCGGGCCGCCTGTTGCCGCGCCTCGTCCGTCAGCGGTGTTGTCACCACCGGCTGCACCGCCATTGGCCCGAGGAAAAACGAAAGATCCTGAATAATGGCGTGTTTTTCTTCCTGATCACCGGGGTAAAGCGACCCGGCTGTGCGCACCTCCGCCACCGTCTCCAGTGCCTCCAGCTTTGCCTTCAGGTCTTTGAGCGTGGCTTCATCACGGACCAGAATGTCGATGGCATAGGTCTGCCGGTCCGGATCTGCCATCAGTTCGCGGGCCAGTTCCACACTTTGTGCAGACGGGTCACGCAAATTCATCGGGTCATGATCAAATCGCAACTGCGGAATGACAATAACTGACGCTCCCGTAATGACTGCTGCCAGCACCAGAACCAGACCGGACCGCCGCACGGCAAAGGATGCCAGTGGCGTCACAAGCCCTCCGCGGTCCGATCTGAAGCGACCACCTGTTCCCAGCAATATGAGCAGGGCAGGCAACAGGGTCAGGCTGAGTGTCAGCGCGACAAACATGCCCATGCCGGCAATCAGGCCCAGTTCAGCAACACCGCTGTAATCGGTCGGTGTGAAGGAGAAGAAGGCAACTGCCGAGGAAACGGCACAGAGCAACAGGGCCGCGCCGGCTTGCCCGGTGGCACGGCCAAGCGCTTCCTTGCGGCTTCCTCCTGACGCCAGTTCTTCCTGCGCCCGCAAGGTGTAGTGCAGGGTGAAATCGACCCCCAGCCCGATGAACAGAACCGCAAAGGCCACAGAAATCAGGTTGAACTGTCCAACCACCAGCGTCGCAAGCCCTGCCGTGATACAGAGTCCGCAGATCAGCAGTATCAGGGTTGCCAGAACCGCCCGCAATGTCCGGTAAGCGAGGAACAGAAGCACCAGCACCAGTGACAGCGAGATCAGGCCGACAAGTCCCAGACCATCCCTGACACTGTCCAGTTCCTCCTGTTCCAAGGCGGCGCTGCCGGTTATTCCGACGCGCACACCCAGCGCCGGATCAAACGCCAGTTCCCGGACCACCTGCCGAATTCCCGAAATGGCGTCACCAGACGGGGAAAGCGATGCGAAATCCAGCCTGGGCCGGGCCAGCACAACCTCCCGCGCATCCTCCGAGATCGCCCCGCCACCAAGCAGACTGACCCAGGAAAGCGGTTTCGGATCACCGGCTGCGACGCTCTCGAACACGGTGGAGAGACGGTCCAGCGACGGGCCGAGTGATTCCCTTGCCGCACTGTCGCCCTGTGTCACCGCCAGATCGACCACCGAGGCCAGACCGGCCAGATTCGGACGGGCATGCAATTTGGCGAGCAGCGGCTGGGCGGCGGCAAGGTCATCCGCAACCTTCTCCAGTTCCGGCGTTGTCAGATAAAGCAGCCCCTGACGGCGGAGAAAGGGATCCGCTTTCTCATAGAATACCCATTCGTAAAGCGCTGTCCGTGCGGCCAGTCCGGCTGTCAGTTGCCGCGCCGCATCCTCTGCTGCATCGGGCGTGGCCGCATCGACGACAATTACAAGATTCTCCGACAAGGCCGGAAAAGCCTGCGAGAACGCAATTGCATCGCGCCGGAACGACAAATCTGCCGACAGCATATCCGTGTTGCTGGTGTTGATCCGGACATGGCTGACGGTGAACCAGACTGACAGCATCGCCAGCGCCAGAGCCGCCAGCACCGTCACCGCCGGCCTGCGGACAGACAGGCCGGTTCCCGCTATCAGCAGGTCGACGAGGCGGGCGTAGATCGGTTCGGATCCGGACAAGAAAAAGGCCTGAACTTATGAAATGGCTACATAGCGCCACCACACCGGCTTGACAACGACCCGAGCCGGACTATTCCCTGCCGGATCATGTCAAACTTACCTTACGATCAGGCGATTGCCCGCGTGCTAGTAAAGCCGCTGATCAAGACGCCCATTCATCCGAACCACATCACGATCTTCTCGTTCGTTCTGGGGGTTGCCGGCTCGTTGATGATGCTGTCCGGCGACTACAGCGATATGGGCTGGGGCGCGACAATCTTCGTCATCGCCCGTTTCCTTGATCATTTTGACGGAGAACTGGCCCGGGCCAGCGGCAAGAAAACCCGGATCGGCTATTATCTCGACTACTTTGTCGGCGGATCGCTGCATGCCATCTTTTTCGCCTGCATCGGCATCGGGCTGCAGACCACCTGGCTGGGTGACTGGTCGCTGGCGCTGGGCGCTGCCGGTTTTGCCTCATCTGTTATTGCCATGTTCCTTAATCTGAAACTGGATGCCGCAATGGAACTGGAGGACGGTGCAACCGTCGGATATCCTGGTATCTGGCGGTTTGAACTGGAAGACGGCATCTATCTGATCGCGCCGGTTGCCTGGTCCGGGTGGCTCGACTGGTTCTTTATCGCTGTCGGTGTCGGCGCCGTCGCCTATCTGGTGTGGACCGCCTTCAGTCTCATCCGCGTTATCAGCAAACGGAAACAAACGTGATGAAAATGAACATATCTTCCGCTGACGACCTCGACCGGGTGCACGAGATCAGTTTTGATGCCGAAGCACTCTGGTCCTACATCCTGACCCGGATCCGGGCGATCGGCGCTCTTGACCGCATCCCGCTGCTGACCGGATTTCCGGACTGGGCCCTGCTCCGTGCCTTCAGCGACATTGACCCGGAGGATACCCGCCTGCTGGCGGTCGTCCGCGACAGTGCGGAGTACCAGACCAGCCTGTCCCTGACCGGCGCTGCCGTCAGCCATGTCTGGCTGGTGGCGAGTACTGACGAACTGAATGCCGCCATCAGCGGCTTCGGTGATGCCAGCGGGCATGGCCTGATTTTCTGCCCCGATGATGTGGCGATCACCAGCTTGTCTGCGCATCCCCCCCTCCCCGCGATCCGGGAAGCAGCAGAAGGTGGCGTTCTTGCCATCGCAGCACCACCCGCCCAGATGGCACGGGCCCTGACCCTGAGACAGAGCTGTGCTGCACTCGGATTGCAGCCTGCGCTGATCCGGGTATGGCAGATGTTCCCGGTTCCCGCCGCTGACCTTGATGCGCTGCTGGCCAGCTATGATGCCCTGGTCATCCTTGACCGGCCCGGCAGTGCGCTGGCACAGGGACTTTCGACCTGGCGGCTGTCGTCGGCGCTGCCGCTGCCGGTGAGAACCCTCGCGCCCGACCTGTCCGGCGAGGCGATGATCGACAGCCTGTTCACGACGGCGACCCTTGGCGACCGATTCGAGGATCCGAGATGAAGCAAGTCCGGATCAAGGCAGCACCGAACGCGTTCTGCCAGAATGATATTCTCCGGTCCGAGCTCATCAAACGGTTCCCGGCGACTGTCTTTAACGATACCGGAACACGCCTTGCCGGAAACACCCTGATCGACTTTCTGCGGGATACGGATGGTGCGATCATCGGGCTGGAACAGATCGACAGCACCATTCTGGCGGCCTGCCCTGACCTGAAAATCATCGCCAAGTTCGGTGTCGGTCTGAACAATATCGATCAGAATGCGCTTGCCGATCACGGGGTGAAACTTGGCTGGAAATCCGGCGTCAACCGCCGGTCGGTATCTGAAATGACCCTCGGGTTCATGCTGGGCCTGACCCACAACCTGTTCCGCTCCGACCGGCAGTTGCGCAGCGGTATCTGGCAGCGTGATGGCGGACGCCAGCTGTCACAATGCACCGTGGGCATTGTCGGCTTCGGCCATATCGGACGCGATGTCGCGGCCTTGCTGAAACCGCTTGGCTGTCAGGTTCTGGTCAACGAAATCCTGCCGGTGGCCGATGCAATCCGGACAGCCGGATGCCAGCCGGTCAGTTTCGACGAACTGATTGCCCGAAGTGACATCGTCACGCTGCACACCCCCCTCACCCGGAAAACAGAGGGCATGATGTGCAAACCGGTTTTCCGGGCGATGAAAGACACAGCAATCCTGATCAACACGGCACGCGGCGAGATTGTTGTCGAAAACGATCTCAAGCAGGCCCTCCGGGAACGCTGGATCGGTGGTGCGGCGATGGATGTCTATAATACCGAACCCGTTACCGATACAGAGTTGCTGAGCTTTCAAAACGCGGCCTTCACCCCGCATATCGGCGGCAACAGCGTCGAAGCCGTGATCGCAATGGGGCAAAGCGCAATTTCGCATCTTCACGACCATTTCAGCACCTGATGCGGATCCGCCATACCTGGCCCATTTCGCGGGTTCTGGCGCTGACATTCTGTCTGCTGATTATCCTGTCAGTTGGCGGCATGACCGCCTTCAGTCTGAGTACCCTGCAACAGGCAACCCTGGATCAGATCGCCAAACGCGCAGATCAGGATATCGACGCCAAGGTTGAACGCCTGCATGACCAGTTGCAGCCCGCCCGCAATCAGGTTGAACGTATCGCCCGGCTGTTATCTGACAAGCGCCTCTTCCTGGATGACAAATCCCGGCTGATCGACGTCCTTCAGGGTGCGCTGGTCGCAACACCGCATATCAATGCCGTGCTGATCGTCGAACCGGATTTCCGGGCGCTGATTGCCCTGCAGGACCAGCCCGCCAATGCCAATGTCATCTTCAGCAATGAAGAAAACAATCAGGTCATCCGGCAGGCCATGAAGAACGCACAGATGTCGGAGGATCTGTTCTGGGGACCGCCAGTCTTTGTCCCCAATGTGGGCACGCTGATCAACGTGGTAAAGCCGGTCTGGATCGATGATGAATTTGCCGGTTTTGTCGCGTCCACGATCAAGGTGACGGAACTGTCCGCCCAGATGACCAAACGACCGTCCGAGATAACGACAGGCACGTTCATTCTGTGGAATGGCTACCGGATGCTGGCCCATCCGGTCATGGAGGATCCCCTCGGTTTTGACGTCAGTCCGGAAAAGCCGCTGCCTTTTGTGTCGGAAGTGGGGGATCCGGTGGTGACGGCATTTGTCGCCAATCTGTTCAGTGAAAGCACCCTGTTCAACCCTGACCGTTATCTGAACCTCCGGGTAATCGAAATTCCGGACCGCGATTTCCCCTATATCGTGACCTATCGGGAGATTCTGGAATTCGGGCCACCAGCCTGGACTGTCGGGATCTATGTCAATGCGGAAGCCTTCGATGCGGAACGCTGGCTGCTGATCACCGTCGGACTGACCGGCAGCACTGTGCTGTTGCTGGGTATCATCGCCGCTCTCTGGCTCGGCATGCGGATTGCGCGGCCGGTCAGGTTGCTGGCGGAAACCGCAGAGCAGATCGCAGTGCAGGACCCGGAGCATATCGCGCCGATGAGACGCAGCCGGATCCGCGAGCTTGATCAGGCCGGTGTCGCCTTCAACCGGATGATTGCCGGCCTGAAAGACAGGGCCTTCCTGCGTGCTACTTTCGGCAAATATGTTCCGGAAAGCGTCGCCAGCCAGATTCTCGAAAACCGGAATTTCGTACAGGAGCCCCAGTTAAGAAACGCCACGATCATGTTCACCGACATCGCCGGCTTTACGGCCTTGTGCGAAAATCTGACACCGGCACAGACCATCGAAGTGCTGAACGATTATTTCTCGGCTGTCGTCGAACCCATCGAAGCCAATGGCGGTGTCATTCAGCAGTATCAGGGCGATGCCATGCTGGCGACATTCAATATCCCGACCGACCGGCCGGGCCATGCCGACGATGCCGTGAAGGCTGCAATCCGGATTGAACAGATTCTGTCAGAGCGGACATTCGGCCCCGGCATCACCATCAAGACCCGTATCGGCATCAATACCGGGGATATCGTTGGCGGCACGGTCGGGGCCGGCGGGCGGCTCGGCTATACCGTGCATGGTGATCCCGTGAATATCGCCGCCCGGCTGGAGGTGATGAACAAGGACCTCGGAACCCTGGTCCTGATCTCGGATGCCACCCGAAGCCAGGTCACCATTCCTGTCGAATTCGAGATGATGGGTGAACTAAGCATCCGTGGAAAACAGAACACCGTGACCGTCTATTCGATTTCAAGCCAACAGCTGTCGCAGCAGCAGGAAACTGCCGGCGACGACCAGTGACCCGGCCAGGATCAGGCGGAGCACCAACGGGTCGCGCCCGCTGATCAGCGCCGCCCCAAGGCGCAGGCCGACCGCCATCGCAACCGCCACAATGATTGTTACTGACCAGATGATCCGGCCTTCTGCCAGATGTGCCATGATCGCACTGCCCGATATCGGGATCTGGATGATCTGTGATACCGCAACGATTGCCAGTGCGGGCTGACCGATTGCCACCAGCAAGGGCACCATGGTGACCGGCCCGCCGGTGCCGGACAGACCCGAAATCACACCGACAATCAGTCCGATCAAGGCAAATCCAGCCGGCCCTGGCTGCCATCCCCGGAACAGGGGAGCCGATTTACGAAGACTGTTGAGGCCGGTCACGACCATCAGCACCGCAATCCCTGTGGCCACGATTTCCGGTCGAATCGCCGCAACAGCAACCGACCCGGCCCAGGCACCGGGTGCCGCACCGAGCGACAGCCAGCCCGCCATCCGCCAGTCCATCGCACCCTGCCGGGCGTAAATGACCGTCCCTGCCAGCCCGACAAAAACGAAGGCGGCAATACTGGTTGCAATGGCAACAATCACCGGAAATCCGGCGACCGAAATCAGGTAGGGGGCCAGCACCACACCGCCAATGCCGGTTGCCCCGATCGCGATACCGACACAGATCGCAAAGCCGGCCAGCCCGGCATAATCAAGCAATGTCCATTCGATTCCTGTCATCGCATCCTTGCTGTCCAAGCTTTAATCGGCATAGTCCCGGTACCCTGCGCGGTATAATGCTCCGCGCCTGTCGAGGAGCCGAAAATCGTGATCCGACCATGACCATTCTGGTAACAGGCGCAACCGGATTTGTCGGTGCCGCTGTCGCCCGGGCACTGATCGCCGACGGAAATGATCTGCGGCTCATTGCCCGCGCGGGCTCTGACCGGCGAAATCTGGACGGTCTGCAGGCTGAAATCGTCGAAGCCGACCTGACAGACCCGGCCAGTCTGACTGCCGCTGTCCGGGGATGTCAGGCGATTTTCCATGTCGCGGCGGATTACCGGCTCTGGGCTCCGGACCCCCGGCCCATGTTTGCCGCCAATGTCGACGGCACGGTTAATCTGTTCCGCGCCGGTGCTGATGCCGGGGTGGGCCGCATGGTCTATACCTCCAGCGTTGCTGTTCTCGGTCTGCACAAATCAGCCGAACCGTCGGATGAAACGACCGCATCAACCCGTTCCGCCATGGTCGGTCCTTACAAGCAGTCGAAATTCGACGCGGAAAAGGCGGTTGATGAACTGGTGACACGGGACGGCATGAATATCGTCATCGTCAATCCGTCAACGCCCATCGGGCCGCGCGATGTTAAACCAACCCCCACCGGGCGCATGATTGTCGAGGCTGCTGCAGGCCGGATGCCGGCTTTTGTCGATACCGGTCTGAATGTGGTGCATGTCGATGATGTTGCTGCCGGACACCTTCTCGCCTGGAAGAAAGGTCGTGCCGGAAGACGCTATATTCTCGGCGGCGACAATCTCAGCCTTGCCGAAATCCTTGCCATCGTTGCCGGTCAGCAGAGCCGCAAGCCGCCGACGGTAAGCCTGCCCCACAACCTTATTCTCCCCTTCGCCTGGTGCGCCGAACAGGTTGCACGCCTGACCGGCAAGGAGCCGTTCGCCACCGTGGACGGTCTGAACATGGCAAAGAAGAAAATGTGGTTCAGCAGCGCCAGAGCTGAAACCGAACTCGGCTATACGCACCGGCCCGCTCCCGACGCGATCCGGGATGCCATCATCTGGTTTGAACAGAACGGATATCTGACATGAGCCATAATACCTATATCCACCGTGCCGTGCGCGGACTGGTCCGTCCGCTGGTCAATACACCGGTCACACCGAACCAGATCACGACACTTCGCCTGGTTGCCGGCATCGGGGCGACCGTTCTGTTTGCCACAGGTGACGCCGCAAACTGGACCTGGGGGGGCTGGCTGTTCATCCTGTCGATGGTTCTGGACCGGGCGGATGGCGAACTGGCCCGCCTGTCCGGCAAGAAATCCCCGTTCGGACACAAATATGATCTGTTCAGTGATGCCTTCTGCAATGCGCTGGCCTTCATCGGGCTGGGTATCGGCCTGCAAACCGGGTCCTACGGCCAGTGGTCGATTGCCATGGGTGCGGCAGCCGGGCTGGCGGTGGCCTTCATTTTCTGGCTGGTCACCCGTATGGAAGCCATCGAAGGCGAACGCGCCGGAGAAGTTACCGGCTTCAGGGGAATCGACCCGGATGACGGCATGTTCGCTGTACCGGTTCTGATCCTGCTCGGATTTCAGGAGATACTGTTGCTGCTGGCCGTTGTCGGTGCCCCCGCCTTCGCGCTTGTCCTCGCGCTCAAGTTCCGGCGTGCATTTCGCAAATAATTTGCAGAATGCATTTTGTCTGGTCAAAAGATATTCGCATTTTGCAAATGACCTTTGAGGAGACATTCTGCATTGTCGACAAAAGACAGGTAAAAAGACAAATATCTCTTTAAAATCAGCCTGTTAAAATAATACATTCGTTTTCTGTAATTCTGGCACGCTGGCTGCAGATATCAGAACAGATCGACGGCTGGTACGCCTGCCCTACCCCTCTAGTGCTGGTCGTTGATCTCGGTATACGGCGTGACTAGTCGCTGGCCGAAGTCAGGGCCCGGTGAATTCGTTCACCGGGTCTTTTCTTTACCGGTTCTGCGGCAGGAATTCCCCCCTCCTTCAGTCCGTTCTGATGAGGCCCTGCAGATCCGCCAGACTTTCCAGCACATGAAAGCAGTCCGCCGCCAGCTCCTCCGGCAGATGGGCGATATCCGGAATTGCAACGACCGACAGACCGGCGGCAACCGCAGACCGGACACCGTTCGCAGAATCCTCAATCGCAAGGCACCGCTCCGGCAGGCCGCCGATTCTGCCCACCGCTGTCAGATAGGGTTCCGGATGCGGCTTGGTTGAGCGGACATCCTCCTGCGTGACAATTGCCCGGAACGCGCTGACCAGACCATGTGGCGCCAGATGCCGGTCGATGGATATCCGGCGCGATGACGTGGCAATCGCCAGCGGCAGGCCCGCCGTGGCAAAGGTCTCGATCAGATCACCAACCCCCGGCTTCAGCGGAATTCCGGCCTTCAGGCGTTCCTCAACCGCGTCGCGGCTTACCCGGTCGAATTCGGCCGGGTCAAAGTCCGGTCCGAAAAAGACGGCGGCTTTCTCAATCGCTGCCGGAAAACTCAGTCCCAGAAGACTGCGAAAAAACTCTGCGTCGGAGCGCAGGCGGAGCGCCCCGGCAGCATCCATCCAGACCGCATGATAGATACGTTCGGAATCCAGAATCGTGCCGTCAAGGTCGAAGACAACACCGTCAAAATCATCAAGGCGCATCAGTGTCCGTTTTCAGGCTGCCCGGCAGGATACCGGGTGATAACCGTTGCGTCCGCTTCAGGCAACCGCAGCGCCGCCGCTGATGACACCCAGCAGCAACGCCATCCCCATCAGCATGACCAGCAGGGCACCGGCAGCACCGAGATACCGGCTGAGTCTGGCGCCGCCACCCTGTGGCAGCAGGCAGAACAATCCCCGCTGTGCCGCGATTGAGCCCATTCCGATCAGGGCAATGGTGATCGCAACACCAAGCCCCATGAACAATGTCGCAACCACACCCAGCAGGAACACCCCGTTCGCCAGGGTAAACAACAGGACCAGAATGGCACCGGTACAGGGACGCAGTCCGGAAGCAAGCGACAATCCCACGATATTCCCCCGCTCGGACGCGGTATTATCCGATGCGGTTCCGTGCCCGGAAGCATGATCGTGGTCGTGGTGGTGATGATGATCCCCGGCGTCATGCTCATGATTATGGCCGCAGGCGTCCCGGCCACGGAGAATGTTGACCAGCATGAACAGGCCGACCGCAACGACAATGATATAGCTGCCGGTCTCGACAGTCGTGGCCATACCGATGACCTCTCGCGAGGTCGCCCCCAGCACCCATGACAGGCCGCCGACGATCAGTATCGCCGAGACCGCCTGAACGAACGCAATTCCCCCCGCCAGTGCCAGCCCGCCGGATATCCGCCCGCGCCGGGTCAGCAGGTAGGTAACGGTCACCATCTTGCCGTGCCCCGGCCCGGCCGCATGGAAAATGCCATAGAGGAAGGAGAGAAAAATGACGCTGGCGGCACCGGCGAGGCCCACGCCGCCCTGATGGTCAGAAACGGCTGTGCGCAGTTCACGGGAAAACCGGTTCTGATAGGCGGCAATCTCGCGACCCGCCGCGACCAGTGGTGCCGGCAGCCAGTGTTCGGATTGTGCGGATGTTTCAGACGGTTTGCCCGCACCCGGTCCGAAATAGCCCTGTGCGCCTGCCGGTTCCGTTCCCGCGACAGCGAGAATCAGAAAAAAACTAGCTGCCAGCGCAGTTAATGCGGACTTTGCGGGCGAACAGCAGTCCCGAATAGTAGGTGCGCTCCGGCGCGTCCTCCAGACTGGACGTGCAACTGCCCGGAACCACGGAAGGACGGTCCGCGACAAACTGGAAATCCACATAATTTTCCGCGTCATAGACAAACAGGTCCCATTTTGTGGTTTGCGCCGCCGGCAGATCGCTGAACGTCAGGGTAAACTGATAGGTGACAATGCCATCCCCGGCGACTGCCGTGAACTCTCCTGCACCGGAAGGCTTGTGATCCTGCCCGTTCGCAACCACGATCGTAAAGTAATGACCACCTTCCAGCGCCCGGAAGGCCGTATCCCGCATCGCGTCGATTTCCGTCTCAGTCAGCTTGCCGTCGCGATCCTGGTCGAAATCCTCCAGCAATGCCGACGACAGGAATTCATCCATACGCCAGCGCATCACCAGTTCCAGCGGCTTGCCCGGCGGACTGACCATCTCGGTCGTGACATCAACCCAGACATGCGGATGAGCGACCGCCGCCGCGGAAAACCCGACCAGACACAGACATGTGGCAAGAAAAGAACGTATAGCTGTCATCACCGGAATGTAATCGCATGCGGAGCGGAATTCCAGTCCTGACAGATACTACCGGAGGCAGGCAGCCAGCGCCTCTGCCAGTCTTGTCATCAGCGCCGGATAGAGAGCCGGACCGGGTTCCAGATCCGCTCCGAGAGGATCGAGAACGCCGACACGAACCTCGCCACCTTCGGCCAGACGACGGACCAGTCGCGGTTCAAACTGCGGTTCCGCAAACAGGCAGACCGCACCACGGGTCCTGATCAGTTCAGCAATCTCAAGCACCTGCGCTGCACCCGGCGTGCTGTCCGGATTCAGTGTGACCGCCCCGGCCGGTTTCAGGCCAAAGTGATCCTCGAAATACCGGTAGGCATCGTGGAAGACGACATATTTCCGGCCCGCAACCGGCTTCACAACAGCCTCCAGCCGGGCTTCCAGCGCTTCCAGCTCGGCGGTGAATTCTCCGGCATTGCGTCGATAGGTTTCCGCATGACCCGGATCCAGTACCGACAGATGTTCCGCCACCTGCAGGGCTATCGCCCCGGCATTATGCGGATCAAGCCAGATATGCGGATCAGCGCCGTGATGATCATGTCCGGCATGTTCACCGGCCTTCTTGTGATCATCATGCTTTCCGGCTTTCCCGTGATCATGTCCATGTCCATGATCATCACCAGCTTCCCATATCCCGCCTTCCCGGCGGGCGACGACCGTCACCCCCTCCAGCTCCATCGCCTCGACGATCCGGGATCCGGCGCGGGCGTTTTCCAGTGTATGTTCAAGGAAACGTTCCAGCGCGGGTCCTGCATAGACCACCATATCTGCTTCCTGAAGCAGCCGGGCCTGTGAAGGTTTCAGGGTAAAGGCATGCGGGGATGCACCGCCGGAGACCAGCAGCGCCGGTTCACCCACATCCTGCATTACCCTCGCGACAATGCTGTGCAGTGGCGGAATCGAGACAACCACCCGCGGCCCTGCCGTTGTCGCAGATGCAGTCCACGAGAAAGTTGAAATCAGCAGAAAAGCTGAAAAGAAGAGACGCCACATGACCGGTCAACCTGAATTGTTATGTTATAACATAACAGATAAATCAAAATAACCCGGGCGTGAAGCGATTTCTTGTGCAGACCTGCTGTCAGCGTCGGCGATGTTCGGAGAACCCGATATTTCAGTCGAAATAGCGTGCCGGGGTCTGCCCGAGACTGCGGCGAAACATCGCAACAAAGGCGGACGGGCTTTCATAGCCGACATCAAAGGCGACCTGTGTCACCGGCACACCCTCCGCCAGAGCCGAGAGTGCAACCAGCAGCCGGGCCTGCCGCCGCCATTCGGCGAAGGTCATGCCGGTTTCCGCAACGAACAGCCGGGCCAGTGTCCGCTCGCTCGCCCCGGCCGTCGCCGCCCACTCAGAAAGTCCCCGGGGGTCAGCCGGGTTGGCCCGCAGGGCATCGGTCATCAGCCGCAGTCGTCTGTCCGCCGGTTCCGGCAAATGCAGCGGGGTGGTGGCCAGTGCCCGCATCTCGTCCAGAATCAGTGCCTGAATGCGTTCTTCCCGTCCCCCCGGGGCAAAATGCGCCGGCAGGTCAATAGCCGCCAGAATCAGCGCCCGCAATAATGGCGTCACCTTGACCACAGCCGGTTCATCCGGCATCCAGCCGGCAGCCTCGGGGCGGATATAAAGCGAATGCAGCGACAGTTCGGCCCGCACCATCGTCTCATGGTCGGTATGCACCGGCACCCAGACCGCACGCTGCGGCGGGGCAACCCAGATGCCCTTT
This sequence comes from Rhodospirillales bacterium, assembly GCA_040219025.1. Classification (GTDB taxonomy): domain Bacteria; phylum Pseudomonadota; class Alphaproteobacteria; order Rhodospirillales; family HT1-32; genus HT1-32. The sequence continues at coordinate 47,606 of JAVJTE010000018.1, read as the reverse complement.
TCCGACATCACCGTCATCACGCCGGATGCCGCATAAAGCAGCTGCGCCGTCGGATGGCTGTGAGGTGGCAGTCTGTGACCGGAGGAATAGACCCGGGCCCGGGCATAGAGCGGGCCATCCCAGTCACGGACCGGCGGGTCGATGGTTGGACCCGATATTTGTCTGTTTGGCGACATAATATGGCATTCTGTCTTGAGACAGCTAGCCAGGCAAGCTGCTATTCAAGGGGCTGCTTCACATACACATCATCAGCGGAGCCCCGGCAAGACCATGCGCAAACATTTCATGTTCCTGAATATCGGCCATTTCCTCGATCATATGTTCATTCTGATCTATCCGACGGTCGTGCTGGCGTTGCAGGATGAATGGTCGTTTGCCTATGACGATCTGCTGATTTACGGCTCTCTCGGTGTTTTCGCCTTTGGTGCCGCCTCCATTCCGATGGGCTGGCTGGGTGACCGGTGGAGCCGCCATGGCATGATTTCGGTTTTCTTCATCGGAATCGGGCTTTCCGCCATCGGTGCGGGCTTTGCCACAACACCCTTTCAGATCGGCATGGGTATGCTGGCCATCGGTATCTTTGCTGCGATCTATCATCCCGTCGGCATTGCGATGGTCTTCTCCGGTGCAGAAAATGCCGGGCGCGACCTTGCGGTCAACGGTGTCTGGGGCAATCTCGGGCTGGCCGCCGCCGCCGTGACTGCCGCGACAATTACCGAGCTGATCGGCTGGAAATATGCCTTCTTCATCCCCGGTGCGATCTCGGTCATCATCGGCATTATCTATGCAATGACCTACGGACGACAGGGCGACCCGGTGATCGCCAAGCGGAAGTCAGCGGCTGTTGCGCTGACCAATCAGGGCCTGATGGCACGTATCTTCTTCGCCATGGCGATGGCCGCCACACTGGGCGGACTGGTGTTCCATGCCACCTCGACCGCACTGCCGAAGATCATCGAGCAGGGGGCAAGCGGCGTTGTCGAACGGCTTTCAGAAATCGGCCTGTTTGCCATGCTGATCTTCGCCGTCGCCTCGATTGCCCAGCTGATTATCGGCAGTCTCATCGAAAAGTTCGAGGCCCGGTGGATTCTGGCCTGTGTCACCGCTACCCAGGCCCTGTTCCTGTTTCTGGCCCCAGCCGGATCAGACTATTTCCTGATGATCCTGCTGTTCGGCATGATGTTCGCCGTCTTTGGCCAGATTCCGGTCAATGACTGGCTTGTCGGCCATTATTCGGCAAACGAATGGCGGGCCCGGTTCTATGCCCTGAAATACACCCTCGGTCTGACGGTCGCCGCTCTTGCCTACTGGCTGGTTGCCACGCTGCATGCCCGCTATGGCGGCTTTGATGAACTCTATATGCTGCTTGGCGGGCTGATGACGCTGGTTGCCTTCTCGTCCATGCTGTTACCCGACAGCAAGACAGAGGCCGCCGCCGCAGAGCCACAGCCGGCAGAATAGTCGCCACCGCGAATCAGTCTGATTGCAATAAAGCAGGTGCACGACCAGTCGCGACCGTTACAATAGCCGGAGGTGGGCAAAACTTTGGCTGAGCGGCTTCGCAGGAATGACGTTATCCGTGCGCTATAGAGGGCTGATACAGTTCAGCAGGGGGAAGCCATGACGGCTGAATCCCTGCTCACCCTGTCGCAGGTCACCAAACGGTTCCCCGGCTGCATTGCCAACGATCATGTTGATCTTGACGTCAAAGCGGGCGAAATCCATGCCCTGCTGGGCGAGAACGGGGCCGGCAAGTCGACCCTGATGAAAATCGTCTATGGTGTTTTGAAGCCGGACGAAGGCGAGATTTTCTGGCAGGGCAAGCCGGTCCAGATCGAATCCCCTGCCGCCGCCCGCAGGCTCGGCATCGGTATGGTGTTCCAGCATTTCTCGCTGTTCGATTCGCTCACCGTCGCCGAAAACATCGCGCTTGGACTGGACAGCAACCCGCCACTCAACCGTCTGGCCGAGGAGATCCGGACCATCGCCAGCCGCTACAGCCTGGCCATCGATCCGGACCGCCATGTGCATTCCCTGTCGGTTGGCGAACGCCAGCGGGTCGAGATTGTCCGCTGCCTGCTGCAGGACCCCAAACTGCTGATCATGGACGAGCCGACATCGGTGCTGACACCGCAGGAAGCCGACGGCCTATTCGAGACCCTGCGCGAACTGGTCGCGGAAGGATGTTCCGTCCTCTATATCAGCCACAAACTCGAAGAAATCCGGGCGCTCTGCCATCGCGCCACCATTCTGCGCGGCGGCAAGGTTGTCGGTTTTGCTGACCCGAAGGCATCAACAGCACGCGAACTTGCCGCCCTGATGATCGGCAGCGAGGTCGGTGCGTCCCGCCGGGGCGCTGCCGGCAATGCCGGTGAGCCGGTACTGGAAATAACCGGCCTGTCTTTCCCCGGGGATCAGCCGTTCGGAATTGATCTGCATGACCTGTCCCTGACCGTGCGGGCCGGCGAAATTGTCGGAGTCGCCGGTGTTGCAGGCAACGGACAGGCCGAATTTCTGGACGTCCTGAACGGCGAGGCACTCTGCCTGACTGCCGATGCCATCCGGATCAACGGTGTCGGTGTCGGCTGGACCGGGCCGCGCCAGCGCCGGATGCTCGGCATGGGGTTCGTGCCGGAAGAAAGGCTGGGTCAGGGTGCGGTGCCGGAGATGTCGTTGTCAGAGAACGCCCTGCTGAGCAGTTACCAGCAGAAAGGAATGGTTTCCGGCGGCATGATCAGCCTTGGAAAAGCGATCAGCTTTGCCCGCGATATCATCCGGACCTACGCTGTCCGCGCGCGTGGTGACATGGCCGAGGCACGCAGCCTTTCCGGCGGAAATCTGCAAAAATTCATCATGGGTCGTGAAATCATGCAGGATCCGAAATTGCTGATCGTCGCCGCGCCCACCTGGGGGGTCGATGCCGGTGCAGCCACGGCCATCCGTCAGGCCCTGATCGACCTGCGCGGACGGGGCGCTGCCATTCTGGTGATCTCGCAGGATCTGGACGAGCTGTTTGAAATCACCGACCGGATCGCGGTCATACATCACGGACGGCTCAGCAGCGCACGCCCCACGTCGGAGACCACGATTGAGGAAATCGGTCTGCTGATGGGCGGCGCAGATGCCGCAGCGGAGACAGCAGATGTTGCTTAAGCTGGAGCCGCGCGGCGAACGCTCGAAGGTCATGATCTATGCCACCCCGTTCATTGCCATTGCCCTGACGCTGTTCTTCGGGGCCGGTCTGTTCGCCCTGATGGGTCACGCGCCGCAAACCGCGCTCTACACCTTCTTCATCAAGCCGGTCAGCGATGTCTATGGCATGTCCGAACTGCTGGTGAAGGCCACGCCCCTCATTCTCTGTGCCGTTGGTCTGGCGATCGGGTTTCGGGCCAATGTCTGGAATATCGGTGCGGAAGGCCAGCTGATCGCCGGAGCCATTGCCGGTGGCGGCATGGCGCTGCTGTTCCATGACAGCCAGGGTCTCTGGCTGCTGCCGCTGATGATTGTCACCGGTATTGCCGGCGGCATGGCCTGGGCGGCAATCCCGGCCTTCCTGAAAACCCGGTTCAATGCCAATGAAATCCTGACCAGCCTGATGCTGACCTATGTTGCGACACTGCTGCTCAGTTATCTGGTGAACGGCCCCTATCGCGATCCGGACGGATTCAATTTTCCGGAATCACGCATCTTCCATGACGCGGCGACTCTGCCAATCCTGTTCGAGGGGTCGCGGGTCAGCATTTCGGCGATCATCGCCCTGTTTGTCGTACTGGCGGCCTGGATGCTGCTGAGCCGCAGCCTGATCGGTTTCCAGATCCGGGTTATCGGCATGACCCCCTCGGCCGGATCTTTCGCCGGGTTCAGCGCGAAGGGAATCATCTGGTTCACCCTGCTGGTCAGTGGCGGTCTGGCCGGTCTGGCCGGTATCAGCGAAGTTGCCGGCCCCATCGGCCAGCTTCTGCCGGTCATTTCCCCCGGCTATGGCTTTACCGCGATCATTGTCGCCTTCCTTGGCCGTCTGCATCCGGTCGGAATCCTGTTTGCCGGGCTGCTGATGGCCCTGTCCTATATCGGGGGCGAGGCGGTACAGATTGATATGGGGATGCCGCTTGCGGTCACCGGGGTCTTTCAGGGCATGCTGCTGTTCTTCCTGCTGAGTGCCGACGTGCTGATCCGCTATCGCATCCGGCGGGTAGCGGCCCGCCCTGTCACCGTGAAGGCCCGCGCAGAATGATCGATACAACCGCCGCCATTCTGCTGTCGATGATTGCCGCCGCAACACCGCTGGTGTTTGCCGCCACCGGCGAACTGGTGACAGAAAAATCCGGTGTCCTCAATCTCGGGGTTGAGGGCATGATGCTGCTGGGCGCGGTATCCGGGTTCGCCACCACCGTTGCGACCGGCAGCCCGGTGCTGGGCGTCGTCGCCGGGGCGCTGGCCGGGATCGGAATGTCGCTGCTGTTTGCCTTCCTTACCCTGACCATGCTGGCCAACCAGGTTGCCTCCGGCCTCGCGCTCACCCTGTTCGGTGTCGGGCTCAGCGCCCTGATCGGACAGGACTTTGTCGGCACCCCGATGGATGCCCTGCCCAAACTGGCAATCCCGGTGATCAGTGATCTCCCGCTGATCGGCCCCGTGCTGTTCGGGCACGACCCGCTGGTCTATCTGTCTGTTGCCCTTGTCGGCGCGGTTTACTGGTTCCTTAACCACAGCCGCGGCGGGCTGGTCCTGCGGGCCGTTGGTGAAAACCACCATGCTGCCCATGCCATCGGCTATCACGTGATCGGTATCCGTTATCTTGCCGTGATGTTCGGCGGTGCGATGTCCGGCATTGGCGGGGCCTATCTGTCGCTGGCCTATACCCCGATGTGGATCGAGAACATGACCGCCGGTCGCGGCTGGATTGCGCTGGCGCTTGTCGTCTTCGCAACCTGGAAACCGGGCTGGGTGCTGATCGGGGCCTACCTTTTCGGCGGCGTCACCATTGCCCAGTTGCATATACAGGGGCTGGGGGTCGATATTCCGTCACAATTCCTGTCGATGCTGCCTTATCTGGCAACCATCCTCGTGCTGGTCATGATCTCGCGTGACAGCCTGAGAATACGGTTGAACGCTCCGGCCTGCATCGGCAAGGTCTTCCATCCGGACTCCTGAGGGTGGAGCAGAATGAAACACAAATCTGAAACAGTGAGGTGATCATGATCAAGAAATTGCTGGGTACCGCGGCTGCCGCCGCTCTTGCGGTCGGCCTGATGGCGGGCAACGCCACCGCGCAGACAAAAGTCGGCTTCATCTATGTCGGACCGGTCGGCGATCACGGCTGGACCTACCGCCATGACCAGGGCCGTCTCGCCATCGAGAAGGAGTTCGGCGACAAGGTGAAGACCACCTATGTCGAGAGCGTCTCCGAAGGTGCCGATGCCGAACGTGTGATCCGCAAGCTGGCGCAGGAAGGTCATGACCTGATCTTCACGACCTCCTTCGGCTTCATGAACCCGACCCTGAAGGTCGCCAAGCAGTTCCCGAACGTGAAGTTCGAGCATGCCACCGGCTACAAGCGGGATGCCAATGTCTCGACCTATGCCGCACGCTTCTATGAAGGCCGCCATGTCGCCGGGCTGCTGGCCGGCAAGGTGACGAAATCCAACGTCGTCGGCTATATCGCCTCCTTCCCGATTCCGGAAGTTGTCCGCGGTATCAACGCCTTCACCATGGCCCTGCGCAGTGTAAAGCCCGAGGCCGAAGTCAAGGTTGTCTGGGTCAACACCTGGTATGATCCGGGCAAGGAAAGCGATGCTGCCAAGGCGCTGATCGATCAGGGTGCCGACGTTATCTCACAGCATACCGACAGCCCCGCTCCGGTGCAGATTGCGCAGGAACGCGGTGTCTGGGCCATCGGTCAGGCCTCGGACATGAGCAAGTTCGCTCCGAAATCCCACATGACGGCGATCCTTGATATCTGGGATCACTACTATATCGCACGTGTAAAGGCCGTGATGGACGGCACCTGGCAGTCACAGGATGTCTGGGACGGCCTGGACAAGGGCATGCTGGCAATGGCCCCGTATAACGAGGCGCTGCCAGCCGACGCCGTTGCGATGGCAGAACAGGCGGTTGCCGACATCAAATCCGGCAAGCTCCATCCCTTCACCGGCCCGATCAAGGATCAGTCAGGCAAAGTCGTGGTAAAGGCCGGTGAGCGGCTTGACGACAAGGCACTGCTGACCATGGACTGGTACGTCGAAGGCGTTCAGGGCAAGCTGCCGAAATAAGCCATCAATCAGCTGAAAACAGAAACGCCCTTCGCATTGCGGCGGGCGTTTTTATTTCCGGTCCGGCGCTGGGACCGCCGGAGAAACCTGAAGCTGAACCTTTGTTGTTCTGGGGCAAACAAGGCCGGAGCCCCCAAATCAGTAGACATGTCATCGCGGACTCTGATCCGCGATCCACTGCAGGGTTTCCCCCGACATATGATGGTTCCCGTCTTTCGACGGGATGACATCTTCTGTTACTGAGAGCTGGGTCACTGGGGGAGAGATTACTTATCTTATTTCAACCCTGCCTGTCAGCAGAACGACCTAAAGGATCATCTGCGTTACGCCGAGTTTATTTGCCTGGGCGTGGGCGTCGATTTTTGCCAGTGTTTCTGCCGCATGTTCCGGATCGATCCAGATCGTGAAGCGCGTCGTGAAGACCGGATCGACCGGTGATGACGTGACCTCCGTCGTCATGCGGACGACAGCGACACCGACAGAGCCCAGAAATGCGGTAAAATCAGCCAGCAGCCCCACCCGGTCGACGCCGGCAATGGTGAGCAAGAAATTGACCCGGTTTTCTTCTCCGAATTCGGTTCCGAATCCATATTCATGAACGGAAATCTGTGCATCCACCAGTTCCGGCATGATCAGAATGGCTGAATCAAACTCCCAGATTTCACGGTCTCCACCGACCGTTGCGACACAGGTGAACTCCGCCCCCTTGCCAAGCACGGCAAAGGAAGTTGCACCGAGATTCGCCCCAAGCCGGGAAAGTTTGTCGGTAATGGATTGAACAAGACCCGGACGGTTCCTGCAGAATATCGCGATGCGAAGATGCTTTTTCTTCAAACCAGATCCCCGGCAAATGAACAACCCCGGCACAGTCTGGCAGATCACAGCATATGACGCCATAGCCAGCAGGGTCAGCAGGCGATAAAGCGCTGATCTCGTCAAGCTGATTGAATTGCCATTTTGTCTGCACCTATACTGAACATCCCAGGGTGTCATACGTGTGGCCCCGTGATTTCGTTTTTCCAGGGAGGGAATATACGATGCTCAAACAGACGATTGCGGCTGCTGTCGCCGGCCTGATGCTCAGCGCTGCAGCACAGGCGAAGGAAGTGAAGATCGGGGTTGTACTGACCTACAGCGGTGGTGCTGCGGAACTTGGTGAACAGGTTGATCGCGGTATGGAACTCTACCTCAAGTCACATCCCGAAGCGTTTGACGGTCACACAGTCAGTCTCATCAAGCGGGATTCAAAACGCCCCGGCGGTGACATCGCCAAGAACGCAGTGCTGGAGCTGATTACCCGCGAGAAGGTGGATATGCTCGCCGGGTTCATTTTTTCGCCGAACGCCATGGCGTCCGCGCCGCTGGCGACCCAGGGCAAGGTGCCGATGATTATCATGAATGCAGGCACCGCCTGGATTCCCAGCCTCTCGCCCTATATCGCCCGTGTATCCTTCACCATGTGGCAGTCCGGCTATCCGATGGGCGGTTATGCCTTTAACAAGATCGGCTGCAAGACAGCGGCCATCGGCTACAGCGACTACCCGCCGGGCAAGGACAGCCTTGATGCCTTCCAGATGGGCTTTGAAAAGGCCGGTGGCAAGATCATCGATACCATCCCGATGGGCGGCCCGGGCGATGTGCCTGACTTCACACCGTTCTTCCAGCGGGTCAAGGATGCCAAACCCGGCTGCTTCTATGTTTTCGTACCGTCCGGCAATCATGCAACCGCGGTCGCCAAGACCTTCGCCAACCTCGACATGGCCGGTGCCGGAATCAAGCTGATCGGCCCGGGCGACATTACCCAGGATACGAAGCTGCAGGGTATGGGCGATGCGGCAGAAGGTCTGCTGACCATGCATCACTATTCCGCTGATTATGACACACCGATCAACAAGGCGTTCGTTGCCGCCTGGAAGGCCGCTTATGGCGCCGACACGACACCTGATTTCATGGGTGTTGCCGGCTGGGACGGCATGGCGGCAATTGCCCATGCGATCAAGACCCAGAAAGGTGATGTTTCTGCTGACGGCACCATGGCTGCACTGAAGGGCTGGAAGTTCGAGAGCCCGCGCGGTCCGATCATGATCGATCCGGAAACCCGTGACATCGTGCATAACGCAAACGTCCATCGCGTCGTAAAGAAGGATGGCCGTCTGATGATTGAAGTCATCGACACGATGGGACAGGTCAAGGACCCCTGCAAGGAACTCGGCGTCGGTAAATGCGCCAAGTAACAGACTGAACCTGCCGTCAGCCCCGGGGCTACAGGATCCGGGGCTGACGGATATCCGCGTCCAACGACAGTGCCACCCCGGGATGAGGGATGGTGCTGCTTTTTTTACCTCATACAACAAAGCCCCCCGGAAGGACCTCCATGACGCACAGCCTGAAAGACAAACTGACCGCCAGCGAACTGCTTGTTGCCCCCGGTGTCTTCGACATGATTTCCGCCAGGGTTGCCGACAGCATGGGCTTCGATTGCCTCTACATGACCGGCTACGGCGTTGTGGCCTCCCATCTGGGACTGCCGGATGCCGGGCTTGCCACCTACAGCGACATGCTGAACCGGGTGGAGACCATCGCCGGGGGAACAAAAACACCCGTCATTGCTGATGGCGATACCGGCTATGGCGGACTGCTGAATGTGGAACATACTGTCCGGGGATACGAAAAGGCCGGCGCTGCCGGTATTCAGCTTGAAGATCAGGAGTTTCCGAAGAAATGCGGCCATACACCGGGTCGCAAGGTCATCCCGCTGGAAGACATGATCCTGAAGATCCGCGTCGCCGTCGATACCCGCGACAGCAGTGACATGCTGATCGTTGCCCGTACCGACGCCCGCACCGCACTGGGCCTCGACGAGGCCTTGCGCCGGGCAGAGGCCTTCGCCAAAGCCGGAGCCGATGTACTGTTCGTCGAATCGCCGGAATCGGAAGAGGAGATGCGGACAATCAATGAGCGTTTTGACCTGCCAACTCTCGCCAACATGGTCGAGGGTGGCCGCACGCCCGTCCTGTCCAAACAGGCGCTGGAGGAAATCGGCTACAGCATCGCAATCTTCCCGGCGACAGGGTTCCTGGCGGTCGGCGCGTCGCTGAAAGCCGCCTATGGCACGCTCAAGACCGACGGCTCGACCGACCGGATTGAGACACCGCTGGAGAATTTCGAGACGTTCAGCCGGCTGATGGGTTTCGAGCGGGTCTGGAACTTTGACAAGAAATGGAGCCGGGACCAGCAGTAACCCTGGTTGTTGCCTGACCGGGTTCTGATAAAACTGTCCTTTATCCAACACAAAGATGGCGTGAAGCAGAGGGAATATTGAGATGGCTGGTGAATTCGATGCGGCCCACAAACGGTCGATAGAAAACCCGGAAGAATTCTGGGGTGACGTCGCTGAAGGAATTCACTGGGACAAGCCATGGGACCGGGTACTTGATGACAGCACCGCACCGATTTACCGCTGGTTTGCCGGGGCTGAACTGAATACCTGCCACAACGCACTCGACCGCCATGTCGCGGAAGGCCGGGCGGATCAGGCGGCCCTGATCTATGACAGCCCGGTCACCGGCACTGTCCGCACCTACAGCTACCGCGAATTGCGTGACCTGACCGCCGCCTTCGCCGGTGGCCTGGCGGCAAACGGTGTCGTCAAGGGTGACCGGGTCATCATTTACATGCCGATGGTTCCGGAAGCGGTTATTGCCATTCTGGCCTGTGCCCGGATCGGTGCCGTGCATTCCGTCGTCTTCGGCGGCTTCGCGGCCAGTGAACTGGCGGTCCGCCTGAATGACTGCACACCGAAAGCCATCATATCCGGCTCCTGCGGAATCGAGCCCGGACGTATCGTCGAATACAAGCCGCTGCTGGATCAGGCGATTGAACTGGCCGGCAGCAAACCGGACTTCTGTGTCATCCTGCAGCGGGAACAGGCGACGGCAACGATGACTGACGGTCGTGACCACGACTGGAACGATTTCATCACCAGCGCCCCGCCGCACCCCTGTGTTCCGGTGAAAGCGACGGATCCGCTCTACATCCTCTATACCTCCGGCACCACCGGTCAGCCCAAGGGGATCGTCCGTGACAATGGCGGCCATGCGGTAGCCCTGAAATGGTCAATGAAGGCGGTCTATAATATCGAGCCCGGCGAGGTCTACTGGGCGGCATCCGACATTGGCTGGGTTGTCGGCCATTCCTACATCATTTATGGCCCGCTGCTGCAGGGGGCGACGACAGTGATGTATGAGGGCAAGCCGGTCGGCACACCGGATGCCGGTGCCTTCTGGCGGGTGATCGAACAGCATGGTGTCGTCACCCTGTTCACCGCGCCCACGGCCTTCCGCGCAATCCGGCAGCAGGACCCGAGGGGCGAGCTGTTGAAAAAATATGACCTGTCGAAATTCCGGGTGCTGTTCCTTGCCGGTGAACGCTGTGATCCCGACACCCTGAAATGGGCGGAAGACACGCTGAACGTCCCGGTCATCGACCACTGGTGGCAGACCGAAACCGGCTGGTCGATTGCCGCCAACTGCATGGGGATCGAGCCCCTGCCGGTCAAACCCGGATCGCCGACCCGTGCGGTCCCCGGCTGGGATATCAGCATCATGGACCCGGAAACCCATGAGACACTGCCCCCCGGCCAGATCGGCGCCATCGTCGGCAAGCTGCCCATGCCGCCATCCAGCGCACCCACCATCTGGAATGCACCGGAACGGTTTCATACTGCCTATCTGAAGACATTCCCCGGATATTATGAAACCGGCGACGCCGGGATCATGGATGAAGACGGCTATATCTTCGTCATGGCCCGGACCGATGACATCATCAATGTGGCCGGCCATCGCCTGTCGACCGGCGGGATGGAAGAAGTTCTGGCCGAACATCCCGATGTTGCAGAATGTGCGGTCATCGGGGTCAGCGATGACCTCAAGGGACAGCTGCCGGTTGGCTTCATGGTATTGAGCGCAGGTACCGACACCCCCCACGAAACAGTGGTAGCCGATGTCGTGAAGATGGTCCGCCAGAAGATCGGACCCGTCGCCGCCTTCAAACATGCGGTTGTGATCAAGCGCCTGCCGAAAACCCGGTCGGGCAAAATTCTGCGGGCGATCATGGTCAAGATTGCCGACAATCAGGAATTCAAGGTGCCGGCAACCATCGATGATCCGGCCATCCTCGACGAAATCCGCGAGGCCCTGAAATCCATCGGTTATGCCGGCGGATAATCCGGACCTGAAATAGTCTGCCCGGTGCGCACCGGCCCCGGTCTGACTGTCTGAAAGACTGACCCCATGCTCGTCCGCAAGATTGGCGGCCCCGATTTCCTGCGCAACAATGCCCCCTGGTTGTCTGCCGGACTGGTGCTCGCCTTCTCCTCCAGCTTCGGGCAGACCTATTTCATCGCCCTGTTTGCCGAGCCGCTGCAGGCGGAGTTCAGCCTGGCGCATGGCGAATGGGGCAGGCTTTATACCCTTGCCACGCTCTGCTCTGCCGCCGCGCTGATACAGGTCGGGCGACTGGCGGATGTCATGCGGGTGCGGTCGCTGGCGCTGCTGGTCTATGCTGCCTTCGTGCTGGTCTGTATCGCCATGGCCTATGTGCAGTCGGTGCTGATGCTGGGGCTGGTCATTTTTGGCCTGCGGTTCTGTGGCCAGGGCATGATGAGCCATATTTCCATGACCGCCATGGGGCGTTGGTTTGCCCGCCGGCGGGGCAAGGCCGTGGCCTTCGCCGCACTTGGCTACCCGCTGGGCGAGGCGTTGTTTCCGTTCATCGCAGTTGCCCTGATTGCCGGCATTGGCTGGCGGCAGACCTGGCTGGTCGCGGCAGCCGCACTGGCACTGATCCTGACCCCGCTGCTCATGTTCCTGCTGCGGCGCGAACGCATTCCCGCGTCAGGGTCTGCCGATGCGGATCTGGTCGCCGGAATTGGCGGGCTGCACTGGAACAGGCATCAGGTCCTGCGCCACGCCGCCTACTGGGCGCTGATGCCGGGTGTGCTGGCCCCGCCCTTCATCTCCACCGCCCTGTTCTTTCATCAGGCGCATATCATTTCGATCAAGGGCTGGGACATCCTGACCTATGCGGCATCCTTCCCGCTGTTCTCCGGCGCCGGGATCACTGCAGCACTGGTCAGCGGCGCACTGGTCGACCGTTTCGGGACGCCACGGTTACTGCCTTTCTACCTGCTGCCGCTTGCCGCAGCGTTGCTTATCCTCGCATCCATCGACGCCAGCTGGGTCATGTTCCCCTATCTGATCCTGATCGGCCTGACATCCGGAACCGCCTCGACAATTCTCGGCGCGTTATGGGCCGAACTGTACGGCACCCGACATCTCGGCTCGGTTCGTGCGATGGCGGTGGCGGGCATGGTACTGGGCACCGCACTGGGGCCCGGCGTCACCGGCAGCCTGATCGACCTCGGCGTCGGCTTCACAACGCAGAGCCTGGTGATGGCTGTTTATCTGATTCTGGTCTCTGCCGGTTTCGCCCGTCTGGCCATGGTTATTGAGCGCCAGATCATCCGACAGACTGAAACCTAACCGAAAAGCTGTTGCCGGAGACCGGCCCAGCCCTTTGACAGGTCGTCCCTGTGATCGGGTGCTGCCACGGCGATCAGGGCCGCAGCCTTCTCGTCGAATCCCAGCCCGCGCAGATCGGCCACACCATGTTCGGTGACGACGATCAGCGGGTCACTCTTGCCGACCCCGACCGGGGCACCCGGCGCAAGTGTGGGAACGATGCGCGACAATTTGCCACGGGCTGCAGTCGAACCAAGTGCCACAACCGGACGCCCCCCGGGGGAGAAACCCGCCATACGGATGAAATCTGTCAACCCGCCTGAACTGCTGATGATCCGCCCGCCCCGTGCCTCGGCATTCACCTGACCCAGCAGGTCAACTTCCAGTGCCGAATTGATCGCCACGAAATTCTCCCGCCCCAGCAGGGCTCCCGGTTCATGAGTCTCTGCCACCGGCACCATATGGACCTTCGGATTGCGGTCAATCCAGCGCATCAGCGGCAGGTCACCGGCAACGATACCCGTGGTAATCACGCCCTCACGGTCTGCCAGCGCGCCGGAGGCTTCCAGACCAATAACCGCATCAGAGATCATGCCGCTATGGATCGACAGGTCGCGGTGGTCCGCCAGGGCCTGAAACACAGCCGTCTGCATTGATCCGATCCCCAGCTGCAACTGGTCACCACTGCGCACCAGCGACGCAACATGCCTGCCGATTGCCTGCGTTACCGCATTCGGCTCTGATACCGGCAGTGTATGGACCGGACCCGTCGCATCAACCAGCAGGTCAAAACTGTCCGCCGGTGCCGATGCGCTGCCGAAGGTATGTGGCAGGTTGCGATTGACCAGTCCGACCCGCCGTCTTGCCCGGTGATGCGCCGCAGGCCCGAAATCAGAACAACCGCCATAACTGCAACGGCCATTCTCATCCGGTGGCGAGATATGCAGGAAGGCCGTATCCAGCGGGGCTTCGGTCGCAAGATGCCGGTATATCTGGGAAAACGACAGCGACAGCAGCCGGATCCGCCCGCTCCGCAATCCGTCATCCAGCGCGGGGCCGGTAAAATAGGCGACGCTGCGGGCCGCCGGATGCAACCCGGAATAATCAAACGCGTTGATACCGGCAATCCACACACCATAGACAGTCTTGTGTGCCAGCAGTTCCGGATGCGCCGTCAGAAAGTCACGCAGCAGCGGAGATTCAGCCATACTGCCGGGAAGATAGATATTTTCTGCCGTGGCGAATTCCGCCGTTACGGCCGACAGGGGGAGCAGGGCTGTCACGGGATCAGGAAATCGGCGACGGTGGCAGATGGCCTTCGGTGCGGCGCATTTCGATGGAATAGCTGAACTGGTCCGCCGGATGCACATTGACCGATGCCATCAGCAGCCGGTCATTCGCATCATAGTACCGCCGGACAATCTGCAGGGCGGGCGAGGCATGGCGAATACCCAGATGCTCGGCGATATCGCCAGGCACTGATGTCGCGCTGGTGTCCTGGGTTACCCGTTCAATCGTCAGTCCGAGCACTTCCTCAACAATAGCAAAACGCGATGTCTCGGAGGCGGCAATCTTGTCGAGATGCGGTTCCAGAACGACGTTCAGATATGTCCGGGTATAGCCGATGGCCCGATCCGTCTGCAATTCACGGCGGACACTTTCCAGTGTAAGCCAGCGTTCGCCCGACGGACTGTCGAGCAGCTTCGAAAGCAGATCGTCGGCGACCGAAACGCCGCGTTTCACCAGCTTCGCCCGGGTCCGGTTTGAATAACGCAGAATGTCATCAAGGCTCGACAGGCTCTCCGCAAAACGGGCGGGCGGTGTTCTGGCGATAACCCGTGTTCCCGCCTTCTGACGCCGGCTGATCAGCCCCGCGGCCGACAGCATGCGCAGTGCTTCACGAACCGTATGCCGGCTGATTTCAAATTCCTGGCAGATTTCGATTTCAGTCGGCAGTGTAGAGCCAACCGGATAAATTTCATTGGCAATACGCCCTGTCAGTTCGGTCGCAACCTTCTGATACAAGGGGGCTCGCCTGCTTACTGCAGCCGCCATAATTCTTCCTGTTCCGCCTCGCCTGCAACGCCTCTGACGGGCGCATGATATTTTGCCAGAATATCGGGATGGGCGGGCGTTGCAACCTGCCGCAGCCACAGTCTTGCGCAGCGATGATGCCGGGCCTAGTTTGCCGTTCACTGACCGGCCTGCCGCAGGCCACTGCTTTCACTGCTATTTCCGGTAATTTCTCATGTACAAGGCAACTCTGATCGGGTTTTCCGCGATCCTCATGTGGGGTGCACTGGCGCTGTTCACCGCAGCAACCGCCGGTATTCCGCCCTTTCAGCTGCTGGCCATGACCTTTGCCATCGCCTTTGCCCTGGGGCTCGCGCAGTGGGCGCGGGCCGGACAGAATCCGCTCCGGCGGCTGGCCCTTCCTGTCCCGGTCTGGCTGCTCGGTGTCGGCGGACTGTTCGGCTATCATTTTTTCTATTTTCTTGCGCTGAAAAATGCCCCGGTCGTTGACGCCAGCCTGATTGCCTTTCTCTGGCCACTGCTGATCGTGATTTTCTCGGCCCTGCTTCCCGGTGAGCAGCTGCGATGGCATCACCTCGCCGGTGCCGTGATGGGGCTGGCCGGATCTGTGGTACTGATCCTCCGTGACGGCGGCATCGCTTTCGACAGCCGCTACAGCATCGGTTATCTGGCCGCAGCGGCCTGTGCGCTGACCTGGTCCGGCTATTCGGTGCTGAGCAGACGGTTCGGGCACATTCCGACGGATGCTGTCGGGGGCTTCTGCGCCGCGACCGCCATCCTTGCCACCCTTTGTCATGTCATTTTCGAGGTAACGGTCATGCCGTCAGGCACCGGGCAATGGCTGGCCATTCTGGTGCTGGGCCTGGGCCCCGTGGGACTAGCTTTCTTCACCTGGGATTACGGTGTCAAGAAAGGCAATATCCGGGTGCTGGGAGCTGCCAGTTATTGCGCGCCCCTGCTGTCGACGCTGCTGCTTGTTGCCTTTGGTGCCAGCGAGCTGACCTGGCGGATCAGCATCGCCTGTCTGCTGATTGTCGCCGGCGCAGTTCTGGCGGCGAAGGATATGCTTCGCCGCCAGAAATAACCGCCCCGAAGGATCGTCCGGACGTCAGAGTTTCTCGACGTTGATGCCGACCGTAATCGCACCGATCGGGTTACCGGCTTCATCGACAATGGTCAGGCTCGCCTGGCTCAGGAAGGCCTTGGTGGACTCATCAAATTCCACCTCGTCAATAAACATCGCTCCGGCACCCTTGCCGAAAGACTTCTGCCATTTGGCTTCATCCCCCTGCATATAATCGGAGGTCATGTCACTCTGGCCGACATTCAGCCCTTTGTTGTCCATGATGAACATCTCTGCGACTTTCCCGCCGGCAGCTTCCTTCTTTGCCTTCAGAAGCTTCGACAGATCATTGGCCAGTGCGGCATCAACCATTGCGCCCCCGCCCGATTTTGCTTCCGCCCGCCAGGTCTTGTCGAGCGTATCAATCTCTGCTTCCGACAATGACACATGTTTTGCATTCTGCGCCTTGACCGCAGAGACCACCGCCGGATCCGACAGGAAACCGGTGATTTCCTGCTTCATGAATTTCTCGATCTCCGGCTGAAAATCATTTGCTGACGCTGTCAGCCCGAACATTGCGACCAACATGAAAGCCAAAGCTGCTGTAATCTTCCCGGGCATTTCCATCTCCTTTTCTGCCACCTGTCTCCGCCACATGCGAAGTGATGGGTCAGTTAAGGCGATCATCGGGTTTGCCGGCAATTCGCATTCATACTGATCGTATAAGTACGT
The DNA here is from genome assembly GCA_040219025.1 of Rhodospirillales bacterium. Taxonomy (GTDB): domain Bacteria; phylum Pseudomonadota; class Alphaproteobacteria; order Rhodospirillales; family HT1-32; genus HT1-32. The sequence continues at coordinate 30,984 of JAVJTE010000018.1, read as the reverse complement.
ATCGAAATCATCCTGCGCATATGCAACTTTCGCCTCGCTTCGACAGACAGATTCGGGCAGCCGTCTTTGGGAGGAAACATGACTATCGGATCACGAATTTCACTCGGCTTTGGTGCATTGATCATAATGCTCGGGGCCGTCGGATTCATTGGCTGGAGTGCCCTGAATTCATTTAACCATGGCGTTGCCTTCACGCAGCAGCTGCAGGAAGTCGGGCGCTATTTCGGCAATGCCGACCGTTCCGTACGCAACTTCATCAATACATCCGAAGACACCTATCTGGACGAAGCAGACCGCTTCCTGCTTCAGGCGATCAATCGCCAGGCAGAGATCGAGGTTTCCGGTGATGATGCCCTGGCACAAAAGAAAATCCTCGAAGACAACCTGAAACTCTATCAGGAGAAGGTTGCTGTCCTCCGGAAGCTCAGCGGGCATAACCGTGAAACTCGCCAGGCGATGCTGCAGAGCAGCAACAGAATTTCCGAAGACGCCGCAAGTCTGGTCGAATCAGAAACCAGCCTGTTTCAGTCAGCACTGGAAAACCTGACGAAAGCCACCGAAATCCGCGCCACAGCAAAAGACCTGAAAGACGAATCCGAGAAACTGCTCCGGGCAACCCTGGCTGCACGCGTGGCGCAAACCGAGTATATTGAGACGAATCTTCCGTCAGCAGGCGAGAAGACGGCCGACAGCATCAAGGATATGTTTCTCAGTGCGCTGCGCCTGAAAAAACTGGCGAATGGACAGCCGGTTGAGGAGGCCGCCGCCAGTGTCGCCTCCCATGTTGGGAAATACCGGCAGGCCTTCGCCGCCCTGTCGACGGCAATCGCAGAAGGTCAGACGACTTATGAGATCGAGCAGAATCTGATCAGCGAATCCGGCAAGGTATCTTCGTTCACGGAAGCCTTTGCAAAGAACATCAGCAACAAGTCGGACTCCGCAGACCAGATCGCTCTGTTTGCACAGGGTGCCATCAAGAAAGCCTCTGTCGATCTTTCCCTCGCGATGCATGTTGTGGCAGAGGTGCAGCGGGCTAAGACGGCACAGACCAGCTTTCAGTATACCGGCGACCCGGCGGAAGCACAGAACACCAAAAACGCTATCGCCAGTATCCTCACCACCAGCGAGAAACTGTCGGAGCTGACCAAGAACACCGATGGAAACAAGCGGGTTGTATCAATGCTGGCCGGTGCCGGTTCCTACCTGACGCAGTTTGAGGAATATGCCGGGGTCCGGCTGTCATACAGCACGGTTCGCGACGAACTGTTCGGGCTGCAGGAAGACCTGACCATGCGCACCAATCTTGCCATCCTGACAGAAGTGAACCTGCTGGAGAAGCTGTTCGAATCAAGCTCCCTGCTCATCATCGCCGTCGCTATCGGCAGCATCCTTGCCGGTATGGCCTTCGCTTTCCTGATCGCACGGTCGATCACCAGACCGATTGGTGCGATGACCGGTGCCATGCAGGAACTGGCCGACGGCAACCTGGAGATCGATATTCCCGGTAGTGATCGCAAGGACGAGATTGCGGCAATGGCGGGAACCGTGCAGGTGTTCAAGGACAACTCGCTGCGCGTGCGACAGCTTCAGGCGGATCAGGAAGCCCTGGAAGCCCGTCAGAAAGCCGAGCAGAAGAAGGCCCGGCTGGACATGGCGGACGGTTTTGAAACCAGTGTCAGTCATATCGTGCAGAGCGTGTCTGCCGCTGCAACCGAACTGCAGGCCACGGCTGAAGGGATGTCCCATTCTGCTGATCAGGCAACCCGGCAGTCGGATATGGTCGCCGGTTCGGCAGAACAGGCGGCAGGTAATGTGAGCACGGTTGCGGCCGCCGCTGAAGAGCTTTCCAGCTCGATTGCGGAAATATCCCGCCAGGTCACCGAGTCCAGCAATATGACTGAACAGGCAACCCGCGAAGCCGACCAGACTGATGCCAAGGTCAAGCAGCTTGATGCTGCGGCAGAAAAAATCGGTACGGTCGTTGCCCTGATCACCGATATTGCAGAGCAGACCAATCTTCTGGCGCTGAATGCGACCATCGAGGCCGCCCGTGCCGGTGACGCCGGTAAAGGCTTTGCTGTTGTTGCAAACGAGGTCAAGAACCTCGCCAGCCAGACTGCAAAGGCAACAGAGGAAATCAGCCAGCAAATCACGACAATACAGTCGGAAACCCGTGATACGGTTGAGGCCATCGCACGCATCGCCAGCACCATTCAGCGTGTTAACGAAGTTGGTGCGACCATTGCCGCGGCCGTCGAGCAACAGGGCGCCGCAACCCAGGAAATCGCCCGGAACACGCAACAGGCGGCGACCGGAACGACCACGGTTACGGAGAGTATCGGTGCCGTCAGCCAGGCTATCGGCGAAACCGGCATCGCCTCGACAAGCGTCCTGACCGCGGCCAGTGACCTGTCGGCCCAGTCAGAAAACCTGCGATCGGAGATCAACCGTTTCCTCGCACAGATCAGAAGCGACTGAGCATCACTGCAGCCGCCTCAGGATACCCGGTAACAACCGGACAGATTGTCTGCCCCGGAGCCCGGCCATAAGCCTCAAACGGTTTTATGGCTTGAAATGAATGCTCCGTTCCGCTGACATCCTGTCCGGTTGTTTCATTGGAGAACCCTGATGACCCAGTTAGCAATCCCCTGCGTCATGATGCGCGGGGGCACCTCCCGGGGGCCGTATTTTCTGAAGTCGGACCTGCCTGATTCCACAACAGCACTCGACCGCACCCTGCTGGCGGCAATGGGTTCTCCGGATGTGCGCCAGACCAACGGTATCGGTGGCGGTACAACACTGACCAGCAAGGTGGCGATCATCTCGCCGGCTGAAAAAGGCGATGTACAGGTCGATTATCTGTTCGCCCAGGTCGCCCTTGACCGGCCTTATGTTGATTACAGCCCGTCCTGCGGCAACATGCTGGCCGGTGTCGGACCCTACGCCATCGAACAGGGGCTGGTCCCGGCAACGGAAGGCGAGACACGGGTGATGATCCGCAACGTCAACACCAACTCGCGTATTGAGGCGGTGGTCCAGACCCCGGGCGGCAAGGTCATATATGACGGCGACACAGCGATAGACGGGGTTCCCGGCACCGCAGCACCGGTGGTCCTCAACTTCATGGATGTGGTCGGATCGAAAACCGGGAAGCTGTTCCCGACCGGCAATCCGAAAGACCGCATCGGCGGCATTGACGTGACCTGCATCGACGTTGCCATGCCGATGGTCCTCGCGACAGCCGCCTCCATGGGCAAGACCGGATATGAGAGTCATCTGGAACTGGACGCCGACCGGGACTTTTTCAAACGGCTGGAAGACATCCGTCTCGAAGCAGGTGAACGGATGGGATTTGGAGATGTGTCCGGCAAGGTGCTGCCCAAGTTCGGCATCCTTGCCCCGCCCCGCAATGGCGGAACCGTTGCCTCACGTTATTTCGTGCCAACGCAGACCCATGCGGCATTCGCCGTTACCGGGTCAATCTGTGTCGGCAGTTGCTGTGTTATTCCCGGCACTGTTGCGGACGGTATTGCCCGGGTTGAGCACCTGCCGCGCGAGACGATTGAAATCGAGCATCCGACCGGCTCGCTCAAGACCGTGCTGGAAGTCGACAGATCGGGCGGCAAATTCAACCTGCTGAAGGCGGGCACCCTGCGCACGACCCGCAGGCTGTTTGCCGGTGAGATTTATGTGCCCCGCAGTGTGCTGACAGACTGACCCCGGGCCGGCCCTCCCGCACATGCTGTCTGCTGTGGTCTCTCTCCGGATGCAGGCTTGCTGACATCCGCACCGGACATGAAAATTGACGGCCATATCAGAATGGAAAGTGATGACTGTCCCCGAAACCAGCTCTGCGACCAGACCCGCTACGGCTCCTGAAATCGCGTGGCCCGTCTCTGGTGCCTGCGGCCCCTGCATGTCTGTGACTTGCCTGTGACGAACCGGCTTCCCCCTCGCAATCAGCTGCTGACTGATCTTCCCGCCGGTTTCGGTGCTGCCGCTCTCGCACGCGGTCGGGCCAGTGCGTCGCAATACCGGGTCGGACCTTCTGCCTTCAACAGGCATTATGCCGTCAGCAGCGAAATCGACCGCAAACGCCAGAACATGGCAAACCGGTCCATCGCCCTGCATGCCCAGATCGGCTACCGCGACCCGGAACTGACACGGAAAGCCTGGGCGGAGATTTACCGGCAGGGACTGGCGGCCGGTCAGCCGCCGGAACGCTATGGCATCTGTCTCGACTGGAGCATGGGATACCGGCGAGATGACAGAAAAGACCGCCAGCGGGGCACCGGACTGATTATCGCCGATGAAGAAGCTGTGGCACGACTGACCGCTGAAGCTCCGGTCGCCGCACATTTCGGTGACTTCGTTCTGGGTTTTCCTGCCGCTGTCGAGAATACCCGTATGGCCCTGGCCGGTGGCTCGACGACGATTGGCAATCTCGGCCAGTATTTCACCTTCCGGCTGCCGGACTGGGATGACGACATTGCCTGTACAGAGGCCAGCATTGAGGCCATCGGACTGATCTCCGGCCAGCCTGTCGAGATGCTGATCCATTCAAATCTGGATGACGGGTTCGCCGCCCAGTTTACCGACATGTCGAGTGCACTCGGTGCCGTGCTGACGGAAAAGCACATCATCGAGGCGCTTTGCGGTGTGCCGCTGGCGCACTGTTTCGGCCATCATTTTACCGAGCCGGGACCCCGCCTTGCCTTCCAGCGCGCCCAGGCCCGGCTCAACCCGACACCCGGCAGCATGATCTATGGCGCAACGATGGGCTATCGCGGCGATGACGTGGAAAACTATGCGGCGCTTGCCGGTTATCTCGGCACCGACATCCTGTCACAGCATCTGCTGCCAAGCGGTCATGCCATCAATCCGGTTCCGGTGACCGAGAACAGCCGCATTCCGGACATCAGCGAAGTCATCGACGCGCAGCGGTTCGCCATCCGGCTGCTGGACAGTCTTGCCGGTATGGAAAGTCTGATCGACACCGATAGCGTTGATCATCTGACAGACCGGCTGATTGAGGGTGCGGAACGGTTCCACAGCAACCTGATGGCTGGTCTGACCGACGCCGGTTATGACACCGGAGATCCCTTTGAGATGCTGCTGGCATTGCGCCGCATTGGCGGGCGCCGGCTGGAGGAGCTTTTCGGTGCGGGCGCGCCAGACCCTGAAGCCGCGCATGGCCGGCAACCCGTCATCCCCTCGCCCACCCTCACCGCCATTGAACGCATGGTCGACCGGGAACTGGACGATGTTGATCCCCGACTGCTCAGCAGTCTGTCCGGCACGGACATCCGTGCCATCGTCGCCTCAACCGATGTTCATGAACATGGCAAGCATTTCGTCGAGGCCGCATGGCGGCGGGTCGGGATAAACGTGATCGATGGCGGGGTCTCGGTCGATGCAGACGACCTTGCCCGCGCCGCCCTGGACCAGGGCGTCAGCGTGATTGCAATTTCCACCTATAACGGTGTCGCCGGTGCCTTTGCCCGGCAGGTTGCCGACTGCCTGCCGGAGGGGCCCGCCCGCCCGCTGATCCTGATCGGTGGCCGGCTGAATGAAATTGCCGACGGCTCCAATACCTCGCTTCCACGGCAGGTCGAGGCTGAACTGCTGGCGCTTGGCGTCATCCCCTGCGCCAACCTGGCGGATGCACTACTGGCCATCGCCCGGCATCTCGATATCATCAGGGACAGCTCACAATGACCCGCCTTGGCATCATTGGTGTCGGCCACCTTGCCGAACAGCTGGTCGCCGGCTGGATGCGTGACCCGGAGAGGCGTCCTGAAATTCTGCTGTCCCCGCGCAATGCCGGGAAAGCAGCTAAACTCTCCCGTGACTACGGTCTGAACACAGCCGTCAGTAACAGTGCCGTCGTTGAGAATTCCGATATCGTCATCCTGGCCAGCCGTCCGGCCCAGGCCGCTGAAGCGGTCGCCGGTCTGCCCTGGCGCAAAGACCAGCATCTTGTGTCGGTTTGTGCCGGTGTCACGCTTGAGGACCTGAAAGCCGCCAGCCCTGCGGCCTGTCACCGTGCCATGCCGCTGACGGCTTCGCGGATCGGTGAAAGCCCGACATTGTTATTTCCGGACAGCCCGGCATTGCATGACGCCCTGCAGCCGCTCGGGCCGGTGATTGCCGTTCCGGATGAACGATCCTTCGACCTCGCGACCGTGAATGCAGCGGTCTATGGCTGGGTTTTTGCGCTGATTTCCGAGATTACCGATTATACCATTTCGGAAGGGCTGGACCCGGCGGTTGCCCGCCATATCACAACCCACAGCTTTCGTGCCGCCACCGGCATGATCCTGAAACATCCCGGCCAGCCGATATCAGAGATGATTGCTGATCTCGCCACACCCGGCGGAATTACCGAACTCGGCCTGTCACATCTGACATCGGAAGATGCCCTGAAATGCTGGAGCCGGGCGAGTGAAAAAGTCGTTCAGCGACTGCTGCGGCGTGACTGACTGACACTCAGCCCTTGCCCGGCTGCCAGTCTGCCGGGGCCATCTCGAACCCGCCGAACTGAAACCCCGGGGCCACGGTACAGCCGACCAGCGTCCAGTCGCCCAGTGTTCTTGCCGCCTGCCAGATCCCGCGCCGGGCAACCGCAAAAGCCTGTTCCCCCCGTTCAAATGCGGTCCCCAGAATCAGGTCCCGGGTTGAAGTGCCATCATCGCTGAGGGTCAGGATAAGCGGCGATCCGGCATAATAGTGCCAGCATTCATCGGCATCGATTCGATGCCAGTGCGAGACCTCACCCGCCTGCAACAGATAATAGATCGATGTGGATGCCGAGCGTTTGTCATCGACCAGTTCGGTTGACCGGAAGACTTCCCGGTAATGTCCGCCCTCCGGATGCGGCTGCAACCCCAGTTGCTTGATAAGTCGTTCCGGCGTCATGTCGTCTGCTGGTCCCTGGTAACGCGTTCACGGTGAAAGATGTACAGGCCGCTGGATATAATGACTCCGGCACCGACGAAGGTCCAGATATCCGGCAATTCACCAAACACCAGAAAGCCTATTCCGACCGCCCAGATCAGTGTCGTATAACCGAATGGAATGATCGCGGAAGCCGGTGCCGCATCAAAAGCCCGGATCAGACAGTAATGACTGATCGCTCCGAACAGCCCGATCGTGACCATCAGCACCCATTCCGTCAGAGAGGGTTCGACCCAGTAGAACGGCACGATAACCGTCATCAGGGCTGTGCCGAACAAGGGTGCAATGGCAAAGGAGGTCATCGGGCTGTCTGAATCCGCGACCCGCCGGGTTGAGAGCTGATACAGGGCATTGGTCAGGGCGGCCGCCAGCGGCGGCAATGCCGCGAAGGCAAAAACACCGAAGCCGGGCCGGATGATAATCATCGCGCCGAGGAAGCCTGCACCGACACCGATCCAGCGTCGCAGCCCCACATGTTCACCCAGCAGCGGGGCGGCCAGTGCCGTCACCAGAATCGGAGACAGGAACATGATCGTCGATGCTTCCGCCAGCTGGATCAGGCTGAGGGCCCAGACGAACAGTCCGGTTGTTGTCGCCAGCAGGGCGCTGCGGACAAGTTGCAGCCCGGGCGCACGGCTTTTGATCGTCGGCAGCAGCCGGCCACGCAGCAGCAGGGCCACCAGCACGAAATGGAACATGAACCGCGCCCAGACGACCTGCGGAATAGGCAGGGTCTGTGCCAGATACTTGGAATTTGTATCCAGACAGACGAACAGGAACATCGCTGCGAGAACCCAGAGGATACCGCGACGAATATCCGTCGGGTGATGCCGCGCCGCGCTCAGAACCGGTCCTTGCGCTGACGGACTTCTGCAAAAACCTCTTCGGGTTGCGCACCCACCATGCCGATATCCTGCTGGAGGGCAGGCTGGTCGGCACGCAGAAACGGATTGGTTGCCCGTTCTTCACCAAGGGTCGAGGGAACCGTCGGACGCCCCGCCTGCCGGGCGACATCAATTGATGCAGAGCGTTCGTGCAGCGTCTTGTTCGAGGTCTCGACAGTCACGGCAAACCGGGCATTGGACTGGGTATATTCATGGGCACAATAGACCCGGGTATCGTCCGGCATCGGACGCAGTTTCGACAGCGATGACCACATCTGCGCCGGGGTGCCTTCAAACAACCGGCCACAACCCAGGGCAAACAGGGTGTCGCCGATAAACAGCGCCCTGGAGCCGGCAAACCAGAAACAGATATGCCCGCGTGTATGACCGGGCACATCAAAGACACAGGCCTCCTGTTCGCCGAACATCCAGCGCTCGCCGTCGGCCAGTTCAATATCGATTCCCGGGATACGGTCACGGTCCGCCTTCGGGCCGACGATCACACAGCCGGTCGCCGACTTGATCGCCATATTACCACCCACATGATCCCCGTGATGATGGGTATTCAGAATATGCGTGATCGTCCATCCCAGTTCATCTGCACGCCTGAGCACCGGTTCCGACACTGCCGGATCGACAACAGCGCAAAGACCGCTGTCCGGTTCACGGACCAGATAAACGTAGTTGTCATCAAGGACGGGGATTTGTTCGATTTCAAGTTCAGCCATATCTCTCCGGTTCCGACGCATGGTTGCTGTTGCCGCAGGCTAACATTCTGATAGCGTTATCGCATGTTCAGTGATGTTGTCGACCTCCACGAATTCTACCAGTCGCATCTCGGCCATTCGGCGCAGTATATCCTGCGGCGCAAACTGCGCGAAATCTGGCCCGATGTCACTGGTCAAAGCGTCGTCGGAATCGGCTATGCAACCCCCTATCTTCGCCCTTTCATGGCACAGGCATCGCGGGTTTGTGCCATCATGCCGGCAGGACAGGGGGTCATCCACTGGCCGCGGGAGGAACCCGGCCTGACCCTGCTTGCCGACGAGGCGGAACTGCCGCTGGCCGACCTCAGTGTCGACCGGGTGCTGCTGATCCATTCGCTGGAAGGCAGCGAACAGTTGCGCCGGATGCTGCGGGAATGCTGGCGGGTGCTGACCGGCAACGGCAAGTTGCTGGTAATGGCCCCGAACCGCCGGGGTCTCTGGGCCCGGTTTGAGCGGACGCCCTTCGGTCATGGCACGCCCTATTCGCGATCCCAGCTTTCCCGGCTGCTCCGCGACATGATGTTCACCCCGCTGCAAACCAGAAATGCGCTGTTTATACCGCCAAGCAAACGTCGGCTGGTGTTACGGTCTGCACCGGCATGGGAAGGTTTCGCCGGTCATATCATGCCGTCCTTCTCCGGCGTTCTGCTGGTAGAGGCGACCAAGCAGATATATGCCGCCAATGCGGAACCCAGCCGGAAGCCGCGCCGTCGCCTGCTGCCTGCCCCCCGCCCGGCAGCCGCCCGGCGTGACCGTCCGGAAAGTGTTAAACATACCACTCCGGAATGATTGCCTTGCCGCCCGCCCCACACTAAAACTATCGGCCCTTTGTCGGACACCCGGCTGCCGGAAAACGAAATCATGACAGACTTGCCAACAGACCTTTCTGCCCTGCGCGACGAAATCGATGCCATTGACACGGAATTGCAGAAATTGCTGCAACGCCGTGCCGAGGTTGTCGGGCGCGTCGGCAGGCTCAAAGGCAAGACCAGCATCATTCCGCTGCAACCCGACCGCGAAGCGATGATGATGCGCCGTCTGGTCGAACGGCATGAAGGCACCTTCCCGAAGAAGGTGATGATCCGCATGTGGCGGGAAATGCTGTCGGCAACCGTTGGCCTGCAGGGGCCTTTCTCGGTCGCAGTGTTTGCACCGGAAAACAAGCCCGGCACCTGGGATCACGCCCGCGATTATTTCGGCAGCTTCACGCCGATGGTCTCCTACCGCTCAACCGGCGATGTAGTGAAGGCTGTCAGTGACGGCTCGCAATCCGTCGGTATCCTGCCGATGCCGGATGAAGAGGAATCCTATCCCTGGTGGCGCCTGCTGCTGGGTGATGCCAAACGGTCACCGAAAATCTTTGCCCGGCTGCCGTTCGGCGGACAGAGCAACGGGCGCAGCGAAACCGAGGCATTCGCCATCGCCCGGCTGACCCGCCGCCCGACCGGTGATGACCGGACCATGCTTGCGGTCGAGACCAGCGAGCGGATCAGCCGGTCCGGGCTGAACAGCGCGCTTGTTGATGCCGGACTGAAGGGCTCGATCCTCGGCATGTGGCGGGCCGACAGCGACCCGGAAAGCTGGCTGAAGCTGATTGATGTCGAAGGCTTTCTGGAACCGGCGGATGACAGCGTCCAGGCGTTCAAGGCCAGGGTCGGGCAATATGCCGGCTCGATCTATTCAGTTGGCAGTTACGCCACCCCCCTGAGTGCGGAATCGCTGCAGATGGCGCCCCTGAACGCGGATGACGAGGACTAGAGAAATGCTGACCCCGCGGCCCGGAATCATGAAAATCAGCCCCTATGTCGGGGGCGAATCCGCACTGGACGGCCAGCAGCGGATCATCAAGCTGAGCTCGAATGAAGGCGCTCTCGGGCCGAGCCCCAGGGCCATGGCCGCCTATACGGCAGAGGCCGCCAGTCTGCACCGCTATCCGGATGGCGGGGCAAACCGGCTGCGTGATGCCATCGCTGCCCATTTCGGCCTTGATGCGAAACAGATCGTCTGCGGCAACGGCTCTGACGAGCTGATTTCGATGCTGTGCCGCGCCTATGCCGGCCCGGATGACGAGATCCTCTATTCCGAGCACGGGTTTCTCATGTACCCGATTTCGGCGCATACGGTCGGCGCAACACCCGTTTCCGCGCCGGAAACCGGTCTGACCGCAAATGTCGATGCGCTGCTGGCTGCGGTCACCGACCGCACGCGCATCGTTTTTCTGGCCAACCCGAACAACCCCACCGGCACCTATCTGCCGAAGGACGAGGTTGCCCGCCTGCGCGCCGGATTGCCCGACCGCGCCCTGCTGGTGATTGATGCGGCCTATGCCGAGTTCGTCAGCCGCAACGATTATGATGCCGGCAATGAACTGGTTGATGCCTGCGACAACGTGGTGATGACCCGGACCTTCTCGAAGGTCTTCGGTCTCGGTGCCCTGCGGCTCGGCTGGGCCTATGGCCCGCCGCATATCATTGACGTGCTGAACCGGTTGCGGGGACCGTTCAACACCACCGCTGCGGCACAGGCCGCCGGTGTTGCCGCACTGGAAGATACCGAGTTTCTGGAACGCAGCCTGCAGCATAACGAGACCACCCGGTCCTGGTTCATGTCGCAGATCGACAGTCTGTCCGGCGTCACGGCGGTCCCCAGCCTTGGCAATTTTGTCCTCGTCCGGTTCCGCGATCAGGCGACGGCGGAAGGCGCTGACCTGGCGCTGAAGTCGGCCGGTATCATTGTCCGGCGCATGGGCGGCTACGGCCTGCCGGATTCACTGCGCATTTCCATCGGCCAGACTGACGAGATGGAACTCTGTGTCTCGGCGCTCAGACAGTATATTGAATCGACCGGCTGATGACTGACATCCCCCTGTTCAAACGGGCCACCCTGATCGGGATTGGCCTGATCGGCGGCTCTATTGCCCGGAATTTGCGCCATCATGGCATGGCGACCGAGATCGTTGCCTGCGCCCGCAACAGGCAGACCCGTGAGCGGGCACTGGAACTCGGGCTCTGTGATATCGCCGTCGAAGACCCGGCAGAAGCTGTGCGTGATGCAGATATCGTCATCATCTGCACCCCCATCGGCACCTACGGAACCATCGCTGAACTGATCGGCCCGGCGATGAAGCCGGGGGCCATCCTGACCGATGTCGGATCGGTTAAAACCAGAGTTGTCAGCTATCTGCGGCCGCATGTCCCCGCCGGTGTGCATCTGATCCCGGGCCATCCGATTGCCGGGACCGAACATTCCGGTCCGGATGCCAGCTTTCTGGAACTGTTTCAGGATCGCTGGCTGATCCTTACCCCGCTTGAGGACACCGACCCGCAGGCGCTGGAGGCTGTCACCGCGATGTGGCAGGGCTTCGGCAGCATGGTTGAATCCATGTCCCCGGAATATCACGACCAGGTGCTGGCGATCACCTCGCATCTGCCGCATCTCATCGCTTTCTCGATCGTGGGAACCGCGACCGAACTGGGTGACGACCTGAAGCAGGAAGTGATCCGTTATTCTGCCAGCGGCTTTCGCGACTTCACCCGGATTGCTGCGTCCGACCCCGTGATGTGGCGTGATGTGTTTCTGAACAACCGGGAAGCAGTGCTGGAAGTGCTCGGACGGTTTACGGAAGACCTGACCGCGCTGCAACGCTCGATCCGGCGCAGTGACGGCGATGCGCTGGAAGAACTGTTCACCCGCACCCGCGCCGTCCGCCGCAGCATTATCGACGCCAAACAGGCTTAAAGCCCCCACCCGCTTCTGTAACTGAAAAACCTTTCCGCATCTGCGGCGGGAAAGCTGGCGCATGCCTGCACCCTCGTCACATTGCCGCACAACTCCTCCTTAAAATAACCATATATTTGACATATCAATATTTTTATCGATATTTTATCTGGCGTGCGCATGACCGTAATTGCGAGGCAGCGCCTGCACGCCGACCAGAAGACCAGAGCGGTTAACCCGCCATACAGCAGCAGATTGATCCAACGGGAGGATTTCATGAAAGTCACAGTCACAGCTATTCTCGGCGCCGTCGCGCTGACAACATCGGTTTTCACGGCACAGGCCGAGGAACTGCGCATCGGCACCGCCAGCCAGGGTGGTGCCTTCTATCCGGTCGGGCAGGCCATCTCGTCGCTTGTGAACAAGCATGCGGATGGTCTGACAATGGTGCCGGTCGTGACACAGGGGTCGGTCCAGAACCCGCGCCTGGTCAATAGCGGCGAAGTTGAAGTTGCCATTACCAACAACAATCTGGCGGTGCTCGCGAACAAGGGTGCTGCCATGTACAAGAAGTCGGGTGCGATGAACCTTCGGGCTGTCGGCGCCCTGCATTTCAGCATCCTGCATATGATGACGCTGGCAGATTCCCCGATCGAGACGATTGCCGACCTGAAGGGCAAGCGGATTGCGGTCGGTCCGGCCGGCGGCGGCACGATCCCGTTCCTCAATCAGGTGCTTGGTCTGTACGGCATGACCATTGAGGACATCACGCCCAGCTTCCTGTCCTATGGTGACGGGTTCAGCCAGCTTGCCGACGGCAATGTCGATGCGGCTTTTGCACTCAGCGGTTACCCGGCAGGTGCCGTGATGCAGGCACAGGCGAACAAGTCACTGAAATTCATTGGCCTGCCTGCCGACAAGATGGCTGAAGCACTGAAGAAATATCCGAACTACAACGAAGTCATCGTGCCGAAGGATGTCTATAACACTGCCGCTGACGGCGTTGTGCTGGGCGTCAACAACGTGCTGATCGTTGATGCCGGAATGGATGAGGAAAAAGTCTTCCAGATCACCCGTGCGATTTACGGCAACATGGAAGAGTTCGCAGCCAACAACGCCATCGCCCGCCAGATCGTACCGGAGAATTCGCTGAAACTGCGCATTCCCCTGCATCCGGGTGCCGAACGGTATTTCCGGAAATAAGGCGGTCCTGAAGATGCCCCGGGCAAGCGGGCCGGTGATTCTGGTCACCGGCCCGTCCCTGTCATGACAGACCCTCAGAAACCTGTATTGCGCGACCGCATCATTGCGGTCATGGCCTTTGTCATCGGCAGTTTCCATCTGCTGAATGTCTCTGGCCTGCTGGTCCTGTCGACCCGCGATATCCGGATCTTTCATCTGCTGATGATGCTGGGGATGATCTTCCTGATGCGCCCCACTTTCCAGCGGTCGGAGAACAGGTTCGCCGACCGTGCTGTCAGCCTCGGCCTCGCGGTGATCTCCATCGCCAGTGGCATCTATATGCTGAGCCGCTGGCAGGATATCGCCATGAGCGGCGGTGAGACCGAATGGCTGGATACCTGGACCGGGATTGTCATCCTGTTTCTGATTCTGGAGGCCGCGCGCCGCGGTGTCGGCCTGATGCTCTCCTGCATCTGCCTGATTTTCTTCACCTACCCGTTTTACAGCAGCTACCTGCCCGGCGTGTTCTATGGCCGGGGCTACAGCCTGGAGCGCATGGCCGAGTTCCTGACCACCACCTCACAGGGTATCTATGGTGTGCCCATCGGGGTCTCGTCGAGCTACATCATCCTGTTTGCGATCTATGGTGCGTTTCTCAGCGAATTCGGTGCCGGCGATTTCTTCTTCCGGATGGCCCAGCGCCTGACACAGGGTATGCGCGCCGCCGGTGCGAAGACCGCCGTCATCTTCTCGACCCTGCTTGGCATGATATCCGGTTCTGCCGCCGGAAATGTCGCGGTCACCGGCACACTGACCATCCCGATGATGAAGCGTGAAGGCTATCAGCCGCATCAGGCCGGGGCCATTGAGGCCGTGGTCTCGACCGGTGGCCAGCTGATGCCGCCGGTGATGGGGGCCGCTGCCTTCATCATGGCCGAGATCATCGGCACGCCCTATACCAGCATCATGCAGGCGGCGCTGATCCCGGCATTGCTGTTCTTTGCCTCGGTCTTCTTTGTGGTTCATCTGCAGGCAACGAAGGTCAGCCTGCCGCCCCTGCCCCTGCCACAGGATGACGATGAGCCGACATGGATGATCCTGCTGAAAGGCAGCCGCTTTATCCTCTCCTTCGCAATCCTGATTGCGATGATGCTGAACGGCTATTCACCGTTCAAGGCGTCGTTCATCTCCATCCTCGTGCTGTTTGTCAGCCACATCATCTGGACCCGGAAAATCAATGCCGACCTGTTCATCCGGGCCGCGCGGGCGATCAGTGACGGGGCAAAAAGCGTCGTGCCGATTGCCATCGCCTGTGCTGCAGCCGGGATCATTGCCGGCACCCTCGGCATCACCGGCCTGGGATCAAAAATATCCGGGCTGATCATCACTGCATCCGGCGGCATCGCCTTCTTCGCCCTGCTGCTGACCATGGTGACGGCGATCATTCTGGGCATGGGCCTGCCGACCACGGCGGCCTATCTGATTCTGGCAACCGTGGTCGCACCGGCGCTGGCCGATCTGGGCGTGCCGCTGCTGACCGCACATATGTTCGTTTTCTTCTATGGATGCGTCTCGACCATCACCCCGCCGGTCGCACTGGCCTCCTATGTCGCGGCGGGGATCGCGAATGCCGATATCAACAAGGTCGGCTGGACCGCCTTCAGCTATGGCATCACCTGCTATGTACTGCCCTTCATGTTCTTCTTTGGCCCGGCACTGATGATGGACGGCTCCTGGCCGGATATCAGCCAGGCCGTTGTCACCGGGCTTGGCGGTGTGATCTGTCTGGCCGGCTTCGTGGTCGGTTATCTGGACCGCGCCCTGACCCTTCCCTTGCGGGGCATATTGCTGATTGCGGGTCTTGCCCTGCTGGCACAGGGCTGGATATCCGACCTGGCCGGGCTGGCGCTGGTCGTCATCGTGATTGTGATTGGCCGACTCCGCGGCAGGCATTCAGCTTCACTTGAAACCGACTGATAACAGACACAGAACAGGAGGATCCGGATGGGTCGGAAGATTAGACGGGTCGTTACCGGACATGACGAAAACGGTGTGGCAAAGGTCATCATGGATGGCGAGGCGACAGCCATTCTGAAACGCCCGAACCGGCCGGGCGTGACACTCACCAATCTGTGGAAGGCCGACCGCACGCCCGCCGACATGGAACTCCATGAGGACCCGGTCGAGGGCCCGCTGATCCTGCACCCGCCAAAGAACGGCTCGGTCTTCCGGATCGTACAGTTTGACCCGGAAGACCCGGAGGTGCTGGCAAAGCTCGACGGCAAGGCGGCCTTTGCCGAAATGGGTGCCGGTGCCAATGTCGTGGAAGGTGCCCGGCACCCGTTCATGCACCGGACCGATTCCGTCGATTACGCGGTGATCCTGACCGGCGAGATCTACATGATGATGGATGAGGACGAGGTGCTGCTGAAAGCCGGTGACACGGTTGTCCAGCAGGGCACCAACCATGCCTGGTCAAACCGCGGCACGGAACCCTGCCAGATCGCCTTCATTCTGGTCGATGCGGTGAAGCGCTGACTCTGCCACCTCATATCCCGGGCTGCCTGCCTTTCGGTCGTCCGGGATCAAGGTGATCAACGCCCCTTTCCGGCTATCCGGCGGCGTGCTGCCGGATGATGAAAGGCACGTCGAATTCATATTCCTCCAGGTTGTCGCCCTCACCAACGCGGTCGATCACGGCGAACAGCCCGGGTTCAGCCAATGGTGTCAGGACGCCATGCCAGGTATTACGGGCATAATTGACCCCCTGCCCCGGCTGCGTCATGAAGGCGACGGGTTGTCCCGGCCTGCCGTTGTCATCAGGGGCAACGATGACAAGGAACGCATCCCGCGTCATCGGGATGAAGGCCTGACTTCCGAGCGGATGACGCTCCATCATGTCCAGCTGATAGGGGAAGCTGCGAGCCTCGGATTTGAACAGGCTGATACCGGCCCGCCCTTCTCCCACCTCCGGCGCGGCCAGATCATGATAGCGGCCGCACATCCCCCGGTTGATGATGAAGTCCGGTTCGCCGGATATCCCGATCACATCACCGAAGGGAGCAAACGCCCCGGCGGCAAGCGGCTGAACAAAAATATCCCGCGTCATGCAACCGTCCCGAACAACCGCAGCCGGCTGATGCCGCCATCCGGATAGATGTTCATCCGGACATGCGTGACCGGCCCCAGCGATCTGATTTCATCGGCCGGTATCACATGTTCGGTCATTGGCGACAGTTTGCGCCGCAGCATCAGTTCATCCCAGAACATCGCCGAGGTAATCACCGACCGGTTAAGGTCGCCCTTGAAGTCACTGAGGTCAGCCGCCTGCAGCGAACAGCTTTCGGGGTAATTACCCTTGTAGAACCCGGTATCGATGAGCGCATGACTGATGGTGCCGCGGGCACCCAGCGCCAGAACAATCCAGTCAAACCCCGGTTCACGCCGTCGCCGGGTTTCCCAGCCGTCGCCCATATTCAGGCTGCGGCCCGGTGCCAGCAGACGATGGTAGGACCCGTAATGCGCATCGGAAAACCCGAGGATACGCCCCCCGTTCAGCGCAGAGACAAGATCAATTTCGCCCGCTTTTGCCGCTGCCGGATCAATCTGTGGCGTGCCATAGACCCGCAGCCGGGCCACGCCCCCGTCCGGATAGATATGCAGACGCAGGTGAGTCCAGACCTCGTCGCTGGTGCAGTCGACGTAATGATGTGCGCTCGGCCCCAGTTCACGGGTCGACAGAATCTCGACCCAGGCCGCATCATCCGACGGGTCATCAGCGGAACTGATCGCCTCGATCCGGCAGGCCGGGGCGTAATTCCCGGTAAAATGCGCGGTATCGATATCAAACCCGGCAATCCGCCCGCGGGTGGCAAGCGCGATGACAGCCACGTCATGCCCGCCATTACGCCGGCGAATGGTTTCCCAGCCATCCATCCATTTGCCGTTATCGTCATACTCATCCGGCAGGAAGACCGGATCGGAATCCTGCAGCATGCGTTCCAGCGGGGCAAAGAATTCATTTGTGGCCCGGACCGGGCGAGCCCCCAGACCGGCAGAGGCCAGATTGATGCTGTTGCGAACAAAGGCGGGAGCGGCGGTGTCTGTCGGTGTCATCGGAGGTCCTGTTCTCAGTCGGGTAAAATGTCGCGGAGGCGAAGCAGCGTAATGCGCTCCACCTGCCGGCAGGCTTCGGAAAACTCGCTGTCATAGTCATGGTCGATACGGTGCCGGAAGGCGTCGAGGATCTGGCCCTTCGTCAGTCCCTTTACCGCGATAATGAACGGAAAGCCGAACTTTTCCACATAAGTCGCATTCAGCTGCTGAAAGACTGCCCGTTCTTCATCCGTCAGGGCATCAAGCCCGGCAGAGGCCTGCTCGCCGGCTGACTGTTCGGTCAGCCGTTTTGCCTGCGCCAGCTTGCCCGCCAGATCGGGATGCGCATTCAGCAGCGCCAGCTTCTCGTCATCACCGGCTGACCGGAAGCAGCGTTTCAGGGCGCTGTGCAAACCCGTTGCCGTATCATGGGCCGGACCCCGTTCCAGCTTCCAGGCGCGTTCGGCAACCCAGGGGGAATGTTCGAATATGCCGCCGAATTTTGCGACAAACTCTGCTTCCGACAGATCACCGGGGCGCAACCCGCTATCGCGAAACGGATGGATCTTCTGCCAGTGCCGGGCAATATCGAGGCGGGTCGCAAACCAGACGGCCTCATGGCTGCGGGCATATTCGAGAAAACGCCGGAGAGCCATGAGACGGCCCGGCCTGCCGATCAGGCGGCAATGCAGGCCAACTGACAGCATCTTTGCCGAGCCGGCAGCACCTTCGCTGTACAGGACATCGAAACTGTCTTTCAGATAACTGAAGAACTGCTCGCCGGCATTGAAGCCCTGCGGCGTCGCAAACCGCATGTCATTGGCATCCAGCGTGTAGGGCACGACAAGCTGTGCTGAGCCGTCCGGCTTGCGATGCCAGTAGGGCAGATCGTCGGCGTAGCTGTCGGCGACATAGTCGAACCCGCCTTCCGCGGCCACCAGATCAACCGTGTTGACGGAACAGCGCCCGGTATACCATCCGCGCGGCCGCTCGCCGCAAACCTCCGTATGCAGACGAATTGCCTCCTGCATATCGGCCCGTTCGGCCTCCGGCGAATGGTCGCGATAATCGATCCATTTCAGGCCATGGCTGGCAATTTCCCATCCCGCCGACTGCATCGCATCGACCTGCCGGGGTGAACGGGCCAGCGCGGTGGCAACACCATAGACAGTGACCGGGATGCCGAATTCAGTGAACAGCCGGTGCAGCCGCCAGAAACCGGCACGGGCACCATATTCATAGATCGATTCCATGTTCCAGTGCCGCTGTCCGGGCCAGGCCGCCGCGCCGACGATCTCCGACAGGAAGGCTTCGGAGGCGGCATCGCCATGCAGGATGCTGTTCTCGCCGCCCTCCTCATAGTTCAGGACAATCTGCACGGCAATGCGCGCACCGCCCGGCCATTTCGGGTCAGGGGCCCGGGCACCATAGCCATCCATGTCACGAGGGTATCCAGCCATACGGCCCGACTCATCCATCAGTTGCCTGCTCCATTCACTATCAGGTCAAAACCGTCCCCGCAGTCTTCACAAAAATACTGAAAGACTTTCCTGCGGGAACTGTTTTCAAACATTCCGGTCTGGCTCATCATAGGTCTGACGACACCGAAAGGTCATCAGACGATGAATACAGGCTTTCTGACAACCCATGTTCTCGATACCGCACGCGGACGGCCCGCCGCCGGGCTGGAGATTACACTCTACCGGATCGACGGCGATCAGCGGACACTGATCCGCACCGCCGTCACCAATGCGGATGGCCGCACCGACAGCCCGATCCTGCCGGAGGAGGAGTTCCGGACCGGCAGCTACGAGCTGGTTTTCCGGGCCGGAGCCTATCTGGACAGCCACGCAAAAGGGCAGACCGAGCCGAAATTCCTGGATGAAATACCGGTCCGGTTCGGTATTTCCGACCCCGCATCGCATTATCATGTCCCGCTGCTGCTGTCGCCCTACGGCTATTCAACCTACCGGGGCAGCTGATCCTGTATCTTCACCGGCATGCTCCCCGGCAACCACCCCGTTATTACCCTCATCAGCCTGAAAGGCTTTGCTGATTATCTGGATAGCAGGAACAATCAAATCTGCTAGTCTTGCGCGCGTCAGCAGGGAGAGGATGCGATGATAGAGATGATCATGGTCATGGACTGGCTGGAATTCGCGGCCCGGTGGCTGCATGTCATCACCGCAATTGCCTGGATCGGATCCAGCTTCTACTTCATCGCCCTTGATCTGGGTTTACGGAAATCCCCCGACCTGCCGCCGGGTGTCAGTGGCGAGGAATGGCAGGTTCACGGCGGCGGCTTCTACCATATCCGCAAATACATGATCGCCCCGGAGGCGCTGCCGGAACATCTGATCTGGTTCAAGTGGGAAAGCTACTGGACCTGGATGTCCGGCTTTATCCTGCTCTGCCTCGTCTATTATGCCGGTGCCGATCTTTATCTGGTCGACCCCGACGTCCTTGATATCCCGGCCTATGCGGGGATCGCGATTTCGCTCGGTATCATCGTGCTGGGCTGGTTCGGCTATGACCTGCTCTGCCGCAGCAGGCTGGGCGACAACGCAACCCTGCTGATGATTGTGCTCTACGCCATCATCGTGGTCCTGGCCTGGGCCTTCACCCATGTCTTTACCGGCCGCGCGGCCCTGCTGCATCTGGGCATCGTCACGGCGACCGTGATGTCGGCCAATGTGTTCATCGTCATCATTCCGAACCAGAAGATCGTCGTCGCCGACCTGAAAGCCGGGCGCATACCGGATGCGAAATATGGCAAGACCGCCAAGCTGCGCTCGACCCACAACAATTACCTGACCCTGCCTGTCATCTTCCTGATGCTGTCGAACCACTACCCCCTTGCCTTTGCCAGCGATTACAACTGGATCATTGCCAGTCTGGTCTTCCTGATGGGGGTCACCATCCGGCATTTCTTCAACACCCGTCATGCCGGGGGCGCAACACCTGTCTGGACGATACCGGCGACTGTTGTTGTCTTCGCTGTTATCATCCTGCTGTCACTAGCCCCGCTCTGGCTGAATCCGGACGGGCCGGACCAGGCCGCAGAGCGCCCGCTGACCCGACAGCAGCAGCAACTGGCATCCGCCGCCGGGTTCGAGGATGTCGTCATCACTGTGCAGGGGCGCTGTTCCATGTGTCACGCAACGGAACCGGGATGGGACGGCATTGCCACCGCGCCAAAGAATGTCCGGCTGGAAACCGAAAATGACATTCTGACCCATGCAAAGGCGGTCTTCATACAGTCCGGTGTGACCCATGCCATGCCGCCGGCAAATGTCTCCTACATGGAGCCGGAGGAACGGCAGCTGATTGTCCGGTGGTACCGAAACAACGGCCTGTAGCCGGGACACAACCGTTTTCACAGCACCCGGCATGCGCCGGAAATCATGTCAGGTGACAAATATCCATCGCGATGCGCTTGCCCCGCCATGGTCCGGAATGCTTCTATTGTCCGAACATCATGAGGGAGACCAAGGTGACGACGATTTCCGGACGACAAAAACTTCGTGCAATTCTGAATGGTGATCGATGCGTTCACCCCGCACCCGTGTTCGACCCGATGTCGATCCGCATGGCGGAAGATATCGGCTTCGAGATCGGCATGCTTGGCGGCTCCATCGCCTCCTACGTCATCCTCGGCGATCCCGACATCACCCTGATGACCCAGACCGAGTTTGCCGACCAGTGCCGACGGATCTGCCGGGCCAGCGATCTGCCGCTCTGTGTCGATGCCGACCACGGCTACGGCAATGCGCTGAATGTCGCCCGGACCATCATCGAGCTGGAGACTGCTGGCGTTGCCGGCCTGTCCATCGAGGATACCCTGCTGCCGGCACCCCATGCCTCAAGCCCGCTGGCAAAGCTGATCTCGATTGACGAGATGACAGGCAAGCTGCGGGCTGCCCTCGCCGCCCGCCGCGATCCTGAACTTTGTATCTTCGGTCGTACCCATGCCGGTCTCTGCGACGGACCGGAACTGGCCGAGCGGCTGAAGGCGATGGAAGCCTGCGGTGTTGATGCCCTGTTCATCGTCGGCTTCAAGTCACGGGAACAGATGCTGGCCGCGACCGCTGCCACCAGCCTGCCGCTGGTTCTGGGCGGCGCACCGGCGGACCTCAGGGATCTCGAAGGACTGGCGTCGGAAAGGGTGCGTATCTGCCTGCAGGGTCATCCGACATGGAAAGCCGCTGTCGAAGGCATCTACAAGACGCTGGTGAACATGCGCACCGGGACAGACGTCGCCGACGTGCGGCCCCCTGCCGATATTCTGGAACGCTACAGCCGCAGCGCCTTCTATGATGCCGGCAAGACCGATTATCTGGGCTATGGCGGGAAATAGAATGCCCCGCGCCATCCTCCGCCGGGTTGTCGCTCTGGCCAGTGCTTTTGTGCTGGCCGGGCTGGTCATCACGACGACCTTCAGCCCGGTCCGGGCCGCCAGCCCGGAGGAGATTGAGCGGGTCTCGCTGCATTTCGAAAAAGTCGCCCTGTTCCTCGAAGCCACCGGCGAGGAGGCCCCGCTGTCACGCTGGGAGCGTCAACCCATCGTGAATGTCATCGGCGGGAAAGCGCATTTCAAGGAACTGGCAGCCCTGCTGAATGATCTCGGCAAGCTGACCGGACTCGGCTTCATGACACAGAAACTGAGCAAGCGAAAGGCGACCTTTCGCATCCATTTCATGAGCACGGCAGAAATCCGGGCCAAGACACCTTTCAAGCGGGCAAACTGTGCCTTCGGTGTCGGACGCAGGTCAACGGGCGAGATCGCCTTTGCCGATGTCTATATCTCGACAGATACGGTTGAGAAGACACGGCACTGCATCTATCAGGAAGTCACCCAGGCGCTCGGACTGCGGAATGATTCAACGATTGTCGAGGAAAGCATCTTCAACGACCGGATTGTCCGGCATTCGCTGACCGAGACCGACCGGATTCTGATCCGGACGTTGTATGACGAGCGGCTGAGGCCGGGGATGGACCGGCGAACAGCCATGCCGATTGCACTAGGCATCATCGCCCAGCATATGCGCTGAGCAGAACCGGCCCCCCTGTCAGAAACAGTGCGGCAGGCCGGTCAGAATGGTGGAGATATAATACGCCTCGCCCTGGCTGGCCCATAGGCTTGCACCAAAGGCCAGCAGGAAGCTTGACGCCATGAAGGCGGCGGCAATGAGTGCGGTCCGTTTCATGGCGTCAATATAGTCCTGTCCTTGCCTCAAGTCGACGGTCAGCTGCGGTCGAGTGTCTTGCGGATTTTCGCAAGCGCATCTGCCTCACTGGCGCCGTAGGCAATGGTCCCGGCGAAGTCTCCCTGACGGTCGAGAATGTAGACACCGGCGGTATGGTCCATTGTGTAATCGCCGCCTTCCAGCGGGACTTTCGAGAAATAGACCTTGTAGCCGCGCAACATGTCTTTCACTGCCTCCGGCTCGCCGGTGACACCGATGATACGGTCAGAGAACGAGGTGATGTAATTGCTCATCACCCCCGCCGTATCGCGTTCCGGGTCAACGGTGACGAACACCAGATTGACCCGGTCGGCATCATCCCCCAGCGCATCCGCCCAGACGGTCATGTCGGTCAGGGTTGTCGGGCAGACATCGGGGCAGAAGGTAAAGCCGAAATAGACCAGCGACGGCTTGCCCTCAAACAGCGTCTCGTCAACCGGCTCGCCATTATGACGGACCAGACTGAACGGGACGCCGAACTTGCCAGCCTGTGATATCTGCTGACCGGGGGCCGTGCCCTGTTCAAAGGCCCGGAAGGCGAGGACGCCCAGGCCAATCCCGACAGCACCGCACAGCCCCCAGAGGACATAGCGCAGGACCTTCATACCGTTCATCAGTGGGTTCCGTGTTTCATGTGGTTATCCTTTTTCTGCACCGGGAAGGTAACATCTACCGGACCGGCCTTCTCAAAGTTCAGGCGAACCGTCACGTCAGAGCCTTCCTCGACCTGACCGTTCAGCCCCATGAACATGATATGTTCTCCACCCGGCTTCAGCGCAACCTCGCCGCCAGCGGGAATTTCAAGGCCGTCAACAAGCTGGCGCATCCGCATCACGCCGCCATCCATCGTCATCGTGTGAATTTCGGTCTTGCGGGCAATGCTGCTTTCAACCGAGGCCAGCCGGTCTGCCGTCTTGCCGGTGTTACGAATAATGAGGTAACCGGCTGAGGTCGGGGCCTTCTCCGGCGTGGCACGCACCCAGTGATGCATTAACACCAGATCACCGTGTTTCAGTTCATGCGCCGAACCGGCAAAGGAGGAAAACAGCAGAAGAGTGGCTGCAACCGCAGCCTGTTTGATAAGAGCGTACATTTCGTCATTCCCTGAGATGCGCCACTGCGGGCGCGATTGATCAATATCTATGAAATCTGTGATCGTCAGGAATGAGGGGGAGGGCCGCGCCCAAAGGCATCAAACGGGTTCAGCCCGGCAGAACCGGACAAGCCGCTGGACGGGCATTCCGGCTTGCCGGAGACCGGCAGGCAGGGATGATCATGGGAAAACGCCCCGGCAACCGGCAGCCCCCCGCCGGTGAGACTGGCGCAACCGGCGGCGCCGGGGCAATGCCCGGGATGAATCTTCGCACCGCCCTCCGGCTCGCCATTACCGTAACAGATCTCGACAGATCCGCTGGCTGTCGCTGCAACCGGCACAATCCACTGCAGCGAGAATAGCAGCAGGGCGAGCAGGACAAAGGAATGCCGCTCCCGCCGGAGCCGTCTGAAGAGGACAGAATCTGGTGTAACCGTCTGTGTCATCGCGCTCTGATTACCATCACGATGAGGCGGCGTCACCAGCAATCATCTCCCCGCCGCGCTCTGTCACTTCAGCGCGGATGGCCTGTCGGAACGCATCGGACAGTGACGAGGATTTCCGTAATTTCGGGCCGACAAAGGCCAGTTCCAGCCAGCTCCGGGGAATCAGAGGGGTGGAACAAAGCCGCCCCGGATCGATATCAACGGAGTAAGGATCGGAAATTGTGCAGCCAAAGCCCTGGGAAACGAAATAACAGGCAAGCGCCGACGACGATGTCTCGACAGGCGATATCGGGTTCAACCGGGCCGAACGGTAGGCATTGTCAATCCGCTCACGCATCAGGTTCCCGTTGATGGGCAGCACCATAGGGCTCTGAATGTCCCGAATTTCGATTTCATCACGCCCGGCCATCGGATCATCGTTGCGCATGATGACATGCAGCGGCACGCGCCCGAACAGTTCGATATCGGTCTTGCTGCGATAGATCGGCAATGTCGCCAGACCAAGATCATAGACCTTGCTGTTGACCCAGCGTTCGATCTCCCGCCCCGGCCGGGCATCGATCACAAGACGTGCCTTCGGGAACCGTTGCCGGACACGCTGAAACGCCGGTGCGACGAGGCTATAGGCCAGGCGGGGCACTGCGGCGACACGGAGCACAGAGGCAGACTCGGTCTCGTATTCGGACACCATGCGGGGCAGTTCATCGAAGTTCGCCAGTACCCGTTCGACCTCCCGGGCGAAATCCAGCGCCATCTCGGTCGGACGCAGTCGCTTGCGCTGGCGCGTGAACAGGCTGACCCCGAGATCAGCTTCCAGCCCCTGTATCAGACGACCCAGCGCCGGCTGGCTCATATTCATCTGCCGCGCCGCTTCACTGACGGTTCCATGGTTGACGACAGCAAGAAAAGCGCGAAGTGCGCGAGGCGATGACTCTGCCATAATATGCCTGAATTGCATCAAGTAGTTCCAAGATAGCATTTTCAATACAGAAAAACATCATTGAAGCTTCTTCTCTCGATGACGGTACAGAAACAGAACCGTCGATGGACCGACGCCCCCATCGGTTCCGGTTCAGACAGACAGGAAGGACAGATCATGATCTCCGCCTACGCAAAATTACGCCGCCTTGCTCTTCTCGCGACAGCCGCAACATTGCTGGCCGGTGTCTCCCTCGCCCATGCCGATTTTCCGGAGCGACCGATCACCGTGATCGTTCCCTCAGGTGCCGGTGGCGGCACCGATACCCACGCCCGGGCGCTGGCCTCGCAACTGGAGGGCATTCTGAAGACGCCGATCACGGTCGTTAACCGGCCCGGTGGCGGCGGCTTCATCGGTGCGCAGGCCCTGCTGGATGCCCGCGATGACGGTCATACCATCATGATCCAGTCATTCGGCACCTTCATGCTCAACGGACTGCGCAAGCAGCAGCCGATTGACCCGATCAAGGATTTCAAGACGGTTGGCATGATCGGCGAGCTTGTCACGGGTATCGCGGTGCGGGCCGAAGATGAGCGGTTCAAAACCATCGAGGACTTTGTTGCCTATGCCCGGGCCAATCCGGGGATGAGCTACGGTGTCGCCGGCAACGGCAGCTGGCACCACGCCGCCGCGATCGGGCTGCAGAGCGGATCCGGTTTCGACTCACGGGTCGTGGTCTTCAAGGGCGGCGGCGAAGTCCGGGCAGCCCTGCTGGGTGGCCAGGTCGATTATGTCTGGATGGGCGTACAGCAGGTGGCCGGGTTCGAGGAAAAAATCCGCATGCTCGCGGTCAATTCAGAAGAACGCTATCCGCTGGCAGACAGCATTCCGACGCTGAGCGAGAAGGGCGTTACCGCAACCCCGGTATCATCTCCCATGATTATCGCCGTCTCCACAAAGGTTGATGATACCATTGTCGAGATTTTGTCTGACGCTGTCGAGAAAGCCGCCACATCGGCGGAATTCAAGGCTGCCCTGACAAATGCCAAGGCCGTACCGAAGTTCAAGTCAGGTAAAGCGGCCCGTGCCTATATCCTCAGCCTCGGCGAGGCCTGGCTGCCCGTCGCACGGTCAATGAAATAGACTGAACGTGGCATGTCCCTGCTGCCCTCCACCAGTCCCGCCGGACAGCGTCCGCCAACCCGTATCGCCGATGTCATTGCGGGTATCGGGGCAATCCTGATTGGTCTGTTCTTTCTGATCTTCGCCTTCGAGATAGATCAGGAAGCAGGCCAGAGCGGCGGGCCACGTCTGGTACCCCTGATCGCCTCCGCTGCTCTCGTGATAATCGGACTGACCCTGACCGGATTTGCCTTTCTCCTGGCACCGGCGGGAGGCAAGCAACCGGGAGCGGCGCTGTCAGCCGGTGCCGTTCTTCTGGCGGTCGGCGGGCTTGGATATTGTGCCCTGATCTGGGCATTCGGATATCTCCCGGCGACGCTGGTCGCAGCCCCCCTCGGCTTTATGATTTTCGGCTGTCAGGGTCGGCGAGGCGCAATCCTGCCGGGACTGGCAACAGCGATTATCTCGTACCTGCTGTTTTTCGAGCTGCTCGGCATCTACGCACCGCCCGGTCATCTCATCGATCTCTCCCTGCTTCTCACCTAGACATGGCCATACCCGGAGTCCTAACTGAATGATTGATCTTGCCGGCGGGTTCGTCGCGCTGTTCAGCGACGGCTACGCCTTCCTGTTTGTTATCCTGGGGGCAGCAATCGGTGTCCTGATCGGGGCGCTGCCTGGCCTGACGACCGCCGCAGTGATCGCCATGATCGTACCGGTCACAAGTTACATGTCGCCGCTGTCGGCGCTGGCCCTGCTTTATGTGATCGGCAAGGCGGGACGCTATGGCGGCTCCATCGCCGCGATCCTGTTCAATACACCGGGCACCACAGCGGCGGCAGCCACCGGGATTGACGGTCATCCCCTCGCAAAACAGGGGAAGGCCGGCAAGGCCCTGAAAATGGCGACGTTGGGTTCAGTGGTCGGTGACCTGACCGGCGAGATGATCCTGATCTTCGGGGCGGCGACCATCGCGATCTACACAATCAGGCTCGGCCCGCCGGAATATTTCGCCATCTACATGATGGCCTTTGTAGTCATCGGGTCGGTTGTCAGTTCCTCCATGCTGAAAGGTCTGGCCAGTTCGGCACTAGGCGTGTTGCTCGCCATGGTCGGGCTGGATTTCATATCCGGGGTTGACCGGTATGTGTTCGGGTCGGTCAACCTGATGGGCGGCTTTTCCCTGGTGCCCCTGCTGGTCGGCACTTTTGTGATGTCGGAAGTCATGGTGCAGCTTGAAGCCACACGCAGGGGAGAGATGGCCACCTCTATCGTGGCGCCCCCGACATCGCCGGATGATAACAACCTGAACCGGGAGGATCTGCGCTACAGCCTGCCGGTCATGGGGCGTTCAGCGATCATCGGATCGGTCATCGGGCTGCTTCCGGGGCTGGGGTCCGCCGTTGCCTGTTTCATCGCCTATGGTGAGGAACGACGCCGGGCAAAGCGCCCGGAACTCTGGGGCAAGGGCGCAATCGAAGGGGTTGCCGCGCCGGAGACAGCCAACAACGCCGTTTCAGGTCCGTCCATGATACCGGTTCTGGCGCTGGGTATTCCCGGCAGCACCATCGCCGCCATCATGATCGGTGTCTTCCTGATCCAGGGCGTCCAGGTCGGCCCGACTATTTTCACCACTTCGAAAGACCTGGTCTACGGGCTGTTCGCCGCCGGGATCACCGGCATCGTCTGTTACGGGATCATCGGCTGGTTCTTTGCCCCCCGGATCGGACGCCTGATCGGCAGGGTACCGCAAAGACAGATATACCCGGTCATCCTGATGCTGACCGTCATCGCCGTCTATTCGGTTGGTAACAGTCTTTTTGACGTGGTCGTCATGTTTCTGTTCGGTCTGCTCGGTTATGTCATGCGCAAGCTCGACTTTTCGCTGCCGGCGCTGGTGATTTCCTTTGTCCTGGCCCGCGGCGCTGAAGAAGCCCTGCAGCAGACATTCATGATGTCGGCTGACGGGATGGCATTCTTTCTCGACAGGCCGGCAGCCCTGATCTTTTTCGCCATCGGCATAGCAACGCTGCTGATCCGGCTTTACGCCCGTTTCAGGCAACTCTCCCGCGGCAGAGCCCTGCCGGACACACACCCATGACCGCAGATCAAGGATAACCGGAATGGTAAACAGAAAGCCCAATCTCATCATCATCACCTCTGACCAGCAGCGTGGAGACTGTTATGGTTTTGCCGGTCGGGCCGTGAAGACGCCGCATCTGGACATCATGGCGCGGCAGGGCACGCATTTTCGCAACTGCATCACCTCCAGTGTTGTGTGCCAGCCTTCCCGTGCCGGTATTCTGACCGGCCTGTTGCCGCAGACTCACGGTGTCTGGGACAACGGTGTGGATCTGGAGGAAAGCGTCGCCGACAAGGGCTTTGCCGGAACGCTTGGCCGGAGCGGTTATCGCACGGCCTTTATCGGCAAGGCCCATTTCACCACCATGCATGCCTTCGAGCCGACTGGCGCACCGGAATGCGCCCGCAGTACTGATCTGTATGACAAGGACTGGAACGGGCCCTATATGGGGTTCCAGCATGTCGAGCTGGTCGTCATGGGCCATAACCGCAATCCGCCGATGCGCCCGCCATTTGGCCAGCATTACGACAGGTGGTTCTACGCCGACGGTCTGGGTGACTGGAAGTGGGAGCGTTACAACACCCGTACGGGACCTGATGCAAACGCCGCTCAAACCCTGCAGTCCGGGCTGCCGCAGGCGTTCCACAACTCCGAATGGACGGCCAATCAGGCGATTGAATATCTGCGGGACAGACGTGATGACGATGACCCCTTCGCGCTCTGGATTTCCTTCCCGGACCCGCATCATCCGTTTGACGCGCCGGAACCCTGGTCGCGCCTGCATCATCCCGACGAGGTTGATCTGCCGCACCATCGCGTTCGCGACCTCGACCGGCGGCCCTGGTGGCACAAGGCCTGTCTGGAAGGAACACCACAGCTGAAAGATCCGAAGATGTTTGCCCATCGGGCGCGCAATTCACGGGTGCCGGACCAGACAGACGAACAACTGCGGCATATCATCGCCAACTATTACGGCATGATCTCGCTGATCGACCATAATGTCGGACGCATCCGCAATGCGCTCCGGGACTACGGGCTCGATGACAACACCTATGTCTTTTACACGTCAGACCATGGTGACTGGCTGGGCGATCACGGGCTGCTGCTGAAAGGGCCGATGCTGTATGAAGGCCTGCTGACCGTCGGCGGACTGCTGGTCGGGCCCGGTGTTCCGGCCGGACATGTTGTTGAAGATCCGGTTTCAACCATCGATATTCCCGCCACCCTGCTTGATCTGGCGCAAGCCGCACCCGACGCCAATCTGCATGGTAAAAGCCTCCGCCCCCTCTGGGACAGCAGCACGGCATCGCGGGACTTCGCCCTCAATGAATGGCGGCTGCATCCGACCCGCACCGGCGTTGCACTTGACCTCAAATGCGTCCGCGCCCGGCATGCAAAACTTACCATCGATGCGCTATCCGGTGCCGGCGAGATGTATGACCTGAAAGAGGATCCGGATGAAATGCACAACATCTTCGACGATCCGGGGAAGATCGCTCTCCGGCGCGAGCTGGAGGCAATGCTGGCTACCCGTCCTGATGACCGCACCAGCTTCCGTGAGCCGGTGGGCATGGCCTGACCTGCGGCAGGCTCAGGCCGGTTTCCGGGCCTCGACATAAACCGACTGGTCGCGCCGCTCCTGAAGATCAAGCGATCCCGGATCCCGGATCATCGTCTGACCGGCGGGCTGGATGACAGCATCGGCAAAGCCGTTCCGCTCGACGAGCGCCTTCAGCGAATTGCCGTCATACATCCACTGATGATGGCGATAGCCGGAGAACAGCAGCCGCAGCCTGTCTTTCAGGGATGACAGGGGCGGGGCAGCCACCAGCAGACCATCCATGAACGCATCCGCATCCCCGTCCCGGCGATAGGCCTCCACCGCCATTGCAAGATCCGGCAATGCCAGGCGGATAACCCCGCCCGGCGCCAGAACCCGCAACGCCTCACCAAGAAACCCTGCCGCTTCATTCTGGCTCAGATGCTCCAGCATATGTGAACTGTAGAGCACCTCCACCGAGCCATCAGCCAGCGGAATGCGGCGCACCGCATTCGCATGAATCACCTGATGACGGGCACAGAATTCAATATAGGACCGCTGCGCCGGTGAGATAATTCCGATCCGGCCGAGGATTTTCCAGACCGGCGGGAAGGCGGCCAGCCTGACGCTGGGAGAATTGTCAAAATTCAGCCAGCCCTTGGTCAGAGTCATCCCGCAACCGACATTTATCCGATGTTTGCTCAACGTCACTTACCGCCTCTGTGTATCGCAAACTGGTAGACTATCCGGATGGCGGTCGCAAACCTGAGCAGAGGCAAAGCCGTTACGAGATTAGGCCGTAAACTCATAAACGGGATTCCCAATTTATCGAGGATGTGATTCAAACTCCAAAAGGAGTTTTCGATGTCCCGATATGACCTGACTGATTTTGAGTGGTCGGCGATAGAGCCGATCCTTCCCCGGAAATCGCGC
>JAVJTE010000017.1:0-8691 GCA_040219025.1 Rhodospirillales bacterium | reverse complement strand
GGCAACAAGGGTGTCATTTCGCGCATCATGCCGATTGAAGACATGCCCTATCTCGAAGACGGAACGCAGGTCGATATCGTCCTCAACCCGCTTGGCGTGCCGTCGCGCATGAATGTCGGGCAGATTCTTGAAACCCATCTTGGGTGGGCCTGTGCCGGTCTTGGCCGGCAGGTTGCGGAAGCATTGCGGGCGGCAAAGAGCAACGCCAGCGGTATGAAGACGCTGAAGGCCAAGCTGAAGGACGTCTATGGCGAGAAGGTGTATACCACCGAGATCGACAAGCTTGAAGATGACGAGATCTATGATCTTGCCAACAACATCTCTGACGGTGTTCCGATTGCGACGCCGGTATTCGACGGTGCCCGGGAGCCGGATATCGTCGAAATGCTGGAGAAGGCAGGACTGTCGAGTTCCGGCCAGGTGACCCTGGTTGATGGCCGCACGGGTGAGCCGTTCGATCGTCAGGTTACCGTCGGCTACATCTACATGCTGAAACTGCATCACCTGGTTGATGACAAGATCCACGCCCGTTCCATCGGTCCGTACAGCCTGGTTACCCAGCAGCCGCTGGGTGGCAAGGCGCAGTTCGGTGGCCAGCGCTTTGGTGAAATGGAAGTGTGGGCACTTGAAGCATACGGTGCCGCCTACACATTGCAGGAAATGCTGACGGTGAAATCCGATGACGTGTCGGGCCGAACCAAGGTCTATGAGGCGATCGTCCGTGGTGACGACACCTTCGAGGCCGGTATCCCAGAGTCCTTCAACGTGCTGGTCAAGGAACTGCGTTCACTCGGGCTCAATGTCGAGCTTGAACAACGCAATTTCTGATCGAACGTCGCAGGACATATGACCCATACGGGAGAAGAACATGAATGAGTTGATGAAGATTTTCGGCCAGGTCACAGGATCGAGCCAGTCGTTCGACCAGATCCAGATCTCGATTGCCAGCCCGGAACGGATTCGTTCCTGGTCGTTCGGTGAGATCAAGAAGCCGGAAACGATCAACTACCGGACTTTCAAGCCGGAGCGGGACGGTCTGTTCTGCGCCCGGATTTTTGGCCCGATCAAGGATTACGAGTGCCTGTGCGGCAAGTACAAGCGCATGAAGTATCGCGGCATCATCTGCGAAAAGTGCGGCGTTGAAGTCACGCTTTCAAAGGTGCGCCGCGAGCGCATGGGGCATATCGAACTGGCATCGCCGGTGGCTCATATCTGGTTCATGAAGTCACTGCCGAGCCGTATCGGTCTGCTGCTCGACATGACCCTGAAGGATCTGGAGCGGGTTCTGTATTTCGAAAACCATGTGGTGATCGAGCCGGGCCTGACACCGCTGAAGAAGTTCGAGCTGCTGTCGGAAGACGGCTACCAGAACGCGCTTGATGAGTATGGACAGGACAACTTCCGCGCCGGGATCGGTGCCGAGGCGATCCGTGAAATGCTCAAAGAGCTGGATATGGAAGACGAGCTGGAGACCCTGCGGGAAGATCTGGCGGAAACCAAATCCGAGACCAAGCGCAAGAAGCTGGTCAAGCGGCTGAAGCTGGTCGAAGCCTTCATGGCATCAGGTGCCCGTCCGGAATGGATGATCCTGGAAGTGGTTCCGGTCATTCCGCCCGAACTGCGTCCGCTGGTGCCGCTTGATGGTGGCCGTTTTGCGACGTCGGATCTGAACGATCTGTATCGCCGCGTTATCAACCGGAACAACCGTCTGAAGCGCCTGATCGAACTGCGTGCGCCGGACATTATCGTCCGCAACGAAAAGCGCATGCTGCAGGAATCGGTCGATGCGCTGTTCGATAACGGTCGCCGCGGCCGCGCCATCACCGGTGCGAACAAGCGCCCGCTGAAATCCATGTCGGACATGCTGAAGGGCAAGCAGGGCCGCTTCCGTCAGAACCTGCTCGGCAAGCGCGTCGATTACTCCGGCCGTTCGGTTATCGTCGTCGGTCCGGAACTGAAACTGCACCAGTGCGGTCTGCCGAAGAAGATGGCGCTCGAACTGTTCAAGCCCTTCGTCTATTCCAAGCTGGAACTCTACAGCATGGCGACGACGATCAAGGCGGCGAAGCGCATGGTCGAAAAAGAGCGTCCGGAAGTCTGGGATATCCTGGAAGAGGTTATCCGCGAACATCCGGTCATGCTGAACCGTGCACCGACGCTGCACCGTCTTGGTATCCAGGCATTCGAACCGGTGCTGATTGAGGGCAAGGCCATTCAGCTGCACCCGCTGGTCTGCACCGCCTTCAACGCCGACTTCGACGGCGACCAGATGGCGGTCCATGTGCCGCTGTCACTGGAAGCCCAGCTTGAAGCCCGTGTTCTGATGATGTCGACAAACAACATCCTGAGCCCGGCCAACGGCAAGCCGATCATTGTGCCGTCACAGGATATCGTGCTCGGCCTCTATTATCTGAGCTATGAGCGTCTTGGCTCCTTCGGTCCGATCGTTTCGATTGATTCCGAAGAAGCGATGTCTGCTGCCTATGCGAGCGGTGACGTGGTTGTTGCCGATCCGAAAACCGGTCGTGAGATCGAAGGCAAGGATGTCAAGGCGCTGTTCGAACTGGTCAAGAAGGGCAAGGGCGTTACCCATCGGGTGCCGCGTTTCGCCGGCTCGTCCGAGATCGAGCAGGCCATTGATGGCAAGGCGATCGGCCTTCACACCCGTATCAAGGCCCGCTACCGGACCGTTGACGAAACCGGTACGCCGGTTACCCGTCTGGTCACCACGACGCCCGGCCGTATGCGGATTGCCGAAATCCTGCCGCGTAATCCGAAGGTTCCTTTCGAGCTGGTCAACCGTCTGCTGACCAAGAAGGAAATCTCGTCGGTTATCGATATTGTCTATCGCCATTGCGGTCAGAAGGAGACGGTGATCTTCGCTGACCGCCAGATGACGCTTGGTTTCACCAATGCCTGCCGCGCCGGCATCTCCTTCGGCAAGGACGATCTGCTGATCCCCGATACCAAGGAAAAGCTGGTTTCCGACACGCAGGATCTGGTGAAGGAATTTGAGAAACAGTACCAGGACGGCCTGATTACCCAGGGCGAGAAGTACAACAAGGTTGTTGATGCCTGGTCACGCTGCACCGACGTGGTTGCTGATGAAATGATGAAGCGTATTTCCGACACGTCCGATCCGACGAAAGAAATCAACGCGGTCTATATGATGGCTCATTCCGGTGCCCGTGGTTCTGCGGCCCAGATGAAGCAGCTTGCCGGTATGCGCGGCCTGATGGCCAAGCCGTCCGGTGAGATCATCGAGACGCCGATCATTTCCAACTTCAAGGAAGGCCTGACCGTGCTTGAGTACTTCAACTCAACCCACGGTGCCCGTAAGGGTCTGGCGGATACGGCTCTCAAGACGGCGAACTCCGGTTACCTCACACGTCGCCTTGTCGATGTGGCGCAGGACGCCATCATCATCGAGGAAGATTGCGGCTCGATTGACGGTCTGACCGTTGGTGCCGTTGTCGAAGGCGGCGAGACGGTGGCCTCGCTCGAAGATCGTGTTCTCGGCCGGACCGCATCGCTCGACGTGCTGCATCCGGTGACCGGCGAAGTTCTGGTTCCCCAGGGCAAGCTGATCGAGGAAGACGATATCGAGCTGATGGAAAATGCGGATGTCGAGGATCTGAAGATCCGGTCTGTGCTGACCTGTGAAAGCGTCGGCGGTGTCTGCGGGGCCTGCTATGGCCGCGATCTGGCACGTGGCACCACGGTGAATATCGGTGAGGCGGTCGGCGTTATTGCCGCCCAGTCCATTGGTGAGCCGGGTACCCAGCTGACCATGCGGACCTTCCATATCGGCGGTGCGGCACAGCGTGGCGCAGAACAGTCGCATATTGAAGCCAGCCATGACGGCGTGCTGAGCGTGCTCAATGATAACTCCGTCAACAACTCCAGCGGTGTACCGGTGGTGATGGGGCGTAATGCCGAAATCATTCTGAAGGACGAGCAGGGCCGTGAACGTGCCCGCCATCGTCTGCCATATGGTGCCAAGCTGCTGGTCAAGAACGGCAAGAAGACAGCCCGCGGTGACAAGCTGGCGGAGTGGGATCCCTATACCCTGCCGATCATGACGGAGAAGGAAGGTATCGTTCACTTCGTCGACATGGTCGAAGGCGTCTCCTATCGCGAAGTCCTCGACGAGGCGACGGGGATTTCCAACAAGGTCGTCATCGACTGGAAGCAGCAGCCGAAGGGTAACGATCTGAAGCCGCGGATCACACTGCGTGACGAGAAGGGTGAAGTGCTGGCCTTGCCGAACGGTATCGAAGCCCGCTATTTCATGAGCCTTGATGCTATTCTGTCGGTGGAACCGGGTCAGTCTGTCGCCGCCGGTGACGTGCTGGCACGTATTCCGCGGGAAAGCTCGAAGACCCGTGATATCACCGGTGGTCTGCCGCGGGTTGCCGAACTGTTTGAAGCCCGCAAGCCGAAAGACCATTCGATCATCTCGCACAACGAGGGCCGGGTGGAATTTGGCAAGGACTACAAGTCGAAACGGCGTATTACCGTGGTGCCGACCGAGGATGATGGTGCGGAACCGATGGATTACATGATTCCGAAGGGCAAGCATCTTGCTGTTCAGGAAGGCGATTATGTCCGCAAGGGCGATCCGCTGATTGATGGTAATCCGGTGCCGCATGACATTCTTGAAGTCATGGGAGTCGAAGCACTCGCCTCCTATCTGGTGAACGAGATCCAGGAAGTCTATCGTCTTCAGGGCGTGAAGATTAACGACAAGCATATCGAGGTGATTGTTCGCCAGATGCTGCAGAAAGTCGAAATCTCGGAGCCCGGTGACACGACCTACCTGGTTGGCGAGCTGGTCGAGAAGCTTGAATTTGACCAGATCAACGAGAAGATGATGAAGGCCGGCAAGCAGCCTGCGGCGGCACGTCCTGTGTTGCAGGGTATTACCAAGGCAAGCCTGCAGACCTCGTCCTTCATCTCTGCCGCATCGTTCCAGGAGACGACCCGCGTCCTGACCGAAGCGGCCGTTTCCGGCAAGGTCGACAATCTGCATGGTCTCAAGGAAAACGTGATTGTCGGACGTCTTATTCCGGCTGGTACAGGCTCTGTCATGAACCGGATGCGCGAGATTGCAGCCGACCGTGACAAGGTTCTGGCTGACCAGACGGCGAAGGATGAGTCGGCTGCACTGGCTGCTTCCATGGAAGCCCGTGCCGGTGAATAGGCCGGCATTGACGGGGACGATTGATAATCGTTCGTTTTGCTGTTCGTGAGGGTAATGATGTTACTGAATTGCCTTCACGAACAGTGATTCACAGGGGTTTTACTTTAGGTAAGAACTGCGCTTGACGCTCCAGACCCCTGTGAATATATTGCGCGCCTCCTAGCCGTTGGTGGTCGGCATACGCCCGAGACGCAATGGCAAGATGGGAAACGCGAAGAATATACAGCCGCAAGGCAGTGAAATTATCCGCAGCCTGGCCGTCGAAGAGACGACGGACATAGGGTGCGGTTTGGTTTTGCAGAAACACAACCCCGGCGCGGCTGCGTCGACCATTAGGTTTGATTAAGGAAAAGGTGTCGGATGCCGACAATTAACCAGTTGATTCGCAATCCCCGGCGCAAGCCGATTGCACGAAACAACGTACCGGCCCTCAAGGCCTGTCCGCAAAAGCGCGGGGTTTGCACCCGCGTCTATACGACTACTCCGAAGAAGCCGAACTCGGCGCTTCGCAAGGTCGCCCGTGTGCGTCTGACCAATGGCTTTGAAGTGACCTCCTACATTCCGGGTGAGGGGCATAACCTTCAGGAGCATTCTGTGGTCATGATCCGCGGCGGTCGCGTCAAGGATTTGCCGGGTGTCCGTTACCACATCATTCGCGGCACGCTGGATACCCAGGGTGTCAAGGACCGCAAGCAGCGCCGTTCGAAATACGGCGCGAAGCGGCCGAAATAAGGAGCGCGCCAGATGTCACGTCGCCACGCCGCTGAGAAGCGCGATATTCTTCCTGACGCCAAGTTCGGTGACCAGGTCATTACGAAGTTCATCAACAGCCTGATGGTCCACGGCAAGAAGTCGACTGCCGAGCAGATCTTCTATGGTGCGTTTGATCAGATGGATCGTAAGGGCGGTGATCCCGTTCGCATGTTCCATGAGGCCCTGGACAATGTTAAGCCGTCGCTTGAAGTGCGTTCCCGCCGTGTCGGTGGTGCGACCTATCAGGTTCCGGTTGAAGTTCGCCCGGAGCGCCGTCAGGCGCTGGCCATTCGCTGGATCATCGACAACGCCCGCAAGCGTTCGGAAGTAACCATGGTTGACCGCCTGTCGGGCGAGCTGATGGATGCTGTGAACAACCGCGGTGGCGCAGTGAAAAAACGCGAAGATACGCATCGTATGGCGGAAGCCAACAAAGCCTTCGCGCATTATCGCTGGTAATAGAAATCCAACCGGAATAACTCGTTATGTCAGCTCAGACACCTCTCGAAAAATACCGCAATATCGGCATTATGGCCCATATCGACGCGGGCAAGACCACGACGACGGAACGCGTCCTGTTCTATACAGGCAAGTCCTACAAGATCGGCGAAGTCCATGACGGCGCCGCGACAATGGACTGGATGGAGCAGGAGCAGGAGCGTGGCATCACGATCACTTCTGCTGCGACCACGGCGTTCTGGAAGGACCATCGTATCAACATCATCGATACGCCGGGCCACGTCGACTTCACGATTGAAGTCGAGCGCAGCCTGCGGGTGCTGGATGGTGCGGTTGCCGTGTTTGATGCTGTCGCCGGTGTCGAGCCGCAGTCCGAGACTGTCTGGCGTCAGGCCGACAAGTACGGCGTTCCGCGGATGTGTTTCGTCAACAAGATGGACCGTACCGGTGCGGATTTCTTCCGCTGCGTCAGAATGATCGAGGGTCGCCTGGGTGCGGTTCCGATGGTCATTCAGCTCCCGATCGGTTCCGAAGCGGAATTCGAAGGTGTCGTCGACCTGATTGAAATGCGGGCGGTGATCTGGAACGGCGAAGAACTTGGTGCGACGTTTGAGTATACCGATATTCCGGCGAATCTGGCCGAGCAGGCAGCTGAATACCGCCTGAAGCTGGTCGAGCTTGCAGTTGAGCAGGACGACGCCGCGATGGAAGCCTATCTTGAAGGCAACGAGCCGGATGCTGCGACGCTTCGCAAATGCATCCGCAAGGGCACCATCGCCAATGAATTTGTCCCGGTTCTGAATGGTACAGCCTTCAAGAACAAGGGTGTGCAGCCGCTGCTCGACGCAGTCGTCGACTTTCTGCCGTCACCGATTGACGTTCCGGCAATCCGGGGCGTGAAGGCCGGCACGGAAGATGTGATCGAGCGTAACAACTCCGAGAAAGAGCCGTTCGCCGCGCTTGCATTCAAGATCATGAACGACCCGTTTGTCGGTACGCTGACCTTCATCCGTATCTATTCCGGCACGCTTGAGGCCGGCAGCTACGTCATGAACACGGTCAAGGAAAAGCGCGAGCGCGTTGGCCGTATGCTGCTGATGCATGCCAACGACCGGGAAGAGCTCAAAGAAGCCAGCGCCGGCGACATCGTCGCTATTGCTGGTCTTAAGGATACCACGACGGGTGATACGCTTTGCGATCCGAATTCGCTGGTCATTCTCGAGCGGATGGAATTTCCGGAGCCGGTCATCGAAGTGGCTGTTGAGCCGAAGACCAAGAGCGACCAGGAAAAGATGGGTGTGGCACTTAATCGCCTCGCTGCAGAAGATCCGTCATTCCGGGTATCGTCAGACAACGAAAGTGGTCAGACGGTGATCAAGGGAATGGGCGAGCTGCATCTGGAAATCCTGGTTGATCGCATGCGTCGCGAATTCAAGGTTGAAGCCAATGTGGGCGCGCCGCAGGTTGCCTATCGGGAAACAATCTCGAAGACGATCGAAGTCGATTATACCCACAAGAAACAGACCGGTGGTTCTGGTCAGTTCGCCCGCATTCAGCTGCGGTTTGAACCGCTTGAGCCGGGGTCAGGGTACGAGTTCGAAAGCAAGGTTGTCGGCGGTAACGTTCCCCGTGAATATATTCCGGGCGTGGAAAAGGGTCTGATTTCGGCACAGCAGACCGGCGTTCTTGCCGGTTTCCCGGTTACCGATTTCAAGATTACGCTGTTCGACGGTGCCTATCATGACGTTGACTCCAGCGTCATGGCCTTCGAAATCGCCTCCCGCGCTGCCTTCCGTGAAGGCGTGCAGAAGGCCGGTCCGAAACTGCTTGAGCCGGTGATGCGGGTCGAGGTGGTGACGCCGGAAGATTACATGGGTGACATCATCGGGGATCTGAACAGTCGCCGTGGCCAGGTGAATGACATGGACACACGCGGTAATGCCCGCGTCGTACTTGCCATGGTGCCGCTGGCCAACATGTTCGGTTACGTAAACACATTGCGGTCGATGTCTCAGGGCCGGGCGCAGTATTCAATGCATTTTGATCACTATGCCGAAGTGCCGCAGGCAGTTTCGGAAGAGATCCGCGGAAAGCTTGCCGGTTAATTCCGGCACCAGATAATTGGAGAGAGAGTTATGGGTAAGGCAAAGTTTGAGCGCACGAAGCCGCATTGCAACATCGGCACGATTGGTCACGTTGACCATGGCAAGACGTCGCTGACGGCGGCGATCACGAAGGTTCTTGCGGAAGCGGGCGGTGCCAGCTTCACGGCGTAT
>JAVJTE010000016.1:0-30323 GCA_040219025.1 Rhodospirillales bacterium | reverse complement strand
GGCGTGACTGCCGGGTGCCGCCCCCCTGCGCCTGGCGCTGGCGGATTGCAGCATCCTCTGCACCTCATCCCAGACATCCTGCGTGATGATGCCTGCATGCCGTCCGGGAAAGGTCTGCTCCTTATGGCGGATCCGCCCGATATAGACCGGGTTGGTCAGCAGTTTGTGGATCTGGCCGCGGTTGAAGATATTCCCGCCCTGTACCCGACCGGAGGCAAACTGATGCCGCTTCGAGCGCAGCCCTGCCTCCGCCGCTGCGCGGGCTAGAGCATTCAGGCATCTGTGTTGGCGGTAGAGTGCAAAGACCTGTCGGACCACCTCTGCCTCACCATCATTGACGACGAGTTCTCGGCGCATCGGATCTGGGTGCGGGTCATATCCGATCGGCGGCACACCGCCCATCCAGAGGCCTTTTTTCTTCGAGGCCGCGATCTTGTCGCGAATGCGTTCAGCGGTGACCTCGCGTTCGAACTGGGCAAAGGACAATAGCACGTTGAGCGTCAGGCGGCCCATTGACGAGGAAGTGTTGAACGCCTGAGTGACAGAAACAAAGGAACAGTTGGCAGCCTCCAGACGCTCGACCAGCTTTGCAAAATCAGCTAGTGAACGGGTCAGGCAGTCGATTTTGTAGACCACCACCATGTCAACACGGCTTGCGGCAATGTCATCCATCAGTTTCTGCAGGGCGGGGCGCTCCAGCGTGCCCCCGGAGATGCCGCCATCATCGTAACGGGCAGGAAGCATCTTCCAGCCTTCGTGCTTCTGACTGGCGATGTAGGCAGCACAAGCCTCATGCTGGGCGTCGAGCGAGTTGAAGTCCTGATCCAGACCTTCTTCAGAGGATTTGCGGGTGTAGACGACGCACCGGATCCGGGGGGCAGTCATGTTTTTGCGTTTCGGTTGAGGCCGAAGAACCGTGGCCCGGACCAATGCGCTCCAGTGATCTGGCGGGCAATGGCGGAGAGAGAGCGATGGGTTTGACCCTGCCAGAGATATCCGTCTGGCGTGACCTCGACCACATGGGTCACACCATTCCACTCCCGAAGCAGCCGTCCGCCCGGTTGTACTGCCTGGCTCGTGGGACGTGCGGCTGGATCGGAGGGCTTTGTCAAAGTCCGGACGACGGAAGCAGGCAGGCCACCGAAACGACGGACCTGAATCTCGGTTGCCAGAAACCGGCGGATGAGGCTCTTGCTGAGCCTTCTCGGTACGGGTGTCCTGAACGTCGCTGCCCAGACCTCGATCAGCGGCTCCCGTTCCATGGCTTCGAGGTCCCTAATCTTCATGCCTCGCTCTGACATTGTCATGCTCCTTTGGCGTGGGCGGCAGGATGCCTTGCCCGGTACCAGGGAACGCCCGGGAACTGTGCGGGCGTGGTGTCAGTGATGCGTGCTTTGAGCCGTCAGTCCAGTCTTCTACGGTGCGAATTCAGCGGAATATCCCACTCAGCGTTCTGATCAGGTCACCCTTCGTCGTGCACGCACCAGAAACCGGGTGTTTCAGGTGAGGCGAAGTCGCCATCGTCCGGTTTAGTGGGTTACTCTACCCAGAGCAGGGTTACGGCATGGCTGTTGGCGGCAACACGCGTCTGTTCGTGCAAATTCAGATCCTGCCGCTCGGTCCAGGGAAAGGGATGCGTGCCGACGAAGGTGGTGGAACCTCTGTCACCTCTACTGATGACCCGGGATGCAGCGGATGTCTGTGGGATGGGGTCGCCTCTCTTGAGGGTGATAAATGGAAAATTGCGAGTTGCCGCAAAATACTGCATCCGGCCCTCATGGGACCAGATCGCTGCCAGGGGTTCCTCGCGCAGCGTAACCATCCGTCTCACGCAGGCCTCGAGACTGACATCAAGATGCTTGCGCAGTTGCAGCGCATCACGCAGATCAGGTTCTGCCGACATCCACGGCATTACCAGAGAGGTCGGTGCAAGCAGTTCGATAGCAAACTGGTTGGCCTGCGTTTCCTGATGCAGCAGTTGTTGGCTTTCGCGCGTTTCCCGCAAGTTACCTGACGTACATATGAACCCTGTTGTGTCAATGAACTGATGGCGTTCCATCAGGAAATGTCCAAGTTCGTGAGCCACCGTGAAGCGAGCCCGTCGGGCACCCTTATTCGTATTGGCGAGAATGGATCCGGTGCTGCGAACTTTGTCTGTCAGCAGCATGCCTTCGAAGCCATCAAACCGGTCCAGCCGGATATCCATGATGTCCAACGACTTTGCAATTTCCACCACCGGCACGGCTGTCGTTATCGGGCCAAGCATCTCGTGCAGCCTCAGCGCCAGAATGGAGGGGTCATGAATATCCGCTATATCGAGCCGGTTGAGATGCACCAGATCAGGCACTGCCCGGCGCGTTTTTCTTCATCGCGTTAATCATCTGCTCCACGATGTTCCGGTCGCGGTTCGACAGGCTGTCGAGGTCCCGGTGGATACGCTCGATCTGCAAGTCTTCGGCAGCTGGCTCGGCAGCATCGCCGGTCAGTACATCGATGCTGACGCCGTAATGTGTGGCCAGTTTGAGCACGAGTTCGAACGATGGATTGCGGCTGCGTCCCTTCTCCAGTTCCCAGACATGTGCCTTTGACACCCCGACCTTGTCCGCGACCTCCTGCAGTGTCTCACCGGTTTTCTGGCGCAGGCTGAATAGCTGTTCACCAATGTTCATTGGGCTCTCCATGTCTGATGAATCGAACGAAAAGGTAATGTGTGTATTTACAAAAGGCCAGCAGTAAGATATATCTTACGGATAGGGCAGATCCGTATATTCAACCGTCAGGAAAACAGGAACGCTGGCATGACAGGACAAAGTATCGAACAGATCGCTATCTGCGATCTCGCACCCTGGGCGCGTAATGCACGTACCCATTCGAAGAAGCAGATCCGGCAGATAGCTGAGAGCATCAAGACCTTCGGGTTTACGAACCCGGTGTTGATCGATGAGCACCGAACCATCCTTGCAGGTCATGGCCGTGTCGAGGCGGCGAGGCTGCTTGGCTTCACTGAGGTGCCCTGCCTGCGGCTCGATCACATGACGGAACAGGAAAAGCGGGCTTATGTTCTGGCCGACAACAAGCTGGCGCTGAATGCGGGCTGGGACGAGGATCTGCTGGCAGCCGAACTGGGTGCGTTGATGGTGGAGGACCTCAACTTTGACATCGGTATTACCGGCTTTTCGATCCCGGAACTCGACAATCTGATGGAGACGGTCTCGCCGGAAGATTCGGGTGACCCGGCGGATGACGTGATCCCGACAGAGGCGCCATCCCG
Source organism: Rhodospirillales bacterium (assembly GCA_040219025.1). GTDB lineage: Bacteria > Pseudomonadota > Alphaproteobacteria > Rhodospirillales > HT1-32 > HT1-32. The sequence goes on along the minus strand of JAVJTE010000016.1, from coordinate 27,052 downwards.
AATTCGTCCGGGTGACATCTGGCAGTTGGGCCGGCACCGGCTGATCTGCGGCGATGCATTGGACGGTGCGGTCATTGAGGAACTGATGGACGGAGAGACAGCCCGCATGGTCTTTACCGACCCGCCGTATAACGTGCCCATCGACGGCCATGTGGGGAATTCCGGGAAGATCCAGCATCGGGAGTTTGCCATGGCGTCCGGGGAGATGTCCGTTGAGGCCTTCACCGACTTTCTGCGTTCCGCTTTCCAGAAGCTCGTGGACCATAGTGCAGATGGTTCCATCCACTTTATCTGCATGGACTGGCGTCATATGGGCGAAATGCTGGCGGCAGGACAGAGCGTGTACAGTTCGTTCAAGAACCTGATTGTCTGGGCCAAGGACAATGGCGGCATGGGGACCTTCTATCGCTCACGGCACGAGTTGGTCTTCGTCTTCAAGAAGGGTGATGCCCCGCACATCAATACGTTTGAGCTGGGTCAGCACGGTCGCTACCGGACCAATGTCTGGGAGTATCGCGGGGTGAACACGATGCGGACAGGGCGGATGGAGGAACTTGCACTGCATCCCACGGTCAAGCCGGTGCAGATGATTGCGGATGCAATCCGTGATGTCTCCGGGCGCGGCGATATCGTGCTCGACATTTTCGGTGGTTCCGGATCGACGCTGATCGCGGCAGAAAAGACCGGGCGCCGGGCGTATCTCTGTGAACTTGATGTGACTTACTGCGATCGCATTCTGGCCCGCTGGGAGGCCTATGCCAAAGACGCGGCCGAACAGGTCCTGTGCGGCTGGGTACCCCCTGTATCTGCGCAGTTGCGGGAGGCGGCTGAATGAAGGGACCCAAGATCAAGCCACTTAACGCTCAAACAGCTGCTCTCTATGACGTAGGCTACGGTAGGCCACCAGAAGAGACACGCTTCAAGCCGGGCCGCTCTGGCAACCCCAGAGGCCGTCCGCGAGGTTCCAGGAACAAGAAGCCGGCCCTCAATGAAGAGCGCCTCAAGGAGATTATCCTTGAGGAAGCCTATCGTCGTATCACGGTGCGCGACGGTCATCGCAATGTCTCTGTCCCGATGGCGCAAGCTATCGTCCGGTCAATGGCCGTCAATGCAGTCAAGGGCCAGCACCGGGCACAGCGTCTCTTTGCAGAGATGCTCTCCAGTACAGAGCGTCAGAACAAGGCATTGGTAGATGAGTGGTTCTGTGCGGCGCTGGACTACAAGATAGAATGGGAACGAGAACTGCACCGTCGGGAAATGCTTGCGATTACTGGTCTGCCGGACCCGCTGCCGCATCCGGATCAGGTGAAGATCGATATGGACACCGGCATGGCCCGGATCGAGGGACCTGCAACAAAGGAAGCGTTGGCGGAGGTCGCGAGGTGGCGCGAGAAGCAGGAGGACTTTCAGAAAGAACTGGAGTGGATTGAGGCCGAACTGAAACGGGCCAGGAAGCCGGAACGCATCGCTCTACTGGAGGCGGACAAGAAACAGGTGAAACGCGTTCTCGAAACTATCAGCACAGCGCTTGGCATGTTGGACTGGAAGCGGTGACGGAAGCTGCCATAGCAACAAAAATAACCCCGGGAGCTTTGTCCTCCCGGGGTGTTTCGCAAGATCATGCAGGTCTGCTGGCTATTTGATCTTCGAATAAATTTCATCCCAGAGGACTTTTTCATAGGCCGCTTTGTCGACTGTACTTCCAGTCAACAGGGCGTTCCATTTGTCGAGGTTCTTCTTGAACTGGTTGATGATCTGTTCAGGGTTTTCGACGCCGAAATTACGCGCTGTTTCAGCGATTACGGCTTCATCCTTGTTTTTGTAATCAGCCACTGTCTGGGTAAATTCTTTCTGGCCGGTCAGGACGGGGATGCCTTTTTCTGCCGCTGTTTTGAGGGCAGCGTCATGACCTTCGACATATCCCTTGATGACCAGGTCATAGGTCAGGGAGGGCAGGGATTTCATGAATGCCTGCTGCTGCGCAGTGTCGAGGCTCTCCCAGCTGCCTGTATTGAAGGCGACCGAAATGGCGTTCGGAAAGGCACCGAAAGGATAGGACACAATCGACTTTATCGTATCGAACAGGTTGTAGGAACTGATCCAGGCCAGCGGACCGAGTACGCAATCGATGTTGCCGCGTTCGAGTGATGTCACCAGATCTGCCGGTGATACACGAACAGGGGTGGCGCCAAGATGCCGGGCAAGACGACCGCCCGATCCGGAAACCCGCACCTTCAGCCCCTTGATATCTTCGGCGCTGGAAACAACCTTCGTGCAGAACAGACCGGAGTTCGATGTTGCGTAGGTGCCGAGAATGGTTACGCCGTGCTGCTTGAAATCAGCCTGGCATTCAGGGCAGTCCAGCAGAACGGTTTCGAGGGCTGCGCCGGCGCCGGCCAGCGGATTTTCCACGAAAGCAACCATATCAAACAGAATATTGAAATGCGGAAGCTGGTTGGGGGCATAGGCAGACAACGCATTTGTCGCGTCAGCAAGGCCCTCTCCCGTTGCCGTAATGGATGACTTGTTATCAAAAAGCTGAGCACCCGGAACATGGTTGAATGTGATGGTTCCGTTGCTTGCTGCGGTCACAGCCTTGAAGAAGCTCGGCAGTGCTTCCTTGTTCATGAGATGTGAAGGCGGCAGGTAGGAGGCAAAGGTAATTTCCTTTGCCTGCACGCTTTGAGAAGCGAGACCTATGAGGGCCAACCCTCCCATTAGTGCGGCGGGTAGCCGATGTGATGCAAAACCAGATGAGTTTTTTTTGACATAGTTATTCATAGTTACCTCCCTTAGATTAGTTGTGCATAGTGTTGACGAGGAAAATGGAGAGTGATGGGAACGCGATAAGTGCAGCGCAGATGAACACTTCACAGAGGATGAACCATGCCGCTCCAGAAAATATGGTCTCCAGTCGGATTTTCTCGCCTACGATACTTTTGAGCACATAGACATTCAGACCGACCGGAGGTGTGATCATCCCGATTTCGACGAATTTGACTGTGAGAACGCCCATCCAGATCAGGTCGAGATTGGCGGCTTCAAACATCGGGATCAGTAAGGGTAGTGTGAGCAGCAAAAGCCCCAGGGTATCTAAAAACATGCCGAGCAGCAGAAACAGGGCGGCAGCCATGAAAATGATTGTCCAGGGACTTGGGTCGTTATCGACAATCAGCTGCGCCAGATAAGGTGCGACACCGGCTTGCGCCATAAACCGGCTGAACAGGACGGCACCGATGACGATGAAGAAGACGCGCGCCGTGGTGGTTACGGTTTCATGCAGGCTGTCTGAAAACATGCTGCGGGTAAGGCGGCCATTCAGAGCGGAAATCACGATTGCGCAGAAGGCTCCGAGGGCGCCGGCTTCTGTTGGCGTGGCTATGCCTGCATAAATCGCGCCGATCACTGCAATCACCAAACAGATGATAGGCCAGACCTGACCAAGAGAGCGCCACCGGTCTCCCCAAGTCTCGGAGACGTCGGAGCGGGGTGCGAGTGCAGGATTGAAATGGCAGCGCAGGCCGATCATCAGACAGTAGACGACAAGCGTCAGTAAGCCGGGGATAATACCGGCAATGAATAGGTCGCTGATCGAGACTTCGGCAAAAATACCGTAGATGATGAAGACGAGGCTTGGCGGTATCATGACGCCGAGCGTGCCCCCGGCGGCGACACTGCCGGAGGCGAGACCCTTGTTATATCCGGCAGCCAGCATTTCCGGAATGGCGATCCTGCCGATCGCAGCGGTTGTCGCCAGCGATGATCCGGAAGCCGCCGAAAATCCTGCGCAGGCCATGTTGCTGGCGATTGCCAGACTGCCGGGCAGAAACGATAGCCATGAACGGGCCGCGCGAAACAGACCGGCGCTCAACCCTCCGAAATTGGCGAAGGCACCCATCAGGATGAACATGGGAATGGCGGATAAGGAGAAATGCGCGGCTGTTGTGAACGGTTCGTCACGCAGCATGGCGTAGCCGGCAACGGGGCCGCGTATCAGAGCAATGCCAATCAATGACGTCGCACCCAGTGCAATGCCGATGGGGAATCGGATCGCGATGAGAATGAGTGCGACGGCAATGCCGACAAATCCGACAGTTAAACTGGACACGATGTCCTCCCTTTAAAGGCCTCTCTGGGCCTTGTCTGTCGCCGTTATGGCTGTTCTTTTCTGAGTGCTGCGATGGCACGCAGCAGGTTTCTTCCAAATGCAATTGCGCAGAACCCGATCCCGACTGGCACAAGCCAGCGGCTGTACCAGATTGCGATATAGCCATCTGCGGTTTCCCAAGATTCTCCGGATGCCGTTTTCCTTAAGGCCTGATCAAAGGCAGCGAAGAAAAAGACGCTGACGATGATGAAGGTGATTAGAAGAACGACAGTGTTCAGCCTGCGGGCGGTTGATGGCTTCAGGAACTTTGTGAAGAACTCGACACTGATGTGACTGTCGATCAGCGTCACTGCCATCAGCGGCAGGAAAACGATTGAGACCATATAGATCGCAGAAACAATTTCCATTGTGCCGGGGATCGGGTGCCTGAACAGGTATTTAAGGGAAATGTCTGCAACGATATGGAGCATCATCGCAACCAGTGCGACACCGGAAACTGCGACGAGCCATCGCGATATGGTATTGAGTGGCCCGCCGGGTTTATCGGGTTGCTGACTCATTGTAAGTACCCTGTCCGGTCGGCGATGTGATTGATAGGTGGGATGGATGACATGATCAGCCTGCCCGTTTGCCGGTATCGAACCACTGGACAGGGTTATCAGCGCCGCTCTCCATCTGGGCGATGAGGCTGTTTGCCTGTTCGCTTGCGCTCAGGATGATTTCACCAACCCTTTTTTCATCCGCAATTTCGAAGCGGGTTCGGGAAAAAACGAAAGTGAGGCTACTGGGGGGATCTGTCTTCAGGGGCGCGGAGACGCCGACATTTCCTTCGTCAAGCTCGCCTCTGGACAGAGCAAAGCCCTGGCGTCTGATGCGTTTGATCTGCTTATAGAATTCATCCCAGTCATCACTGAATTCTGACCTGGAAAGCTGTTCGATATTATCTTCAAACAGTTTCTGGAGTTTAGATTTTGGCAGAGAGGCCAGGATGATCTTGGAGGGTGCCCCAAGGAACAATGGCATTCGACGGCCACGACCGTAACTCATTGTGAATTCTTCGTTGCCCCGTTCATGGTGGCGAACAATGACGCGACCCTGATAGTAGCTCGACATCAGGATGTCGCAGTCCAGCCTGTCACTCAGGCTGCGCATGATTGGCTGAACAATCTTGATATAGGGGTCACTGCTGCGAATTGAAAAATCCAGCTCGATGATCCGTGGTCCCAGTGCATAGGCTCCGCCGACGCTTGTCAGAAGACCCGCGGCCGTCAGTTCGCGGAGATAGCGGTAGGCCGTGCCACGGCTGTAGGACAGCCGGGACATTATGTCTTCGGCACTGAGGACCGATGAACTGACCGTAAATTCATCGAGAATGGCTAACATTCGGGTCAAACTGGACATCTTCAACCGACCTGTTGATTGCTCTGGTGTAAGGGAGAGAGAAACTGTGGGGAGGGATTCATTCTGCTGCCTCCGGGCATTCACCTGACATTACGTCATAGTTTCCCCTGATAACCTGAACGGGATGGCGAATGCCATTGGCAGCGGCCTCAATGCGCATTTCCTGTGCCTGTGCACGAACTTCCGGTGGCAGCCATGTGCGTTCGTGTCCCCATAGGCTGGGGCCTTCATGATATTGTTTGGCGGTCCAGTTACGGGGATCGATTTCACGTCCTCCCCAACCGCATTCAATCATAAAGGGAGAGGGGGTTCTGGCGTAAAACGAGGTCATGTAGTCATTCGAATGGCGGCCCAGTGTTACATTCACGCAGTCCTTAGCGATTGCGAGGTCATAGGCCTGTCCGACATCATCAAGAGAATAATGTTCCATCATGACATGATGAACGCCGTTCTTCCCGGTCTCGATAAGGGCCAGGCTGTGATGTCTTGGATTGATGTGAAGGAAAAAGGCCTTGAAGGGGGCGAGCATGTAGTCGCTCAGCCCGAAACCGAGAACATCCCGGTAAAAGGGCAATACGTCGTCGATTCTCTCGACCGTCAGAACAGCGTGACCAAGCCCGAGTGTATCGGTCCGGAATCCGGAGATGGTACGGCCGGGTGTGAAGCGGTTGTCATCGGTCTGTGCCCCGTGGAAGATCTCAAGTCGATTGCCTGCGGGATCAGAAAACGACAGTACCCGGCTCACGCACCGGGACTCCGCAATATAATCGGGTTCTCTGGTAACGGTAACGCCTGACTGCTCCAGATGGGCTGCCATAGCCTCCATTTCGGTGGGGCCGGAAACTTCCCAGCCGAAAAAACATGATCCGTCGACGGCCTCCCGGTCGATGATGATTCGTCGTTTCCGGTCATCCATTCTGAAGCCAATGAGAGACCCGGTTTCCTCAGCACATTGCAGGCCGACGATTCTGGAACCGAATTCTTTCCAGTCCGCCAGATGCTTTGATCCGACGCCAATATAACCGAGGGCATGCAAATTCATTCTCGTACCTCATTTGATTTATAAAACACTATAATCTCATAATATGAAATACAAGGTATTTTTTGTCATTGACATAAATTTATAATAGGATTTATCTCACATTAACAAATAGAGATGATCAAATAAGGCTTTATGGCTGTTTTCTGAGAGGAAAATTCTAAATGGGCGATATTTCTGGGGCGGCTGATGCCTTGTTTGAAGCGCGGCGGACGCTCAAACCTACCGGGCCTGTACGAGATGCATATGCGATCAGTTCGCCGACTGAGGCCTATGATGTTCAAGAAGTGAATACGCGAAGATATATTACGGATGGTCGCGTTCTGGCGGGCCGGAAAATCGGTCTGACCTCTGTCGCGGTCCAGCAACAGCTTGGCGTTGACGAGCCGGATTTTGGCATGCTCTGGGAAGACAGCGGTTTTCAGCCGGGTGACGAGATTCCGATTTCTGCATTCATGCAGCCGAAGGTAGAGGTGGAAATCGCTTTTCGTATGGGGCGTGACGTTAATGACCCGGATATTACGATTCAGGATCTGTCTGGTGCTGTCGATTCTGTGTTTGCCGCTGTGGAAATTGTCGATAGCGCGGTCGCAAACTGGGATATCCGGCTGGTCGATACAATCGCCGATAACGCCTCTGGTGGCGGTTATGTGCTTGGCAGTGATCCGCATCGTCTTGGCGAGTTCAATCTGCGCTTGTGCGGCATGACGCTCTCGCGGAGAGGGGAAGATGTTTCGCTGGGTGTCGGTGCAGCCTGTCTGGGGACGCCGCTGAACGCAGTCCAGTGGCTGGCACGCAAGATGATAATGGTCGGAAGACCGCTGAGGGCAGGTGACCTTGTCCTGTCGGGCGCACTTGGCCCGATGGTGGCTGTTGAAGCGGGTGATCGCTTTGATGTCAGCATCGCCGGTTTTTCACCGTTTTCGATATTTTTCAGCCGCTAGAACAAAATGATGGGTGATCCAGTCATGTCCGTAAATTCAACGTCAGAGACACCGGAGATCGGCAAGTCGATCGAGGTCGGTGACCTGAAGATAAATTATCATGATCATGGTGAGGGAGAGGCTGTGCTTCTCATTCACGGGTCAGGTCCGGGTGTGACGGGCTGGGCAAACTGGCGCGGGGTAATTCCAGGGCTGGCTGAGAAATTCCGGGTTATTGCCCCGGATATGGCTGGTTTTGGATATACATCAACGGCCAGTGATGTTTCCTGTTCAACGGCTTACTGGGCAGAGCAGTTGCTGCTGTTGGTTGATGCTTTGGATGTCCCGACATTCAGTATCGTCGGTAATTCATTCGGCGGATCCATTGCCCTGGAATTCGTGCGGCGTTATCCGGACCGATGCAACAAGGTTGTGCTCATGGGGGCCGTAGGTGTCAGCTTTCCACTGACCGACGGGCTGGATGCGGTATGGGGGTATGAGCCGTCCCATGATGCGATGCGCCATCTGTTGCAGGTGTTTGTCGCCAACAAGGACATGATTTCAGACGATCTCGTTGAAATGCGCTATCGGGCCAGTGTTCGGGCGGGGGTGCAGGAACGGTTCTCTGCATTGTTCCCGGCGCCGAGACAGCGATGGATCGAGGCGCTGGCGCAGGACCCCGAAGTTCTCCGGCAGATCAAACATCAGGTTCTGCTCATTCATGGTTATGAGGATGAGGTGATTCCGTTCGCGGCCTCGGAACGCCTGGTCAGTCTTTTGCCGAATGCGAAGCTGGAGCGAATTGATTGTTGCGGCCACTGGGTACAGATCGAACAGGCTGAACAATTCAACAAAATCCTGGGAGAGTTTATGTCTGCGCCCTGATGGGGCGGGCTGTGGAAGCAGCATGATCTTCGCCGGAACAACACCACGAGAATTCAAAACAGAGGTTTGGAACCATGACCAGTCAGATAATCGACCGTTGGAATATTGTAAGTTGGTATCAGGAATATGATGACGGCCGGCTGATCCACCCGTTTGGAGAAAGCCCCGAGGGTTTTCTCGACTATCAGGCTGCCGGCTATATGTGCTGCACCATCGTACGGCCTGACCGGCAGAATTTTGCAACAGGCGGACAGTGGAACGCTGATGATCGCGAGAAGGCGGAGGCCTATAATGGCTATCTGTCCTACAGCGGGACATTTGAAATCGTTGGAAGCACGGTCGAGCACAAAGTCCGTCATAGTATTTTTCCTAACTGGGTCGGGTCTGTGCAGAAACGAACGTTCGAACTCAAAGGAGATGTTCTGGATCTGTCTGCCCGGCTGGAAGATGGAACAGCCGAAGCGCGAACGGCAATCCTCAGATGGTCCCGGGACAAGCGCTGAGAACGGAGCCGGGCATGCCTGTTTCATCGGATATTACAATTGTCGGGGGCGGTCAGGCTGCCGCACGGGCATTTGCAGCTGTGCGCGGTCTGGCTCCGGAGATGCCGGTAACGCTTTTTTCGGAAGAGAGCCATCTCCCCTATGAGCGTCCACCGCTTTCTAAAGAGTGTCTGCATGAAGGCGGGCTTTCGGAACCTCATCTGGTGATACCGGATAGTGAGTATCGGCACCCGGCGACTGATCTTCGGCTGGGAAGCCGGGTTGTCAGAATTGACCGGGAGAAACATCGGATTGAGACGGCTGCCGGTGACTGCCACAGCTATAGCAAACTATTGATTGCGACAGGTGCGCGTGCCCGGGTTTTGTCTGATGTCAGCGGTAGTGGAAACATCCTGTACCTTCGCAACTTTGAAGACGCGATGACGCTGGCAGACCGGCTGAAGTTCTGTCGGGATCTTGTCATCATCGGTGGTGGCGCCATTGGTACGGAGATCGCGGCGGTTGCTGCCGAGCGGAGTATCAGGGTGACGGTGATCGAAGCGGGAAGTCGTCTGCTGGCCCGGGCTGTCTGCCAGACGACGAGCGATCTGCTGCGTGATTGCCACCTTTCCCGGGGTGTTCGGGTGCAATTCAACTCTGCTGTCAAGGTGGTGTCCGGTGGCTCAGTCGTTCTGAATGATGGCTCCGAGATTGCTGCCGATCTGGTGGTTGCCGCTATTGGCGTTGTGCCGAATGCAGAACTGGCGGAACAGGCTGGCCTTGAGGTTTCAAACGGCATCCTGACAGATGATTATTGCCGGACATCGGATCCCGATATTTATGCAGCCGGTGATGTTGCTAATTATTATGAGCGATATCTGGGTCGACAGTTCCGGTCAGAATCCTGGGCGGAAGCGAACATGCAGGGCATGCGAGCAGCACAGGCCATGCTCGGCCTTGAGGTAACGAAACCGGCTGTTCCGTCGTTCTGGACGGACCAGTTCGGTATCAGTTTTCAGATGTGCGGTGACGTAACGTCAGATGATATCGAAGTGCGGGGAAATCTCGCCGCTCATCAGGGGGCAATTGTGCATTTTGATGGTAACCGGGTTGTGGGTGCAACCTGCCTGAACAATCCGCGAGAGTTCCGTCTTTTGAACCGGATGATACGGGATGCGACCGTGCTGGACCGGACAGCGATCAGAAATCAGTCGCAGCCAGTGACGCAAAGTGTGATTGATGCGGCTGCCTGAAGTCGCAGAGCGAAACGAAAGAATGTCGGGAGAAATTGTTTTGGGTCAGGAATGGTTTGCCGTCTGCGATATTGCAGAAATACCTGAAGATATGGGCTTTCGGCTGGAAATCGGTGCGGATTCAGCCGTGGCCGCGTTCCGGGTGGATACGACATTCCATGTCGTTGATGACCGTTGTTCCCATGGTGCTGCTTCGCTGGCAGACGGATTTATCGAGGGGGCCGAGATTGAATGTCCCTATCACGGTGGCAAGTTTGATTTGCGGACCGGTGAGCCGACAGCTTTTCCCTGTACCAAGGCGATCAGGGTTTATGAGACGAAAGTTGAGGAGGGCCGTCTTTATGCCCGTCCCGCAACCATGAATGAAGGATCAGAATGATGCCTGGCCATACTGCCGAGAAGATCCAGACACTTGTCGAAAGCGGACGCATTCATAGTTCGCTCTATACCGATCCGGAATTTTTTGCCGGCGAGATGTCGGAGATATTTGAAAAGGCCTGGGTTTTTGTGGCTCATGAGTCAGAGCTCAAGGAAAACGGTTCGTTCCTTCGGCGGACAGTAGGATTACAACCTGTGATTGTAACGCGGGCCCGGACGGGCATTCATGTTCTGGTCAACCGGTGCAGCCATCGTGGCAATCTTGTCTGTGCGCCGGAGAGAGGAGTGAAGCGTGCCTTTTCCTGTCCGTATCATGGCTGGGTGTTTGCCCAGAACGGTGATCTTGTGGATGTGCCGTTTCCTGAGGGCTGCAAGGACCTCGATCGTAATGCCAGCGGTCTGAAGACCGCAAAGGTTGCCAGCTACCGGGGCTTTGTTTTTGCCACTTTCAATGAATCACCGCCTTCTCTGGAGGATTATCTGGGTGAAGCCAGACAGGCCCTTGACCGCGCAGCCGATCTGTCCCCGAGCGGGGAGATTGAACTCGGGCGGACGTGGGTTCGTCACCTGTTCCGGGCGAACTGGAAGATGCTGTCAGAGAATGAGGCGGACGGATATCACGTCACCTTCGTCCATGATTCCTTTGCAAAGGCCATCAACCGGCAGGGCAAGTATGACAGTATCCTGCAGGATAGTGAGGATAAGGTCGAAGCAGTCTGCCGTTATCTGGGGGGAGGGCATACAGAGCTTGATTATGAGCGAACCTATTCGGAACCGATGACATGGCTCGGCGTGAAGCCGGACCGTTACCCGGATTATGTTTCCGCCATGAATGAGACCTACGGGCAGGATCAGGCCTTTGAGATCATGCGCAGGGGGCCACCACATACCTTTATCTTCCCGAACCTGTTTCTGGCGGAAACCTGTCTGGTGATGATCCAGCCAACCTCTGTCGGAGAGACGGTCAACTGGCATACCCCGCTCTATCTGAAAGATGTCCCGGAAGCACTGAACCGGAGAATTCTGCGTCAGGGTGAAGTGGCGCTGGGGCCATCCGCCTTTCTGACGGCCGATGATGCGGTTATTGCCGAGCGTCAGTGGCGGGCAACCGGCGGGTCGCCAGGATGGCTGGATATCAGCCGCGGTCAGCATCGTGAGGAAGTAAACCCGGCAGGCGTTGTCGAATCCCATTATTCCGATGAGGCTTCCAACCGCGGCTTCTGGGAACATTACAGGTCATTGTTCGCCACCTGATCCCCACAGCCGGAATATGCCGGGATACTTAAGTATTATGGATTGAAAATGCAGAAACTTACTGAAGCCGAATACCGGACCGTCGTCGACTTCATCTATCGGGAATGTCAGCTGGCTGACGAAGGCCGCTGGGATGAATGGGAAGAACTGCTGGCGGATGACATGCATTACTGGGTGCCGGTTAATCCGGAGGATGCAGACCCGGACCGTGATGTGTCGATTATCAATGACAACCGGTCACGACTGGCGACACGCTTGCGGCAGTTGCGTACGGGTACACGCCATAGTCAGGCCCCCCGATCCGCGATGCGGCGGATGGTTTCAAACCTTATTGTCGAACGCCTCGATCAGCAGATGTTTCGGGTTGAGGGAAATTTTGTCGTCTATGAATTTCAGAATCAGTCCACGGGAACCCTGAATGTCTGGCCGGGTCGTGTGCGTTATCATCTGCGTCAGGTGGGAGACTCGTTTGAAATAGCCCTGAAGCGGGTTGAACTGGTCATGGCTGGTGCGCCAATACCGACTCTTGCCTTCATTATCTGATGAACGGGTCTTCCCTCTTATGACAAGACAGGCAAAGTCGGCAATCGTGGGGTATGGCAAAAGTACCTTCTCACGTAAACCCGGACCGCCGGTCAGTGACCTTGTCCGGACGGCAGTTATCAATGCGGTTGAGGATGCCGGTATTGAAATGGCAGACGTCGATGGTCTGATTCTTGGTCAGAGCGATATTCTTGAGCGTTCTGCGCTGACGCTGGCATTCCGGCATATGCTTGATCTGGGAACCCTTAACCTGCTGTGCGTAACTGAAGGTAAGGGGACAACAATGCTGCAGGCGGTGCAGCATGCAACAATGGCGATCAAGTCCGGTGTTGCCAGAAAGATCGTCTGTGTATTCGGTGACACCCCGATTGGCGCGGATACCGGTGCGGGGGAGACCTTTGCCAGGCCATCACGGATCATGAATCTTCCGGGATGGGAAGAACGCTACGGCTGTTACGGGGCAATGGGCGCATATGCCCTTGCTGCTTCGGCTTACAAGGCCCGTTATGGTCTGGGGGATGATGCTTTTGCTCCTTATGTGATGGCCTGCCGGAACTGGGCCGGTCTGAATCCGGGCGCGTTTCTGCGCAAACCGCTGTCGCTGGATGATTATCTTGCGTCCCGTTTTGTCGTTGAACCGATCCGGCTGTTTGATTGTGCCTATCCGGTGAACGGTGCCGTTGCTTTTGTCGTGTCAGATATTGAACACGCAACATCCGGTCTCTCCGCTCCGGTCTATCTGCATGGTATGGGGCAGGGACATGGTGCGCGCTCAGCCCTGTATGCGTTGTGTGATGGTGGAGAAACTGGCGCGCGGGCTGCTGCTGACCGGGCACTGACTATGGCTGGTGTCTCACATCGGGATATCAATATCTGCCAGCTTTATGATGCCTTTTCATTCTCTGGACTTTATGGGCTGGAGGACTTTGGCTTCTGTCCGCCCGGGGCTGCACCGGCATTCGTTGCGGCCGGGGAAACGTCACCCGGAGGCCGGTTGCCGGTGAATACAGGTGGCGGGCATCTGTCTGGCGGCTACCTGCAGGGTGCAACACCACTGCTGGAGGCGGTTGTGCAGGCGCGTGGTGCTGGCGGAGAACGACAGGTCGACCGGCATGACCTGCTGTTTGTGTCTAATTCAGGTGGTTGCCTGGAATATCACGCGACGCTGATCGTCAGCCCGCATGAGGTATTGTGATGGCGGCGCCGGGTGAACAGTTTCTCGAAGCCATTCAGCAGGGGCGGCTGATGCTGCCGTTTGACAGCACCGCCGGATCGTTCATGGCGCTCCATGAGATGGACCGGGCCGACGAAAACAGCATTCAATGGAAAGCAGCAAGCGGTCAGGGCATTTTGGTCGCTCTTGCCATTTATCACCGCCGCTACACCGCTGAGATCGACCCGCCCTACAATGTGGCGATGGTTCGGCTGGAAGAAGGGCCTGTCATTCTGTCGACGGTTCTTGGTGATGCGGAATGCCTGTCGGTAGGAATGTCTGTAACCGCCGTCTTTCAGGACGGTAACCGGCTTGCTTTTGAACCTGAGGGTGATGGTGCCGGACCAGCCCATAAAACTGACGAAGAGGATGCCCGGCCATGAAGTCTGATGCCGTGACGGATATAAAGGCGACTCCTTCTGACAGGGAGGGCGCTGGCGGATCTCTGGCCGGGGTCAGGATTGTTGATCTCAGTCGGGTTTTGGCCGGCCCTTATTGTACGATGATTCTCGCGGATCATGGTGCCGATGTGATCAAGATTGAACCTCCGGCAGGCGATGAAACACGCAAGTGGGGACCGCCATTTGATGATGTTGCCGGCGGTTCCAGCTACTTCGTCGGGATCAACAGAAACAAGCGTTCAGTAACGCTGAATCTGAAAGATGATGCAGATCGCTCTCGTCTGGAACGCCTGCTGGATGGTGCTGATGTGGTGATTGAAAATTTCAAGCCGGGAACGATGGAAAGCTGGGGGCTTGGTTATGATGCGATCTCAAAATCGCGGCCCGAACTGATCTATTGTCGGATATCGGGATTTGGTTCGACCGGCCCGATGGGGGGCATGGCAGGCTATGATGCTGTCATACAGGCTATGTCCGGTCTGATGAGTGTGAATGGCACGCCGGAGAGTGGCGCAACCAAGATCGGCACGCCAATTGTGGATCTCTCCACCGGACTTTATTCGGCGATCGCCATTCTGATGGCCCTCAATGAGCGACACCGGTCCGGTATGGGGCAATTCATCGACATGACGCTTCACGATTGTGCGCTGGCGATGCTGCATCCACATGCTCCGAATTATCTGATGAATGGTGTTACCCCGACGCCACTGGGCAACACCCATCCTAACCTGGCCCCATGCGACAAGTATGAAACGAAGTCAGGGGACATCTTTATTGCCATCGGAAATGACGGACAGTTTCGCAAGCTGGCAGATGTCCTTGGTCGGTCAGAGCTTGCAACAGATGACCGGTTTGCCGCCAACAGCAATCGTGTGAAGTACAAACATGAACTGTTTGACGAATTGCAGGCAGTCTTCAGGGAGCGTGACGGGCAACAGATCTGCGACGAGCTGTTGCGGCAGTCGGTTCCGGCCGGTCCGGTACTCTCGGTTGGTGCTTCTCTGGCTGAGCAGCAGACGGCTGCCCGGGAAATGATTGTTGAAGGCCCTGACTACAGGGGTATTGCATCACCGATCAAGTTCTCAAGAACAAAGGCTGGCCTGCGATATGGCCCGCCATGCCAGTCGAAGGATCAGCATATTCTCGATGACCCGGAATCTCCGTGGGAGACAAGCGAATGAAGCCCGTTAACGCAGCAGATGGAATGCCGGAAAAGTTAAACGGGGAGAAGAAGTCATGACGCACCGAAAAGTGGATTGCGCGATCATCGGGTCGGGAAATATCGGAACTGATCTGATGCTGAAGATCAGCCAGCTCTCAGAAGTTCTAAATATTAAGGCGCTGGTGGGTATTGATGCCTCTTCAGCCGGACTGGAGATAGCCAAGAATATGGGAGTCGGGGTCTGCTCTACTGGTATTCAGGGACTGCTCGATATGCCGGAGTTTGCCACCATCCGGATAGTCTTCGATGCGACATCCGCAGGCGCACATTCAGACCATGACACGATTTTGCAACGTCATGGCAAACAGGTGATTGACCTGACGCCGGCTGCAATCGGTCCTTATGTCATTCCCGAGGTCAACCTTGCGGAGCATCTGGAGGCTCCGAATGTGAACATGGTGACATGTGGGGGGCAGGCAACAATCCCGATCATTGCGGCGGTCAACAGGGTTTCTCCTGTGGCATGGGGCGAGATTGTTGCCTCGATTGCCTCACGGTCAGCCGGTCCGGGCACGCGGGCCAATATCGATGAATTCACGGAGACCACATCGCGGGCAATTGAGGCGGTTGGTGGTGCACGGCGGGGCAAGGCGATCATCATTCTTAATCCGGCAGAACCTCCCGTCGTCATGCGCGATACTGTCTTTTGTCTCTGTGCGGATGCGGACCCGGACGACATTCGGAACTCAGTCAACGATATGGTACAGGCTGTGCAGCAATATGTACCGGGTTACAGGCTCAAGCAGGAGGTTCAGATTGAACGGATCGGAGATAACAACCCAATGCAGATTCCGGATGATGACAAACCGTTCAGCGGACTGAAAGTCACCGCATTTCTGGAGGTCGAGGGAGCCGGGCGTTATCTGCCAGCTTATGCCGGAAATCTCGACATCATGACCTCGGCTGCCCTTAAAACAGGCGAAAAGATAGCTGAACTTCGCGGCTGGACGGGAGATGCGTCATGAGCGCGGGTGAAAAGATCGATCTGTATATTCAGGATGTTACCCTGAGAGACGGTATGCATGCCATTCGCCACCAGTATGATCTGGGTCAGGTTCGGGCGATCGCCGAGGCGCTGGATGAGGCTGGTGTCGATGCGATCGAGATTGCGCATGGTGACGGGCTGAACGGCTCAAGTCTGAATTACGGATTTGGCCGATATACGGATTTGCGCTGGATTGAAGCTGCCGCCACGGTTTGCAGGCGGGCAAAGCTCACCACCCTGCTGATCCCGGGTATCGGAACGATGGAAGATCTCCGTCGGGCCTTTGACCTTGGGGTGACATCGGTGCGGATTGCCACGCATTCAACGGAAGCCGACATAGCAGCCCAGCATATCGCTTTTGCCCGGGAGATCGGGATGGATGTGTCTGGTTTCCTGATGATGTCTCATATGACTGAGCCTGCAGAACTTGCCCGACAAGCCGCGCTGATGGAGGAATATGGTGCGCATTGCGTTTATGTCACCGATTCCGGCGGGGCGTTGACGATGCCGGGGGTCCGGGAGCGGTTCGAAGCCTATGATGCGGTTCTTGATGTGAAAACCCAGCGTGGCATTCACGCCCATGACAATCTGTCTCTCGGGGTCGCCAACTCGGTTGTGGCGGTGGAAAGCGGCGCCCGCCGTGTTGATTGCTCGCTGGCCGGACAGGGAGCAGGAGCCGGAAACTGTATGCTGGAAGCCTTTGTTGCTGTTGCCAACCGCTATGGGTGGAACCACCGCTGTGATCTCTTCAAGCTGCAGGATGCGGCAGAAGATCTTGTTCGTCCTATTCAGGATCGACCGGTCCGCGTTGATCGCGAAACTCTGACCCTTGGATATTCCGGGGTTTACAGCTCTTTTCTGCGTCATGCAGAGAAGGCAGCGAACGAACATGGCATTGATGTCCGCGAGATACTGGTCGAATTGGGGCGCCGCCGGATGGTTGGCGGACAGGAAGACATGATTGTTGACGTGGCTCTGGATCTTGTCCGGCAGAAATCACAAAGAGAATCCCTGACAGGCTAAGTGTGAGGATGCTTATTTACGTCAGTATGTCCGGAATTTAGAATCGTAATATTTGACCAACCACGGTGGATGCAGAGTTGGGGGGTGGGGGGGAGACCCAGAGGAGGTTAATGAAACATCATGAGACTATCTGGCCCCATCGGCCTTCTGTTTAAAAATCAGTCCTGCGTATCCAGTTCCTGGCCGCGCAGGTAAATCCGGGCGAGGCCTTCCTTGATGACTTCCAGTGCCTTGTCGCGACTCATAGCAATATGGTCTTTGAGTGCTTTGGCACCAGAGTCTGCATCCCGCGTTTCAAGAGCGTTCAGAATATCAATATGCTCGTCATACAGCGGGGCATGCCGTGTCCGGTTTTCAAGGTCGATGACACGGCAGAACCGGATGCGTTCGGCAATTTGGCGAATTGACTGCAGGAGCTGCTTGTTGTTTGAGAGAGCGGCTAATCGTTCGTGGAAATCTTCATCATTAGCCGTGATTTCACTTATCGTCATGCCGTCATAGGATTCCCCGAGACTGCGCCAATGTTGGCGAAGGGAAGCGATATCTTCGTCCGTAGCCCGATCAACGGCATAGCGGAAAGCGGCAATTTCAAGCGCCAGACGGACTTCGAATAATTCGACAATTTCGGTAACGTTCAGATCCCGTGCCGAATACCCCTTGTTCGGTATGAATTTCAGAAGACCTTCGACGGCAAGCCTGTTGAGAGCCTCGCGTATAGGAGTTCTGCTGACACCAAACTGTTCAGACAGCTGCTTCTCATTGATGTTCTGGCCGGGTGGAAATCCATAACTTATAGCGAGCAGTTTGATTGCTGCATAGGCGCGCTCTGCACCGCTGCTGGCTGTTGGTTTCTCGTTTTTAGTTTTCGTCATTTTCACCATACATTTGTATATATAGCAGACGCGGGGGATGGCCAATGCAAGGTCAATCGATCTCAGAGGCGATTTCCCGTGCGCGTTCGAAAGCTGCCCGGGTGGCCCTGGTGAGCAATGTTTCCAGGCCCGATTCTGCCATGAGTACAGCCAGAGCCGCGGCCGTTGTGCCATTCGGACTGGTCACGTCATTACGGTGATCTGTCGGAGACCGGGCAGACTGCATGAGCATGCTGACGGCACCAATCAGCGTTTGTCTGGCGATCTCATTTGCCTGTTCTGCCGGCATATCCAGTTTCTGTGCTGCCTGACCCAGGGCTTCAACGAAGTGAAATGCGTATGCTGGTCCGCTGCCACTGATTGCAGTGAGAGAATCAATGGCCTGATCGTCCGCAAGCCAGAACAGCTTGCCGAGCGGCGTCAGCAACAACTCGATTTCATTCCGTAACAAAGTGGGTAAAGATATTGGGCAAACTGCACCAATGACCCCCTGTCCGGTCATCACCGGCATATTCGGCATTG
The DNA here is from genome assembly GCA_040219025.1 of Rhodospirillales bacterium. Taxonomy (GTDB): domain Bacteria; phylum Pseudomonadota; class Alphaproteobacteria; order Rhodospirillales; family HT1-32; genus HT1-32. Next base: position 8,548 of record JAVJTE010000016.1, on the reverse strand, counting down.
CACGAATACAGTAAAATGGTCCCGGTCGTATCGACATAAGTGTCGGGAGTGAGATGCCGGCTGCCAGCGAAATGAGTGTTTCAGCTTTGCTAATGTATTTCGCATTGGCTTCCAGGACATTTACGGCAATGTCCGGCTTTAAGGCGCAGATTACGTGACGGGGAATCCAGCTTTCCCCGAAGAGCGCATCAACTGATCTGGTAACACGGATCCCCTCATTCTTCAGATTGCTTTGGAGTGTCGGCATTGGGTCGACAACGACAATCTCTGTCGAATTAGTTTTCGCCCGATTTAATCCGGTGGCAAATGCGCTGCCCATTTTTCCTCCTCCAAAAATCAATATTTTCATAGACTTACCTCCTGAGATTTTGTCTGAATTCCGGGATTATAAAAATCCAATTCAGCATATTGACAAGAATATTTAAATGTATACAATAAAATATATCAAATAGGATATTAAAAAGAATGCAAATTAGGAAGCCCACTTCAAAGGAATCGGTTGCGGATCGCGCCTACCGTGAAATCCGGGAGCTGGCGATGATGTACAAGCTCCGTCCGGGCGAGTCGCTTAACGAGGTGGAGCTGGCTCAGCGGCTCAATGTCAGTCGCACACCGTTGCGTGAAGCGCTGAACCGGCTGGCCAGTGAGGGCTTCTTCACGTTTGAGGCCCGGCGGGGTTTTCGAAGCCGGTCTTTCGAGGTCCGAGAACTGGTTGACCTTTATGAACTCCGAAGTGAGTTGGAGGTTTTTGCAACGAAACTGGCCATTGAGCGTGCCAGCGACGAACGGATCAGCGAGCTGGAGTCATTCTGCCGGAATGAAGGTGCCAAGCGCTTCGGCGCAGACATGATGGCGCAGCTCGACGTTGATGAACTGTTTCATGAGCGCCTCGCAGCGCTGTCAGATAATGGTGAAGTCGTTCGTATGCTCAAGAATATAAATGGCCGGATTCGGTTTGCACGATGGGTCGATATGGATGGCCGCTTGCGCCAAACCGACAGCGAACATCTGCAGATAATCGAGTCCGTTCGACAACGTGACGAGGAGCGATGCCAGCACCTTGTCGCTGGCCATATATCCCGTCGCGTAGACCAGATCCGCGAAGTCATCAAAGAAGGCTTCGCACGGATATTTATTGAAGAAATTCAAGCCTGATAACGAGGAGAAATAAGGCTGATGACGAAGAAAATTACCGGGGGTGAAGCAGTTGTCCGTATGCTTGAAGCTCACGATGTTGAACATCTGTTCGGACTATGTGGCGACACAAGCCTGCCATTCTATGATGCGATGGCTCGAAACAATCGTGGCATCAGGCATGTTCTGTGCCGGGATGAACGGTCGGCCGGATACATGGCTGACGCTTATGCCCGTGTTACCGGAAAGGTCGGGGTTTGTGAGGGGCCAAGCGGCGGCGGTGCAACCTACATCTTGCCGGGCCTTGTAGAGGCAGGGGAGTCGTCGATTCCCGTTCTCGGAATTACGACAGACGTTGCTGTCAATTCCCGTAACCGTTTCACGCTTACCGAACTTGACCAGAAGTCACTTTTCCGGCCGCTGACCAAATGGAATGACGTCATCAACCGGTCGGTAGATGTGCCGCGAACCTTCCGCAAGGCATTCGTGGAGATGACGACAGGTAATCCGGGTTCCGCGCATATCGGACTGCCATATGATGTTCAGACCGGAGAGGTTGAAGAATCAGACGTCTGGGCTGATCCGTCCCTTGGTCATTATCCGTCACGTCGTGTTGCGGCTGATCCTGTATCGATTGATGCCGCCGCCAGGGTTCTGTGCCGTGCGGAGCGCCCCGTTGTGGTTTGTGGTGGTGGCGTTGTCATCTCCGGAGCTGAAGCCGAACTGATTGAGCTGGCTGAACTGCTGGGGATGCCGATCGCCACAACGATCAGTGGTCAGGGGGCAGTCGCTGACAATCATCCGCTCGCGGTCGGGGTTGTTGGCAGCAACGGCGGCACGCCGCAAACCCGGTCAATTGTGGGATCGGCTGATGTTGTGCTGTTCATTGGCTGCCGTGCGGGATCCGTTACGACCGAACGTTGGCGCTTTCCGAATGCCAGCGCAAAGATTGTGCATCTTGATGTCGACCCGACGGTTATCGGGGCTAACTATCGTACCGAGGCTGCCCTTGTTGGCGACGCCCGGCTGTCGCTCGCACAGTTGCGGACGGCTGTTGCGGGTCTTCCTCGTGCTGTGGGCGATTCCAAGTCTGTTGAGGACGAAATTCGTTCTGCGAAATCTTCCAAGGCGCAAGATTTCCAGAAGTTGGCGATGTCAGAGGATCTTCCGATCAAGCCGGAACGTTTTGTCTCCGAATTGTCGGAAGTTCTGCCCCGGGACAGTGTTGTTGTCGCTGATCCGGGAACGCCATGTCCTTACCTCTCCGCCTTCCTGCCGGTGACGTCTACCGGTCGGAATTTCATCACCAACCGGGCTCACGGTGCCCTCGGCTATTCACTTTCGGCAGTTGTCGGTGCTCATCTCGGACGGCCGCAGGCAAAGAGTGTCGCTGTCATGGGGGATGGGAGTTTCGGTTTCACGATTGGTGAAATGGAGACGGTGGTCCGGCTTAACCTGCCGATCACCTTCATTGTGATTTCAAACAGTGTCTATGGTTGGATCAAGGCCGGACAGAAGTCCGGTTTTGACGAGCGGTATTTCTCTGTCGATTTCAGTACGACCGACCACGCGAAGATCGCGGAGGCCTACGGTGTGCGGGCATGGACGGTTACAGACCCGGCACAGATGAAAAAGGCTCTGGGTGAGGCGATGGCGCACGATGGGCCGTCACTTGTCGATATCGTCTCGCAGCCGCTGCATGAAGCTAATGCGCCTGTAAGCGAATGGGTCGCTTGAGGCCGAGAACAGGAGGAAATAAATGCGCTTAACTGATGAACAGGTCCGCCAGTATGACGAAGACGGTTATGTCGTTCTTCATGGCATTCTCACACCAGCGGAAGTTCGCTTGCTACAGGCTGAGGCCGAGATATTGCGTACGGATCAGCGCGGGCATCCAGATGCCAACGTTTACGAAAAAGATGGCGTATCCCTGCGGGCTGCATGGTGTGTCGAAATGGACTCCGAAGCCTGTCGACTGGCGATGAGCATGAAGAGAATTTTCGGTCCGGTTCGCCAGTTGATGGGAGAGAGGGCATACCTCTATCAATCGCGGCTGAACTACAAGGTTGCTGGTCGTGGCGATGTCTTCCAGTGGCATCAGGACTATGGCAGCTGGGTTGAGGACGGTGTGCCAAGTGGGGCGCATCGGGAAATGCTCAGCGTTCTGGTAATGCTTGATGATACGGAACATGAAAGTGGCCCGCTCCGGATCATTCCGGGCTCTCACAAAGCCGGGCTTATCAGGTCAAAATACGATACCGAAACGACCAGTTATGCGCTTCACGTGGTGCCGGACGAGGAAGTTGACCGGCTCTCGAACGAAGGCGGCATGGTCGAGTGTACCGGCAAGGCCGGTACGGTGATGATCTTCGGCAGCCTGCTGGTTCATGGATCACAGCAGAACATATCGAATAATGACCGGCGCAATCTGTATTTCGCCTACAACGTCGATGACAATCTGCCAGACCCTAATTACCCGCGTCGCAAGCATGCCTGTCCCTACATCATGAGCCCGGAGACAGGGCCACTTGAGTTCAGCAGCGACGTCGATCTGCTTGAGATAGCAAATCGAAAGAGGCTCACGGCAACCCCTGCGTAAAGGGCTGTTCAGGCGACGAACTTCAAAAAATGGAAAACTTCAGGAGGCTGAAATGACATACGTTAAATCAAATCTGCTTATGGCTTGTTTACTCACATCCGGACTTTCGATGGCTGGTACCGCCTCGGCTGAGGTCAAGCTTGACCTTGCGAACGAATACAGCGCGACATCACTTGTCGGGCAGGCGGATACATTTTTCGTCGAGGCCGTGAAACGGCATACGAATGGCGAGATCGTCGTGACGCCGCATTTTGGCGGCGCGCTCGGGTTCAAATCGAAGGATCATTTCGATGCTGTTGGTGATGGTGCGGTGCCGATTGCCGGAACCTATACAGGTGTTTTCAGTGGCATTGATCCGGTCTTTGCCTTGTCGGCGATGCCGTTCCAGGCCCCGAGCCTCGACGATGCGGTGGCAATGTTCGAAGTCGCAAAACCCTATTACGAAAAGGTGTTCGCGAAACATAACCAGAAACTTCTCTATGCCTCGCCCTATACGCCAACCGGCATCTGGGCGTCGAGGGCCATCGAGAGCGCCGGGGATCTGAAGGACCTCAAGATTCGGACTTACGATGCAGCGGGATTGGGAACGCTGAAGGCCATTGGCGCCGCTCCGATTCAGCTGAGCTGGGCAGATGTTGTACCTCAGCTCAGCACGGGCGGAATTGATGCGGTGCTGACATCGGACGAAAGTGGAATCAATGGCAAGTTCTGGGAACATCTCACCCATTTCAATGCCGTTCCTTACAGCGTTGCCATTAACATGACCCATATGAATCTCGACACTTACAATGACCTGACAGACGAACAGCGCGCTGCACTCGATAAGGCTGTGGCAGAAACTCAGGCTGAAAACTGGCGTCGTGTCGCGGCGCGGATCGAGCGAAACGCCAAGGTGCTGAAGGACAACAAGGTCGTGGTCGTTGAGGCTCCAGCGGCGCTGGTCTCGAAGCTCCAGGCTGCTGCTGAGACAGTTCTGAATGACTGGATCGGCGTTATGGGTGACGACGGCAAGGCGATCATGAAAGCTTATCGCGAACGGCGCTCGAAGTAACTCCCGGTCTGCCCTTCCCCCCGGGGCAGACACTCAGCCGGGGGCGGTTCGACGCGACGACAGAAATCGGGACCGCCCCCATTCTTTCCTTGATGACGACGAGACGGAGCCAGACCCGAACCATGAATGACATCTCAAATCCATCCTCCAAAGCCTCGACATATGATTCGGCTTACATCAACGGTAACTGGGTGAAGGCGACAAGCGGCGCGACATATCCGGTCATCAATCCGGCCTCCGGCGAAACGCTGGCCATAGTGCCGGACATGAATGCAGAGGATACCCGTAAGGCGATCACGGCAGCGCATGCTGCACAGCCCGGGTGGCGCTTGATGACGGCTAAAGAGCGATCCGCCATTCTGAAGCGATGGCACAGGCTTGTGGTCGATCATGTTGATCATCTGGCCGAGATCATGACAGCCGAGCAGGGAAAACCCCTCGCCGAGGCGAAGGGCGAAGTCATGTTTGGTGCAAGCTACATCGAATGGTATGCGGAAGAAGCCAAACGTGTTTATGGCGACATCATACCGGAATATGCGCCCGACAGGCGTATTCTTGTTCAGAAACAGCCGATCGGCGTTGTTTTCGCGGTGACACCCTGGAACTTCCCGTCAGCGATGATCCCACGCAAATGTGCGCCTGCGCTGGCCGCCGGCTGTACGGTAGTTCTCAAGCCTGCGGAGGCAACGCCCTTATCCGGACTGGCTCTGGTTAAGCTGGCAGAGGAAGCCGGGTTTCCTGCTGGTGTCTTCAACGTTATCACCACAAACACTCCTTCGCTCGTTGGTGATGAAGCGACGGCAAACCCACTGGTTTCAAAAGTATCTTTCACGGGATCCACGGCGGTCGGCAAACTGCTGATGAAACGTTGTGCCGATACCGTTAAGAAGGTGACGCTGGAACTGGGAGGGCATGCGCCCTTCATCGTTTTCAACGACGCCGATATAGATGCCGCTGTTGACGGTGCTATTGCCTCAAAATTCCGTACGGCCGGACAAACCTGTGTTTGTGCCAATCGCTTTCTTGTTGAAGATGGCGTGTACGACGTTTTTGTTGATAAATTCACTGCGGCGGCCAAAAAGCTTAACGTTGGTAACGGCTTTCAGGCAGGCGTTGACCTGGGGCCGCTCATCAATGAGAAGGCTATTGAAAAAGTTCAGCGACATGTCGACGATGCGGTTACCAAGGGGGCCCGGCTGCTCTGTGGCGGAGAGCGACAGACGTCGTCTGGAACCTTTTATCCCCCGACCGTATTGTCAAATGTCACTGATGACATGATCGTGACGCAGGAAGAGACATTTGGGCCGGTTGCTCCTGTCATGAAGTTTTCCGGCGAAGCTGATGCAATCCGCATTGCAAACGACACACGCTATGGTCTGGCTGCTTATGTTTATTCCAGAGACATTGGCCGGGTATGGCGTGTCGCAGATGCGCTGGAAGCGGGTTCGGTTGGCGTCAATACCGGGGTAATGTCGACAGAAGTCGCCCCGGCTGGTGGCATGAAGGAGTCAGGTATCGGACGTGAAGGCTCCATGTACGGTATCGATGACTTTCTGGAACTGAAGTATATCTGTATGGCTGGATTGGAAAAATGACCCTTCGTCCCTTCCGGAATCTGGCGATCAGGCTCGACAGGGCTGCGGCTTTATTGGCAACTGCCGGTGGCGGCATCGCGGCTTGTGCACTGGTTCTGATGACGGCGCATGTGGTCATAGAAGTGGTTTTGCGCGGTGCTTTTTCGACATCGACATTCGCCCTCGACGAGTATGTCGGATACGGAACGGCTGCCATGACATTCCTGGGGGCGGGGTATGCGTTACAGGAAGGAGCCTTGATCCGCGTCAATATTCTCCTTGGCAGGCTTGATCGGGATAGCCGCAGCCGTCGGGTTCTGGAGGTATTCGCCGTGGTCATGACCATTGCGGTGATGGCACTGTTGAACTGGTATTTTCTGGTCAGCGTTCTGAGAAATTTCAGTCGAGGGACAGTGAGCGAGACAGTTGCTGCAACCCCGCTCTGGATTCCGGAGGCCGCGGTGACCGCGGGTATCACCATCCTCCTTCTCCGACTGTGCGCCTATCTGCTGGTGGTTGCTACCGGCGGGCCTGTTATCGAAGACGGGGAGGGGGATGAGGCTGGTGACGACGTTAATCGTGGGGCGCTTTCGATGGGGAATCAGAACTGATGGACCCTCTCCTCGCCTCCTTCATCGTTTTGTGTCTGCTCGTTTTTTATCTCGGGCTGGGTGTCTGGATTTTCTCGGGGCTGATGCTTCTCAGTGTCTCGGCTCTGATCATCGTGCTGGATTTTCCGATCGACCGTATCGGGGCTATCGCCAAGGGGATTGTCTGGCGAAGCTCAAGCGCGTGGGAGCTTGCTGCGATTCCGATGTTCATCCTGATGGGGGAATTGATTTTCCGGACGGATATTTCGGAACGCCTGTTCAAGGGCCTCGCTCCGCTTGTTGAGGGTATACCCGGCAGGTTGCTGCATACGAATGTTCTCGGCTGCACAGTGTTTGCAGCGGTCAGCGGGTCCAGCACCGCGACCACTGCGACAGTGGGAAAGATGACCTGCAAGGCACTTGCTGAACGAAACTATGACCGCAACCTGACTGTCGGCTCGCTGGCCGGAGCCGGCAGCCTCGGGCTGTTGATCCCCCCTTCGATCCTGATGATCATTTATGGCGTGCTCGCTGAGGTTTCGATTTCGAAACTGTTCATTGCCGGTATCGTGCCCGGGCTTACAATTGCCGGATTATATTCCCTCTATATAGCCGTGCTGTGCCTATGGAATAAGGGCAAGGCACCGCCGGAACAGCCAGAGCAGGGTGAATGGCGGAAACTCCGGGCGATTGGTTATCTGTTTCCGGTCGTCATTCTTATCGTGACCGTTCTTGGCGGGATATATTCCGGGTTGGTGACGCCCTCTGAAGCTGCAGCGATAGGCGTGACGGCAACTGTGATAATGACGATCATTCTCGGTCAGTTCTCATTCCGGATGTTTGGCACGGCGATCATGAGTGCTGTGAAATCTTCCTGCATGATCTGCCTGATCCTGTCTGCAGCGGCTCTGCTATCATCGACGATGGGGTTCATGCATGTACCGGTCGAAATAGCCAAAGCGATTTCGGCTCTTGACCTGGGACCCTATCTGCTGATCTTTCTTCTGGGGATCTTTTACGTTGTGCTGGGCCTGTTTCTGGATGGCATCTCGATAACCGTCATGACCCTGCCCATTACGCTTCCGCTTATTCAGCAGGCGGGCTTTGACCCGATCTGGTTTGGTGTGTTCCTGGTCATCATGGTCGAAATGGGTCTCATCACACCGCCACTCGGCTTTAACCTGTTTGTTCTGCAGGGCATTACAGGTGAGTCTCTCAACACAGTGGCGCGTGCTGCTGCCCCGTTCTTTCTGTTGATGGCGCTGGCTGCCGTCGGCCTCACCATTTTCCCGCAAATGGCGCTATGGTTACCGCAAGTTCTCGGCGGGTAGGTCCCAGGGCATTGTAAGGTTTAACTAATCTGATGGCACTGTCAGAGGAAACCTTCTTGAGAGGGGCAGGGATGTCCCGTAGCGTTTCGCAATGACAAAACATAGCCCATTTCGGTACTTCAAGCGTCTTCCGAGATCATCCGCCTGGCCGTGATGATGTATGTGCGTTTCCCGCTGTCGCTGCGGAATGTGGAGGATCTGTTGGATGAGCGCGGCATCGAGATCAGCCACGAGACAGTTCGCTTTTGGTGGAACCGGTTTGGACCGCT
>JAVJTE010000015.1:0-78912 GCA_040219025.1 Rhodospirillales bacterium | reverse complement strand
AGGCCCAGACCGGTTCCGGATACGGCTGCCTGATCATTGGAGCGCACATAGGCGGAGCGGATCAGCGGAAAGGGCTGACCCAGTTCCTTCACCAGGTCATCCGGCATACCTCTGCCATTGTCAGCAACCGACAGGCCGATATTCCGGTCGGATGAGCGGTCGTCCAGCCGCACCGTGATCTCCAGATCTTCACCGGCATGGGTGACGGCGTTGCTCAGCAGATTTATCAGAACCTGATTGAATGACTGCCGGTCCGCGCGGATGGAGACCGGGTTTTCTGTAAGGATCAGCGTGATGCTGACAGACTTTCCTTCAATCGATTTCTGAAACGGCCGGATAATGTTTTCACATTCTCCGCAGATATCGAACGATTCGATCGTCTTTGCCCGGCCACCGCTTTCGATGGTCGACAGATCAAGCATGTCATTCACCAGCGTCAGCTGATGGCGACCGCTGGCGACAATATCGGTCAGATATTCCTGTAACTGTGCCGGGTCGGTGCGAAGTGATTCAATCATCAGCAGGGCTTCTGCCATGCCGATCACCGCATTCAGCGGTGTGCGCAGTTCATGGCTCATATGCGAGATGAATTCCGTCTTGGCCATACTGGCCTTCTCGGCCTGGGTCCTGGCCTTCTCCAGCGCGATGGAATTCAGCCGGCGTTCTGTAATATCGCGGAAGGCCCCGACGATGACGCTCCGTTCGTCTTCACTGACCTCCGACAACACCGCTTCAACAAAAATAGTCGTTCCGTTTCTGTGCCGGCAGACAATCTCAAAACTGTCGCTGCCAGCAGACCGGATGGCCGGGTCTTCCAGATACTGCCTGAACCGGTCGCCCCGCATCATTTTCGGATCTGTGGCGGTCAGACGGGATACAGGCTGGCCGACAATCTCCTCTTCCGGGAAGCCGAAGATACGCTCTGCCGCACGGTTGAAGGACTCGATCACACCTTCGGAACTGATTGTCAGAACCGCGTCGGCAACGTTGTCCATGATCAGCCGCAGACGATTCTGCTGCTGTTCCAGCAGAGCTTCGGTCTGGCGGATATCGGTCACATCCGTGCACAGAAACACGGTACCATCGTTGACCGTCCGGTGCTGCCTGATCATCAACCAGCGACTGTTTCTGCCCTCCAGCGTGATCGGTTGCCCCCGATCGCGACTTTCCCGCAACCGCTTTACGACATCCCGGGCACCCGGATCCCTGTTACGCCGGAAGCTCTCGTAATCCGCAACATGCCAGTCGAGGACCGTCTGATAGAACAGACCCCCGTCTTGCTCTGCCTGCTGCAGACCGTACAACGTCCGGAACTGGGAGTTGCTGAAAACCAGCCGTTCGCCGGCATCAAACAGGGCCAGACTTCCCGACATTGCTTCAACCGCCTCGTTCAGCCGGCGGTCAGCCTCTGCGGCCTGGTCTGTCGCCCGCTCCTGATTGCGTACCGCGATGGTCAGACGGCGATCAAAGATGACAGCGGCAATCCCGGCAATCAGAATCATCACCGCCACAATCGTGGTCAGCACCGCCAGCAGAGCGGCATCCATCCCCGGGCTCTCGACAGCCCTGTTGCCGGTGGCAAAACAAAGAGTCGAACTCATCGCCGTGTAATGCATGCCGGCGACGGCGGCCCCGATCAGGATCGCCGAGTAGAGCTCCCGAATGAAGGTAATGACCGAAAACGGGTTACGGGTTCGCCGCCTGGCCACCCAGAGCGCACAGATTGCCAGAATAATGGCGACCAGTATCGAGGCGGCAAACAGCGCCGGGTCATAGCGCACGAAGGCTTCCATCTCCATCGCTGCCATACCGGTGTAGTGCATCATACCGATGCCACCACCGAGCACGACGCCACCGAGGACGAGCCGGAGATAGCCGACCCGCGACCGGGCAACCATTTGCAGACTGAGCGCACTGGCAATCACCGCCGGCAGGGCCGAGGACGCGGTAATAGCCGGGTCATAAATGACCGGAACCGGAATCTGATAAGCAATCATGCCGACGAAATGCATTGCCCAGACGCCAAGCCCCATGATCAGGGCACCAGTGACGATCCAGCTGGTCCGCACAAAAGAGGGTTTCTGCTCGGCAATCCAGTGCGACAGGTGAATGAAGGCAAACCCGGCAAGCGCGGCGATCAGGAAGGAAATCACCACCAGCAGCGGGCTGTAGGTCGCTGAAAGCGCTGTTTCGCTGTCGAGACCAACGGCGAAATATCCGGACAAGTCCAGAACCCCCGTCATGGGGCGGTACTTTCAGCCTGGCATCGCGACATCCCTGAACAACCGGTTATGGAACGGCCACCAGCCGAAGGTGATTCATGCAATGCTCTATTCCGGAAACCTGAATCTGCCATTTCTGCTCTTCCAGATGCAGTTGGTTCCCCCTCTGTCTCTGTTTCACCATAGGTGATTGATCATAATTGTCGCCACCCAAACCTCGTAAGTATTTTCCGATATGATCATCCCGTTCATTCAGGATGTCAGATTCTGTGACAGGACCGCGGCGGTCACATGGCTAAGGTCGTCCGGACTGATCTTGAAGACACAGAAGGGATGCCGGCAGACAGCCGGAAAACACATCAGTCAGTCATCCATTGCTACTGCCGGTCCGGTTGCATGTCCCCGGGCACAGGCCGGGCATCAGCCGATCTTCCTGTCCAGCAGCTCGTTGACCATGGCCGGGTTGGCCTTGCCCTGACTGGCTTTCATCACCTGCCCGACAAACCAGCCTTTCAGCTTGTCCTTGCCGGCCCGGATCTCGGCCACCTTGTCCGGGTTGGCGGCGATAGCCGCATCCACCAGCGCCTCGATGGCACCGGTATCCGTTACCTGTTTCAGGCCCTTTTCCTCGACGATCTTTGCCGGGTCAGGATCGTTGCCGTCCGCGAACATGATCTCGAAGATATTCTTGGCGATCTTGCCGGAAATCACATCTTCCGAGATCAGATCAAGCAGCCTGCCGAGGCTGGCCGCAGAAACCGGACTGTCGGCGACATCCAGTCCCGCCTTGTTCAGCGCCCCGAACAGGTTGCCGGTCACCCAGTTGGCGGCCTGTTTGCCGTCACGGCCCTCTGCCGCAGTCTCGAAATATGCCGCGATCTCGCGTTCAGCAACCAGCACACGGGCATCATAGGCCGACAGGCCATATTGCGACATGAAGCGGTCAGCCTTTTCGTCCGGCAGTTCCGGCAGGCTCGCCGCAATCTCGTCCACCCAGGCCTGATCCAGTTCCAGCGGCAACAGGTCCGGATCCGGGAAATAGCGGTAATCGTGGGCCATTTCCTTCGACCGCATGGACCGGGTCTCGCCCTTGTTCGGGTCGAACAGACGGGTTTCCTGCCGGACTTCCTGACCGCTCTCCCAGACTTCGATCTGGCGTTCGGCCTCAACCTCGATGGCCTGCATCACGAAGCGGACGGAGTTGACGTTCTTGATCTCGCAGCGCGTATTCAGTTCCGTATCACCGACCTTGCGAACCGAGACGTTCACATCGGCCCGCATGGAGCCTTCTTCCATATTGCCGTCGCAGGTACCGAGATAGCGCAGGATCGAGCGTAGCTTGCGCAAGTAAAGCCCTGCCTCCTCCGGTGACCGCATGTCCGGTTTCGAGACGATTTCCATCAGCGCAACACCGGCCCGGTTCAGGTCGATGGCCGATTGTGTCGGATGCAGGTCATGGATCGACTTGCCGGCATCCTGTTCCAGATGCAGCCGCTCGATCCCGACCTCTCGGGTGGAGCCGTCTTCAAAGTCCAGCACCACCGTCCCCTCACCCACCACAGGCTGCTTGAACTGGCTGATCTGATAGCCGAAGGGCAGATCTGCATAGAAGTAGTTCTTGCGATCGAAGATCGAGTAATTGTTGATCGCCGCCTTCAGGCCAAGCCCGGTGCGGACCGCCTGTTCAACGCATTTCCGGTTGATCACCGGCAGCATGCCGGGCATCGCCGCGTCAACCAGCGAAACATGGCTGTTCTGGGGAGCGCCGAATGATGTGGAGGAGCCGGAAAACAGCTTGGCGTTAGAGACAACCTGGGCGTGAACTTCGAGACCGATCACGACTTCCCAGTCGCCGGTTTCACCCTGAATGATATAGGACGCCATCTGATCAGCCCTCCAGCCAGGATGGTTTGGCGGTAAAGCCCGCCGCCTGTTCCAGTACACCGCCAACGCGGAGGACAGTTTCCTCGTCAAAGCTTTTACCGAGTATCTGCAAGCCCAGCGGCAGCCCCTCCGCAGACAGGCCCGCAGGCACCGACATGCCGGGAATGCCGGCCAGGCTGGCCGGAACGGTAAAGACATCGTTCAGGAACATCTTGATCGGGTCATCCATCTGTTCCCCCATGCCGAACGCCGCATTCGGCGCGGTCGGGGTCAGGATGGCATCGACCTTGCCGAAGACCTCGTCAAAGTCGCGGGCGATCAGCGCGCGAACTTTCTGCGCCTTGATGTAATAGGCATCGTAGTAACCTGCAGACAGGACGTAGGCGCCAATCAATACCCGGCGCTGGACCTCATCACCAAATCCGGCTGCCCGTGTCTTTGCATACATCTCGTCCAGACTGTCGCCCTCAACCCGCAGGCCGAAGCGCACGCCGTCATAGCGGGCCAGGTTGGAGGAGGCTTCTGCCGGGGCAACAATATAATAGGTCGGCAGCGCATATTTCGTATGCGGCAGCGACACATCGACGCATTCGGCACCGGCATCCGTCAGCCACTGACGCCCTTGCGCCCAGAGTTTGCTGATTTCCTCCGGCAGGCCGTCGAGCTGATATTCACGCGGGATACCGATCTTCATGCCGCGGATATCGCCGGTCAGCGCCGCCTCGAAATCCGGGATCGCCCGCTCGTCCGATGTCGCATCCTTCGGGTCGTGCCCGGCCATGGCGCGCAGCATGATCGCCGCATCCCGTACCGTCCGGGTCATCGGTCCGGCCTGATCCAGTGACGAGGCAAAGGCAACGGTTCCCCAGCGCGAGCAGCGGCCATAGGTCGGCTTGATGCCGACGATGCCGCAGAAGGATGCGGGCTGGCGGATCGAGCCGCCGGTATCCGTACCCGTGGCCGCAATCGCCGCATAGCCGGAAACGGCAGAGGCAGAGCCGCCGGATGACCCGCCCGGCACCAGATCCCGGTTACCGGTCTTCCAGGGGTTGCGGACGCCGCCGTAATAGCTGGTCATGTTCGACGAGCCCATGGCGAATTCATCCATGTTCGTCTTGCCCAGCATTACCGCCCCGTTGCGCCAGAGGTTGGCGGTAACGGTCGATTCATAGGTCGGCGTGAAGCCGTCGAGGATATGCGAGGCAGCGGTGGTCAGAACGCCTTCAGTGCAGAACAGATCCTTGATCGCCAGTGGCTGACCTTCAACCAGCCCGACCTTGCCTTTTGCCCGGCGTGCATCAGAGGCTTTCGCCCCTTCGCGGGCCCGGTCAAACGTCTCCGTAATATAGATGTTCAGATCACGGGCACGCTCGGCGGCAACAATATAGGCATCCGTCAGTTCCAGCGAGGTCAGCTGGCCATTGGCCATCGCATCGCGTGCACCGGCCAGCGAGAGATCCAGAATATCACTCATCACTCAACCACCTTCGGCACCAGATAGAAGCCGTCCTGAGACACCGGCGCGTTGGCGGTGACATCGGCCTGCTTCTCGCCATCAGTCACCACGTCGTCGCGCATCGGCATCTTGCGGTCGCCGACACGGGTCATCGGCTCGACATTGTCGGTATTGACCTCAGCCAGCTGTTCGACCCAGTTGATGATATTGTCCAGTTCCCCTGCCAGTCCGTCGAGGCGGCTTTCGGGCACCTCAATACGGGCAAGATGGGCAATTTTGCTCACGGCTTCGCGATCCAGCGACATGGCTTCACACTTCAGAAATTGCAGGTAAACCGGCAAATTAACCGGAAGCTGGGGAAACTATCACCCGACCCTGCAGGGCGCAAGAATGGGAAGCCGCCTGCCATCCTTCGAGACGGACTTTGTCCTCCTCAGGACGAAGACAGCGCCAGTTCCGCTCGCCACGCCCCCGGACCACGGCAAGCAGGATTCAGAAGTCCGGGGGTCGCCAGCAGCAGCTAAACGCCACCAACATCAACGCGGGCATCGTTGAAGCAGGCACCGCCAAGATCACCAAGCCCGGTCGGTGCCAGCGCCGAGATCGTCTGGCCGTTGTCGCTGGTTTTCATCCAGGCCCCTTTGTCAGAGGAGACAACACCCGGTCGCACCGCGGTTGTCACCTGAAGGATCAGATGTACCTCACCCAGATCATTCCAGACCCGGACCTTCACACCATCCGACAGCCCCCGTGCAGCCGCATCCGAGGGATGCATTTCCAGCAGCGGCATTCCGGCATTAACCGCACAGCCGCCGAATGTGGAGGTCACACGCTGGTCAGAGGCCGGGCTGATCAGCACCAGCGGATAGTCGTTTGTGACCGGCACAAAGCCTGGCAATCCCTGATCGCTCTCCGTCGCCAGCCGGTCGGACCAGAGTTCAATCCTGCCGCTGGCTGTCGCCGGAAAAGTCGATCTGAACAGCACCGGCACCTGCCCGTCATAGAGCATCGGCACGGCCTCACCGGCCCGCAGACTGCCGGGCCTCAGCCCGCCCATCCGGGGATCGGATGCATCAAGGGCGTCATCCATCAGCTGTTCGTCACTGGCGGTGAACGCCGGATCGTCAAATCCGAAACGGGCAGCAAGGCTGCGGAAGATGTCCGTGAGCGGACGGCTTTCACCGACCGGCGGCACCACCGCCTCTGCCCGTTGCAGATAATTCTGGCCATAGGCCGCATAGAGATCGGCATGTTCAAAGCTGGTACAGGCTGGCAGCACGACATCGCAATACAGCATGCTGTCCGTCATCGCGGCCTCGATCCCGACCGTGAACAGGTCAGGATGCCTCAGCGCGCGAATGACCTGCGCCTGATCCGGCAGGGCGATGACCGGATTGTGGGAATAGATCACCGCACCGCGCACCGGCGGGTCGAGGCTGTCATCCAGAATATGTCCCGGCAGATCGACGATATCGAGCGCGCGCGTTCCCGCCGGAGAGAAATCGGTGCGATGCAGCCGGTCCGGTGTGCGCGGAAAAATCGCGCTGGCGGAATAGATCAGACCCGCCCCCTCGACACCGAACTTGCCTGCCAGTGCGGGCAGTGCGCAGATCGCCCGGATGCCGGAACCGCCATTCCGGTTGCGTTCCAGCCCGTTACCGATGGCGATGACCGGGCGTTCCGCCGCAACATACAGGCGGGCCGCTTCGCGAATATCCTCTGCCGGCACGCCACTGGCGTCTTCTGCGCGCTCCGGCGTCCAGTCCCGCGCTGCGTCAAGGAAACGGTCGGCACCCAGCACATGCTGGTCGACAAAAGCGCTGTTCACGCCACCGGTCCGCTCAATCTCCGCCGCAATCGCCCAGGCCAGAACCACATCTGCACCCGGCCGGACAGGCAGATGCATATCGGCCTTCGCGGCAATCTTGACCCGGCGGGGGTCAACGACGATCAGCTTCGCCCCCTGTCGCCGGGCCGTATTGATGTGACGGACCAGATGCAGGTTCGAGCAGGTCGCGTTATTGCCCCAGACAATGATCAGATCAGATTTCGCCGCCTGTTCCATCGTCGCACCGGGAATCCGCCCCAGAACGGAGGCAACCGCCCGTCCGCGAACACCGCCACAGAGTGAATCCCGGATCAGGCGTGATGCGCCAAGGCGATTGAAGAACCGCAGGGACATGGAATCCTGTGCCAGAATCCCATGCGGCCCGGCGTAATTGAACGGAATCACCGCCTGCGGGCCATACTGGCTGATGACCCGCGACAATCCCTCATGCACCAGATCCAGTGCCTGATCCCAGCTGATTGCCTCGAACTGTCCGGCACCGCGCGGTCCGGTGCGACGCAGCGGCGTCAGGATGCGGTCCGGTCCATGAACAAATTCCGGCGTGAGGTTGGAGACCTTCGAGCAGATAGCACCATCCGTCAGCGGATTGGCCCGCGATCCCCGCACCTTGACGATCTGGTCGTCTGCGACTGTGACGGTCAGGCTGCAGGTATCCGGACAGTCCAGCGTACAGACACTCGGCTTTTCAGTCAGTTTTGACGCACCATCAGGCATCGGATTCTCCATCATTCTGTCCAGCGCGGAAAGCAGGAGGCTATCCACCATTACGCCGCTGATATAGCCAGAAATTGGACTTGCCAGACAGCGCCATTTGACTCTGGCAGCCCGGACCAATTGTGTTCAAAACTGCAGATAGATAAAATTTTAGATATATTTTATTATTATTGATTATAAATATATCACAAATATTTAAATCAAAATACTGTTTACAACTAAATAACAAGATCGTATTAATACTTACGACTCGCCGGTCGAACCAGCCTCCTCTCTGCCTGCGGCAAAGGTGCAGAGGAGCCAGTTCAACGGGTCAAGAAAGTCTGACGAAAGTGCGAGCGGCTCATGACCCTCCGAGCCACGCCTACCCCACACGCATCTTTCGTCAGTTGAGCGGGAGCGATGAGAGTCGCTTCCGCTCAAACTTTTTCAGGCCGTCTTTCACCGGAGCCCGGGGAGCTGATGACAACCACAGCGAAAGCGGAGGCCTTGTCGGACATCCCGGTTACGGGTACGCTTCATGTCGTGACAAAAGAATATTTTGACCTGACGCGTTTGATTGAACGGCTGCACCGGCGGCTGCTGGATGTTGTCCGCAACGAACTCATCAATAACGGGATCAATGAGGTCAATGCGGTGCAGGCCATGCTGCTGGCCAATATCGGCGAGGAAGAGATTGTCATCCGCGATCTCACCAGCCGTGGCTATTACCTCGGCTCGAATGTGTCCTACAATATCAAGAAGCTGGTTGATCTCGGCTTTCTGACGCAGACCCGCGCACCGCACGACAAGCGCTCCTTCACCATCTGTCTGACCGACAAGGGCCGACAGGTCAGCGACCTGATCGGCACGCTGCAGGGCCAGCTGGCAGAACGCTTTGTCGGCGAAATCGTCGATGTGGACGAGGTCAAGGCCGGCACCAAGCTGCTCCGGCGGCTGGAACGCAGTTATACCGATTACATCGATTTCGGCGACCTCTAGGTTTTCCTCAAACCCGGCAGGCCGCGGACAGCCCGGCTGACACCGGTTCGGGAATGACGGCGCGTTCTGGAAATCAGGGGGCAGTGCCTTCAAGGATATTCGTTGCCGGGCCGCTGCTCTCCCACCCCTGAACGCGGAAGGCGCCGGTTGACGGATTGGCCTCAAAGGCAAGACGGGTATCCGGGTTCAGCACCGGTGCCACCAGCCATTCCATCGGCTCTGTAACACTGTTCATATCCGTCAGGGCAACGAGACGGTCCCGGCTGTTGCGTCCGCGGTCGCCCGGATGATCGAAATCAACCCAGTGATTGGCCGCGACCACGCTGCCGTCGCGTATCCTTGCGCTGTCAGCCTTGCGTTCGATGACAGCCCCCTGCCCCGGCTGCAGGCCAGCCAGGGTATAGAACACCGGCAGGGCAACCGGCGTCCGGGCCAGCATTTCCCTCGCCTCATCGAAAGTGGCACAGTGCTCCATTACTTTGCGGAGCAGATGCGCCGGTGGCAGGGTGCCGCCCATCCAGACACGGGCCCGGGTTGCCATCCAGTCTGCCGGATGACCGAGTCCCGTTCGCATCAATGGCGGCTGATTGATTGCAACGGCAAACCGGCCCTTTGCCACCGCCGTCAGGACACCGGCAAATCCGGGCCATGTGATGCTGACGTAATCTCCCGTCCGGCCGGTCATGATGACCGCAACGAGAGTTCTGCCCAGCGACGCAAGCGGCCAGTCCAGTGTCCGCAGCAGGCGCACGCCCCCGGCAACCGGGTCCTCATACGCCGATGTGGTACAGGCCCACTCGAAACTGAGATTGAGCATGGTTGCGCCCGGCCGGGCAACCCGGCGGGCAATTTCGGCAATTTCATATTTATAGGGGGTGTTGCACCGGGCAAGCCAGTGACGGGAAATCGCATCGGCAATCTGAATGCCGGGCCGGGAATAATGCCTAGTTGCCGTTTCGAGAATGTCGTCGATCAGCGCCGGAAAAGCCTCGACCATATGCGGTGTGGACCGGCTGCGCAGGTCGATCAGGGGAATATCGGGAAGTGGCTCACTCAATTTGTTCTCTCCGTCCCGCTGGCAGCAGGACCTGTTTATCCTGCCATTCGATCGAAACAGCCACAGACAGGCAATTCATAAATCAGCACGGAACAGCCTGCGCCGCAATTATCATGGTCCGAACGCTTTGAAATTCCGGGTGCTCTGATATGTTCCCGCCGACCTATTCAGGAGACTGTCATGATCCCCCGTTATTCACGCCCCGAAATGACCGCGATCTGGGAACCGGAGAACAAGTTCCGGATCTGGTTTGAAATTGAAGCCCATGCCTGTGATGCACAGGCCGAACTCGGCGTGATCCCGAAGGAAGCGGCGAAAGCGGTCTGGGAACGGGGCGCCTTTGACGTCGACCGGATTGACGAGATCGAGCGCGAGACCAAACATGATGTCATCGCCTTTCTGACCAATCTGGCAGAACATGTCGGCGATGAAGCCCGCTTCGTTCATCAGGGCATGACATCCAGTGACGTGCTGGATACCTGCCTTTCGGTCCAGCTGACGCAGGCGACCGACATTCTGCTGAAAGATATCGACCGGGTGCTGGAAGCGCTGAAGAAACGCGCTTATGAAACCCGGGATATGGTCTGCATGGGCCGCAGCCACGGCATCCATGCCGAACCGGTGACGATGGGGCTGAAATTCGCCCGCTTTCATGCCGAGTTTGCCCGCAACCGCGACCGTCTGATCGCCGCCCGGAAGGAAATCGCAACCTGCGCCATTTCCGGCGCAGTTGGCACCTTTGCCAATATCGATCCCGCCGTCGAGGAGCATGTCGCAAGGAAACTCGGCCTTGAGGTCGAGCCTGTCTCGACCCAGGTCATTCCGCGTGATCGTCATGCCATGTATTTTGCAACCCTCGGCGTCATTGCCTCGTCGGTGGAGAACCTGGCAACCGAGATCCGGCATCTGCAGCGCACCGAGCTGCGCGAAGCCGAGGAGTATTTTGCGCCCGGCCAGAAAGGCTCGTCGGCAATGCCGCACAAGCGCAACCCGGTGCTGACGGAAAACCTGACCGGTCTGGCCCGGATTGTCCGCAGCGCAGTAACACCGGCCCTCGAAAATGTCGCGCTCTGGCATGAACGCGATATTTCGCATTCCTCCGTCGAGCGGATGATCGGACCGGATGCCACGGTCACACTGGATTTCGCCCTGAACCGGCTGGCAAATGTTGTCGAAAAACTGGTGATCTATCCGGAAAACCTGCAGAAGGCGATGGATCAGCTCGGTGGCCTGATCTTCTCGCAGCGGGTGCTGCTGGCGCTCACCCAGTCCGGCATGAGCCGGGAAGACGCCTACAAGGCTGTCCAGCGCAATGCCATGAAGGTCTGGGCGAACGAAGGCAGCTTCCTGGATTTGCTGAAAGCTGACGAGGCCGTCGCAGCCCATATTTCAGATGCTGATCTTGAGGCGATTTTCGACCTGACCTATCACACGAAGAATATCGGCGTGATCTTCACGCGCGTGTTCGGCGAATAACGCCTGATCCCGACCGGTTATTTCCGGTCAAAGTTCTCCACGCCGGTCCAGATTCCCTCTGGCGGGCTGGCAATATAGCGTTGGCAACGGTCAATCATGACCTTTGTCGGGCCGTCATCGGGGCGCTGTTTCTGCAGCGCCTCGAAAAGCTTGCAGGCGTCGGCGAACATGCCGTCCTGATAAAATTCAAACGCGCCGGAAAACTGTTCGACAAAGGCCT
Organism: Rhodospirillales bacterium; assembly: GCA_040219025.1. Taxonomy (GTDB): domain Bacteria; phylum Pseudomonadota; class Alphaproteobacteria; order Rhodospirillales; family HT1-32; genus HT1-32. The sequence continues at coordinate 67,053 of JAVJTE010000015.1, read as the reverse complement.
GCGTTTCCGGATCGACGACCGGACCGTCCTCCGGCTCAAAGGCGCCAATCAGCTCGTATATCGCGAGGGGCTGCGTCGTTCCTTTCGGTGTCACCCGATCCACAATCCGGAAGACAAAACGGTCTTCGGCACCGTCAACGACAGCATCGCTGACCAGAATCTGGGTACCGTAATATTTGTTGAGCCCCTCAAGCCGGGCCGCAAGATTCACCGTATCGCCAAGCGCGGTGTAGCCCATCCGGCTGGTCGCCCCCATATTCCCGACCACCGCATCACCGGAATGCAGACCCAGCCTGGTATGCAGCAGAGGGCGGCCTTTTTCTTCATACAGCCGGTTCAGGTCTTCAGAGGCCTGACGCGTGGCCAGGATCCCGCGACAGGCATTAACGATATGCAGCGGGTCCTCCAGCGGGGCGTTCCAGACTGCCATGATGGCATCGCCGATAAATTTGTCGATGGTACCGTTATGCAGGAAAATCGCCTTGGTGAGTGCCTCGAAATAAACCGACGTATGCTCCAGCAGAAATTCCGGGTCGGCACCTTCCGACAGATCCGTGAAGCCGGCAATATCGGTAAACATCAGAGTGACCCGCTGCCGGCTGCCACCAATCCGGGCAATCTGTCCGCTTTGCATCAGCTTCATGACAACGTCTTTCGGGACATAGCGCGAGAAGGCATCAATCGTCTGGCGCATGTCCGCCATCGATTTCGACAGCTGCTCGATCTCCCTGAAAATCGTCCGGCGCGGCTTGTAGCCACTGAAATCAAATTTGCGGATCTTGTCGGCATCTTCCGCCACCCGGATCATCGGCCGGGTGATCCAGCCAGCCAGTACCGTAACACAGGGTATGGCAACGAACAGGATCAGGGCAGCGGCAAACAGCATGCTGCGATACATGCTCTCCACCATCGGGCCGGTAAACTGGTCGACCGGGGCCACAACCGAGATGACCCAGTTGGTTGTCGCCGGTCCGCTGACTTCCCGCCAGGACAGGATCTGGTCACCCTCGTCGGAATCGAAAATGACCGTCTTGTCGTCATCCTTCACACGGTCAAGCGTCAGCCCGGCCTTCAGAATCGGGTCTTTCAGATCAGCGATCTTCGGCATCCGCTGTTTCCTGAAGGCCGCATCCAGAATATCAAGATAATCGTGTACCCTGTCCTGGGCGATCAGCACCCCACTGTTGTCGGTGATTGCCAGATGGGTGGTCTCGCCAAATCGCTGAGTCTGCAGAAATTCGCTGAGCTGCGCAACGCTGATATCAAGACCGAAGACCGCGCCGTCAAAAAACGACATCGCCCGGGAGAAGGTGATGCCCGGTCGCTGGAGGCTCTGGAAGACATAGGGTTCGGTATTGACGGTAAAGTTGGCCGCCAGGGCGGTGGCGTACCAGGGCCTTACACGGGGGTCATAGGTGACGCTGGTATCGGTCTTGCCCTGCCGGACCGAGCCGTCCTGAGAGACATAGCTCCATTGCTGGTAGGCCCCGAAGACGCCACGCGAAATAACGCGGCGGGCAAAGCGGACATCTTCCGGAAAGCCCAGGGTCGAGCTGACCTCTGGGGATTGCGACCCGACATTTATCACCTGGATAAAGGCACCGTTCCGGTCCGCAATATAGGCACTGTAAGCTGTTTCGTGACGCTGCAGGGTTCCGGTCAGGTATTGCAGTGCCAGATCGGGCTTATCCAGTGAAATTGCTTCGGCCGGCAGACCCGCGGTAATGTCCGCAATCAGCCGTGCTTCGTCAAAGAACCGCTCAAGCCGCTGTGCCGTTTCGCCGGAAATTGACGACATCCATTTATCAGCGGAATCGATGATAATCCGGCGATCTTCAAAGAAATTTGCCCCGACAAGCACGGCACTGCACCCGATAACGACGGCCAGAACCGTCGTCAGGATGGTAATGCGCAGTGGTGCCTTGTACGTGCCAAACATTTACCCAACCGGATTGCATTCCTGATAGTTGCAATCTAGGAGGCAGTTCCTCTAATCCCAAGCGAATAGTTTCCGGCAATCTTCGCTTGACAGAAAAACCCGTCCGGTCAGCCCTGCGTTACCTGCAGGTGAGCTTCGGCATAGAGGTCATCCATTTTTCGGCGCAGGGCATCGCGCGTCATCGCCACACCGGCGCTTTCAAAATCGCCCAGTACCTTGCGGAGGACATCATCATCACCCGGCTCGTCAAAGTCCGAGGCCATGACTTCCTTGGTATAGGCATCGGCATCCGCCTTGCCGAGCAGTTCAGCCGCCCAGGCGCCCAGCATCCGGTTGCGACGGGATTCCACCTTGAAACGGGTTTCCTCGTCATTTTTGTATTTGGCTTCAAAGCCCTTCTCGCGATCCTTGAATGACGCCATGATCCCGGTTCTCCTGCCTGAATTTAAGTTGGCCAGAAGATAAGTCGATCAGGCGGTGTTTCAATGACATTGTTACCAAAGCCATGATAAATTCATCCGGCAGATGATTGCGGTTTGCGGGAGTGCGCCTATCTTGGTGCGGAAATGTGTTCCGTTATCATCCTCCGGCGGCCGGATCATGACTGGCCCGTCATCGTTGCTGCAAACCGTGACGAAATGGCTGTCCGTCCCTGGCGGCTGCCCGGTCGGCACTGGGGTGACCGGCCAGATGTTGTCGCCGGCATGGATGAACTTTCCGGTGGTTCCTGGCTTGGCATGAACGACCATGGTGTGATCGCCGGGGTCCTGAACCGGCCGCATTCGCTCGGCCCCCAGGACGGCAAGCGCACCCGCGGCGAACTTGTCCTTGAAATGCTTGATCATGCGGATGCATCGGAGGCTGCGGCCGCGATCGCCGATCTCGACGGATCAAGCTACCGTGGCTTCAACCTGTTCGTTACCGACAACCGCGATGCCTTCTGGGTCAGGTCAACCGGCGAGGGGATTGTCGAGGTTCTGCCGGTTCCTGACGGCGTTTCCATGCTGACGGCTCATGATCTGAATGATCTTTCTGCCCCCCGGACAGCCCGCTATCTGCCCCGCTTCAGATCAGCACCGGCGCCCGAACCGGAGCAGGATGACGGCTGGTTCGCCTGGGCGGCCCTGCTGGCGTCCCGGGACAGCGATGCAAAAGCAGGTCCGGGCAGCGCCATGCTGGTCGGCAGCGATACCGGTTTCGGCACGGTATCGAGCAGTCTGATGGCACTGCCGGCCATCGGACGGACCGGTGTAAAGCCCCGGTGGCTGTTCAACAGCGCCCCGAGGGACAAGGCGAAATTTGCCGCAATCCGGCTGGATTGATTCTGCTGACCGCCGTTGTTATGCCCCTTTTTTGTTGATATAGCAGAGATCAGGGTCGCCCCGGGACGGGTCGGCCTCAACCGGGGCTATCAGCAGGCCCACAGAACGGATTCCAGACATGGCCCGACGCAGGCAGATTTACGAGGGCAGGGCAAAAGTGCTCTTTGAAGGCCCGGAGCCGGGTACGCTGGTGCAGTATTTCAAGGACGATGCCTACAGCGCCCATGGCGCGGAAAAGGGTGTCATCACCGGCAAAGGTGTCCTGAACAACCGCATCTCCGAATATCTGATGACACGGCTGTCGGAAATCGGCGTGCCGACCCATTTCGTCCGGCGGCTGAACATGCGTGAACAGCTTGTCCGCGAAGTCGAGATCGTGCAGGTGAAAGTTGCCGTGCGGAACATCGCCGCCGGCTCCTTTGCGGATCGTTTCGGGATGGCGGAAGGTGCCCCCCTGCCCCGGTCGATTGTCGAGTTTCGCTACATGTCGGAAGAACTCGGCTACCCGATTGTCTCGGAAGAACATATCACGGCCTTCGGCTGGGCAGTTCCGCAGGAGCTGGATGATATTCTCGCCATGAGCCTGCGCATCAACGACTTTCTGATGGGACTGTTTCTTGGTGTCGGTATCCGGCTGGTCGATTTCAAGCTGGAATTCGGGCGGCTCTGGACCGGCGACGACCTGCGTATTGTACTGGCCGATGAAATCAGCCCCGACAGTTGCCGGTTGTGGGACATAAAGACCAATGAACGAATGGACAAGGACAGGTTCCGGCAGGACCTGGGCCGGGTCGAGGAGGCCTATCAGGAGGTCGCCCGACGCCTTGGCATCCTTCCAGAAAGCGGACCGGGCGATATGAAGGGCCCGGCCCTGATGCAGTAACCACTCAAGCGACGGAAAACGGACCAAGATGAAAGCACGCGTGCATATCACCCTCAAAGACGGGGTTCTCGATCCACAGGGCAAGGCAGTCATGGGCGCACTCGGGGCGCTCGGTTTCGACGGTGTCAAAGACCTGCGTCAGGGCAAGTTCATTGAAATCGAACTCGACGGCACTGATCGCGCCACAGTCGAGAAGCAGGTTGCCGAGATGTGCGACAGGCTGCTCGCCAACACGGTCATCGAGAATTACGAGATCGAAGTCGTCGCCTGAGCATCACGCCGGATCCCCGACATTGCCGAACACCCGCATTGAACCTATCGGAAAGTAACTGATGAAAGCAGCTGTGATCGTATTCCCCGGATCGAACTGTGACCGGGATGCCGCGGTGGCACTGGAACAGGCGACAGGTCAGAAACCGCTGATGCTGTGGCACAAGGATACCAGCCTTCCTGCCGTTGACCTGCTGGTCGTTCCCGGCGGTTTTTCCTACGGTGACTATCTGCGCTGCGGCGCAATCGCTGCCAAATCCCCGATCATGTCCGAGGTCCGCAAGGCGGCAGCTGCCGGCACGCCGGTGCTGGGTATCTGTAACGGCTTTCAGGTGCTGACCGAAAGCGGGCTGCTGCCCGGTGTGCTGATGCGAAACCGCGGTCTGAAATATATCTGCCGCGATGTCACGCTGCGGGTCGAACGCAACGACCGGCTGTTCACCAAAGGCTATACGGAAGGCCAGGTCATCACCGTGCCCATCGCCCATATGGAAGGTAATTACCAGGCCGGCCCGGACGTGCTGGACCGGCTGGAAGGGGGCGGCCAGATCGCCTTTCGTTACTGCGCACCCGACGGTGCAGCGAACGATGATGCCAACCCGAACGGGGCAGCACGCAACATTGCCGGTATCTTCAACGACCGGGGCAATGTGCTTGGCATGATGCCCCATCCGGAACGGCTGGCCGATCCGGAACTTGGCGGTATGGACGGTGCGGCGATGTTTGCCGCCCTCGCCGGACGGCTCTGACCCCTTTATCTGCTCAACCCTATCTGCTCACCCTGAACGACCAGTCGGAAAACAGTGACAAACCAGACCAGCGACATCACCCCTGACGTCATCGCCAGCCATGGCCTGACCCCTGATGAATATAAAACCGCCTGTGATATTCTGGGGCGGGAACCGAACCTGACCGAACTGGGTATCTTTTCGGTCATGTGGTCGGAACATTGTTCCTACAAGTCATCAAAGAAATGGCTGAAAACCCTGCCGACGACCGCCCCCTGGGTGATCTGCGGCCCCGGTGAAAATGCCGGCGTCATCGATATCGGCGACGGACAGGCCGCCATCTTCAAGATGGAAAGCCACAACCATCCGTCCTTCATTGAGCCTTATCAGGGGGCAGCGACCGGTGTTGGCGGTATCCTCCGTGATGTCTTCACCATGGGTGCACGGCCTGTCGCCAACCTGAACGCGCTGCGCTTTGGCGATATATCACATGAGAAAACCCGCCATCTCGTCGCCGGTGTCGTTGCCGGTATCGGTGGTTATGGTAACTGCGTCGGTGTGCCGACAGTCGGTGGAGAATGTAATTTCCACGCCAGCTATAACGGCAATATCCTTGTCAATGCGATGACCGTGGGTCTCGCCGAGGCGGATAACATTTTCTATTCCGCCGCCTCCGGTGTCGGCAATCCCATCGTCTATGTCGGGTCCAAAACCGGGCGTGACGGTATTCACGGGGCTACCATGGCCTCTGCCGAATTTGACGATGCTTCGGATGCCAAGCGCCCGACCGTACAGGTTGGTGACCCGTTTACGGAGAAGCTGCTGATCGAGGCCTGTCTTGAACTGATGGCGACCGACGCCATTGTTGCCATTCAGGATATGGGTGCCGCCGGTCTGACCTCGTCCTCCTTTGAAATGGCGTCGAAAGGCGGCCTCGGCGTCGATCTTGACCTGGATCGGGTGCCAACCCGGGAGACCGGTATGACCGCCTACGAGATCATGCTGTCCGAAAGTCAGGAACGCATGCTGATGGTGCTGCGGCCGGGCTCTGAAGATGCCGCGCGGGCGATCATTGAGAAATGGGATCTGGATTTCTCGGTCTGCGGCACGCTGACCGATACCGGACGCATGGTTCTGCGGATGCATGGCGAAATTCAGGCCGACCTGCCGATTGACCCGCTGGCACTGGCCTCGCCCGAATATGACCGCCCCTGGAAACCGACACCGGCTCGCCCGGTGATTCCGGCTGCCGATCTGCCCGCGCCGGACGATCTGATGGACGCACTGACGCAGATCATGGGCTGCCCGGATGTCGCCTCGAAAAAGTGGATATGGGAACAGTATGACCACATGGTGATGGCCGACAGTGTCCAGCGTCCCGGTGGCGATGCGGCGGTCGTTCGCGTGCACGGTACCCGCAAGGGCCTTGCCATGACCTCCGACTGCACACCCCGCTACTGCGTCGCCGACCCGGTGATGGGCGGCAGACAGGCGGTTGCCGAAGCCTGGCGCAATATCACCGCTGTCGGTGCCCTGCCGCTTGCGGTAACCGACAACATGAACTTCGGCAATCCGGAGCGCCCGGAAATCATGGGCCAGTTCGTCGGCTGCATCGAGGGTATGCGGGAAGCCTGCCTCGCGCTCGATTTCCCCGTCGTCTCCGGCAATGTCTCGCTCTATAACGAGACCAACGGCCAGGCCATTCTGCCGACCCCGACCATCGGCGCGGTTGGCCGGATCGATGATGTGCAGGACATGGCCCGTATCGCCCTGCCGGCAGACTGCGACATCTTACTGATCGGTGATACTGCGGGCTGGATGGGAGCATCCCTTTACCTGCGCGAGATTGCCGGTCGCGAAGAAGGTGCGCCGCCACCGGTTGATCTGGCGCTGGAACGGCGTAATGGCGACTTTGTCCGCACGGGCATCCTTTCCGGTGATATCCGGGCCTGCCATGACCTGTCCGATGGCGGTCTGCTGGTCGCCTTGGCCGAGATGTGCCTGGCGGGAAGTACAGGTGCCGAGCTGACGACCCTCCCGGACAACCTGCCCGCGCATGGCTGGCTGTTCGGTGAAGACCAGGCCCGTTATCTGGTCGCTGTCACGGACAGTGCTGCACTGGTGGAGAAGGCTGCTGCCGCAGATGTCAGCGCCCGCGTCATCGGACGGAGCGGCGGCACAAGCCTCGCCCTGAAGGGAGTCGGGGACGTACAGATCGACGCCCTGCGCCGGGCCCATGAAGACTGGATGCCCGCCTATATGGCCTGAGACAGAATCACGATACGCAACATCCCTTATTGATCGAACAAGTCTGAAGGTCGACAATATCATTCCTGCCGGGCTGTTACCTGCAGACCCCTGACGTTGATCGGAACCGGAATGTGACGCGCGATCAGATAAAATACGGCTGCGTATTGATCTGCGGGATCGTTGTCATCTTTGCGGCGGCGGCTTTCATGTCCCGTCTCAGCACAGAAACCGGCATTGAGACCCGCCGGGCAGATCTTCAGTTCAAGCTGGCAACCCTGAAGGCGCGGCTTGAAGGCCAGATCAACAGCAATATGCTGCTGCTGACCGGGGTCGCGGCCCATATCGCGGTAGATCCCGATCTTGACCAGAACAACTTCTCAAATCATGCATCGGAATTGCTCCGTTACGGCCCTGCCCTGATCAATCTTGCCGCAGCAAAGAATCTGATCATTACACATGTCTATCCGCTGGAGCCGAACAAAGCGGTTCTGGGCGTGGATTACCGAAAGATACCCGGCCAGATTGATGTGATCCTGCGCGCCATCAATACCGGCGAAATGCAGCTGGCCGGCCCGTTGCCGCTGATTCAGGGCGGTGAGGCGATCATTGGCCGCCTGCCGATCTACGTTAACAATGATACCGGAACCCGGCTGTGGGGCGTGGCATCAGCACCGATTGATTTCCGGAAACTGCTGATCAATAGCGGGATTATCCGGCTGGGAGAGGAGTTCAGTCTCGCAATCCGGGGGCGTGATGGCCGGGGCGATGACGGTGCCGTGTTTTACGGTCAGGAAAGCCTGTTCAGCGAGGATGCTGTCAGGACAACGATCGACGTCCCCGGCGGGTCCTGGGTGATCGCAGGCATACCCAAAAATGGCTGGCGGGGCTCCGTCGGGCCGCACTGGTCGATCTGGGTCACCGCTGCACTGGCAGGGGCGGCCTGGATGCTGATCGCGGCCCTCGGCTATCTGCGTGCCCGTGAGGCCTCCGCCGCACGCCGGGCAGTTGACCAGTCACAGAAGTCGTTCGAGTATCTTTTTGAACATGCCTCCGATGCCATGTTCCTGATTGATCCGGAGAAGCTGGTCTATATCGGCGCCAACGAGCCGGCCCAGCGGCTCCTCGGCTATTCTCTCGATGAAATCAAGGCTCTCCGCTATGGAGATCTGAGTTACGAGAATCATCGTGACGAGATCAGGAAACGTCCGGACGAACTGCGCGATGGCCGGAAAATGGTGTTTGACTGGGAGATGGTCCACAAAGAGGGATATGCCATTCCGGTCGAGATCAGCTCCCGGGTGATCAGCAACGGCGGCACCCGGGTCATGCAGTCAATCGTCCGCGACCGCAGCGCCCAGCGGCGCCATGAACGTGAACTGATGGCCGCCAAACGGGAAGCTGAACTGGCCAATCATGCAAAGTCACAGTTTCTCGCCAACATGAGCCACGAACTGAGAACGCCGCTGAATGCCATCATCGGATTCTCGACAATCCTGAATCAAGAGATATTCGGTCCGCATTCAACACGCCAGTACAAGGAATATGCCGACGATATCCAGCGTTCCGGCGAGCATCTGCTGAAAATCATCAGCGATATCCTCGACATCTCGAAGATCGAGGCCGGTGAAATGAGGCTGGATTTCGAGCAGATCGACCTCGTTCCGATTCTGGAATCTGCCATCCGGATGTGCCGCCCGCGTCTGCAGGAGAAATCGCTGACATTGCAGGTGAGGGTGAATCAGGATCAGCTGCTGATCCTCGGTGATGAACTGAAAATGAAGCAGGTCTTTCTGAATTTGCTCAGCAATGCCGTCAAATTCACCAGCGAAGGCGGTATTGTCATCGAAGCGGAACAGACCAGACAAGACACCATCAGGATCACAATGGCAGATACCGGTCGCGGGATGAGCGAGCATGATGTCGGCAATGTCCTGCGACCGTTTGTACAGGCGGAAGACATCATGATCCGCGATAACGAAGGGACGGGGCTGGGGCTGGCGCTGGTTGATGCCTTCGTCAACGCACATGGCGGACAGTTGAAGATCAGGAGCAGCCTGAATATCGGAACCACTGTCACCATCGAACTTCCGGGCATCAGCCCGCAGACCGGGCCTGCGGACATCAACTGCTGAGACCTTTCCTGTCAGCCTGACCGTTGACAGTGCAATCCGGTCCGCCTATATGCCGGACAACTTGAGGGGAATAATGTCATGGCAATGTCTGCGGGCGAAATCGAAGCTTTGATCAAGGAAGGGCTGCCGGATGCGGATGTCCGCATCGATGACCTTCGCGGCGATGGTGACCACTATGCCGCCCATGTCGTTTCTGCGGCCTTCGCAGGCAAGTCGCGTGTACAACAGCACCAAATGGTTTATTCCACACTGAAGGGTCGCATGGGCAACGAGCTTCATGCCCTCGCCCTCCAGACATCTGCGCCAGAATAAGCGCATTCAGAAAAGGACAAAAGATGAGCGATAATCCGGTATTTGCCGATATCCAGAAGGCTGTCGACGAGAACGAGGTTCTGCTGTTCATGAAAGGCAACCCGATGTTCCCGCAATGCGGTTTCTCGGCAACTGTCGTTCAGATTCTCAGCCATCTCGGTGTGAAATTCAAAGGCGTCAACGTTCTCGAAGACATGGAAATCCGGGAAGGGATCAAACAGTTCTCGAACTGGCCGACAATTCCCCAGCTTTATGTCAAAGGCGAGTTCGTCGGCGGTTGTGATATCATCCGCGAAATGTTCGATAACGGTGAGCTGGAACAGCTGCTTGCCGACAAGGGTGTTCAGCGCGCCGCCTGATCAGGACCGGCCGGGTCTGCGTACGATCGCGGACCCGGCATTTCCACGCTGTTACCGGCGGGCAAGCGCTTCCCTGACGAAGTCCAGCCGGTCCTGACCGTAGAACAGCTCTCCGTCCACCACGTAAGTGGGTGAGCCGAAGACACCAAGCGCCAGCGCCTCTTCGCTGTTGGCCGCAAACTCCTGCTGCAATTCCGGATTGTGCGCGTTGCCAACCAGCGACGCCCCGTCGAGGCCGACTGACTCACACAGATCCGCCAGAACTTCCGGGCTGTCCAGATCACGGTCATCGCGCCAGAGTGCCGCCAGAACAGCAGCCGACAGCGCATCGACATCGCCGCCGCTCCGCTGCGCACCGATTACACAGCCACTGGCCAGTTCACGACCGCCATAATGATGTACCGGATCAGGGTTTACCGGCATGCCCCGTCGCTTTGCCCAGCGCACCACTTCGCGTTCCGCATGTGCCTGCCGCATCGGATGCAGATCCGGGAAGCGAATTCCGCCCGAGCCCTCCGCCAGACGGCCGAGATGAACCGGCTTGTGGACAAGCCGCCGTTCACACTGCCGTGCAAGTGCCGTGATTTCGAGTGAACCGAGATAGGCGAAGGAGGAGCGGACCGAATAGAAGTAGAGAATGTCGTTCATGATTTGCCTTCCTGAAGCCGCTTCTCCGCAATTCCGAGATTGCGACGGATTGCCGGATTGCCGGGCTGCAGGCGCAGCGCCTCGACATAGCGGGCGACCGCATCGGCCGGCCGGTCCAGCTGCATCAGCACATTGCCGAGATTACTCAGCACACCCGCCATATCCGGCTCCAGCGCCAGTGCTGCTTCATACAGCACAACGGCTGCTTCCGGACGCCCGGTCATGGCGGCGATATTCCCGAGATTGCTCTTGCCCTGCGGGTCCGTCGGGCGCAGTTCGCTATAGGTCATATAGGCATTTTCTGCCTTGTCGAACTGGCCAAGACGCGCCAGCGCATTCCCTGTCTGGAGATGTGCCGGGGCAAAATCCGGTTCGACATCACAGGCCACGGCAAATTCGCCAAGGGCTGCGGTGATACCTCCTGTCTTCAGCAGCAGGTCACCAAGGGTCACCCGGTAGGCAGCAACCGCCCCGTCCATGGAGACCGCATCCCGCAGCATCGAGACGGCCTCGTCGTGGCGTCCTTCATGGGCCATCACCACGGCCAGAATATGACAGGCTCCGGCTTTTGTTGCCGCACTGCAATCCGTGTTCAGAAGGGTCTCTGCGATCTGCCCTGCACCGGCATGGTCCCGCGCCTTCAGCCTCTCGCGAGCCTCAGCCAGGGAGCCGGACTGTACCTTGTCTTCAACCACGTTCTGTCCCTTCCGGCGTTATCCCGTCATGAGCCTGCCGTCATTACCCCCGCCCTGACTGTACAGAGGTTATCCTGACCGTCCGCGAGAACAAGGTGAAACGAAAAAGGCCGGCTCCTGAAGAGCCGGCCTGATATCGTCGCGACAGAAACCGAGTGTCAGCGAGAGTAGAATTCGATGACGAGGTTCGGTTCCATCTGCACCGGATACGGAATATCGGCCAGTTCCGGCTGGCGGATGAAGGCACCACGCATCTTGCTGTGATCGACTTCGATATAGTCCGGCACATCCCGTTCGTTGCTGTCGACCGCATCGAGCACCATCGGGATATCGCGAATTTTCGGGCTGAGTTCGACGACATCACCATCCTTGATCATGTAGGAGGCAACGTTCACCCGCTGGCCATTGACCTTGATATGGCCATGGCTGATCACCTGACGGGAGGCGAACACAGTCGGTACGAATTTCATACGGTAGACAACGGCATCGAGACGACGCTCCAGAATGCCCACCAGATTTTCAGAGGTATCACCACGACGGCGAACGGCCTCGGCATAATAGCGGCGGAACTGCTTCTCGCCGATATTGCCGTAATAGCCTTTCAGCTTCTGCTTCGCCATCAGCTGCAGACCGAAATCCGACGGCTTGCGGCGGCGCTGACCGTGCTGGCCCGGCGCATATTCACGCTTGTTGATCGGGCTTTTCGGACGGCCCCAGAGGTTGACGCCGAGGCGGCGGTTGATCTTGTACTTTGATTGAAGGCGTTTGCCCATAAGTCACACTCACTCGTTAACCGGTTGTTATCTGACGGATTTTTCCGCCGGTTTATGTTCCGAACAGCTCTTGTCGAGCGTGGCACTGCAGCCCGCGTTATCGGAAAGAGCGCGCACTATATGCATTCTGCCCCCGCTGTCAAAGGCTGATCCCCGGGAATGTCGCAGAAATGCTGGCGTCCGGGCACCGCAGACCACCCGGCAGGCACCGGGGCGAAGGTCCGTCCGGATATGAAAACGGTTTGCGCATCGGCTCAACTAGCCTAACGTTCACGAAGACAGGGGAAACTGGGGAGACCGGGCGCATGACAGACCGCGCCGCGGCCTTGCTTGCCGAGGACATATATAAAAGCTTCGGAACACTGGAAGTCCTGAAGGGCATTACCGTGTCCGCCGAAGATGGTGACGTCATCTCGATCATCGGATCATCCGGATCGGGCAAAAGCACCTTCCTGCGCTGCATCAATTTTCTGGAAACCCCCGACAAGGGCCGGGTTGTTGTCGGAGGCGAGGAAGTCATCGTCCGGACCGACCGCCATGGCAACCCGACAGGCGTTGACAGCAAGCAGATTGATGCGCTGCGCACCCGGCTGGGCATGGTCTTTCAGAGTTTTAACCTCTGGTCGCACATGACCGTTCTGCAGAATGTCATGGAAGGGCCGCTGCATGTGCTGAAACGCCCGAAGGCCGAGGTCCGGGACGAGGCGATGGCGATGCTCCAGAAGGTCGGTATTGCCGAGAAACACGGCGCCTATCCGTCGGAGCTCTCCGGCGGCCAGCAGCAGCGTGTTGCAATTGCCCGCGCGCTTTGCATGCAGCCCCGTGTTCTGCTGTTTGACGAGCCGACATCTGCACTGGACCCGGAACTCGTTGGTGAGGTCCTGCGGGTGATGAAGGACCTTGCCGCCGAAGGCCGTACCATGCTGGTTGTGACCCATGAGATGGGGTTCGCCCGGGAAGTCTCGAAGCGGGTGGTCTTTCTGCATGAAGGACGTATTGAAGAAGAGGGAACACCGGCGGAGGTTTTCGACAACCCCCGCTCGGAACGCTGCAGGCAGTTCCTCGCGAGCAGCCTGTAGCATCAAGTCGTCCGGACACAACAGGGTCCGGAATTTATCAGCCGGCCCCGGGCCGGTTCAAACCGCCATAAAGGCAACTGGGAGACTGACTATGAAGAAGATTGCACTTATCGCCGCCGCTGCTGCGCTGACTTTCAGCGCCCAGGCCGTGGCCCAGGACTACAAGAAAATCACCATCGCGACCGAAGGGGCCTATGCGCCCTGGAATTTCAAGGATTCTGCCGGAAACCTGGTCGGCTTCGAACTTGATCTGGCGAAGGATCTCTGTGCCCGCATGAAGCTGGAATGCACCATCGTCGAGCAGGCCTGGGACGGCATCATCCCCTCCCTTCAGGCCAAGAAATACGATGTCATCATGGCCGGCATGTCGATTACGGCAAAACGGATGGAGACCATCACCTTCTCCCGCGATTATGCCGCCACACCCGGCAGCTTCGTGGTGACCAAGGACAGCCCGTTCGCCGGCTTCACCACCGGCCTGGCAGCCCTGACACTGGATGAGGTTTCAGCCGAGGAGCGGGCCGATCTCGACAAGATGATCGCGACCTTCAAGGGCAAGACCATCGGGGTCCAGACCTCCACAACCCATGAGAATTTCCTGCGCGAGATCATGGGTGACAATGTCGATATCCGTACCTACGACACCCAGGAAAACTTGGATCTTGATCTGCAGGCTGGCCGGGTTGACGCGGCGCTTGCCTCGATGAGCTACTGGGTGCCGCTGCTCGCCTCTGACAAGGGCAGTGACATGAAGCTGGTTGGACCCGGCATGACCGGCGGTCCGTTCGGCGCCGGTGTCGGTGCCGGCATCCGCAAGGAAGACCAGAAACTGGCGGATATGTTTACCGCGGCAATCAATGCTGCCATCGCCGACGGTACGCTCAAGCCGCTGGCGGAAAAGTGGTTCGGCTTCGACGCTTCCGCGAAGTAGGCTGACAGGATCAGGTGGCGATCTGTTAACAGGTCGCCACCGGTTCAGCCGGACAGGTACAGATGGATTTCAGTCTTCTCGTATACGGCGACTCCGGCTGGGGCGACGAAATGCTGGTTGGCGGGCTGATGACGATTGCCATCGCCACCTGTTCGTTTCTGCTCGGTATCGTTTTTGCCGTCATCGCCGCCGCAGCAAAACTTTCGCAGAACATTGCCTTCCGGGGACTGGCAACAGTCTACACCACAGTCATCCGGGGCATCCCCGAACTGCTGATCATCTATCTCGTCTTCTTTGGTGCCGGACAACTGATGCGCAACGTTGCCGTGCTGTTCGGCTATACAGAGTATTTTGACCTGCCGGTTTTTGTCACCGGCATGATCTGTATCGGGGCGAGCTCCGGTGCCTATTCGACCGAAGTTATTCGCGGCGCTGTGCTCGCCATCCCCAAAGGACAGCTGGAGGCGGGAAAAGCCATCGGCATGAACAAATGGCTGATGTTCTGGCGCATACTGGTGCCACAGGCAGCCCGGTTTGCCCTGCCGGGACTTGGTAATATCTGGCAGGTCACCCTGAAGGAAACGGCGCTGATTTCGGTCATCGGGCTGGCTGATTTGATGCGCAAGGCCTCGGAAGCCTCCGGATCAACCAAGGAGCCTTTCACCTTCTACTTCACCGCACTGGTGATTTTCTATGTGATCACCAAAGTGTCCGGGCGCGGTTTTGTCTTTGCCGAAGCCCGCGCGAACAGAGGCGTGAGGCGCGCCTGACATGTTCAGCATGAAAGTCATATCCGAGGCATGGCCGGAACTGGTAGCAGCGATTCCCGTCACCCTGCAACTGACGGGCTCGGCCCTGCTGCTGGGGCTCGGCCTGGCTCTGGTCATCGCGCTGATGCGCCTGTCATCTCATGCGGTCCTGCGTTTACCGGCACTGGGCTTTGTCGATCTCTTCCGGTCAACACCGCTGCTGGTACAGTTTTTCCTGATCTATTACGGTTCCGGTCAGTTTCGTCCGGAACTGCAGGAAATCGGGCTCTGGACCTTTTTCAGAGAGCCCTGGTTCTGTGCGGTTTTCACCCTGATGCTGAATACGGCAGCCTATACCTCCGAAATCATCCGCGGCGGTATTCAGTCTGTCGGCCATGGCCAGATCGAGGCGGGGCGGGCCTGCGGTATGTCAAAAATCATGCTGTTCCGGCGGATCATCCTGCCACAGGCTGCGCGGCAGGCGCTGCCCGCCTATGGCAATGAAATCATCCTGATGGTCAAGTCCTCGTCGCTTGCCAGTACGATCACCATTCTGGAAATCACCGGCGTCGCCAAGAAAATCATTGCCGCAACCTTTGCACCGATGTCGGTCTTCCTGATTGCCGGGGTAATCTACCTGACCATCAACTTCATCGTCGTCATTGCAGTTCAGGCGCTGGAAGTCCGGCTGTCACCGCAGCTGCACCGCAACCGTCGCAGTCTCCGCAGCCGTTTCATAACCTTCTTCGGCAACCCGACAGAGCCGCAGGAGAAGACCTGACCATCCGGTTGATATCGGCATCGTCGTGACCCCCCGCATATGATAAACTGTCCCCATGTTGTCTTCAGATCATCATTCCGTCAGCCTTCAGGCAGGCATCTGTGAGTAACAGCGGGCGCCGGCGCGGCATATTTTCGCGATTCAGCCTGCGGCAGCTGCTGTTCTGCTGTTTTACACTGATCGCTGTGATACCGGTCATCACACTGACTGTCTGGATACAGCGATCCACCTTTGACCGCGAGATCGAGGCGGTAGAGGAAAAGCATCTGCTGCTGGCAAGAAACCTGACGGATGCACTTGCCCGCTATACAAAGGATGTCGACGCCGCTTTCGGACTGACCTCCTACCGGGTGAATGCCGGTACCTTCGACCCTTCCTTCTCCGGCCTGCTGCGGGAACTCGGGTTCGACCATTTCTGTGTCCTCGATCAGGACGGCAATGTCATCCGGGCTGTCATCGTCGACGAGAAGGCCACACCGCTGTCGGATGCCACATGGAAGCGTCTGGCCCCCTACTGGCGTCAGGCCGCCGCCAACCGGGAACGCACGCTCTATACCCCTGTCACATCCAACCAGTCGGGCGAGGCACGTATCTACATCATACGCGCCATCAGCGAGACAAATTTTTCGGTCGGCGCGCTGCGTCTGGACTATCATCGCGCCCTGCAGAAGCGGATCGCCTTCGGACAGCTGGGCCACGCGGCCATTGTCGATGCGACGGGACAGGTCATTGCCCATCCGGACAAGGAGTGGGAACGCAGCCACAAGGATATCTCGAAAATCAAACCGGTCGCCGCGATGATGCGTGGCGAAACCGGCGTCGCGCAGTTCTATTCGCCTGCCCTCGAAGCCGACATGATTGCCGGCTATACGACAGAACCGCGGTCCGGCTGGGGTGTCATGATTCCGCAGCCAATCTCCGAACTGAAAGCCGCCTCGATGGATGACCGCATGGCGGCGCTCGGCGTTGGCCTGCTCGGCATGACCATTGCCGCCGTCCTCAGCTGGATCCTTTCCGGTATCGTGGCGCGGCCGATCCTGCGTCTGCGCAGCGCCGCGCAGAACGCCGCCGAACATGGCCGGGTCGAGCCGGTGGAGACAAACCTTCATAACGGTCCCCGCGAAGTCGAGGACATGATTGCCGCCTATAACGGCATGGTCGAGATGATTATCAATCGTGAACGCCAGGCGGCAGAGGCCGGTGAACGGCTCGACGAGGCACAGCAACTGGCCGGAATCGGCAACTGGCGCTGGAATCTTGCAACACGCGAGATGTGGTGGTCGAAAGCCATCTTCGGAATTCTCGGTATCGATCCGAAACAGGGCCCGCCAACGGCCGAGACCCTCGGCCGCTTTGTTCATCCGGAAGACCGCAAACGTGTTGCCGAGGCTGTCGCCAATGCGGTTGACGAGGGCGGGCGGTTCTCGCTCGATCACCGGATCATCGCCCGTGACGGTTCGGTCCGGTATGTCGAGCAATCCGGCGATGTCCGGTTTGACGAGGAATCCGGCGAAGCAAAAATGATCGGCACCCTCTACGACATCACCGACCGCAAACAGAACGAGGCAGTGCTGTTCAACCAGGCGAATTTCGATGCTGTCACCAGTCTGGCAAACCGGAATCTGTTTCATCAGCGCCTGCGGGACTCCGTCAGGCAGGCGGCGGCGAACCAGTCCTCCTTCGCGCTGATCTTTATCGATCTCGACGGCTTCAAGACTGTCAATGATCTGCGCGGTGCCGTTGTCGGTGATGCCCTGCTGAAAGAGGCGGGGCGCCGGCTGCTGGAAATCCGTCAGTTCGAGGATGTCGCCCGCCTCGGCTCTGACGAGTTCACCGTCCTGGTCCGCGATATCGATACTGTCGAGGGACTGGAAACGCTGACCCATCAGATCATGGACAACCTCTCCCGCCCCTACCGGCTGGAGGGCAAGGAGAGTTTCATCGGCGCCAGCATCGGCGTTGCCGTCTATCCGACAGACGCGAACAACCCGGCAGATCTGCTGCAGAATGCCGAAACCGCCATGCATCGGGCGAAACGTGATGGCCGCAATGCGCTCCGTTTCTTCACCGACAAGATGCGGGAGGATTCCCGCATACGCACCGGTCTGGAAAATGACCTCCGCCGCAGCTGGGAACGACAGGAATTTTCCGTCGTCTATCAGCCGATCATCGACCTTCAGACCAACGCCATCACCGCTGCCGAGGCGCTGATCCAGTGGCGTCATCCGGACCGGGGGCTGGTCTCGACGCAGAGCATCATCCCGATCATCGAGGATATCGGTCTGATTGGCCTGATCGGACGCTGGGTGCTGGAGACGGCGGCCACCGATGCCCGGCGCTGGCGTGAAAGCGGCTGTGGCGAGATATCGATCTCGGTCAATCTGTCGGGTCGCCAGCTTGAACGCGGCCTGACGGTCGACGCCATTGTCGACTCCGTCGAGACAGCCGGTCTGCCGCCCTCTGCGCTGATTCTGGAAGTCACTGAATCAATTCTGGTCGATGACATGGAAGCAGCCATCGACTGGCTCAGCGATCTGCGTTCCCGCGGGATCCGGGTCGCCATCGATGATTTCGGCACCGGCTATTCGTCGCTCGCCTATCTGAAACGGCTGCCGGCTGACACCATCAAGATTGACCGGGAATTCATCACCAACATGCTGAGCGACGAGCGCGATCTGGCCGTCGTCAGTTCAATCCTGTCGCTGGCCCACGGTCTGGATTTCCATGTCGTCGCAGAAGGTATCGAGAACCCGTCGCAATGCGAGGAACTGCGGAAGATGGACTGTGATTTTGGTCAGGGATATCTGTTCAGCCGTCCGATGAGTGCCGATGATTTCGCCGACTATGCGCGGCGGCCGGTGCGACCGTCGGTTGTCAGCATCACCGACTGAGTTTCAGGCTCGACTGGCTGATATCGCTGTTTCTGGCCGGGGTTTATTGCGGCGGGGTGAGCGTTTTCCAGTTGGTCTCGAACTTGTCCCAGAGCAGGCCGGGCAATTTCATGACGGACGGCGATGCGGCGATATCATCATAGACCTGCACCACATAGGACGGCTTTTCACCGGTCCGCACTTCATTGACCGAGGTTTCCGCCAAGGCAATCGCCTCGCCGGTCAGCCCCTGCGTCACCTGCTGGCGGGCGTGATAATCGAGCCGGTGCTCAAAGGCATAGTCACCGATCATCTCGTAATTGCGCTGGCACCGGCTGGTCGCTTCCAGTGCTGCACTTGTCGCTTCGGCCTCTGACGGTGAACTGCTGCCCGGGGCCTGCTCGCGGTCAACACTGATCGCGTTATAGACGACACAGAGTTTGTACGCGGTCTTCAGGTCATCAAGATCGCTTACCTCGACGGCTTCAAGCTCGGAAAGGCGGCGTGTGCTGTCTGGCAGGATGGTACATCCGGCCACAGCCAGCAGCGCCAGTGCCCCGGAAAATCTGGTTATCCTGCCGAAATGGCACAGTTGCATGAAGTTCTTCCCAGCGAATCGAATCGTCCTGAATTGTGCAGATTTTAACTGGCGGATGGAAGGGAAATTCACAACCCGGATTTCCCCCTCTGTTTTCAACCTGCTACGGACAGACCTGTGATAGCCTGACTTGAATTAATCATTTCAGGAAAATCATCATGTCCGTTTCAGAGGGCGGTTGCCTGTGTGGCAACGTGCGGTTTGCCGTTGATGCACCACCGGCAAGGGTAACATTTTGCCATTGCAGGTTTTGCCAGAGGGCAACCGGCAGTGCCTATCTGGTCGAACCCTTGTTTGAGGAGAAGAACTTCTCGGTCAAAACTGGGAAAGTCAGAGTTTACCAGCACCGTTCCACGGGCAGCGGTAAACTGGTCTACATACATTTTTGTGAAAATTGCGGCACAAAACTGTTTCTGACCTTCGAGCGATTTGCAGCAACGATAGGTGTCTATGGAGGGACTTTTGACGATCCGAACTGGTTCGACAGGTCTTCCGGCAACTCAAAACATATATTTATGGGCGAAGCGCAACATGGGACAATTATCCCGGCAGGCATGAACAGTTTTCAGGAACATGCGATGATGCCCGACGGCACCCCGATAGAGCCAACCCTGTTCACGGAACCGGAAATCATCAAGACCCGTTGATTGACGACCCGTTCTTTTTTGCGCAGGCTGAGTATCATACGGCAAGCTCAAACAGCCAGCCTGCGGCAAGAGAACCGCTTGTTGCGAGCACCAGATAGAGCAGAAACGGTCTGATTTTCAGCACCGGGAATATTGCCATTGCGCCCCATATGCTCACGACGCTGCCAGAAACCAGAAATCCCATCGCCGCCCCCTGCGACATCCCGTGCTCGATCAGTCCGCGGGCAAGCGGAAGGGCGGCATATCCGTCAAGATACGCTGGTGCGCCGACAAACACGGCCATTGGGACAGCCCACCATTTACCGGCGCCAATGTATGGCGTAAGCGCCTCCGGTTGCAGCAGGGCATTGAGTGCATATTCAGCGGCGAACGCCGGAATCAGACAAATCAGGATCAGACGGGTTATTGACCATGCCTCTTTCGAGAATCTCTTGCGCCTTTCAGGAAATTTCCAGACGGCAGGTTCACAGCTCACAGGTGCCCCGCATGACGTTGCGCCAAGACTTCCGACGATAGCGTTTTCACGCAACGGCTTGCGATACCATGACCGGGTGAAGAAGAAAGCGGTGACCAGTCCTCCGGAAATTCCGAGAAAAAATGCCGCGAGGGTTTTCCCGACGGCAAATGACATCCCGAGCATGGCAACAGTTGTTGCGAACATCGGAGGATCGGTGACGGGGGACGACAGCCAGAATGCCATGACAGGTGCAAGCGGCACACCGGCGGCCAGCAGTCCGGCCATCAGGGGCAATACCGTCACCCCGCAAACAGGCGTTACCGCCCCGATGGCCGAGGCAACAACTACTGTATAACCGATCCGGCCTTCGAAGACTTTCGCAATACGGTCACCTGCACCACTTGCCGTAACCCAGGCCGCCAGAAAGATACCGGGAATGACAATGGCAGCGACACCGGCGAGGCTTTTCACAACGAAAACCACCAGCGGCCATACCTGTTCCGGCCAGAAAAACGATATCAAGATGACCGCAACACCCGATATTTTCAGGAGATTTGGTAAAAACTGGCTGGGACGGCGCGTTACCGTTTGATCACTCATGTCAGGCTCCGGTTTCGGATCAGCATAGAGAGGTCGGAACTATTCAAAAAACGAATAAAACAAATGACTGATATGAGAAATTCCGATAATTTTTCGTATGAACAAACTCGACAGCGACCTGTTGCGTACATTCCTTGCGATCATCGATTCCGGCAGCATGAGTGCCGGGGCAATCAGGATTGGTCGTTCCCAGTCAGCAGTCAGCCTGCAGATGAAACGGCTGGAATCCGTTCTGGGGCAGCCTGTTTTCGACCGTCATGGCAGGGGCGTGGTGCTCAGCGCAGCGGGCGAGAAACTGGAACCGACGGCAAGGCGAACGGTTTCCCTGCTGGATATGTCACTGGCTGATTTCAGGTCCGACGAACTGGCGGGCAGTATTCATCTCGGCATTCCCGATGATTACAGCAAAAGGGTTCTGGCCGGTATCATTGCGGAATTTGCCCATAACCATCCGGCGGTCGAAATAAAGGTCCACTGCGCCTCGGGAGCCGGGTTCCCGGAGGCCGTCGCCAAGGGAATGCTCGACCTTGCACTTTTTGAAGTGGAGAAAACCTTGCCGCATCAGGAAGTGCTCAGAGAAGAAAAGACCTTCTGGGTCTCGTCACGCCTTCACTCACCAGACGAGATGAACCCGGTCCCCGTTGCGCTGTTTGACCGGGATTGCTGGTGGCGGGAAGTTGCCCTGAACACTCTCCGGGAAAGCAAGCGTGCCTATCGCGTTGTCTATTCGAGCGAGAGCGTTGCCGGGGTCGCAGCCGCCATCGAAGCCGGGATTGCTGTTGGCATGCTCGGAGAGTCAGGTATCGGGAAAAACTTCCGGATTTTGACGGCAGGGGAAGGGTTCGACGACATGCCGGTCTCAAAACTTGTCCTCGACCGGCGGCCGGGCGAAACCGGGGCTGTCGTAGAGGCAATGGCCCTGGCGATCAGACGGGCCTTTGAGACGACGAAACCCGACCGTGTTCCGGCTGACCGGAGCCCGGTGACTGAATACAACTGAACGGCTCGGGAACAGTTTCGCCTCCCCTGCGTTAATGAGGAAATGGCTGACTGTTGTCCGCAAGGCAAACAGGGCCTTCTGTTCATCAACAATCGGGGAAACATCCCATGTCGACCAGTAATGATGCGATCAAGAAAGACATTGACGACCTTCGCGCCGTGCTCAACCAGCTGACAAGTGACGTGTCGGCGCTGAGCAAGGCGACGGCGGACGATCTGAAATCGCAGGGCGAGAAAAAGGCTTCCGAGCTGAAAGCCAGTGTGCAGGCCGGATCACAGGCCGCCGCCGAAAAGGGACGTGAATCCGCTGCCGCAATCGAGGGCACGGTGCGCGAACGCCCGTTCCAGAGCCTGGCAATAGCCTTTGGTGCCGGCCTGATCCTGTCGCAGATTCTGCGCAAGCGCTGATCATCCGGGGGGACATGGCATGACCATCGCTGTACTTGGGGAACTCATTTCCGGCTCAGTAAGCCGGATGCGCGAGACGGCGCGCCAGACGGCGAAATGTGCCGCGCTGGTGCTGCTGTCGGTCGCCATCCTGACCATTGCCGCGGGCTTTGGTCTTGCCGCCGTCTATCTGCATCTCGTCACCTTCCTGCCGGCGCATGAGGCGGCAGGATATATTGCTGCCGGCCTGTTTGTGACCGGCAGTCTGATACTGTTCATCACCCTGCACCGGGGACAGTCCCGGACAGTCGAACCGGCGGCACAGACACCGCCGCCCGCCGTGGCCCTGCAATCGGCAATGGACAACTGTACACAGGCTGCGTCAGATGTTGTCCGGCGCAATCCGGGATCGACGCTCATGACCGCGCTGGCGGCCGGGGCGATCATCGGACTGCTGAAGCCGAAAGACTGACCGGGCGCGGCACCAGCCACGTCCACCTCCGACAGAAAGAACCCGCAGGATGACTGACGATGCCCGGCAGGCCGCGCCGACTTCCCGCAAGCGCCTGCGTCCGATCACACAGACAGAGCTGACCGAGCTGATCAGCGGCGCGATGCCCTATGCGGTCATCAGCCTCGCCCTGCTGGCGATCCTCTACACCTTGTATTTTGCGACAGACCTGTTTCTGCCGATCTTCATTGCGCTGTTCCTGAGCACGATCCTGCGACCGCTTGTCCGACTGCTCTGCAAATGCGGGCTGCCGTCCTCGCTGGCGGCGGCGCTGATCCTCACCACCGTCATCAGCATTTCCGTCAGTGCGACGATCAACCTGTCACAGCCCGCGACAGAATGGGTCAACCGGCTGCCCAGTCTGGAACGCGAGATCAGGGGCAAGCTGTGGCAGGTTGCGGAATCAATCGAGCAGGCGAAGCAGGCCACAGAGAAAATTCAGAAGATCGCCGAAGTCGAGGATGGCAAGCCGCCAAAGTCCGAGGTGGTGGTGAAAGGACCCAGCCTGCTCGACAAGGCCTTTGCCTCGACATGGCTGACCTTTGTCCAGATTCTCATCGTCATCCCGCTGACCTTCTTCTTTCTCTCACAGGACGGCACCCGGACACGCCGGGCCATCAGCCGGATTCCCTGGCGAACCCATCAGCGATCGGTTGAAGATCTGATCGATGCAGTCCAGAAAACGGTGACACGCTACCTTCAGGTCAGTGCCCTGATCTATCTGACCCTCGGCATCGTCACGGCGATCCTGCTCTATCTGCTCAACATGCCGAACCCGATGCTGTGGGGTGCGCTGGCGGCCCTGCTCGGCTTCATTCCCTATGTCGGGCCGATGATTGTCTTCTGCTGCATTTCGGTTGTGTCGCTCGTCACCTTTGACAGCTGGTGGCAGATCGGCGCGCCGCCGCTGGCCTATGGCCTGCTGACCATCATCGAAGGCTCCTTCATCACACCCTCCGTCCTCGGCAGACAGCTGACCATCAGCCCGATTGCCATCTTCCTGTCGATGCTGGTCTGGACCTGGGTATGGGGTATTCCGGGTGCGCTGCTCTCTGTCCCCATTCTGGTCGTCATCCTGACCGCCCTGCGGCATCTGATCCTGATCGCCAGAGACCAGCCCGCAACCCGCCGGGATGATGACAGCACCAGCCCCGCCGCACAGGAAGCGTGAGGCGGAGACAGGTTTGGTCAAGGGCATGGACGTGAGATGACAACGCTGGAACAAACCCCGGGCCAACCTAAAAGCAACTATGCTGCTGCAATATGAAGAGTGTGACGGAACATCTTCTTCTATCTGTTGATTAACAGCATCGTCTCTCTAAAAATTCTTCGATTGCTCCGGCAGTATCACCCCCGTGCCGAGAACAGATTCGCACAAGGAGATGACTTCACGGGTCATCACCTGCGCCGACCGGGTAAGTTGACGGGACTTCATGAAGGCGAATCCCAGTTCGAGAGGTTTGATACCGTCGTTCAGGTCAAGTTCGGCATATTCCTTGTTATCCTGGGATCGGCGATGGCGCGGGCGGGCGTTCAGTATCGCATAGCCCAGCCCGTTGGCGACCATGCTGCGGATCGTTCCCGACGACATGCTGCGATGGGCAATGTTCGGAGAGATATCCAGATTATGGAAGATCATCTGGATGTAATCATGCGTGTAAGGCAGATCGAGAATGATAAGGGGTTCACCCTGCAATTCTGACAGGCTGACCTGTTTCGAACCGACAAGCGGGTGCCATTTCGGCACAATCACATAGGGCGGCAAAGCTGTGAACGGATGGAACTCGATGTCATCATCCAGATCCAGATTATAGGTGATCGCTACTTCCAGCCTGCCATCACGTAATCCTGCCTGAAGCGCACCCACATCAAGTTCATGGCAACGCACCTTCAGTCCGGGGGTGCTCTTATTCAGGGCACTGGCCAGCGGCGCCATCAGCATCGGGGCGATCGTCAGGATACAGCCCATTTCCAGCTTCCCATATTCGCCACTGGAAATGCCGTCGGCAATTTCCTGAAAGGCACTGACATGGGCAAGCAGGCGGCGCGCTTCTTCATAAAGCTGTCGTCCAGCCGGGGTCAGGGTCAGACCACGGGCGCTTTTGCGAAAGAACAGCTGTGAATTGAATTCAGCCTCCAGATGGGCCAGCGCTGCTGAAATCGAAGGCTGCGAAATATTCAGAATTTCCGCCGCCTTGGTCACCGTGTCGCATCCCGCGACGACGACAAAATAACGCAGCTGCTTCAGAGTGAAATTCGACGCACCCGGGTCAATCTCTGACATCAGCAATTCTTTCGCCATTTGATTTCCGATGACGATATTCAGCTATAGGAAAAATATCAACTTATCCTCAATTATATCGAATTTACCGAATAAGACGTTCCCCGATACCATAACCGGCTTGATTTCAATTCACCCCGCGAGGTTGAGATGCCGAACATCAACGAACTGCCTGTTCATGAACTGCTGCCACTTCTGCAAACGCGTCAGCTGACGGCCCGTGATCTCGCGGAAGCCTGCATTGAACGGATCACGACCCGTGAAGACAAAGTCGGCGCCTGGGTGCAGTTCTGTCCCGATACTGTGCGCAAGACGGCAGACGACCTTGATTCCGGTCCCTTACGCGGGCTGCTTCACGGCATACCGGTTGCCGTGAAGGATATCATCGACACCTGTGATTATCCGACAGAACGTGGCAGCCCGATCTATGCGGGACGCCAGCCTGAGCGGGATGCCGCATGTGTGGCGGCAGTCCGGCGAATGGGCGCACTGATAATGGGCAAGACCGTCACCACTGAATTCGCCTATTTCAAACCCGGCAAAACCGCGAACCCGAAAGGGCTGGACCATACACCCGGAGGGTCATCCAGCGGTTCCGCTGCCGCGGTTGCGGACTTTATGGTCCCGGTCGCGTTTGGTTCACAAACTGCTGCATCCCTCACCCGCCCGGCAGCCTATTGCGGGATTACCGGCTACAAGGCCAGCTGGGGACAGCATGCGCTGGACGGCATACAGGGACTGGCGCCAAGTCTGGATTCCCTCGGGATCCTGAGCCGGTCAGCAGAAGATGCCGAGATCATGCGTGCCGCCTTGCTGGATGAGCCTTACAGACCATTACAACTCGACATCCCCCGGCTGAAAATCGGCTTCTGCCAGACACCGGACTGGGCCAGCGCCGATGCAACCGTGGCCGGGGCGATGGAGGCAGCCCGTATATCACTGGAACGGGCCGGGGCTATTGTCAGCCCTGTGATACTACCGGAAATCTTCACGAACCTGAGTGAACTTCACAAGCTGATCATGGCTTATGAAGCCCGCCGGATGCTGGAACAGGAATATCTCGAACACCGGGAACTGATGAGCCCGCAGCTCTACGACCTGCTGGATAGTGGCGACCGAACCAGCGCCTCCGATTATCAGCTCGCTGTCACGACAACCCGGAAGGCAAAGGCAGAAATTGCAATCCTTCTGAACGACCTTGATGCCATCATGGCACCCAGCGCTCCCGGTGAGGCACCCGCCGGGCTTGGCGCGACAGGGGACCCGGTTTTCAGCCGCATGTGGACCTTGCTGCAACTCCCGTCTGTCGCAGTTCCCGTAATGAACGGGCCAAACGGATTACCCCTCGGCATTCAGTTCATCGGGAGGCTTGGTGAGGATCGGAATCTGCTGGCAACCGCACGATTGTTTGAGCAACAGACACCGGCCTAAGGTTCTGAAAATGCTTAATTATAGTCAAAATATCTTCAATCAGAATATATTTAATATTATTTATTGAATTGAGTCTGTGCAAACTGGTCATGCCAATTCAAGGAGGAACGGCATGGCTACGAGAAAACAATTCCTGACTGAACCTTATGGCGGCTACCATGCTGAGCCGACACCGTCGGAAACGGCGGATCTCACACATGTAGAGAAAGGTTCACGTGCAGGGGAATTGTTGCGCCGCTACTGGCAGCCGGTCTGTCTGTCCGAGGAAGTTGAAAAGCTTCCGAAACGGGAACGGATGTTTGGCGAGGATATTGTCGTATTCCGGACCACCGATGACGAAGTCGCCATTCTGGACATCCATTGTCCGCACCGGGGAACATCCCTGGAATTTGGTATGTGCGAAAAAACCGGCCTTCGCTGCTGTTATCACGGCTGGCTGATCGGGCCGGATGGCACAATCCTGGAAACACCGGGCGACCCGCCGGGCAGCAAGCTGAAAGACCGGCTGAAACATGCCGCCTACCCGGCGATGGAATACAAGGGCCTGATCTTCGGATATTTCGGCCCGCCGGAAGAAAAGCCGGAATTCCCGGTCTACGATACCTATGATTATCCCGGCGACAGCCTGCGCCCCTACAGCCTGCATTATCCCTGCAACTGGCTGCAGGTCCATGAGAACGTCATGGACCCGGCGCATGCTGTTTTTCTGCATACACGGATTTCCTATTCCCATTTTGCCGATGCCTGGGGCGAACTTCCAATCATGGATTTCGTCGATACCCCGGCTGGCATGATCTACGTCACGACACGCCGCTGGAACGACAATGTCTGGATCCGGTCGAATGACATCCTGCTGCCAAATCTGGCACAGGTCGGCCATATCTGGGAGGACGGCCAGAAGGAACTGAAGGAATTCGCCCGCGCAGGCATCACCCGGTGGACCTCACCGGTCGATAATCAGAACTGCAAGATCATCGGCTGGCGGCATTTCCATCCCGAGGTTAATCCTCTCGGTATCGGCGACCCGGACATGTGCGGGGTCGAGGCTGTTGATTTTGTTGGTCAGGATGGCAAACGAAGCTACGAAGAACGCCAGAACGTGCCCGGTGACTTTGATGCTCAGGTCTCGCAACGCCCCATCGCCGTGCATGCGCTTGAGCATCTGACCCAGTCCGACAAAGGGGTTGTGATGTTGCGTCGCATGATCGGGCGCGAAATCAAGAAACTGGAATCCGGCGAACCGGTTCTGCGGCCACCATTCAGCACTGACCGGCCAATCGACAGCTATTGTCATGATACCGTCCTGCATATTCCGGAAGATCCGACCCGTGACGATGATGAACTGCTGGAACAGCTGGGTAAGGATATTACCAGGATCATCGTCGACACCCGGGCAGAAACAGCACAAGCGCGCATCGCCGCCGTGCGCAGCAAAATCAACAACTATGTCTCCGAACTGAACAGATCTGCAGCGGAATAACCAGGCATGACCGGGTGGCCATCCGGTTGCGTCACACTGAAAGGAAGCACTATGCCAGACACAAAATTCAATCCCCGCACCGTCGACTGGACCGGCGAAAACCCCGGCATCTATCTGAAAGAAACAGCCGATGGCCCATGGACGGGACTGATGACATTTTATCGTGTTTGCTGGTCTCCTTGTGGTCCCGGTCATGGCATCATTGTGCTGGATGAACCGAACATCGAAAAAGGTTATCCCGAGGTCAACAATTTCTGCATCGCCGACAATCAGGAACTGGCGACCTATCTTGTTGATCACTTCTTCAGCAACTTCAATTCCTTCAAGGTATCGCCCGGGCTCAAGGCGATG
The DNA here is from genome assembly GCA_040219025.1 of Rhodospirillales bacterium. Lineage (GTDB taxonomy): Bacteria > Pseudomonadota > Alphaproteobacteria > Rhodospirillales > HT1-32 > HT1-32. Next base: position 38,590 of record JAVJTE010000015.1, on the reverse strand, counting down.
ACCATGCTGCCCATGACAGACGTACGACGTGAGGGTGACACACGTTCGACCTATTCAGAGGTCGTGACGGCGAAGGACCTTGAGGTAAAGGCAACCTGGAAAGGCCTGACAGAGCCTTATGCTGTCGACTTCCCGGCAGAGGTTGGTCCGACCAAGGCACACCAGATGTACAGCTGCTTCATTGACGCTGACGGCGCGGAAGTGACGATCAACGGCAAGCCGCTGAAGGGTAGCCTGACCATCCGGAATGCGGCGGGCATCGACAAAAGCTCCGCCTTTCTGGCGTTTTCTGAAACCTGGCTGAAGGTGTAAGGCAAACACGGTTCGCCATCAGGCCCCACAACTCTCAGCATCAAGGATCTGCATCTTGGACGCTTTTCTGCAATTTCTCATCGCCGGACTGATGATAGGCAGCCTATACGGGCTGGTAGGCATCGGCTTTACCGCTGTTTACAATGCAACCGGCGTCGTGAATTTCGCACAGGGCGACTTTGCCATGCTGGGGGCAATGATTGCGATCGCAGCCTATGAGATGGGATTGCCGCTGATGCTGGCAGTCATCGTCGCCGTGCTGTTGCTGGGCATGATCGGCGCCGTTATCGAACGCACCACAATCAGGCCGGTGCGCGGGCATGTGATACGCGGCATCATCGTGACAATCGGCCTCAGCGTCACACTTCAGGGGGCTGCCGTCATCGCATGGGGAACCGACGCGCAGCCCATGCCGTCATTCTCCGGTGATGCCCCTCTGCATATTGGCGGCGCCACCATTCTGCCCCAGACATTCTGGGTCATCGGAACTGCGGTGGTGCTGATGGGAATCCTCTATGCCTTTCTGCAATACACTTTGCTGGGCAAGGCTTTCCGGGCCTGTGCAGTCAACGGCTTTGCGGCCCGGCTGGTCGGCATCCGTATTGAAAACATGCGGATTGCCAGCTTCATGATCAGCGGGATGTTCGGCGCTGTTGCCGGCATCATCATCGCCCCCATCGCCCTCACCCAGTATGATTCCGGCCTGTCCCTTGGCATCAAGGGCTTCGTTGCCTGCATAATCGGCGGCTTTGGCAACCCGATCGGAGCCGCTGTCGGTGGCCTGCTGCTGGGACTGCTTGAAGCCTTTGCCAGCGGCTACATCAGCTCCGGCATGAAAAGCGCGATCGCCTTCCTGCTGCTTCTGGTCTTCCTGCTGGTTCGTCCCGGCGGACTCCTCGGCGAACTCGAAAAAGCGGGGCGTCACTGACATGTACCGCTATCTGGCCCTGATTGCCCTGCTGATCACATCGCAACTGGTTGGGAGCAACTACGTCACCAACCTTCTCAACATTATCGGCCTGTTTGCACTGCCAGCCCTCGGTCTGGCCCTGCTGATGGGATATGCCGGACAGATATCCCTCGGTCACGCCGGTTTTTACGGCATGGGAGCCTTTGGATCGGCTCTGCTGGCCATGCATACCGGCATATCACCCTGGATTACCATTCCCGTTGTTGCCGTGCTTGTCGGCATCTTTGCCTGGGGTATTGGCTGGCTGGTCTTCCGGCTGCGTGGACATCACCTGGCAATGGCGACGCTTGCTTTCGGCATCATCGTCCATGTTTGTCTGGTTGAGTTCAGGCAACTGACGGGAGGCCCGAACGGATTGCCCGGAATTCCTGTTCTGTCGTTCTTCGGAACTGATCTGTACAGCGACACACGTATTTTCCCGGTCATCTGGATTGCCTGTATTCTGGCGCTGATCGCTGCTGAAAACCTTGTACGCTCACCCATCGGGCTGTTCATGCGGGCACTGGGCGAAAACGAACGTGCCGCAGCATCTCTCGGTATCGCACCGGACAGCATGAAACGCAGCGTCATGATGCTGTCCGGTGCCTTTGCAGGTTTCGCTGGTGGCCTGTACGCCCATTATATCGGTTATCTCAGTCCCGGACCGTTTGATGTCGGGATGTCGATCAAGCTTCTGATCATGGTCGCAATTGGCGGCTTCACCAGCATCTGGGGCGTCCTTCTGGGCGTTGCCTTCGTCACCCTCATCAGTGAAGTCCTGAAACCTCTTGGTGCCTATGACATTCTCGTCTTTGGCGCGATGCTGGTCTTCATCATCATTTACTGTCCGCGCGGAATTCTCTTTCCGATCACCGAGATGTTTACCCGTATCCGGGTCAAACAGGCACCTCAGGCGGACAAGACGGTATGACCGCTCAGCAAAAACCACTTCTCGATGTCCAGACCGTATCCATGCAGTTTGGTGGGCTCCGGGCGTTGTCAGAGGTCATCTTTGATGTACAGCAGGGTGAAATCCTTGCGCTGATCGGACCCAATGGTGCAGGCAAGACAACCCTGCTGAACATCGTTTCCGGTGCCCTGAAACCGACATCAGGCACGATATGTCTCGATGGACAGCCGGTTGATGGACTGACAGCCGACCAGATAAACCGGCAGGGGATCGTGCGCACCTTTCAGGCTGCTGAAATCTTCGGCTCGCTGACACTGCGCCAGAACGTCATGACCGGCGGCGTCGCCGGATCAGCCGTTACCTTTGTCGACGGCTTGCTGGGATGGGGGCGCGCCCGTCGTGTTGACCGGGAACTTCATGCCCGTGCTGATGAACATCTCGCCCTGGTTGGGCTGCTCGACAAGGCTGATCAGCTTGCGGCCAGCCTTCCTGCTGGCCAGCAACGCCTGCTCGGTATTGCACGGGCACTGGCAACCGGCCCCAAGGTCATGTTGCTGGATGAACCGGGTGCCGGACTGAACAGCACCGAAAAGAAAAATCTGGTCGAGGTCGTCCGCCGGCTTCGTGACAGCGGCAAGACCATCGTGCTTGTCGAACATGACATGCAGGTCATCAAGCAACTCGCCGACCGGATTGTCGTGCTTGATCATGGTGCCGTTATCGGCGTTGGCCTGCCAGAAGAAATTCAGCGCAATGAAGCCGTTGTTAACGCCTATCTGGGATCAGCCGGAACCATTGAACGGAACCCGGCGCAGACCGATACCCGGTCCGGCGAGCAGCTTCTTGCTCTGACCGGCATAAGCGTCCGCTACAACGGTGTGCAGGCTGTAAACGATGCGTCACTGGTCGTTAACAAAGGTGAGATCGTTACAATTGTCGGGGCCAATGGTGCCGGAAAAAGCAGCCTGCTGAAGGCGATTGCCGGTGTGGTGACACCATCAAGCGGAGAGATTACCCTCGGTGGCACCGCGCTGACCGGAAAAACCGCCGATGAACGGGTCTCCCTCGGGATGAGTCTGACACCGGAAGGACGGGAACTGTTTCCCTCCCTCAGCGTCTACGACAATCTGATTCTGGGACGATACGCACAACTGAAAGGCCAGAACGGCCTCTGGGGTCTGGTCCGGATGCCCGCAGAAGCGAAGGCAGAAATGGCCCGACGCCTCGAATTCTGCTTCGGGCTTTTCCCGATCCTGGCAGAACGTCGTGAACAGCTCGCCGCCACCCTGAGCGGTGGGCAGGCACAGATGCTGGCCATTGCCCGGTCTCTGATGAACGACCCGACCCTGCTGATGCTTGACGAGCCGTCGCTTGGCCTCGCGCCACAGATCAACGAAGTGATCTTCCAGACAATGACAGAACTGCAGGCTGAAGGGCTCACTATTCTGCTGATCGAACAGAACGCCCGCGCCGCCCTTCAGATTGCGAACCGCGGATATGTGCTCGTCAACGGTGACATCGTTGCCACCGGAAACGCGGCTGACCTTCTGGGCGACGACCAGATTGCCAGCAGCTATCTGGGCTTTGGCGATCAGGGCGATGCCGAAGACAGTCTGATGGTGAACATACAGTAACGAATGGGGCAGCTGATGGATGCGCAAATGACCGGGAATGAATTTGAGACCACAGGCGACCGCCTGGCTCTCAAACGGTTTTTCGCCTGTCGGCCAGGCTGGATCGGCATGGCGCGGGCCGGTGATGTCATCAGTCTGCCAGACCGGACCGTTCTGCATGCAGGTCCTCCGGTTGATGATCCCGCCAGCGCCTGTATTCCGATCATCAACTCGGCCGCTGCGGCATCCGTTTTCGAAGGCTGGACAGACAGCCTGGATGAAGCCCGGAAGATGGTACGTAACGGTACGGTCACGCTCAAACCGGCGCAGGACCATAATTGTGTCGTGCCACTGGCATCGGTCTTGTCTGCATCAATGGCTGTCCATGTGGTCAGTGATCCTGCACAACCGGATCTGCATTGCTTCGCACCGATCAATGGTGGCAATGGACCGGCCCTGCGTCTCGGGCTCGGAGACCCTTCCGTGGTCGAGCATCTGCGCTGGCTGAACGGGCCTTTCGCCGAGGCCCTCACATCAGCCGCCGCCCTGCCGATTGACCTCATATCCGTGGCGGATCAGGCACTGAGCGACGGTGATGACTGCCATGGCCGGACCATCGCTGCGACAGCGGCCCTGCTGCCACGCCTGTTCCCGGATGAACATGATGCAGCCACCCTGCCCTTCCGCCAGTTCCTGACCGACGGGCCGGGATTTTTCCTCAATCTCTGGATGGCAGGCGTCAAATGCATGCTCTCTGCCGGTGCCGGAATTGAAGGTTCGACATTTATTTCTGCTGCCGGTAGCAACGGCGTGACGACAGGTATCAAACTGTCCGCAGCGCCTGACCGCTGGATAACAGCCGAAGCGGGCGTCCCTGTCGGGGATTGCCCGGAAGATATCGATCCCACAGATGCTCTCGCTGCGATCGGTGACAGTGCCATTGTCGATGTTGCCGGCATGGGTGCCATGGCGATGCATCTGGCTTCTGCACAGATTGCGGCGATGGGCCGGTTCATGCCGGAAGCACCCGATCATCTCGGACAGAAGATTTTTGCCGGACCACATCCGGCCTTCACCAAAAGCAAATTGCGCTCCGGCCTGTTGGCCGCCGCCGTAACGCATCACGATTCTGCCCCGGCAATATCACTTGGTGTGCTGGATCGCCGTGGTGCGAAAGGCCGCATTTATGGCGGCATTTTTACCCCGTCACTCAGCCTGTTCAGACAGGCCGTGGCATCAGTCTGAAGACCAAGGGTTTCGATTTGAAAACCCGGTAACTGCACAAAGTCGGGAGGCTATCAGCCGGAACGATCCTGCTCCGGCTTCACAAATGGAGGCAAAGATGAGAAAGATTCTACTCACTGTACTGGCCGCAGGCTCAATGGGATTAGCCCTGATCAATCCTGCTGAAACACGCGCAGACACCATCAAGATCGGAGGGCTTCTCGAAACTTCCGGATTCCTTGCATCGCTCGGGAAACCGGGCCTCGAAGGTGCCATGCTGGCGATTGATCACATCAATGCTGCTGGCGGCATCAATGGTGAAAAGCTTGAACTGATCAACGTGAACACCGAAAGCGACAATACCAAGGCCGTATCAGCCGCACGCCGTCTGATGGAGACCGATGGTCTGGTCGCCATGATCGGTGCCATGAACTCCGGCTCAACCTACGCGATCATCGACGTTCTGCAGCGGGCGAAGTTCCCGATCATCGCCAACGGCGCATCCCGCGGTCTGGTTCTGCCCCCGGAAGACAAGCCATACATCTTCCTCGCCCCCCTGACCGACGTGCTGGTTCAGAGCGTGATGATGAAGGACATGAACAAGCGCGGTATTTCCAAGATCGCCGTCCTGTATGCGGACTCCGGTTTTGGCACCAGTGGCCACTCCCAGCTCATGAAGCATGCTGCTGATTACGGTATCGAGGTCGTCATCGAGGAAACCTACGGAAATGCCGACAAGGATATGACACCGCAGCTGACCAAGATCCGGTCCAGCGAAGCACAGGCAACGGTCATCTGGGGTACCGGTCCCGGTCAGGCAATCTCAACCAAGAACCATCGCCAGCTGGGCATCGAGTCCCCTCTCTATCTTTCCCATGCCGCTAACGACTTCAATTTCGTGCGGCTGGCTGATGGTGCGGCTGAAGGCATCCTGATTCCCTCATCGAAACTCTATGTGCTCGACAGCCTGTCAGACAGCGACCCGCAGAAGGCCGTCATCGCCAGATTCGTCGCTGACTACAAGGCAAAGTTCGGCAACCTGCCGGCCACCTTCGCGGGTAATGGTTATGATTCAGTCACCATCATTGCCAACGCAATCAGAAAGGCCGGGAAAGACCGGGAAGCCATCCGTAAAGCCATCGAGGAAACCAAAGGTTATGTTGGTGTCACCGCTGTCTACAGCTATTCCCCGACCGATCATTTCGGTGCTCAGGGCGATAGCGTCGTGATGCTGTCCGTCAAGGATGGTCAGTTCATAGTTGCAGAGTAAACGCTGAACCGGTGAGCGGGGAGCTGAAGGGCATGCTCGTCAGACCTGCCCTCCACTCCCCGGGCATCCACCATCAGCGCCCCTGCTTTCACTTACTCCGGAAGGGAATCTGCTGATGACCAGAATCACATTCCGTTTTTCAGACGGAGAACAGACAACAATCGACAGCACCGGCGACACAACTATCCTTGAAGCCGCCTATGCTGCTGATCTGCCGCTCTCGAAAGACTGCGAAGTCGGCGACTGCCAGACCTGTCGCGCCACCCTGACGTCCGGCGAGATCGAAGTCGACGAGTTTGCCTACATCACACTGGACGACGACGAAATCGACGCAGGAGAAATCCTGATGTGTGTTTCCCGCCCCTGTGCAGATGTAGCTGTCCAGTTACCCTATGAACGGGTTTCGCTGGTCAGACAACGCCGCCTTAAAGTCGAGATCGAGGGGCTGTCGAAGCTTTGCGAATCAACTGTCGGCCTGACCCTGCGGCCACTTGCACAAACTGATTTTACTTTTCAGCCCGGGCAATACGTAACAATCAGCGTTCCCGGATCAAGGGAAGCCCGGTCTTTCTCAATGGCGAACGCCCCCGGCTCTGACCTGCTGGACTTCCAGATCCGGCTGCTGTCCGACGGACTGATGTCAAATTATCTGCGCAATCAGGCAAAGCCAGGCGACATCCTGACAATCGAGGGCCCAAAAGGTATTTTTTATCTGCGAGACCATCCGGGGCCCATCCTCATGATCGCCGGCGGTACCGGGCTGGCCCCCATGATCGCCATGCTGAAACATCTGGTGGCTGCAGGTGAAGCCAGCAGGCCGGCCAAACTCTGCTTCGGTGTGACCGGGCTGAAAGATCTCTATTTCACGGAAGAACTGATCCGCCTCGGCGAGTTGATGCCATACCTTAGAAGCCAGACTGCGATTGCTCAGCCGGAACCTGCCTGGACCGGACATACCGGGTTTGTTACGGACCTTATTCAGCCGGCGGATATTACAGATGATACGCAGGTGTACCTCTGCGGCCCCCCGCCGATGATCTCTGCTGCCCGAAACAAACTCCATGGACTCGGGTTATCCCCCACAGCAATATTTGCTGAAGAATTTAACCCAAGCTGAAGACAGCAAGCTCAGGTTGTTAACATAAATGCTGGTCTTTGTTGTTCCGTAAACCCTACTCATATCCTACTTCTAAGTTCCGGACACGAAAAAGCCGCCAACCTGTTGGTATAGCGGCGATAAGTATTGGTTGCGGGGGCAGGATTTGATCAAGACCCCACGGTTCGGACATCGCTTTCGGAGTCTGCTAAAATTCAAAGGTGAGACCCTGGAGATTTAAGCCACGGGCGTATTGATGCGAAGATGGGTTCAAATCACATTGAGCAACTCGCTCCCTTAACTGCCCTGACCCTGAAACCCGCTTTCCTTGCGCCATCACAAAGATGATCACGACTGTTGCTGTATTTTCCCACCATCAACGCAAATGAGGAAATGCAGAATGTATGGACGTGTTCTAGCCGCTTTTATCATCATTCTTGGAACCAGCGCGTTTGCCGGCGCACAGGACATCACAGGTGATGCCAAAGCCGGGGCCAAGGTGTTCAAGAAATGTTCCGCCTGCCACAAAGCCGATGAGGCAAAAAATACGATCGGACCGCATCTGATGGGGATTATTGATCGTCCGGCCGGATCTGTTGAAGATTTCAAGTATTCCAAGGCTATGATTGAAAAAGCCGATGCCGGACTGGTCTGGACTGCGGCGGAATTGGCCGAGTATCTGAAAAAGCCATCAGCCAAGATCAAAGGCACAAAGATGTCGTTTCCCGGACTGAAGAAAGATAAGGATATCGCAGATATCCTCGCCTACCTGGCGTCTCTTCAGAAATAGTATCCGTTTACCGCGTTACAGACATGCCCTGTCCCGGAAGTCCCGGGCAGGGCATCAGGCAAATTCCCGGTTAACTCTCGACCACGACGGACGAGCCGTCCCGATGCCGGGCAATAATCCGGGTGCCGGCAACCGCCCGCACCAACTCCCCCATTCCATCCCCGGTCATCATCACCGCTGCCGTCGACAGGCCGTCTGCCATCGCTGCTGAGTGATGCAGGACGCTGACCCGTTTCCATATCTGACTGACCGGCAGCCCGGTCAGGGGGTTGAGGATATGACCGGACCCATCACGAAATACTGTTCCCGCAACCGCAGAAGTTGCCAACCCCATATCTGAAATACGGATGGTCTCATCAGCCGTGTCATCGCCATGTGTTGCCAGACCGACCGGCCAGGGCTGGCCATCAGCCTGATGCCCCAGCGCTGATATCTCACCGATATTCACCACTGCATTATCAAGCCCCTCTTCACGCAGTACGGCGCAGACCCTGTCGGTCACAAAGCCCTGTGCGATTCCGTTCAGGGTAAGCTGCATGCCCGCTTCCGAAAACTGCACTGACCCGCCGTCATACTGCACCCGCTGCCAGCCGGTGCGGTCAAGAGCCCCCTGAATTTCAGCGTCGGCAGGTCGCCCGCCCTGTTCCGCGTAGGCAACCCAGAGTGGCTGCACCGTCGGATCAAAACGCCCGCCGGTTACCCTGTGGATACCGCTCACTGCAGAGAAGAGTGAAAGCATCTCCGGTGCCGGGTTAACAAGAACCCCGGCTCTGTTCAGACGGGAAAGCTGGCTGTCTGCCCGGTACAAGCTAAAAATGTTCTCCAGTCGGCTGATCTCTGACAGCGTCATGCGGATCAGGTGCCGGGCATCATTCTGCGGCAGACCGGTGATTATCAGACTGGCGTCGGCGCCAAGCGCAACACCCCGCCACGTCGCAGCTTGCCCGGCAAAAGCCGGCGGAACTGCTGATCCCAGCGCCAGTCCGGCAGTGATTGTTATAAACCTGCGTCTTGTCAGGTTCATTCTGTCTCTCCCGTGATCATATTACTCTGAAAATCAGGGTCTACAGGACCAAGCACATAGGCATCGGGTATCGCAGCAAGTAGCCGGACATCACCGCCGTGCAGGACTGAGAACGATTCTGCCTGATCTTTCGATCCGAACGGGATGGCTTCCGGTGCTCCCATACCGCCGGCCCGTTTACTGCCGATGACAAAGAATGCCTTGTTGATATCGATCCAGGTATCATTCCCCGGACGATCCCAGTTCGTCGCCCGGCCCATGTCATTCACATAGATAGAGGCCGGTTCCTGCGTTTCTTCCGGCAGACGGGTATAGGCAATCGCATCGCGCACCTGCGAGAACCAGACCGGGTGCTGGATGCCCTTCAGATGTATCTGCGCCTTTGGCCCTGTATGCTCAAGCAGGTTCATGTTGCAATAATGGCCGAGAGCTTCTTCGGTCAGGGCAACAGGTCCCGGCAGTATGGTCGGCGCATCCTGTTCACTGCAGCCGCCGGTCAACAGCAGCCCGGCAATAAGCAGTGTCGATGACATCAGCCTTTTGGTCATGGCTGTATCCTTTTCAGAATAACGGTTGAAACGACAAGCCCCAGTCCCGTCCAGATGAACGGGCTGACAATTGCGAGATAGGGAGAAAACGGCATGGCACTGCCATTTGCAGCCAGTCCTGTCGCGGATCCAGCCATATCAATCCCGGCCATGTTAAAGACGCGAAAGGCATCTGCCGGATTGGCAGCCAGCAGATAGGGGAAGAGTGTTTTGGCAAACAACCCGTCCGAACTGGCCAGCAGCCCGCCCAGTAGCGCGAGATCATAAAGTACGACCGCAAAAAGCCAGATTGCGACAGCCAGGGCTGCCGCCGTTCCGGTCTGCCGGACACTGGCACTGGCGACATATCCGATGCTTATGAAGGTCGCTCCCAATGCAATACTGGTCACGATCAACCGGACAAGGTCACCGATTCCTTCAACTCCGGTATGCTGGCCGGTCCAGTAGGCAACAGCACCGGCAATGCCATATCCGGACAGCACGGCAATACCGAGCACGAAAACATGACCGAGAAACTTGCCGATCAAAACCTGACCACGCGACACCGGGCTTGCGAAGGTCAGTTGCAAGGTGCCGCGGTCGATTTCACCGGCAATCGCGTCGAAGGACAGCAGCAGGGCGATCAGCGGCACAAGATAGACTGAAAGCGTCGACAAGCTGGCAACCATGACGCTCAGACTATCAGCCTTTGTCGCACCGCTTGGCGCACTGCCAAGCAGAACCAGCAACAGGGCAAAGACCAGCAGAATCAGTGTCGACAGCACAACCCAGCGATTACGGACACCAATCCTGATTTCAGTCTGGGCGATGGCAAGAATGGCGTTCATGAGATCTGTTCCGTCGTTTCATCTGCGGTAAGAAAATAACGATAGATTTCATCGAGGTTCGGCGGTGAAACATCGACATCATTCACTGCGTCGCCCAACGCGGAGATCGCCGAAAGCCGGGCCATCTTGTCCGGCTGAAGACAACTGAACTCTACCGACAGGCCATTGACACGATCGCCGCCGAGCGCCTGATGAACTGCCTCAACATCCCGCAGGTTTGAGCGTATGCGAATACGTACCGGCAGATTTGCCGAGCGCTGCAATTCGGCGAGTGGCGCATTGGCGACCAGTGCGCCCCGGCGCAAAATGGCAACGCGGTCGGTCTTCGCTTCCAGTTCACTAAGTCCGTGAGATGACAGCAGCACGGCAGCCCCGGCATTGGCGATATCTGAAACCAGATCATAAAACCTTTGGCGTGATAGCGGATCGAGACCGGAAGTCGGTTCATCAAGCAACAGCAGCTTCGGCATACCGACCAACGCCTGTGCCAACCCGAGACGCTGTCGCATGCCCTTTGAGTAAGTTCCACAACGTCGATCCGCCGCATCGACCAGGTCGACCTTCTCCAGAGCAACATCAACTTCGGCTTTGTCTGCGGATTTAAGTTTTGCGTAGTAGGAGACAATCTCTCGTCCCGTCAGCATTTTCGGAAAGACGACATTCTCCGGCAGATAGGAGATATGCTGGCGGGCAAGTGTGCTACCCGGCAGATGTCCGTTTACAGAAACCTGCCCGGCATCTGCCGGAATGAAGCCCAGAATGATCCGGAACAGGGTCGTCTTTCCGGCCCCGTTATGACCAAGCAGCGCGACCCGTTCGCCCGGTGCGACATCAAGACTGACATCCCGCAAGGCCTGAACAGATCCGAACTGCTTTGAAACTCCCGCCGCGCGTAGAATCATACTCATTCTATCCGTGCCCCTGTCTGAGTTCCGGCATTAGCCTAAGGGCAGGACGCATCAGCGGTTTTTCATCGACCACACCACCCGGAAGCAGTGCCGGGAATTCCTTCTGGGCCCAGCGGATTAACTGGACGGCCGGACTTCCGAGCAACAGCTTTGCCGAGGGTTGCGTCCAGAGCACCTGATCCATGGCGTCATTGGGACGAAATGGCTGATCAGCTATGCCATCACCATTAACGTCGTAAGCGCTGTGGTCACTCCAGTAATTTCCAGACCATCTGTGATCTCTGGAACCGACAAACTTGACCTGGGTACGGTTGCCAATGAACGAGTTGCCGATGATCTCGTTACGTTCGGAACCGGCGGTGAAATGAATGCCGATCTGGCAGCCTTCAAAGTGATTATGCTGCATCACATTCTTGTTCGCATTGTACATGAACAGGCATTTCTCACCGCCATTGCGGACAAGGTTGCCTTTCAGTTCAGAGCTGTTTGCATAATTGAGCATGATCCCGTGATCACGATCATTGATTGATGTATTGCCAATAATGCTGACCCGGCTGCTGAACATGATCGCAAAACCAAGGTGGTTGCCGATCGACAGATTACCCGTCACGTCGCTGTCGTTCGCGTACATATAGTGAACCGCAAACCGAAGCGCCTCGAAACGGTTGTTGCGGAACGAATTCTTCCGGCTTGAATTCACAAAGATACCGTCACGGCCGAACTTCACACTGTTGCCGATGACCAGTGCACCCGGTGCATTCCAGACATACACAGCATTGCCACGACGGTTCATCAGGCGGTCCTGACGCCCGGTTATCACATTATTCTCAACCCGCGCATCACGTGCGCCGTGGATATCGACACCATACAAATTTCCCTCAAAGTGATTGTCGCGGACGACAGCTCCCGTTGCTTTTTTGGTCAGTTGAACCCCGCTGTCGATTGTCTGATGACTGGAACCGGATCCGCTTATCCGGAGGCCGGCAACAACCACGCCCGGCGTATCAATCGTAATCACCGACCCTTTCCCACTGCCTTGCAGGCGGGAGTTTCCGTTACCGACAATTTCAACCGGTCGAGTCAGGACAAGACCACCGGCATAGACACCATCCCCAAGCAGCAACCGGTCACCGGCAGCAGCCCGGTGAACCGCCAGCGCAAGCGTGTCTTCTCCCGGGGTCACGACCACATCGGCGGCGAGCACCGATGTGGTCAGCAATATCCCGAGAAACATGCCCGACAAGATGCCAGCCGGTGTTCTCATCAGTCGCGTCCTTATGCGGCCGACGGTTCGACAAACATGCGTCCGCGCATTTCCATGTGCAGTGCATGACAGAACCACTGGCAATAGAACCAGTGAACGCCGGGGCGGTCCGCCGTGAAGGTGACCGAGGCTGTTGCCTGCGGGGCCACTTCCATTGCGATGCCGTAGTTGGACAGGCAGAACCCGTGGGTGACATCGTCCACATCATCGAGATTGGTAATGAAGACAGTAACTTCATCGCCCTGTTTGACTGTGAACTTCTCCAGACCGAATTGCGGCGCGACCGAAGTCATATAGACACGGACCTTTTTGCCATCGCGGATGACCGTGTCATCGGCTTCAAGGTCGACGCCATCGGCCTGTGCCTGCTTCACTGCATCGGCGAACATCGGGTCTTTCCGGTCCCATACATTGACCGGCTTTACGATATCGGACCGGACAATGATGCTGTCATGAGGCTCAGCGAAGGTCGGACCATCATGCACAACCTTCATTTCATCCGTGGAGATATCGATCAGCTGTTCGTTTTCAGGTTTCAGCGGGCCGACATTGATGAACCGGTCCTTGGAGAACTTGTTCATCGAAATCAACCATTCACCATCAGCTTCAGCGGTTTCACCCATCGAGGTTGAGTTATGGCCGGGCTGATAATGAACATCGACCTTCGAGATGATCGGATCCACATCTTCACCCGCGAAGGCCCGGATCGCCTTGTCCATGTTCCATTTGACGACCTGACTGTCGAGGAACAGGGTCGTGAAGGCATTACCCTTGCCATCGAAAGCGGTGTGAAGCGGGCCCAGACCCAGTTCCGGTTCACCAACGATGCAGGAACGCGGGTCCGCATTGCTGTCGAACAGGGCATCCACCTTGGTTACATCAATGATGGAAACGGTCGGTGACAGCTTGCCGTTGATCACGACATGCTTCTTGTCAGGGGCCGTATTACAGCCATGCGGACTGTTCGGGATAGGTATATAACGGGTGTAGTTCTTGTTCTTTCCCTTGCGCCCGTCGATGACCGGCACACCGTTCAGCATCTGCACGTCACCGGATTTCACGCCAGCTTCGATAGCCTTGATATTGAAGACCACCACATGGTCGAGTTCGCTCTCGGTCATTTCGGCAAGGGTCATACCCATCTCGGAATTGTAACTCGTCGAGAAAGCGTACTTGCCCTGATAGTCGCAGTCCGTGTTGTCGAGGTTCCCCGATACCATGACCTGCCAGGCGACTTTCATCTCGTCGCCGTCAATAGCGGAGAATATATTCACATACTCTGACGGGTTATCGAGAATCTTGCCGTCATTGACCAGTGGTGCCTCATGTTCACCATTGGCGAAAACATATCCCGTGCGGGGGAATTTTTGCGGGCGCATGCCGTGAATGTCATGCGCGTTCGGAATTTCGATGATCTTGTCGCATTTCATGACATCACAACGAATTCTGGCAACCCGCGTATTCGCCTTGTCGTTGGCAAAGATGTAGCGACCATCATAGGTGCCGTCCGTAAACGACATATGCGGGTGGTGAAGATCGCCATTGTCATATGTCTTCATACCTTTGGCCGCGAGAAAGGATTTTGTTTCCTCACTCAGACCTTCGGTAAGAACTTTCAGGCTCTCGTTGGTCTGGCCCCATCCGGTGGCCGAGCAGCGGTTAAAGACCGGGATACGCATCAGTTCCCGCATTGAGGGGAAGCCGAGAATACGAAGTTCACCCGACTGACCGGATGACCAGAAGCCGTAATAAGGATCAAGCTCACCGGGCTCGAGATTGACCTTCGGCGTACCCGCCGCCGCAGCCTGTCTGACACCACCGGAGACAAGTCCTCCGGCAAGACCGCTGCCGGCAGCAAATGTACCTGCGGCGGTTGCGGTCATCAGACCCCGGCGTGTAAGACCTCTGGCCTTTGTTTCTTCTGCTGACATGACACTGATTCCTTTCAGTTTGTTAAAACGCGGCAATTACTCAGGCGACGGGTGGAGGCTCTCTGTTTTCTGACCCTTCGACTGGGTTGGTTCCGGATGATTCAGCGCCTCGAAGCGCAGGCGCTTCGCGACTTTCTTGATACAAACCGGACATTTGGTATCGCTCTGGTACAGCACCTGACAGTGCAGACACTGGTGACATTCGTTCGGGTTGATGTGACCTTCGGGATGGATTGCCTGCACCATGCATTCATTGGCGCAACGCTGGCAGGGATTGCCACATTCACGATAGCGCTTCAGCCAGTCGAACATCCGCAGGCGGGCCGGAATAGCCAGTGCCGCCCCCAGCGGGCAGAGATAGCGGCAATAGAAACGCTCAATGAAAAGCCCTGCACCCAGCAGGACCACTACGAACAGCACATAGGGCCAGCCGCGCTGGAACTTCAGTATGATTGCCGTCTTGAAAGGTTCGACCTCGGCGAAACGCTCAGCCAGTTCAAGCGAGTACAGAGACAGTCCGAACAGCCCAAGAAAGATCATGTACTTGATTGGCCACAGCCGCTCATGCAGGCCCCAGGGCACTGTATATTGAGGAATTTTTATAAACCGGGCGATCTTGTTGGTGAGTTCCTGCAAAGCACCGAACGGACAAAGCCATCCACAGAACACACCTCTCCCCCAGAACAGCAGGGAGGCCGCAACCGAGAACCAAAGGACAAAAACCAGCGGGTCCATCAGGAATGCCGACCAGGAAAAACCGGCCATTACGGCCGAGAAGAACGCCAGAACATTGACCACCGACAGCTGTGCATTGGCATACCAGCCCAGGAAGACCAGTGTGAAGGTCAGGAACCCGATGCGGAACCAATAGGTAAACCGCTCATGCCGGGTGACCTGCATCTGAAAGAAGAACACCAGCGTCAGAATGGCGAGTGCCAGACCGAGCACGACAACCTCGAGCTGTTTGCTCTGCCAGATACGCTTCCACAGATGACTCAGTTCATCAGGATCAGACGCGGCCAGATCTCCGGCCGCCTGCGAGACGGGTTCGGGCGTGATCTTCCGGACGAACCGGTCCGGCAACCGATAACCAAGGTCGAAGGTTATGAAGGTCTTGTCGATAGCCCCCACAGCCCGCTGCACGAGCAACTGCAACCGGAAGGGTTCCGTCGGATCGAACTTCATATCTGACGGAATTCTGAACAAATCCAGTTCGGTAAATGAAGGTGCATCATCCGGTGCCAGACGGCCCAAGCGTTTATGCTGTTTATCGAAAAACCGGGTTGCCTCTTCACCTTGAATCAACTGAATGCGGTCGAAAATCCCGCCCCGCACATAACCCGAACCCTTGAAGGAATATTTGCCCCGGCCCAACACAAGGATCGCCTCCTCACCTTCTTCCAGCCAGGCGGTCAGGTTCGCATATTCATCATCACCGAGCAGGGTCCGGCCAATTTCAGGAGCACTCACCAGAGCCACCTGCAGATCAATGAATGTCGCTTCCGGGTCGCCTTTTTCGGGGCGCTTGATGGCCCGGGCATCACCGGTTTCCGCAAATGCCTGATTGATTTGCCCGACATCCAGACGCAATGCCCGGACCGACCCGTCTCCCGTCAGCGTCTGCCAGTCAGAAACCGGCACATCATCACCACGCAACCGCACTATCTCGCGGGTTGGTCCTTTGTCGGAGGCCTCCGGCTTCAGTCCGCCAAGGCCCAGTGACTTGGCGACTTTCAATCCAGCCCGAACGATTGAATCGTCGATCACCATGATCGTTACGGTAGCGCCGGAAACGATATCAAGCTCATGACCGGAGCCGCCGGCTGCGGCTTCCCTGACCAGATCCATGCCGACATATTTCGCCGTTACCGCCTTGATCCTGGCATCAGGGATACCGACCAGAACGATAGGTTCCGAATGTTTGACGAGATTGACGCCGGTTACCTTTGCGTCGCGATCAACCGCCATCACGATATGGATCGGCTTGCCGGAATATCCCGTTGTCGTGACAAAGTCCGACGTCAGGAACACATACCCCAGAACATCGTTACCCCTGAGCGCAGGGATAACAGGAATATCGCTACGCAGATCACCCAGCCGGTCAGCTCCCGGAACCAGCGTCCCGACCGCAATCTTGTCGATAAATTTTGCAACGATCGGCTCACTGTGACTGAACTGAGCAGACGTCAGGAAGAAAGTCAGAGCCGTCAGCAATGTCGTCAGTATTCTGTGAGCAGGGTTCATCTGCATAATCGTCCGGTTTTGAATTTTCTGACGGGACAATAGCCACCAGACAGCTTCCGGCGTTGCGCTGGAACAAACAGCTGCGAGTTTCAGGCTGAGCGGATGAGAGGGAGAGTCAGTGATAAGTAAAGAAAGGTCGGGCAAAGACAGCTCCGAAACCGGCAAAAGCCGTCAGCCAGGCAAAGGCCGCGACATGCAGCAGCATTTCGTCGCCTCCCATATCCAGACCAGTTGCAATACGAAGCACTGCCGCGACAAACAGGCTTGCGAACAGAACACAGACAATACCGGTTGCCTGCAGTTTCCGGCCTGTATGCCCCAGTGACGCCCGCACCATAATTGACAATGTCATCCCGCCGACTGCGCCGACCGACAGGGCATGAATACCGGCAATCTGTGTCAGCAAGCCGGGTTGAATCACCGACAGGGCAATCAGGCCGAGACCTGACGGAATGAACAGATAACTGACATGCATCACGAGAACCAGTGGGTCAGCCCAGGTCCTGTATCCCGCCCATCGGGCCAGTCGTACAGTTTGAAACAAGGCTGCAACACCCATCGCAATGCCTGTCAGGTGATACTCCGGGACGGCGGTCCAGATGGCCATAGCCAGCAGTGTTACAGCGATCGAAATCGCATCGAACCGGGCGAAGGGTACCGGCAACCGGCCCGGACGTTGCCGGGCAAGCCAGTTACGGGTGAAGCTCGGGATAACCCGGCCCCCAACAATCATGATCAGGGCAATCGCGGCGGTGGCTGCAAGCCTGCGGCTGTAATCTGAAACTCCGCAGAACTGGGCCTCAAGGTGAAACGTGACATTCGCCGCGACAAGCAACAGAACGGGCAACAGAATTTTGAGATTACGCCAGTTCTTTCCTGCAATGATTTCGTTGGCAACGATCAGGGCAACAGCCGCCATGAATCCGACATCAACCAGCATTGCAGCCAGCCAGCCCGTATAGGCTGAGAAGATTACGGCAAGGCGCCCTGCCAGCCACAAAACGACAAGCAACAGCAGGGGGCTGCCACTGATCGGCATCCGCCCGGTCCAGTTCGGCACGGCAGTAAACAGAAAGCCCGTTACAATAGCCGGCAGAAAACCGAAATAGAGTTCATGGATATGCCAGTCGACCGGTATAAACCGGCTTGATAATTCAAGCTCACCATAAAACAGCGGCATCCAGAGAATGACTGAAAGACCGGAATAAACAGCGCCAAGGAAAAAAAAGGGCCTGAAACCATAGCTCAGGAAAGCTGGCCCCGAATAACGGCGTTCTGAAGTAACTGACATGCAAAATCCTGTTCGCAATGTTGCAGGACATGCAGCAGTGCGATTAAGTGTGACTGAAAGCGAATTTTACCGGAATTCGGGCGCGCCGGTTTGCGTAACATCAAACAGGACCAATAAACTGCATGCTTGATATCAGCCTGATTGCAGGCCTCCCTCCCTTTGAGGATATGTCCCACGCCGACCTCGGGGATTTGCTGTCAAAAGCTCGTTCGCAGCATTTCGCGAAAGGGGATCATATTTTCCGGCAGGGTGAAGATGCCCGGAATTTCCATGTTCTGCTGGACGGCCATATCCGTGTGGTGAAAATCACCCCGGACGGTGAGCAGGTAATTGCACGTTATATTTCCAGCGGGGAAGTCTTCGGAATCGCAATGGCAATCGGCCGGACTACCTATCCTGCCAATGCTATCGCTGCCGTCGATTGTGTTGTGCTGACATGGCCCAGCTCAATCTGGCAGTCCACAGTTGAAAGCTATCCTTCATTTTCGACAAAAACCTACCACACGATTGGCAGTCGCCTTCAGGACGCGCAGGAGCGCATTGTCGAAATGGCAACCGAACGGGTGGAGCAGCGTGTGGCAACGGCAATTCTCAAGCTGATCAAGCAGACCGGCAAACCAACCGGGGATGGTCTTCAGATAGACTTTCCGATTTCGCGTCAGGATCTGTCCGAGATGACCGGCACCACACTGCACACGGTCTCACGTCTGATGAGCGCCTGGGAAAACAACGGCTACATCAAGAGTGGCCGGCAAAAGGTGACCGTCATCCAGGGTGACAAGCTGCAACTCATCGCGGGCGGCGAGAAAACCTGATCCGTCCTGCAATGCCGCTGACTGAACAGGCCTTCAGTTCAGGCATGCGGCCGTCCCCGCGGGCCGTTGTGGCTCTGGCTGTCAGATGAGTTCACCGTCAGCACAGCTTCTGTGACGCAACTCAGATCGTTAACTTTTTGCCCCCACCCCACATACCACCCCTCCCATCCCCTTTGCTTCCGTATTGCTTCCGGACATAAAAATGGCCCTGGCGTTGATTGCGCCAAGGCCGTGTAAATACAGGTTTCGGGGGCTGGATTTGGTCAAGACCCTACGGTGGTAATCGCAGTTTGACTTCAGGGATAAATCCAAACGAGTTTAGATTAGGGCCGCGGCTGATGATACTTTTCTGTCACCAGAACATCTTTCTCATAAGTCATTATCAACCAGCTGACCGATATTTGTGTGTCAGCCCTGAATCATCCGGAACAGCCAGTCCCTGAACAGCAGGACCTTTTCAGACTTGGCCTGGGTTTCCGGGACAATGAAATTTCTCAATGATTTTCTGGCGGTCAGGCCACGTAATGCCGGAGGAATAACCAGACGCCCGGCAGCAAGTTCCTCGGTCGCCAGAAATTCACCTTCCAGCGCCACACCCAGACCTGAAACGGCGGCCTGAAGTGCCAGGATGATATTGTCGAAACGCAGGCGAGAGAATTCTGTAATACCGACGTGATTGGCCGTAAGCCATGACGACCAGGAAAAATCACTCAGTTCGGATTCGATCAGCCTGAACTTGCCCAGGTCTCCCGGCTCACGCAGACTGCTTCCCTTCAGCAGGGACGGGCTGCACATCGGGACAATATTCTCCTCCAGCAGCGGCTCAACATGCATGCCCGGCTGGCTGACACCACCATATCTGATTTCGACGTCCACGGGCTCCTGTCTGGTATCGAACTTGGCGGTCGGCGTCACGATCCGAAGGTCAATGCCCGGATATTCTGAAAGAAACAGCGGCAGTCGGGGCGTCAGCCAGCGATATCCGAAGCTGACGCCGCAGCGCAGAGTCAGAACATCTCTCTGGGGATTCCCGAGGAAGCGCCGGGTACCATGATCGATATGCTGATAAGCCTCATGAATGGACTCGTAATATGTTGCCCCCTCCACCGTCAGCCGCACTCCCTTGCTGAGGCGAATGAACAGCGGAGTCTGTAAAAACTGTTCGAGATTCTTGATGTGATGGCTGACAGCAGACTTGGTGACATGCAACTCGTCTGCTGCCTGCCAGAAACTGCCGTTTCTGGCCGCCGACTCAAAAACAGCGAGCGATCTCAAGGGGGGCAGCTTGCTCATTGACCGTCTATCTCCGTCTTCAGGGCAATCACGTGGTCGACCTGAGATTTACCTTCTGAGTTGAGTTATACTCAACTCGCTGTTCGACTCTTTGAAATAGCATAATGGCACAGTTCCGGCATAGTTTATCTACAGAATAACAAATTCTGTACGGGTGAAATGTCTCTTGTCATACGGAAAAGGAGCAATTTGATGAGTTATTCGAAACTCAAGATGCTATCCGCGATACTGGTTCTCGCCTCGTCCGGCACGGTTTCCAGCACTGTTGCAAATGCGGAAAGCGTTCTCGACAAAGTTGTGCGGGACAAGAAGATCATTGTCGGCACGAGGGAGTCGGCACCACCATACGCCTATATCGACGAGCAGGGAAAATGGACGGGCTGGTCGCTCGATCTCAGCAAGGCGCTGCATAGCATCATCGAGCAAAAACTTGATACGAAGCTTGAACTGGAGTTCAAGCCGGTCACTCCCCAGACCCGCATTCCGCTGGTCGTCAACGGCACTGTCGACTGGGTGCTGGGCACCACCGGAAATACAGTAGCCCGTGAAGAGGTGATCGATTTCTCACTTATCAACAATGCCGTTTGCGTCAAGAAACTTGTCCCGGCGACCAGCGATATTCAAACCACCGGGGATATGGCCGGCAAGCGCATCGGGGTGACCAAGGGCAGTGTCGAGGAACGGCTGATCACGGCAATGGGTGCATCCGGTGAACTGACCCCGCCGGCTGAAGTTGTCACCTTCGACAAGCATTCGACGGGCTTCATCGCCCTGAGCCAGGGCAAGACCGATGCGCATGTGACACTGGATGACA
Source organism: Rhodospirillales bacterium (assembly GCA_040219025.1). Lineage (GTDB taxonomy): Bacteria > Pseudomonadota > Alphaproteobacteria > Rhodospirillales > HT1-32 > HT1-32. Next base: position 17,467 of record JAVJTE010000015.1, on the reverse strand, counting down.
CCCTGCTCAGCATCGCCAGCAAGTCACCCAATCCCGACGCCTGGGATGTCAGGGGACCTGACTTGTTTTGTACTCCGAATGGTATCCTGCTGGCAGAAAACGATTCGAACTGGCGGGACATGGTCAACCAGTCGCTCTGCTACTTCATTACCACGGGCGGATATGACAAGCTCTATGACGAGTGGTTTGCCGGTGACGCACCAAAGGCCGGCTACAAGCGCGTTCAGTCAGCCGAACTCAAGACGATCATCCGTGGCCAGTGTGCATACGGATCTGAAGACTTCCTGAAGAAACCGTAACTGCTGCCATCACTGAACCGGAGCCGGCGGGCGGCCTTCCGCCCCCGGCTCCGTCAACCCTGCCCGTGACATCCGCCAGACCTGTCACCGGAATTTTCCGGCAGGATGGTGCTCGGGTGTAACATGCCAGAATTGCAGGTTGTCGCCGCGACTGCCTTCAGGGAAAATACAATGAGCGAAACCGGGTTTGCAGAGCGTACGGGAAATATCACTTCCTCGCAGTCGCTGGCGATCATCGCCGAGGTGAAGGCCTTGCGCGAACGCGGTGCGGACATTGTGGATTTCGGCAAGCAGGGGCATACCCCTTCCATCGCCCGGGACGTAGCGGCGCGAACAATGCACAGCCCGGTCGGAGAGTTTTACTCGAATCCACGGGGATTGCCCGAACTGCGGCGGACCATTGCCGGCAAATTGCGATCCGAGAACAGTATTGATGCCGATCCTGATGCAGAGATCATCGTCACGGTCGGAGCAAAGCAGGGCATTCTGACAGCCCTTCTGGCGCTGGTTGGTCCCGGCGACGAGGTGCTGATTGATGATCCCGGCTGGATCAGCTTCGCACCCATGGTCCGGATCACCGGAGCCACCCCGGTCGTGATCCCGCTGGCAGAAGAAAACGGCTTCAGGTCGCCCGCTGACAATATTCGCAACCGGATCACACCCCGGACCCGGTTGATGGTGCTATGTAATCCGCACAATCCCACAGGCCGCTGCCTTGATCGCGGCGAGCTGCTGGAGATCGCGACCCTGGCACAGGAGTTCGGTCTCCGGGTCCTGATGGACGAGGCTTATGAGCATTTCGCCTATGATGGCAAAGCCTTCATCAGCATGGCTTCGCTGCCCGGCATGTCCGGGATCACCATTACCGCCCGGACCGTCAGCAAGATCTACAACATGTCGGGATGGCGGATCGGCTGGGTGGTTGCCAGTCCCGAAATCGTCAATCGCATGCTTTCGATCCACACCCACGCTGTCTCCTGTCCGTCGACGGCGGCCCAGGCCGGTGCGGAAGCCGCTATCGCTGCCGGAATTGGCGAGGGGGACCTGCCGATTGCAGAAATCGTGGCGAATTACGAGAACCAGCGAAATGCCATGATCTCCGGGCTGCGCCGTATCCCCGGTGTTACCTGCTTCAAGCCGGAAGGTGCCTTCTTCGCTTTCCCGGGAATCCATCACTTCGGTATGAGTTCCATTGAGATGTCACATTTCCTGCTGAACGAAGCGGGGGTTGCAACCATCCCCGGCTCTGCCTTCGGCGAAGCCGGCGAAGGCCATGTCCGGCTTGTCTTCAAGACCGGCGTTCCGGAAATTGAACGCGGCCTGGCGCGCATTGCGCAGGCGTTATCCACCCTGAACCTGTCGGATTAGCCGGAATGGAGATCAATTACGATTTTGACTGGTCAATGTTGCTGGAAGACCCGAACCGGCAATGGATCATTGAGGGCCTGCTGACCACGGTCTATCTGTCGTTGCTGGCCTGGCTTATTGCCCTGACGGTTGGCATCGTTATCGGGGCGATCCGCATGACCCCGTCGAGAACCCTGCGGATCATCGGAACGGTCTACGTGGAATTCTTCAGGAATATTCCGTTCCTGGTACAGCTCTTCATCTGGTTCTTTGTGTTCCCGCTACTCCTGCCGCATGACTGGATGCTGACCTGGAACCGGCTGCCGCATGTCCCGTTTCTCACCGCACTGATCGGGCTCTCCCTGTTCACGGCCGCGCGCGTGGCGGAACATATTCGTTCCGGTATCTCGTCGATCCCAAAAGGCCAGTTCGATGCCGCGAGATCGTCCGGTCTGACGCAGATCCAGATGTACCGGCATGTCATCATTCCCTATGCCTTCCGGGTGATGATCCCGACCATCGCCTCGGAATTTCTGACGATCTTCAAAAATTCCGCCCTGACGCTGACTGTCGGTGTTGCCGAGATCACGAGTGCCGCGAAATCCATCGAGGCCTGGTCGTTCCGTGGTGTCGAAGCCTATACGGTTGCTTCGGTGACCTACATGACCACAACGGCCTCAGTCGTTCTGTTCATGACCTGGCTGGAACACCGGCTGCGCATCCCCGGCCTGATTGCAAAGAAATGAGGGCATGAACATGGACTGGGCCGTCATTCCTGCAAACCTCCCCTTCCTGATGAAGGGACTCTGGGTCAGTTTCCAGCTTGCGATCTTCGTCATCGTGATCAGCTTCCCGCTGGCCTGTGTCATCGCCGTCGGCCGGGTCAGCAGCAGATGGTGGATACGCTTTCCGTCGGCAACCTTCGTCAATGCCATGCGAAGCAACCCGCTGATCCTGATTGTCTTCTGGTTCTTCTTTCTGGTGCCGCTGATCATCGGCCGGCCGGTTGGCGACTTCGCCTCGGTGATGATTGCCTTTGTGGTGTTCTTCTCGGCCTATTTCACGGAGATCATCCGGTCCGGCATCCAGTCGGTTGACCGTAACCAGATCCAGGCCGGACTATCCACCGGACTGACCTATTTTCAGGTCATGCGGATGGTTGTCCTGCCCCAGGCCATGCGCAACATGATGCCGGCGCTGGTCACCGAATGCATCATCATCTTCCAGGGCACGACCATCGCCTATGTGGTCGGCCTGCGGGAATTCCTGAACAGCACTTTCCTGGTGACCGAACGGACCATACGGCCGGTGGAGCTCTATCTCTTCGCGGCGCTTGTCTACTTTGTTGTCTGCTTTGCGGGCTCCTGCCTGGCCCGATATCTGGAGAAGAAGAAAGTGAGAACCCAATGACTGAGCCGTTGGTCAAGATTACCGACCTGAGCCTCTGGTATGAGAAATACCGGGCACTGGACTGCATCAACACGGAATTTGACTCCGGCAAATGCATTGTCATCTGCGGTCCAAGCGGATCGGGCAAAAGTTCTCTGCTTCGCTGTGTCAACAGGCTGGAGGATTTTCAGGAAGGCGATGTCTTCTTCGACGGCCAGAGCCTTCGGGAATGTTCTGATATTGCCGCCCTGCGGTCCAATATCGGCATGGTCTTCCAGCATTTCGAACTCTATCCGCACATGTCGGTACTGGATAATATTACCCTCGCACCAAGGTGGGCGAAAAAGAAACCGAAGGAAGCTGCGGAGACGCATGCCATGGCTCTGCTGGACCGGGTCGGTATCGCCAACCAGGCAAAGAAGTATCCGGCAGAACTTTCCGGCGGTCAGCAGCAGCGAGCGGCGATTGCCCGGGCACTGGCCCTGGAGCCGAAACTGATGCTGTTCGATGAGCCGACATCTGCGCTTGATCCGGAAATGATTGTCGAGGTTCTGCGGGTGATGCGGGATCTCGCACAGGACGGGATGACGATGCTTGTCGTCACCCACGAAATGGCGTTCGCACGCGAAGTCTCCGACGAGATCATCTTCATGGATGAAGGTCGCATCGTTGAACGAAAGGCGACACCGGACTTCTTTACCAACCCCCATTCCCGGCGCGCGCAGGACTTCCTCGACCGCATCCTGATGAAAATTTGATGGAGACAAAAATGCGGTCCAAATCCGGGCGGTCATATCGGGTCGGTATCGATATTGGCGGTACCTTCACAGACATCGTCATGCTTGGTCAGGATGGTGTCGTTCTGACAAAGAAGGTCTCATCCACACCTGATGACTATGGCCGGGCGATCACGCTCGGAATGTCCGAAATCCTGACCGAAAACCGGATTGATCCGGTGGAGGTTGATGAGATAGTCCACGCAACCACAGTTGCCACCAACGCGGTTCTGGAAGGCAAGGGTGCACGAACCGGGCTGATCACAACAGAGGGGTTCCGCGACGTCCTGGAATTTCGCCGGGTTCGGGTCCCGGAACTGTACAATCTCGATTATGTCAAACCGGCTCCACTGGTCCCGCGACGTCTGCGGCTGGAAGTGAGTGAACGCATCGGGGCCTCCGGGGAGGTCCGGCGGCCACTTGATGAACAGTCTGTCGAACGGGCGGCAAGACGTCTGCTGGACGAAGATGTTCAGGCAATTGCTGTCTGCCTGTTGCACTCCTATGCCAATCCGGTTCACGAAAAACGTATCAAGGAAATGCTCGGCGCCATCCTGCCACCGCAGATCTTTGTCAGCTATTCCCATGAAGTGCTCCCTGAAATCCGCGAATATGAACGGACCAGCACCACCGTGGTGAACGCCTTCCTCGGGCCTGTCATGAACAGTTACCTGACAAATCTCAAGCACAGGCTGGAAGAGGTGGGATTGTGCAAATCCTTTCACGTAATGCAGTCGGCCGGTGGCCGGATGGGGGTCGAGGCAGCAATCGCCAAGCCCGCCTATCTGGTGGAATCAGGCCCCGCCGCCGGCGTCATCGCAGCCTCCTATATCGCCAGAAAAGCCGGACTGCGCGAGGTGATCACGCTGGATATCGGCGGCACGACCGCCAAGACCGCGATTGTTGAAAATGGTGAGCCGACAAGAACCACTGAATATGAAGTCGGTGCGGGCATCAATCTGTCGAGCAAACTGGTCAAAGGTGCGGGATATGCGATCAAGCTGCCCTTCATTGATGTTTCTGAAATCGGTGCCGGTGGCGGCAGTCATGTCTGGTTCGACAATGGGGGACTGCTAAAGGTCGGACCGGAAAGTGCTGCGTCAGTACCCGGACCTGTCTGCTACGACAATGGCGGCGAAACGGTTACCCTGACCGACGCCATCCTCTCGCTGGGATACCTGAATCCGGAACATCTTGTCGGTGGTGCACTCCGGCTGAATGCAGGAAAGACCCGGCAAGCCATCAGGGAACAGGTCTGCTCGGTCATGGACAAACCGCTTTTGGAAGCGGCATACGGTATCTTTACTGTCGCGGTCGCCAACATGGTGCGGGCGGTCAAGTCCGTCTCGACCTATCGCGGGCGCGACCCGCGTGACTACGCACTGATTGCCTTTGGCGGAAACGGGCCAATCGTTGCCACCGCCATTGCCCGCGAGCTCGGGATGAAAAAAGTAATGATCCCACCCAATCCGGGCGTTCTGAGTTCCTACGGACTGCTGGTTGCCGATAATACGCATGAGCTGGCCAGGTCATTCCCGGGTCTCATTGACGAACTTGCGATGGATGACATTCAGACTGTCTATGAAGATCTCCGCGACGAAGCCGTCAGTGCATTGGTCGCCGAAGGTTTTGAGCAGGACAAAATCGATGTCCAGCGACTTGCCGACCTCCGCTATGCCGGCCAGGCATTTGAGCTGACCGTACCCGTCGAGGGCAGCGGACCGCTGAAGTCTGACAGACTTGCTGCAAGCTTTCATGAAGAACACTACCGGACATACGCCCACAAAGCGGAATCAGAGCCGGTAGAACTGGTCAGCCTTCGCATTATTGCAAAGGTACAGGTCAGCGAAGCCGGCCCACCGGCCACCGGTACAAAGGCACAGATAGCCGGCATTGCCGTATCTCGCCCGGCCTGTTTCAACCTGCAGGGCGAAGCACAGGATACCTCTGTCATTACCCGCGCCGACCTGAGCGGGGCTGTCACACCGGGACCGGTCATCATTGAGGAATATGATTCAACGATTGTCGTACCACCAGACTGGTCCGCAACTGTCGACCGAGAGAACAACGTCGTGCTCACCAGCCAGATGGAGGTCGCCGGTGAAAATTGATCCGATAACGCTCGAAATTCTTCAGAATGCTCTCGGGGCCATCGCAGACGAGCTTGCCCTGGTCATCATGCGGTCCGCCTATTCCAACATCGTCCGCGATTCCATGGACTACTCGACCGCTGTCTGCGACCGTCACGGACGGACCGTAGCGCAGGGCCTGACCACGCCGGTACATCTCGGGTCGTTCCCGGATGCCATGCGAAATCTCACACAACGCCATAACGGCGACTTTCAAGAAGGCGATGTCTATATCTTCAACGACCCCTACGGGGCCGGTGGTATGCATCTTCCGGATTTCTATATCGTCAAGCCGGTCTTCGTTGACGGCGAGCTTGAAGGCTTTGTCGCCACCCTTGCTCATCAGTCCGATGTTGGCGGCATTGCACCCGGCGGGATGGCCGTCTACGCCAGCGAGATCTATCAGGAGGGGCTTCGCATTCCGGTGCTGAAACTCTATGATGCTGGCGTTCCAAACGACGCCATCTTCCGGCTGATTGAACGAAACACCCGGCAGCCGACCAACGTAATGGGCGACATCCGGGCACAGCTTGCTGCCTGCAACAATGGCGAGCGGGCAATGAAGCATCTCATCCGGTCCCACGGCCCGGAAAAGTTCCGACGCTATATGGAAGAACTGCACGATTATGCGGAACGCCTGATCCGTGCGGAAATCAGAGACTTGCCTGACGGCACCTACTTCTTCGAGGACTGCCTCGATGGCATGGGCGAGAACCCGGAACCGATCTGGCTCAGGGTCCATCTTACCATTGCCGGCGATCAGGTTGTGGTGGACTGGGAAGGCTCTTCCAAGCAGGTCAAGATGGCGATCAACGGGCCGATGCCGACCACCAATGCCATGTCCTATCTGGCGGTGCGCTGCGCCATCGGGGTCGCCATCCCGAACTGCGAGGGATATATGCGGGCGATCACGGTGAAAGCGCCGCTGGGAACGGTTGTCAATCCGGTGGAACCGGCTCCCTGCGGCGCCCGCGGCATCACCTGTTTCCGGATGTTCGATGCACTGCTCGGTGCCTTTGCCCAGGTCTTGCCGGGGCGCATTCCCGCCGCCAATGAAGGCGGATCCTCGGCCCCGCATATCGCCGGCCGGGACAAGAACAACAAAGCCTACATGATCTCCGGCGGCCTGATGGGTGCCTGGGGTGGCAGCATGCTGCGTGACGGTCAGGAAGGGCTGTCGAATCCGGCTGCCAATCTCAGCAACACCCCGATCGAATTGCTGGAAAGCCGACAGCCGGTTGAGATCACCAGCTATGCCTTTGTGCCGAACTCAGGGGGACCCGGTCGCATGCGTGGCGGTGCGGCACTGATGCGTGGCTATCGCCTGCTCGCCGATGAGGGAGACCTGATCATGCGATCAGACCGTCGCCGGGTTACGCCCTATGGCCTGTCCGGTGGCCTGCCGGGTACGCCTTCATGGAATATCATCAACCGGGAAGACAGCCAGCAGTTGTTGCCGGTCTGTCCGATGGAAAGCGTGCCGATGCGCCGGGGCGATGAATTTGTTCATATTCAGGCCGGGGCCGGTGGCTTTGGAGACCCTCTTGAACGGCTTCCGGAAAAGGTCCTGAAGGATGTCGAAAATGAACTGATCACTCCGGAATATGCCGAAGATGTCTATGGCGTTATCATTCGTAACGGCGCGGTTCAGTCAGAAGAAACACGCAGTCGTCGTCTGCTGCTTGCGAGAGACAAAACCCGCAAAACGGCATATCTCAATCACTTCTATAATGCGATCAACGTCCCCTCACCACGGCAGTGACTGTCTGTAGCGCGATTTATGGCACTCCGTTGATTGCTTGGTACTCTCTGTATCTCCTGATTTCGGCTGTCTGATCCCTGAACAAACGGAGAAACATCTCATTGCAAAGAAAAGCGCGCGACCGCACCAGGCAGTCGCGCGCTCAAAACTAAGTATTGTATTATTTCAGCTCGATACCGTGTTCCTTATAGAACTTCACGGCACCGGGATGCGGCGGTATGACCATGCTTTTCCCGGCATTCTCAACCCGGAAGCGTCCGGCATTAGGATGAATGGCACTCATATCCGCATGATGCGTATCAAGCAGAACCTTCGTGACATTATAAACAAGATCCGTCGAAACATTGGCATGGGTTATCAGAAGAATCGGGTTCAGTATCGACTGAACATCCTTATCCTGGCCCGGATATGTACCCGCCGGAATCACATCAATGTAGAAGAAAGGATGCGTCGTCGAGATCATCTTATTTGCTTCTTCCGTACCGATAGGAATGAACCTTACCGACCGGGAGGTAGCGAGGTCACTGATGGCGGGGGACGGTGCCGAAGCCGAAATCACCGCAACGTCAATATTACCGTCCCTGAGGGACGTCATCAGTTCACCTGCGCCCAGTTCAAAGGTTTCGAACTTCCCGGCGACCCCGTAGACTTCGGCAAGTCTCGGGAACCAGTCTTGCGCTGTAATCCCAAGCAGAACGCCCACCCGACGACCCGGCAGGTCCGCGAGTGACTGGACTTCGGAATCTGCATGGACAACGATCTGGAAGGGAGATGAGTACCCGGTCGCGATATACCGGACATTTGTATAACTCTCGTCCTTGAACGGGGGAAGGCCGCTCGCCGCCGAATAGGGACCACTTGCCGCAGCAAGCGCGAACTGGATACGCTCTCGCCCCAGAAGACGGGTATTTTCGGTTGTCGCCGCCGTCACCCGGGCAGTTGCCTGCACATTCTCCACATTTTTCTCAACCACACGCGCCATGCCGGCCGCAATGGTGAAGAAAGCTCCCCCGGAGGACCCTCCCCCAAATGTGACGAACTCGTTAGCCTGGGCGTTTCCGGCGCCAAACATAACAACCAGCGAGACAGTTGCCTTGCATAAGAACCTGGATATTCCTGATTTCATCAGTACCTCCTGTTATCTGTCTCCTGCTTGTAATGAAGAGGCGCGATGGAGACGGTGCCGCAGCCTCAGCGATGTAGCTCTAAAACCTCAAATGTATCGGGATCCAGTCGTACGCCGTATTCATTCAGCGCCGCGTCAACGGAAACGAATCCCGAACGAACATCGGATTGCACCTGTTTCACCTCCCGGCCAGACGGCTCTCCGTACCCACCTCCGCCAGGCGTGTAATGCGTAACCGTGTCGCCTTTAGAGAGGTTCTCGATATCTCCGATTGCGTATTCCAGAACACGCTCCTGAGAGGTTCCTTCGTTAATTATCCATCGACCACCATCAGCCGCGTGACCACCAGCGACGCCCTGAGGGCGGGACACCGATTTCTGTGATGTGTGATGGAGCTGGGGATCATCACCCAGCAAGCGATAGGACAGTACATAGCCGACGCCGCCGCGGTTCTTTCCGGCGCCGCCTGAGTCAGACCGCATCTCACGCCGAAGATACAATGCCGGCGATTCCATCTCGATGGCTTCAATAGGCGGGATATGGCAGTTCGTAACATGGCATGCCATAACGTTGAGCCCGTCGGAATAGGCTGTTGCACCAATCCCTCCCGGGGCGACTTCACCGAACATGATACGCCGGCCCCGCTCCGGGTCATTAGACATAGAATAGTTATATAAACACCCGCAGGAGTCAGCCATGACCCGGTCAGGAATCGCCTTGGCAAAGGCACCCATGACAAGGTCAACAATACTGTGACACACAACCATTCGCTGCATGACTGCAGCAGGTGAGCGCGCGTTTACCAGTGACCCGGCAGGGGCCACGACATGAATCGGACGGTTGCAGCCTTCATTACTCGGGATGTCCGATCTGGTGATGCAGCGCATTGTGTAATAAACGGCAGCAAGTGTTGTTGCGAGCGGGCTGTTAATCGGCCCCTTGATCTGAGGGTCTGTACCGGTGAAGTCGAAAGTGATTTCCGACCCTTTCTTTATCACTACGAGGCGCAACCAGAACGGTCCCCCCTTCGCCCCGTCATCAAGAATCGGCTCTTCATGTGAATATTTGCCATCGGGAATCTTGGCGATGACCTCACGCGTACGACGTTCGGAATAGGCCATCAGTTCACGAAAACAGGATTCCATCGTAACGCGGCCATATTTCTGAAAAAGCTCCAGCACGTCGGAACAGGCAACCTGCACGCTGGAAAACTGCGACCGTATATCATTCTCATGGACATCGCGGGTGCGCGTATTGTTCAGGATGATGGCAAGCGCCTCTTCGTTGAAGACCCCCTTACGGATGATCTTCATCGGAGGAATTCGGACCCCTTCCTGGAATATCTCCAGCCCCCAGCCCCGTGTCCCCATATTCATGGCCCCGATGTCCAGGTGATGAACCATCAGCCCGGCGAATGCGACAAGGTCGCCCTCGAAGAATATCGGCGCGAAGGCAAGATAATCGTTGGCATGCGTGGCAGCCATGGATTCACCGCCTGCATAAGGGTCATTCGTCAGAATCACATCGCCGGGCTCCCAAACCCGGGCCGGGAAGTAATGCTCAAGAACCGTTCGCAGACAGATGCCAACCGTATTCAGCTGGATCGGCGGCCCTGCCTCCTCGGCAATAAGCTGGCCCTCGACATCAAGTATGGAGGCGGAACAATCCTCCATCTCCTTCACGATGAATGAATTAGCCGACCGGATCATCCGCCGCGTAATTCTTTGTGCACAAGACTTCAGGCCGTTGCGCACGATCTCGAGGGTAACCGGATCTACATCGGAGGTTGCTTGTTCTTGGGACACTGATGCCATCGCTGAATACTTCCTCAGGCTTTGTTTTCAGACGGAAATCGCGTCAGATGCGCGTTGCGCATCGCATCGAAACGCGCATGCCAGCCGGGCGCGACAAATAAGGTCGAACCCGGATATTCGACGACAGCCGGACCTTCAAACGAGGCCCCGTCGCTCATATCGTCAATCCGGTAAACGGGAAGTTCCCGACATTCGCCCTTGCCGGTAAAAACACTCCGGGTGCTGTGTACAGGAAGTTCTCTCGAAGCGTCCGGATGCCGGGGCCATTGTGCCTTCTCCACTGAACCGACGGCGGTCACACGGAGATTGACGATCTGCACGACACGGCCCGGCAGGGAATAGCCATAGACCTTCTGATGTTGTGCATGAAAGCTCTCGATCATGCCGTCAGACGGGTTCGAATCCGCCAGCCGCTCGAAATCTACAGGAATCGTCAGCTCGTAATTCTGCCCCTGGTACCGCAGATCCAGCGCAACGAAGCACTGGCGATCCGCAGGCTTTACACCATCTCGTTTGAGGACCTCTTCCGCTTCCGCCAAAAGCTCCCTGAAAAGGGCCTGTATCTTATCACCCGTAACGGTGCTGGCATCGGTGACCATTGTACGGACCAGATCATGCCGTACATCAGCAGACAGCAATCCCATAGCGGAAAGATTGCCCGGTGCAGAGGGTATGAGCACGCGGTTCATCGACAGTGCTTCAGCCAGTCGGATCGCATGGAGCGGCCCGGCGCCGCCAAATCCGACAAACGTAAATTCACGCGGATCAAGCCCTCGTTCCACCGAGATCAGCCTTACTGCATTAGCCATATGAGCTTCAGCCACGGAGAGGATACCGAGCGCGGCATCTTCAACGCCAAGCCCCAGCGGACCGGCCACCTGCTCCTGAATGGCCTGACGGGCACCGTCCACATCGAGCCTGCGTCGACCGGCAAGAAAGTAATCTGCATTCAGCCGGCCGGTTACGAGGTTCGCATCCGTTACCGTCGGAATTTCCCCGCCCTGGCCATAGCAAACCGGTCCCGGGCGCGAACCGGCGCTTCGGGGACCAACACGCAAAGCCGAACCGCCCTGAACCGTCACAAGGGAGCCGCCGCCGGCTCCGATAGTGATCAGATCGAGCATCGGAACCAGGATTGGATGCGAGCCGGCTTTACTGCGATTGGTCAGAATGGGCTGGCCATTTGCGATTACAGAAATATCCGCGCTCGTCCCGCCCATATCGAACGTAATAATATTGGCAATTCCGCAAGCCCTTGCCAGTGCGGCACCGCCAATGATTCCCCCCATCGGACCGGAATGCGTGATGTTCACCGGTGCTTCCTTGGTGCCGGCGAATGTCGAAATTCCGCCATTCCCGCGCATGATATAACTTCCTGCATGAATGCCCTTTTCACGCAGGGCGCTCTCAAGTTTCTCCAGATGCGTCACGATGGGGCGGCGAACGAAGGCATTGATAGCCGTCGTGCTGGCACGTTCATACTCCCTGAACTCCCGCACAATGGCTGAGGAAAGAGAAACGTCCAGATCAGGGCAAACTTCCCCGGCCAGTTCGGCAATACGAAGTTCGTGATCAGGGTTTGCGTAGGAATGCAACAGGCAGACGGCGATGCTCGATATACCCGTGGTCGCCAGTGCCTGCAGGGTCGCCCGCACTTCGTCGTCATTCAGCGGCTGAAGAACTTCACCGCGGAAATTAATCCGCTCCTTGACCGTTTTACGAAGATGGCGGGGGACCAGAGCCGGGCTCGGGCGCCAGTGAATATCGTAGACATCAGGTTTCCGCGAAGCGCGGCCAATCTCCAGAACGTCCCGGAAGCCCTCTGTCGTGATGAAGCCGACCGATGGTTCCTGCTCTTCAACGATCAGATTCGTAACCAGCGTACTTGCATAAACGAACCGTGCCACACTTTCAGGCTCACAGCCGCTTTCCGTCAGCAACATCGTTATCCCTTCGATGATCCCGAAGCTCAGGTCATCCGGAGTGCTCGGAACCTTCAGGGTGTGAAGCCGGTCGCCCTTTACAAGAACAACATCCGTATGGGTACCGCCGGTATCGACCCCGATACTGACTTCCGCTTTCTCGCTATCCAACGGTTCCATGTTATTCAGGCCCTCATCTTTCGGTTCTTTCATCTTTCATTTTCATTCGGAGTTGCATGCCAAGCGTTGCGAGCAAAAGACCTCCACCCAGAAGGTCGGTAAGAAGATCGCCACTAAGAAGAAGAAGTCCGCCACAGAGGATTGCTCCACGTTCAACAAGGTTCATGCGGCGCAAAAGGTAGCCTTCAAGGCTGGCTGCCAGTGCTGCTGACCCCAACAGGGCGGTGAACGCCACAACGACAATCTCTCCGACAGATCCCTGCATGATCATCGCGGGGTTATAGATCATCACGAATGGAATGATGAACACGACGATCCCAAGCCGAAATGCCGTGAAGCCTGTTCGCATCGGACCCGCCCCTGATATCGCCGCAGCAGCGAATGCCGCCATGCAGACCGGGGGGGTGATCGACGAAATTACACCGAAGTAAAAAATGAACAAATGCGCCGCCATGGGATGCACGCCCATCTGGACCAGGCTCGGGGCAATCAGCACAGCCAGCACGATGTAGGCACCCAGCGTCGGCATCCCCATTCCGAGAATGAGCGAAGCGATCATCGTCAGCATCAGCAGGACCGGCAGATTTCCACCTGAAATATCCAGCAACAGACCTGACAGACGAAGCCCGAGGCCGGTCAGCATGAGCATCCCGATGATAATGCCGGCACTGGCGCAGGCGATGGCAACCTCAAGGCTCCCCAGCGCCCCGGCACGCAAAGCCGCAGCTGTCTTATCTGTGAACTGCCAGACAAAACCGGCTGACGTCTGCTGTTGCCGCGTTTTGTGTGCAATCACTCCAACCCCGGTCAGCAGGCCAACATAGACGGCCACAGCCCATATCGGGCTTAAAACATGACTGATGATGATCACAGCAAGATGGATTGCTATCAGCAGTGCCAGACTTGTCAGAATCTGGCTGCGCGGGCCAAGGAAGAGTTCCCGGCCCAGGAACAAAAGCAGGTTGACCCCGATGGTAAAGATTGCCGCACGCAGTGGTGAATAGCCAAAACCCGCCATCATCAGCACCAGGGTGATCGGCACCAGAAGCAGGTATCCGCCACTCATGAATGTCGGCCCGACTGGCGGAAGCTTATCCTTGCTCTCCCCCTTGATTCCGAGATTTGCGGCGCGCAAGTCGACGGCAATGAACAAGGCCGCGAAATAGAGGAAAGCAGGAATGATTGCTGCGGTCGCGACCTCCAGGTAAGGCACGCCGAGGGACTCGGCAATTACGAAGCCGGCAGCAGCCATGATCGGCGGTGTGAACTGGCCACAGGACGAGGCTACCGCTTCCACAGCGCCGGCAAAACGGGCACTAAAGCCTGTTTTGCGCATCAGTGGTATCGTCAGAACACCGGTACTCGCGACATTGGCAACCGCACTGCCACTGATCATTCCGAAAAGTCCGCTGGCAAAAACTGCCACTTTGGCAGGCCCCCCGCGGACCCGCCCGAAAAGTCCGTAGGCAAGGTCGGAAATGAACTGGGCAGCACCACTGGCCTGCAGCATACCGCCAAGTATGACGAACAGGATGATATAAGTGGACGAAATTGCCAGAGGTGTACCGAAAATGCCTTCGGTGGTCAGATACAGATTTACGGTGATGTCTTCGAGGTCGAAGCCACCATGCGCAATGGCTTGCGGCATATACCGACCGAAATAGGCATAGATGATCGTTAAGGTACAAAGTATGGCCAGCGCTATGCCAGCTACCCGGCGCGTAGCCTCAAGCAGGACGACAATGAACATCGTACCCAGAATGACGTCACGCTCATAGGCGATCCCCAGACGCATCGCCAATCCCCGATCCTCATAGATGAGATAACTGGTTGAGATCAGGGCCGCAATGGCGAGTGCGGCATCAATAATCCCCGGCCGTCCGCCTTTGCCGCCAAATAATGGCCGGGTCAGGAAAACCAGTACCAGCGCAAACCCGATATGATAGACGCGCTGCTGCATGCCTTCGAGGATCCCGAACAAAGCGGTATAAAGATGAAAGCCTGCGAACAGAACCGCGATGCAACTGATGACATGCTGCCAGACGTTTCCGCTGAGAACACTGTCTCCGGTTAACGCCTCAGCATCCGGTCGGGGGAGTCCCTGGCCTGGTATCCCGGTCATTTACCAGCCACTCCGGAAACGTTTCAGCTCGTAAGGCTCATATGGAACAGGCCCTGGACGACCAAGTATACGGCTGACGACAAGTTCAGCGGTCATCGGCGCTCCGGTAAGTCCGAAATGGCCGTGGCCAAATGCGTAGATGACGTTTTCATGGCGGGAGGAACGGTCAATCACCGGCAAGCTGTCAGGAATTGACGGCCGTGATCCCATCCAGAACGTGGCCCCTTCCGTGTTGATACCCGGGTACATGTTGCTGGCATGGTCGAGCATCGCATGCGCCCGCGCTTCGTCCATCGGTGCGTCCGGACTGGCGATTTCGACCGTGCCGGCAATTCTCACCCCTGTTTCCAGAGGTGTCATACCAAACATGCTCTCCCGGTTGCTGATCTTTATCCTCGGCGTAATCCCCGGGTCGGGCAGCATCACATGGTACCCGCGTTCCGCCTGCAGCGGGATCCGGTCACCGAGCTTGCGGGCGATAGCACCTGAATCGATGCCTGCCGCCAGAACGAATACATCACCATCAAGACGATCCCCGTCCAGCAACACCGCGGTCGCCTTGCCGTCTTCGGCGTCAAAGCCCCGTACAGTTTCCCGAAGGACACGGCCACCTGCCTGCTCGAACAACGTGACAAGGGTTTGTACCAGCCGTAACGGATTCAGCGTATGGCCGTTTTCAGGAAAGAACAGACCAGACCGGAAGCTCTTGCAGAGGTCCGGCTCCATTGCGTGAAGCGCAGCCGTATCAAGCGACTGCACCTCAATTCCGAACTCCGCACGCAGCGCCTGCGAGAATGCTTCCGAAGCCGCGGGTTGCTCACTTCGCCAGGCGTAGATCTGACCGGTCATCTCTATCAGGCCCTGCGCCCGCTCACCCAACAGGGCCTCGTACATTACATAACTCCGGGAATGCAGGGCCCGGAGTGCGTGCGACACCTCACGTACCCGGTTTTCTCTCCCGGCGCGTATCCAGCGCAACAGCCACGGCAGAGCCTGCGGCAGATGCCCCCAGCGCAAAACCAGCGGACCTTTCGGATCGAACAGCCAACGCGGCACCTTGCGCAACATTCCCGGCAAGGCAATCGGCACACAGACATCGGGACTGATCGCACCGCCGTTGCCGAAAGAACAACCTTCTCCCGGGTTATCCCGTTCAACCAGAGTTACATGCAGGCCGGAACGCTGCAGTTTCAAGGCCGTTGCGGCACCGATTATTCCGCCACCAATAACAACGGCGCGCTTGTTGTTATTCTCCATTATAATCTGCTTTCTCGTTAAGCGGACCAGAACCCCTGCGGCTATATCCGGCGAGAGCACGACTGATACCGGCAGCAGTATCCAGAACCGCCTGGACCGTATTTTCCCGGCCACCTTGCCCGCGCAGCTTGGTAAAACGGGCGCTGGGCGCAATAATCGCAAGGCCGGCAATGACCTGCCCGGCAGCATTCCGAATGGGCGCACAGACGCCGGACGTCCCGACAACATTGCTGTCAGATGTGATGACAAAACCGTCCCGCCGGGCAATTTCGATTTCGGCGCGAAGCCGGTTTGGGTCGGTAATCGTTTTTTCGGTAATGGCAACCAGATCGGTTGCAGCGAAAAAAGCCTCGATCCGGTTATCGTCGAGACCCGCAAGAATCGTGATGCCGATAGAGGTGCTGTAGGCTGGCCGAACAACACCCAGATCTGCATCATATCGCAGAGGCTGCGAACTGACCGATTTCGCCACATACTGAACCTGCCAGTTCGGCGTCAGCACCCCGAGAAAAGCCGTTTCACCTGTCGTCTCCGCGAGGCGCCGCATATCTGGTTTTGCCAGCTGCAGCAGCATTTCCTGGTCCTTTCCGACCCAGTCTCCTCCCTGCAGCCGACGCGCCATGAAATACCGGTTCTGCACCAGTTCCACATATCCACGGTCAGTCAATGTAGCTAACAGAGCCGAGATGCTGCTTTTGGGAATCCCGAGCCGATTGGACAACTCGGTAAGCGTCATCCCTTGCGGCATCAGCGCCAGCAACTCCAGGAGGTCAAGAACTCTGGCTGCCGATTTAACTGCTTTTGTTCTCATATGTGAACTTTGTTCATTCATATAAACAGCTTCTTTCACTTCAAATTTGCTGTCAAGAGTGAATTCAGTTCAAATTCCCGCACAAACAGCCTTTCAGGTGCAGAGTGAGGACACAGATATAAGCGAGTATCAGGAGGGATAAATTTTTTCATGCAGCCCTGAAGAACAGGGAATATCCAGTGAGGGCTGTATATTAATTCCCGCCCAGGTCGATGGCCGACCAGAACCGGCATAAGAAATTTCTGCAATGGTCACGGGGGAACATAAGCTGTCCGGAAACCAGCCATGGCTGGATCAATGTTCACGGGAAAGCGCGGGAAACTGACGTCGCCCCGTCATTCCCCTTGTGCTTCCAAACTGCTTCCAGACGCAAAAATGGCCCTAGCGTGTTATGCGCTAAGGCCTTGGAAGTATTGGTTGCGGGGGCAGGATTTGAACCTGCGACCTTCAGGTTATGAGCCTGACGAGCTACCGGGCTGCTCCACCCCGCGTAGGGTTTGCGGATACCTCTGTGTATTGTTGGGGATTGAGAG
>JAVJTE010000014.1:0-7158 GCA_040219025.1 Rhodospirillales bacterium | reverse complement strand
AAGATGGGTTTCAAGAATCTGCCCGACATTCATGCGCGACGGCACGCCAAGCGGGTTGAGGACGATATCGACCTGCGTTCCGTCTTCGAGATAGGGCATGTCTTCAATCGGCATGATGCGCGAAATGACACCCTTGTTGCCGTGACGCCCGGCCATCTTGTCGCCCGGCTGAAGCTTGCGCTTCACCGCAACGAACACCTTGACCATCTTCATCACGCCCGGCGGCAGCTCGTCGCCACGCTGCAGCTTTTCGACCTTGTTGTCGAAACGCGCTTCCAGCAGCTTGATGGACGCATCGAAGGTCGCCTTGAGCGCCTCGATCTCGCCCATCCGGTTATCATCCTCGACGACGATCTGGCGCCACTGACCGGGGGTAAAGTCACCCAGCAGAGCTTCCGTAACCGCAGCACCGACCTTCATGCCCTTCGGACCGGAGACGGTCTTGTGGCCCATCAGCAGGTCTTTCAGGCGACCGAAGAAGCTGCGCTCGAGAATCACCCGTTCATCATCACGGTCCTTCGCGAGACGTTCGATTTCCGCCCGCTCGATCGCCATCGCACGTTCGTCCTTGTCGACGCCGCGGCGCGAGAAAACCCGCACTTCGACAATCGTCCCGGCAACGCCCGGCGGCAGCCGCAGCGAGGTGTCACGCACGTCACTGGCTTTTTCGCCAAAGATCGCCCGCAGCAGCTTCTCTTCCGGCGTCATCGGCGACTCACCCTTCGGGGTCACCTTGCCAACCAGAATGTCACCCGGATTGACCTCGGCACCGATATAGACAATGCCGGCTTCATCAAGGTTCTTGAGAGCTTCTTCGCCAACGTTCGGGATATCACGCGTGATATCTTCCTGGCCGAGTTTCGTATCGCGGGCCATGACTTCAAATTCCTCGATATGGATCGAGGTGAAGACGTCATCGCGCACAATGCGCTCGGAGATCAGGATCGAATCTTCGAAGTTGTAGCCATTCCAGGGCATGAATGCGACCAGCACGTTCCGGCCCAGAGCCAGATCCCCGAGATCGGTCGACGGACCATCACCGATGATCTCGCCAGCCACAACCCGGTCACCGACACGAACCAGCGGGCGCTGGTTGATGCAGGTGTTCTGGTTCGAACGCTGGAACTTCCGGAGGTTGTAGATATCCACACCCGACGCATCAGCCTTGGTTTCTTCCGTTGCCCGGATGACGATACGGGTGGCATCCACCTGATCAACCAGCCCGGACCGGCGTGCCACAATGGCAGCACCCGAATCATGAGCAACCGCGCGCTCCATCCCGGTGCCGACAAGCGGTGCCTGAGCCTGAAGCAGCGGCACAGCCTGTCGCTGCATGTTCGACCCCATCAGGGCACGGTTGGCGTCATCGTTCTCCAGGAACGGGATGAGCGCGGCAGCAACCGACACCAGCTGTTTCGGCGACACGTCAATAAAGTCGATATCCGACGGCAGGGCGAGATGGTAGTCCCCCCGTGTCCGGCAGCTCACCAGATCTTCCAGCAGCTTACCCTTGTCATCCATTTCCGCATTGGCCTGAGCGACTGTATAGTGGCCTTCGTCCATTGCCGTCATGTAGATAACTTCGTCGGTCGCATGCCCATCAACCACCCGGCGATACGGGCTTTCGATGAAGCCGTACTTGTTAACCCGGGCAAAGGTTGCCAGCGAGTTGATCAGACCGATATTCGGGCCTTCCGGCGTTTCAATCGGGCAGATACGACCATAATGGGTCGGATGAACGTCACGAACCTCGAACCCGGCCCGCTCGCGCGTCAGACCACCCGGGCCAAGTGCCGAAAGACGGCGCTTGTGGGTAATTTCCGACAGCGGGTTGGTCTGATCCATGAACTGGCTGAGCTGTGACGAGCCAAAGAACTCGCGGACAGCGGCAGCAGCCGGCTTCGCATTGATCAGGTCATGCGGCATGACGGTATCGATATCGACGGAGCCCATACGCTCACGAATGGCGCGCTCCATACGAAGCAGGCCAACGCGATACTGGTTTTCCATCAGTTCGCCGACTGACCGGACACGCCGGTTGCCGAGGTGATCAATGTCGTCGATCTCGCCCTTGCCGTCCTTCAGACCGACGAGGATCTTGACGACCGCCAGAATGTCTTCCTTGCGCAGTACGCGGATTGTATCGTCAGTCTTGAAATTCAGGCGGGCATTCATCTTCACACGGCCGACCGCACTCAGGTCATAGCGTTCTGAATCAAAGAACAGACCGCGGAACAGGTTTTCGGCCGTTTCCAGCGTTGGCGGCTCACCCGGACGCATCACACGATAGATATCCACCAGGGCTTCATCCCGGCTGGTATTCTTGTCCGATGCCAGGGTGTTGCGGATATAGGGGCCGACATTGAGATGGTCGATCGCCAGCGTCGAGAACGCCACGATCTTGTTCTCTTCAAACATCTCAAGCATTTCTTCGGTGATCTCGTCACCGGCGTCGGCAAACACTTCGCCGGTCTTCGGATCAATCACGTCCAGCGCCAGATAATCGCCGATCAGGTCTTCGTTGCTGACAAACCGTTCGGTGACCTTGTCTTCTTCCAGCTTCTTGACAATGCGCCGTGTCAGTTTCTGACCCGCTTCGACGATGACATTCCCGGTATTTGCGTCGACCAGATCCTTCACCAGCTTGATGCCGATCAGGCGCTCTGCGTTCAGATCCGTTTTCCAGCCGTCACCACTGCGTTCGACATTCGAGCGTTCGTAGAAATAGCCGAGAATATCCTCCGGCGTCATTCCGGTGATCAGCGCCGGGTCAACCGGCACGCCTTCTTCGGCGCATTTCTCGCGATAGGCGATGGACTCATCGCTATCAAGCGCCAGCAACAGCGTGGTCACCGGCAGCTTGCGCCGGCGATCAATACGGACAAAGGTCAGATCCTTGGCATCGAATTCAAAATCCAGCCAGGAGCCGCGGTACGGGATCACCCGTGCGGCAAACAGATACTTGCCGGAAGAATGCGTCTTGCCCTTGTCATGATCAAAGAACACGCCCGGTGAGCGGTGCATCTGACTGACAATCACTCGCTCGGTGCCGTTGACGACAAAGGTACCGTTACCCGTCATCAGGGGCATATCGCCCATATAGACGTCCTGCTCCTTGATGTCGCGGACTGACTTGGCACCGGTATCCTCGTCAATATCCCAGACCAGAAGACGGAGTGTGACCTTCAGCGGTGCGGCATAGGTCATGCCCCGCTGCTGGCACTCTTCAACGTCATATTTCGGGTCTTCGAGATCATAGCTCACGAATTCCAGCCGGCCCCGCTCGGAGAAGTCCTGAATCGGGAACACCGACTTGAACACCTGCTGAAGTCCGGATTCAATCCGTTCCTGTTCGGACGCACCCAGCTTCATGAAACCGTCATATGACTGCTTCTGAACCTCGATGAGGTTCGGCATTTCTGCTACTGCGCGGATCTGTCCGAAATCTTTGCGGATACGTTTCCGACCTGTGAACGACTTTGCCATTGAGCGCCTCGATTCCTGGTCTGTTGCCCCTGATGCATGCCTGCAGACGGAGGAGCATCCCGTCTGCAAACCGAATTTCCTGTTCGACCCCGAAACGGGGTCAGGCCGGACGGTCAACCCCGCAGGGTCGGCCGTCCGGCCTTGATATCAAAGCCCGTGAAGCAGATTACTTGAGCGCAACCGTTGCGCCTGCTTCTTCCAGCTTCTTCTTCAGCCCTTCGGCTTCTGCCTTGTCCACCCCTTCCTTGACGGGCTTCGGCGCACCTTCGACCAGGTCCTTGGCTTCTTTCAGACCAAGGCCGGTGATGGCACGGACTTCCTTAATGACGTTGATCTTCTTGTCGCCAGCGGCTTCAAGAATCACGTCAAAGGTGTCTTTTTCTTCTTCAGCGGCAGCTTCGCCACCGGCAGCTGCGACGCCGGCGACGGCAACCGGAGCAGCGGCGGAAACGCCCCACTTTTCTTCGAGCATTTTTGACAGCTCAGCAGCTTCGAGCACAGTCAGGCTCGACAGTTCTTCAACAATCTTATCCAAATCAGCCATTTGATATCTCTCCTAAGGCTTGAACTTTATGGTACCGCGTCAAGCGGCCTCGCCCAGTTGACTTTTCGCCTGCAGAACCCGTGCAATCTGACCACCAGGTGCCTGAAGCACACCGGCAATCCGCGTTGCAGGGGTATTGATCATGCCGACAAGTTTCGCACGCAGCTCGTCCAGACTTGGAAGAGTTGCCAGCGACTTGATGCCGTCAAGGTCAAGAATCTGCTCGCCCAGCGCGCCACCGTGAATCACCAGCTTTTCATTCTTCTTGGCGTATTCCACAGCAACTTTCGCAGCAGCCACCGGGTCCGACGAATAGGCAATAGCCGTCGGGCCGGTGAACAGATCTGCGATATTCTGGTACGGCGTTCCATCGAGAGCGAGACGCGTGATCCGGTTCTTGGTCACTTTAAGGCTTGCTCCGGCACCCAGCATCTGACGCCGCAGATCCGTCATTTCCGCCACCGTCAGCCCACTGTAATGGGTGACGACAACGATTGACGCTTCTGCGAACACCTGATTCAGAGATGCGACGAGCTCGGCTTTTTGTGCTCGGTTCACGTATCGTCTCCGATGTTCATGATCATGCAGACTGCATGATCACCGTTTCACCAGGATCCCGGTCCGAAGACCGGCACCCGCGAGATCTGTCCAGCGTCAAAGTTCAAGCCGTCACGCCGCATCGCGGCAAAACGGTTTTCACTCTGTCTATGCGGGACTTGCCGGCGGTTGCCCGCCTGCCCGCAGTCTCGGACAGTTTGGCCGGTTACCCGGCCGATCCACCGCCCGGAGGCGGCGAAACCTTCAGACCAGCGACATCAGCCCTGTGATGTCACGCTGGCCAGATCAACCCGGATGCTCGGACCCATGGTCGAGGTCAGGCTGATCTTCCTGACATATGTACCCTTGGCACCTGTCGGCTTGGCTTTCATGATCGCATCAACGAACGCCTCGACATTGCCTTTCAGCTTCTCGCCGCCGAAGCTCGCCTTGCCGATACCGGCATGAACGATGCCGGCTTTCTCGGTGCGGAACTCGACCTGACCGGCCTTGGCGTTGCTCACGGCTTCCGCGACATTCGGCGTCACCGTCCCAAGCTTCGGGTTCGGCATCAGCCCGCGGGGGCCAAGCACCTTACCGAGCCGGCCAACAACGGCCATCATGTCCGGCGTCGCAATGCAGCGATCAAAATTCATCTCGCCGCGCTGAATTGCTTCCATCAGGTCTTCCGCACCAACGATGTCGGCACCGGCTTCGCGGGCTTCATCAGCCTTTGCGTCGCGGGCAAACACGGCGACACGGACGGTCTTGCCCGTACCGTTGGGCAAGGACACCATCCCACGGACCATCTGGTCGGCGTGACGCGGGTCGACCCCGAGATTCATCGAAATCTCGATGGTCTCGTCAAATTTCGTCTTGCTGCGCTCTGTCAGCAACTTCAGGGCATCGTCGACCGAATAGTCGGTCAGCCGGTCAATGCCATCACGTGCGGCGGTAAGCCGCTTTCCAATCTTGCCCATGACTACCCCACTACCTCGATGCCCATTGACCGCGCGGAACCAGCCAGCATGCTGACTGCCGCATCAACGTCGTTGGCGTTCAGATCAGCCATCTTGATTTCGGCGATCTCTTTCAACTGCTTGCGTGTTACCCGACCAACGGTGCTGCCTTTACCGGGAGTCGAAGACCCCTTGTCTTTCTTGGCAGCCCGCTTGATGTAGTAGCTTGCCGGCGGGGTTTTGGTCACGAAGGTGAAGGAGCGATCACCGTAGGCGGTGATGACCACCGGCGTCGGAATGCCCGGCTCCATACCCTGCGTTGCGGCGTTGAACGCCTTGCAGAATTCCATGATGTTCAGACCCGCCTGACCAAGTGCCGGGCCGACTGGCGGCGACGGATTGGCTTTTCCGGACGGAATCTGGAGCTTGATATAGCCCGTGATTTTCTTTGCCATTCTATCCTCAGTTTTTCATTTCCGGGCCGCGGTACGGTGTGACGCACCTCCCGCGGATTTCAGCCGGTCAGAGCTTTTCCACCTGGGAATATTCCAGCTCGACCGGTGTCGACCGGCCAAAGATGGACACTGCCACCTTGAGACGGGCCTTCTCTTCATCCACATCCTCAACATAACCGTTGAAGGAGGCGAAAGGACCATCGGAGACACGAACCTGTTCTCCGATATCGAAAGTGATCGACGGCTTCGGCCGGTCGATACCTTCCTGAATTTGCTGCACGATGCGCTCGGCTTCCTTGTCGGTGATCGGCGTCGGCTTGCCGCCTGCCCCGAGAAAGCCGGTCACTTTCGGCGTATTCTTGATGAGAACCCAGGTCTCATCCGTCAGTTCCATGCGAACCAGCACATAACCGGGGAAAAACTTACGTTCTGCCTGAACCTTCGCCCCGCGGCGGACTTCGACGACTTCCTCAACAGGAACCAGAACGTCACTGATCAGTTCGTCGAGACCGCGTTGCGCAGCCTGTTCCCGTATAGCCTGAGCCACCTTCTGCTCGGAGCCGGAATAAACATGCGTCACATACCAGCGCATTGCCATGGTTCAGCCCCCCAGCCCGAAGATCAGTTCAACGCCGAGTGCGAGGATCTGATCAATCGCCAAAAAGAAAAGCGCAGCAATGAAAACCATGACGAACACCATGATGGTGGTGACCGTGGTTTCCTTGCGCGTCGGCCAGGTAACTTTTGATACTTCCTGTCTGACCTGTCTTACGAAGTCAGCGGGGGACGTCTTGCTCGCCATTCAAATGCCGCTTTCCGGGGAAAGCCCTAAATATTGTTTCAGCAACCGTATTGCAAGTCCGGGCTGGCAGGGGCAGCAGGGTTCGAACCCGCGACCTGCGGTTTTGGAGACCGCCGCTCTACCAACTGAGCTATACCCCTGTGCTCTCGCCCTGCGATGCAATTTTATCCATCGTGCAAACCGATAACCGGGAGCGTCTTTTAACAGACGCTCCCGGAATGTCGATCTGTAGTATTAGTCCTGGATCGAGGCGACGACGCCGGCGCCGACAGTGCGGCCCCCTTCGCGGATAGCGAAGCGCAGTCCCTCGTCCATCGCGATCGGTGCAATAAGGTTCACCGACATCGCAATGTTATCACCCGGCATGACCATCTC
>JAVJTE010000013.1:0-91931 GCA_040219025.1 Rhodospirillales bacterium | reverse complement strand
AATTGGCGTGGCCCGGAGCAGGATGGCCTCATGCCATCAGGTCTTCGACCCGCTTACTTGCCGTATTTGAACGGCAGGACGCGGGCGTTGGTATAGGCCTGATCAGCGATCTTCGACCAGGCGAGGGCCTTCTTACGGAACGCGATGAAGCTGTCATAAACTTCCTTCGTGATACCGCCGTCATTCGCCGTCGCAGAAACAACATCACCCGACGCTTCACCAATCGCGTTCAGCGTCTTGTCATCAAACTTCCGCAGCAGAACCTTGTGCTTCTCCGTCAGAACATCGAGAGAATCGTTGTTCCGCGCATTGAACTCAGCCAGCGTCGCGCTGTTCTCGGCTGCCATCGCATCCGTCACAATCGCCTTGTGCTGGGCCGAAAGGCTCTCCCATACCTTCAGGTTCATACCCGCGCCCAGCGCCGTGCCCGGCTCATGGAAACCCGGATAGTAGTAATACTTCGTCACCTTGTAGAAACCGAAGGCCAGATCGTTCCACGGGCCAACCCATTCCGTCGCATCAATCGCACCCGACTGCAGCGACGGGAAAATCTCGCCACCCGGCAGCGACACAGCCGCCGCACCAATCTGGCGCAGCACCTCGCCACCAAGACCCGGCATACGGATCTTCAGACCCTTGTAATCCTCAAGCTGGTTGATCTCCTTGTTGAACCAGCCACCCATCTGAACGCCCGTGTTACCGGCAACAAACGGCTTGATGTTGAAATCACCCGACAGCTTGTCCCAAAGCTCCTGACCACCGCCAAACTGGATCCAGGAATCCATCTCAGATGCCGTGAAACCAAACGGCACTGCCGCGAAGAAGTTGAACGCCTTCGACTTGCCCTGCCAGTAATATTCGGCACCGTGATACATGTCCGCCGTACCGTTGGAGACCGCATCAAAACTCTCGAACGGCGGTACCAGCTCACCCGCTGCAAACAGCTTCACCGTCAGCGCACCATCCGTCGCCGCCGTGATACGGTCCGCCATACGCTGCGCACCCGTACCCAGACCCGGAAAATTCTTCGGCCAGGTCGTCACCAGCTTCAGTTCACGAATACTCTGCGCAATAGCTGGCGCCGGAAAGGATGCCGCACCGGCACCCGCTGCCGCAACGCCGGCTACCGCCGCGCCACGCACAAATTCTCTTCTCTTCATCTCGGTAATCCTCCCGTTTGAAATTCAGGGCGACAGCCATGGCTGGCCCATAGACCGGGAGTATAGGGCGTCAAAACGCGAACAGGCAATCAGCAAGCATCAGGGAGTTTTATCAAAATCAAGCCGCTGCCAGACACCGTCAATCAGCGCCTCGCAGGGCTCAAAGCGGGTCTTGTAGGACATTTTACGGCATTCCCGGATCCAGTAGCCAAGATAGACATAGGGCAGGGCGTCACGCCGGGCCTGTTCGATGCACCAGAGAACCATATAGGTACCGAGACCCCGCCTCGAATCGGAGATATCGAAGAACGAATAAACCGCCGACAGGCCGTCGCCCAGACGATCAAACAGGCAGACTGCACGAAGCACACCATCCGGATCGCGGAACTCAGCGATGAAGGTATCAATCGATGTATCCTCGATCATCACCTGATAGTCATAGAAACTCATGCTGGCCATGTCACCGTCGCTGTGCCGGCCGTCCTGATACCGGGCAAACAGCCGGTATTGCTCCGCCGTGGCCAGCGCCGGTTTCTGTTCGACGGTCATGCCGGGGTTTGCATTCCAGACCCGCCTCAGGGACCGCGATGCAGCAAGCCGAAATCCCGCGACATCAACCCGCAGCGCAATACAGGCATTGCAGCCGGTGCAGGCCGGGGTATAGGCGATGCCATGGCTGCGACGAAAACCGGCACGGCTGAGATCATCATGCAGACGAACCGCCTCGCGCCCCGACAGTTCGACCACGACTTTCCGTTCCTCGCGGCCCTCGATATAGGGGCAGGGCAGCGGGGCTGTGGTGTAGAAAAACAGCGGTTTCGTCTTTGGGGCGTTATGCATTCACCTGTCCCTGACAAGCCGCCGGCAGTCGCAGCTAGTTCGGAGCGTCGCCTGCAGGTTTGGCATCTTTCAGAAGAATAATACTAAGCCGCCGATTCTGGGGAGAGAAAGGGTTATCTTCGACAAAGGGCTCAGTTTCCGCTTTGCCGACAACCCGGGCGATCCGTTTCGGCGACAATCCGGCATCCAGCATCGCCCGCCGTGCCGCCAGCGCCCGGTCTGCCGACAGCTCCCAGTTGGTGTAGCCGCTCTGTGTAATGAACGGCGTCGCGTCCGTATGGCCGTTGATCGCGATCTTCTGAGGCAGTTTGCTGATAACCTCAACGATCTTGCCCAGCAGTTGATGGGTATCAGGAAACAGATCGGCACGACCGGAGGGGAACATCGAACTGTCCTGCTGATCAACCAGCTGAATCCGGAGGCCTTCATCCGTCCTGTCGATCTTCAGATTTTCGGTGAACCCCTGAAGATCCGGCGCCGCCTCGATCGCCTGCTGCAGAGCCTGCTGGGCTTCGTCGAACATCTTCTGCTCGACCGCTTCCTTGATGATCTCGGCCTCTTCACGGGTGAATTCCTGAACATTGGAATTCTCTTCGCCGCCAATACCGGCTTTCGGCGGTGGCAGGCTGAGGGTCACGCTTTGCGAGGCAGCATTACGTTGTGACGCACCTTCATCGCCGAGCACCTGGCCCGCAAGAATACCACCGGCACCACTGGTCGTGGCAGAAAGGCTCTGCGGCGCAAAATAGTTCGAGATGCCTTCGAGAGATTCATCAGAGACCGCATTCAGCAGCCAGAGCAGCAGGAAGAATGCCATCATCGCGGTCACGAAGTCGGCATAGGCAACCTTCCACGCGCCACCATGATGGCCCGCGCCACCTTTCTTGATCTTTTTGACAATTATCGGTGAGCCATCAGCCATGATCTAGTCCGGCGGCATGTTCTGGATCGCTTCTTCCGTCTCGGCGAAGCTGGGCTGCCAGGTATGGGGAATGTTCTTGCGTGCGAACTCCACCGACACCTGCGGGGCATATCCCTGCATATGGGCAATCAGGGCTGCCTTGATGACATTATGATAATGGCTGTCGGCCTTCATGATCAGTTCCAGGCAGCGCGCCATCGGGCCGACGATGCCATAGCACATCAGAATGCCAAGGAAGGTTCCGACCAGAGCGCCACCGATCAGGGCACCCAGGACTTCCGGCGGCTCCGTAATCGATCCCATGGTCTTGATGACACCCAGCACGGCGGCGACAATGCCAAGCGCCGGGAAGCTTTCACTCATATTCACAACCGCACTGGACACGTCATGGTCATGGTCGTGATGGGCTTCCAGTTCCGCATCGATTACCGCCTCGACTTCATGGGAGGTGCTGGTGCCAAGCGTCAGCAGACGGAGGTAGTCACAGAATGATTCAACCGTGTGGTGATCAGACATGAATTTCGGGAACTTCTGGAAAAGCGGGCTGTCTTCCGGTTTCTCGACATGACTTTCAAGTGCCAGGTCACCTTTCGACTTTGCCAGCTTGAACACCGCATAAAGCATTGTCAGAAGCTCGAGATAATCATCTTTCTTGTACTTGGTGCCCTTGATAATGCGGCCAAACGCGGCGATGGCCGGCTTCAGCACATGGCCGGGGTTACCGGCAATAAAGGCCCCGATGGCGGCACCACAGATGATGACAACTTCAAATGGCTGGTTGAGAACACCAAGCTTGCCGCCCATGGCCATGTAACCGCCAAGAACGCAGGCAATGACAAAAACCAGTCCGCCGATAACTAACATACTCTATTTCCGTCCATCGCCATTCGCGCAGCCAGCATGTGGATAACTTGACCGACAAGAGCTCGCCGGGTCAAGCTAAACGGGCATTTGTGACATTACCCAAGGTGAATGTGACAGGCTCCAGCGTCAATTCAAACGAAAGCCATGCCTAATGCGTCGAATCATTCCCGGCAAACCGGGCCGGGAAGCCTTTTTTCGTCAGCAGGTCGATCAGTTTGTCGACATGCCCGCGGTTGCGGGTTTCCAGCGCCACATCAACCTCTGCATAGCGCACCGGAAGGTCATAAAACAGCCGCTGATGAACAATTTCGACAATATTTGCACCGGCCTCGCCAATCAGCGTCGAAATTGACGCCAGCGCCCCTGGTTTGTCCGGCAGGGTGATCCGCAGCCGGGCCATCCGGCCATCCCGTGACAAGCCCCGCAGCAGAATCGTCGAGAGTAGACGGGAATCTATGTTTCCCCCGCAGATCACCACACCAACCCGCTTGCCGGCCCAGCGCGAAGGCGCTGACATCAGGGCCGCAACGCCTACCGCCCCGGCACCTTCGGCGACAATCTTCTCCTGCTCGGCCAGGCGCTGGATCGCGCGCTCTATCTGCATCTCGCTGACCAGCATGATATCGGACACAAGGTCACGAACGATTTCCCGGGTCAGGGCCCCCGGGCGCTTGACGGCAATCCCTTCTGCCACACCGACTTCTGTCGGCACAGCAGCACTGACCGCCTTGCCCATCGCCTGCTGCATGAACGGGAACGCCTCTGACTGCACACCGACGATTTCGATCTCTGGCCGCAGAGCCTTCGCCGCAATCGCGATACCGGAAATCAGCCCGCCACCCCCGATCGGCACGACAATCACATCCAGTGCCGGGTCATCGCGCAACATCTCCAGCCCGACGCAGCCCTGACCGGCAATCACTGCGGGGTCATCGAACGGATGGATGAAGGTTGCCCCGGTCTGTTCGGCGATGTTCGCCGCCGCATCCGCAGCTTCCGCCACATCGGCACCGATCAGCTCCACCGTCGCACCATGCGATTCTGTCCGGGCGACCTTCGAGAATGGGGTGTTCTTCGGCATCACAATGGTTGCCGGAATACCCAGCCGGCCGGCGTGATAGGCAACGCCCTGGGCATGGTTTCCGGCAGACATGGCGATCACCCCGGCTGAACGCTCTGCTTCAGTCAGTGAAGCGATCTTGATCATTGCACCGCGGGCCTTGAAAGACCCGGTAACCTGGAGATTCTCGAGTTTCAGAAAAACCTCTGCCCCTGTCTCGTCGCTCATCACGGCGGTGCGGACCATTGGCGTATGAACCAGATGGCCCTGCATCATCGCCCCGGCATTTTCGATATCACTCAGGCTCGGGCGCTTGTCAGTCATCGGTGCCAATCAACTCCAGTTGCTGATGCGGGGAGCCGGAAAACCGGCCGGGCAGGGTAGAATAGGTCAGCCTGTCATCGGACAGCCAGCGCCCCATCAGGTCACGATAATGCAGCGATAGCGGATTACCGGACTGACCGCCCGCAATAATCACCGTGGCCGTCTCATTGGCGGAAAGGTCATAGACCGCCCGGTAGGCCGCACCATGGATATGCGGAAAGGAGGTGCCGCTGCGGTCCCGTCCGTAACTTCCGCGGTTCAGGGTGGCGAACCCGCCGGAGGTCGGCGCTGACAGGGTCGCAAATCCGGACACCACGGGAATATACTGCAGAACGGGGTGTGAGAACACGGCATGATGCCTGTCACCCCAGGTTTCGCCCCCAAGATCACCGGAGAAATGGCCTGCCACCTCGTTAAGGCTTTGCGTCAGAATATCGCTGCATGTCTCTGTTTTATCGATGGTTGTGACATCATCACACCATTTTTCGGATGGGTCGTTCAGAACATGGCGGAGAAAATCCGGGCGCGGGTCATCGATGCGGGAATAAAAATCGCCGGTCTCGTCTGCGTACAGTCGGCGGGAGAATATCCGCACCCACAACGCGAACATCAGCGGCTCTGTCTTGCCTTCATCCATCACATGATCCCACGCGGTCAGTGATTGCAGAATCATCTTCTCCTGTTCAGACGTCGCAACGGCCCCCCGGGTCATTGACGGCAAAACCGAAGCCGCGAACGCGGAATAAGAATCCATCTGTAACGCGCGGTTGGCGTCAACCGTCCGTGGCGGTTCGGTGTCCAGTTGGTCAGCCAGCCGTTTCATGCGGTCGGCGGGAGGCCAGTCGGCAGTCAGCAGGTGAGGGTAGCCGTCATCGACAAGCCGGTTATTGGCATTCGCGATCCAGCCATCAGGAAGGCCCCGTCGGAGCGGCAGGTCTGCGAAGGGGACAAATCCGGACCAGTTGTTGCCGCTGACGACACCGCTTTGCGGCAAACGACCGTCACCTGTCCGGCGGATCGGGACACGACCGGGAGAGATCATCGCCGTCGCCCCCGAACGGTCCGCCAGAAACACATTCTGCTGCGGTGCCCCGATCGCCCGCATTTCCTCAATCGCTTCATCGACGCTTGCGGCAGTGCCAAGCCGCATCACCGCCGATGCAATGCCGTCGAGTGGCTCCAGCGAGGCCGCCCGCAGGCTGAGCACGGTACCGCCGGTGGGCACGGATTCCACATCCGAGATAACCGGCCCGCGTTCTGTCATCCGGACCCGGTGGCGAACGGGATCGCCGTTGTGAACCCTGATCTCTTCCCAGCGCTCGTCAAAGGCCTTCCAGCCATCCCGTGTGCGGTAGCGATCAGGATTGTCAGGGTCTGTCCGTTCGATGAACAGATCCTGCGTATCGCTGTGGGTTGTCGTCATCCCCCAGGCAAGGTTCCGGTTTCGGCCCAGCAGAAAGGCCGGCACACCCGGTACTGTCGCCCCGACCATCACATCATCCGGCAATTCCAGACGCGCCAGATACCACAGAACCGGCGCGCTGAAGCCGAGATGGGGATCATTTGCCAGAATCGGTGCCCCGGTAGCCGTCCTGGCACCGCCCAGAACCCAGGCATTGGATGCGGTCGTTGGCGGGACCGAACGGTCAATGGCGTCGATCAGCGGCAGCATCCTCTCCGTCAGCTGCCGGTCAGCGGGCAGGGTGACAGGTGCGACAAGGGAATCGGTTGGCCAGAGTTCGGCTATCTGCTGTGCCGACAGTTTGTCTGACAGGCCGAGGCGCAGCAGCTCCGTCCGCCAGTTGCCACTGAGTCGCATCGCCATGATCCGGCCCCAGACCACAGAATCCGCCGGTTGCCAGGGTTCCGGCTCAAAGCCTAGCAAGGAAAATTCAGGCGGCAGGACAGCCCGTTCATCGGAAATCCAGGCATTTACCCCTGCTGCATAAGCCACCAGTTGCGCCATCGACTCATCGGGCAGGGCAGAGACATCCCCCTCCGCCAGCCGGTACAGACCCAGTGTCCGCATCATGATGTCGATATCGAGAGCACCCTGACCGACAATTTCCGACAACCGGCCGGCACCAAGCCGCCGCATACCCTCCATCTGCCACAGGCGGTCCTGTGCATGCAGGTACCCCAGGGCAAAGAAGCCATCTGCTGCCGATCTGGCGGTAATCGACGGCACACCATACATATCCCGGGATATCCTGACCGGCTGTTCCAGTCCCTTCACCCGCATCAGGCCGTGAACCGGTGGCAGAGACAGGAAAGCCGTCACCGTCGCGCCCATCGCCAGCAACAGAACCAGCGCTGTCAATGACCGGAACAAGGAATGTTTTCGCATTTCAGTCATCACTTATGCCTGTCCCCGTCTTGCCGTTTACGGCCCGGAGCCTACTTTCAGCAGCAGGAAAGCACGCTGTCCGGATGAAGGAAACAGACGATCCATGGAACCCAGACTTAACTATTGCTACGGCATCGGCCCCGGTGGATTTCACCGTCAGGCCTATCAGGACTGGCCGGGTCCGGATCGTAACCCTCTGACAATCTGCGTTCATGGCCTGACCCGCAACAGCCGGGATTTCGATATTCTGGCGGCGGAACTCAGCAAACAGCGCCATGTCGTCTGCCCGGATATCGTCGGACGGGGCGAAAGCAACTGGATGACCATATCCTCGACTTATTCCTATCCGAACTACGTATCCGACATGGCGATGCTGATCAACCGGCTGGGCGTGGACGAGGTTGACTGGGTCGGGACCTCAATGGGCGGACTCATCGGCATGATGATTGCCGCCTCAAACCGGTCGCCGGTCCGCCGCCTGATCCTGAACGATGTCGGCCCGATGATACCGAAACAGGCATTGTCCCGGATTCTCGATTATCTGGGGCAGGAGTTCGACTTCGACTCGCTGGACCATATCGAAGCTCATCTCCGGCTTGTTCATGCCCCGTTCGGGCAACTGACCGACGCACAATGGCGGCAGATGGCCGAACACAGCGCGCGTCAGGACAACGACGGCAGCTGGCGGCTGCATTACGACCCGGCAATTGCGGAGCCTCTGCTTGCTGCACCATCACAGGATGTCGATCTGTGGGCGGTCTGGGATCAGATAAAATGCCCGGTTCTGGTGATCCGCGGGGAGGATTCCGACCTGCTGTTGCCGGAAACAGCCCGGGAGATGACACGACGCGGGCCGAAGGCCGATCTGGTCACCATTGCCAATGCCGGGCATGCCCCGGCCCTGATGGATGTGGAACAGGTTAATCTGATTCGTGACTGGCTGAATGACTGATCTGAAGCCACCTGTTTTTCGTCAGCGGCTGCCCTGGGTCGGTGGTCATTTGCAGACCATCCGCAATGCACTGGCGCTGCGAACCATCGGTGCGCCTTCGGTGACCGGCAGACGCCTGTGGATTGCCGTCCGCGACGGCAGCGGTGACCTGCTGGCGATCAGTTACACCTCGCCCGCCATCGCCGCACAGACGGTGAAACCGCTTGTCCTGCTGATTCATGGCCTGACCGGCTGCGAAGACAGTATGAACCAGCGGATGAGTGCCGACTACTTCCGGAGGCAGGGGCATCCGGTAGTCCGCCTCAATATGCGCGGTGCCGGCCCCGGCGAAGTTCGCGCGTCGCGCCGTTATCATTCCGGACTGACCGGAGATATCGCCACCACAATACAGTTCCTGCACAGTGATCCCGGTATCCGAACGGAAGCGGGTATTGTTGCGATGGGGGTATCGCTGGGCGGTACCATTCTGCTGAACCATCTGATCGGATCCGGCTCCGGCAGTGGTCTGAAGGCAGCCATTACGGTCTCTACACCGCTGGATCTTGCAGAATCATCGCGGAATTTTCTGCGTCCGGGCAATGCCATCTATCACCGCTATCTGCTCCGCCGCATGAAAGCCTTCACCATCACTGCCGCCGAAACGGCCGAAATGAAACGCCGTATCGCAGCCTGTCAGTCCGTCTGGGAGTTTGATGATCAGGTCATCTCACCCTGGAATGGTTACACCGATGCCACAGATTACTACCGCCGCTGTTCACCGGAGGCCGGTCTCGGTGCGATCACCACACCAGCCCTGCTTATCCAGGCAAATGACGACCCCTGGGTGCCGTCACGCGTCTATCGGGAACTGGGGGCCGGGACAGGGAATGTTCGGTGCCTTTTATCCCCGCGTGGCGGACATGTCGGCTTCCACGGGCGGGGTCAGCCGGAAAGCTGGCACAACCGCGTCGCAGCACAATTTATCGACGGACTGAGCTGACGCCGTCCGCGACCATTTTTTCGGCAAGATCGATCGCCGCATAGGTCAGAATACCGTCGGCACCCGCGCGTTTCAGGGCAATCAGCGCCTCGTACATGGCGCGGTCTCCGTCAATCCAGCCATTCGCGTCAGCGGCCTTGATCATCGCATACTCACCACTGACATGATAGGCGAAGGTCGGCGCGGCAAAGCGTTCCTTGACCCGGCGAATGATATCAAGATAGGGCAGCCCCGGCTTGATCATCACCATGTCGGCACCTTCGGCCAGATCAAGTGCGACTTCACGCAGTGCTTCATCCGTATTGGCCGGGTCCATCTGATAGGTTTTCTTGTCGCCTTTCAGGGCACCGGTGGAACCCACGGCATCCCGGAAGGGGCCATAAAAGGCCGATGCATATTTCGCCGCATAGGACATGATCGCGACGTCCTGATATCCGCCCGCATCCAGCGCACCCCGGATCGCGCCGACCCGGCCATCCATCATGTCGGACGGGCCGATGATATCGCACCCGGCAGCTGCCTGAACCATTGCCTGACGACAGAGGATATCAACCGTCTCGTCATTGACGATCACCCCGTCGCGGACAATCCCGTCATGACCATCACTGTTGAACGGATCAAGCGCCACATCGCAGAGAATACCCAGATCAGGGACCGCATCCTTGACCGCAGAGACGGCCCGGCAGACCAGATTGTCAGGGTTCGTCGCCTCTGCGCCGTCCGGGCTTTTCAGATGGTCCGGCGTTACCGGAAAGATCGCAATACAGGGAATGCCCAGATCCCGGGCGTGCCGGGCAGACCGGATCAGAAGATCGATGGACAACCGGTCAACGCCGGGCATGGAGCTTACCGGCTCCCGCCGGTCCTTGCCTTCAATCGCGAAGCACGGCCAGATGAAGTCAGACGGCGTCAGCACATTCTCGGCGACCATCCGCCGCAACCAGCCGGTCCGGCGGTTTCTGCGCATGCGCACCGCCGGAAAACCACCGGCAGGAAATCCATCTCTCTCGCTCACGCCCCGCGCTCCTTCACAAAATAACCTCAAAATAAACGGGGGCACACTAAGTCGCCCCGGACCGGGCGACAAGCAGGGCTGTACGCCCCGGCACGGATTGACCCCCGGCAGACAGCCGCGCATAGTCCCCGAAACTGGTAACAAAACGGACAGCCACGTCGATGAACTTCGACCTTACCTCCGAACAGCAGGCGTTTCAGGACGCTGCAAGAGACTTCGCAGCGGGCGAGATGGCGCCTCACGCAGCGGAATGGGACGAAAAGTCGATCTTTTCGGAGGATACCTTGCGTGCCGCTGCGGCGCTGGGGTTCGCCGGTATTTATGTCCGGGAAGATGTTGGCGGATCAGATCTCGGGCGCCTTGACGCCGCGATCATTTTTGAGGAACTGGCCGCTGCCTGTCCGTCAACCGCAGCCTATATCTCGATCCACAATATGGCCGCCTGGATGATCGACCGGTTCGGGACAGATGACCAGCGCCGCAAATTCCTGCCGCCGCTGTGCAGCATGGCGCATTTCGCCAGCTATTGCCTGACCGAACCGGATGCCGGATCAGATGCAGCCGCCCTGAAAACACGCGCTGTGCGCGATGGCGAGCACTATGTTCTGAACGGCTCCAAAGCCTTTATATCCGGCGGCGGCCGCTCGGATATTTATGTCTGCATGGTCCGGACCGGGGGCGATGGTGCGGACGGCATATCAACACTGGTGATCGAGAAGGGTACGCCCGGCCTGAGTTTCGGCGCGCAGGAGAAGAAACTGGGCTGGCACAGCCAGCCGACCTCGGCGGTGATATTCGAGGATTGTCGCGTCCCCGTCGCCAACCGGCTGGGCGGAGAGGGGGACGGCTTCCGGATCGCCATGAAAGGGCTGGATGGCGGACGGCTGAATATCGGTGCCTGTTCCATAGGTGGTGCCCGGACGGCACTGAACGCTGCTCTGGCGCATGTCCGTCAGCGCAAGCAGTTCGGCAAGCCGCTGGCTGCCTTTCAGGCACTGCAATTCAGGCTGGCCGACATGACGGCAGAGATCGAATCCGCCCGGCTTCTGCTGCATCGTGCGGCCACCCTGCTGGATGCCGGATCACCGGAAGCGACCGCCCAGTGCGCGCTGGCAAAAAGGGTCGCCACCGACGCCGGCTTTTCCGTCACAAACGAAGCTTTGCAGCTTCATGGCGGATATGGCTATCTGCGGGATTATCCGATCGAACGCATTCTCCGGGATCTTCGGGTTCACCAGATCCTGGAGGGCACCAACGAAATCATGCGCGTCATTGTTGCGCGGCATCTGCTGAAAGACTGATTTGCTAAATGACTGACCAGCCGGAAATTCTGTTCTCCCGCAACGGAGCCATTGCCATTGTCACACTCAACCGCCCGAAGGCGCTGAATTCACTGACTTATGACATGGTGACGCAACTCGGCGCACATCTGGATGCCTGGCGCGACGACGATGACGTTGCTGCCGTCGTCATCGAAGGTGCCGGAGAGAAGGCATTCTGTGCCGGCGGTGATATCCGGTCACTTTATGATGCCCGACAGGCAGGAAACCGGGAGTTTCTGGCAACGTTCTATCGTGATGAATATGTCGTCAACCATACCATCAAGACCTATCCGAAGCCTTACATTGCACTGATTGACGGCTACGTCATGGGCGGCGGGGCCGGAGTTTCAGTGCATGGCTCGCACCGGGTCGCAACCGGGCGCACGCGGTTTGCCATGCCGGAAGTCGGCATCGGGCTGTTCCCGGATGTCGGGGGCTCGTGGTTCCTGTCGCGCTGCCCGGGCGAGACCGGCACCTATCTCGGGATGACCGGCACAATCATCAATGCCGCGGACTGCCTCTATGCCGGCATCGCCACCCATCATACAGCCGCTGCCACGCTGGACGATCTGAAGGCAGCACTGGCCGGGGCAACATGGCCCGGCGGTCCGGCAAATTACGACCTCGCCACGGAAATTCTGAACGCTCACACCACCGATGCAGACCAGGCAGGCGGCGTACTAGCATCGGAACGCAGCAGCATTGATGACTGTTTTACCGGCGATTCCGTTGAATATATCATCGATGCACTGACCGCACTGGACGATGACTGGGCCTCGGCAACGGTTGACCAGATGATGTCCAAGTCCCCGACCAGCCTGAAGGTCGCCCTGCAGGAAATCCGCCGCGGCAAGATCCTCGATTTCGTCGGCTGCATGGTGATGGAATACCGTCTGTCGCAAAGTTTCATGCGGGGCAGGGACTTCTGGGAGGGTGTTCGCGCGGTAATCGTCGACAAGGACAAGGCACCGAAGTGGAAGCCAGCGCATCTGTCGGATGTCGATGATGATGAAATCACCAACTATTTCGAATCACTCGGCGACAAGGATCTGGTTTTGTAAGCGGGGTCAGAGAGAATAACCCGCAACAGGGAATGAGGAGAGACAGAACATGGCAACTGTAGCATTCATCGGTGTCGGCAATATGGGCGGGCCAATGTCCGCCAATCTGGTCAAGGCCGGACATAAGGTCATGGCCTTCGACCTGAGCACCGAAAACCTGAGCGCCGCCGTCGAGGCCGGGTGTATCGCCACCACTTCCGTCGCCGAGGCGGTTTCAGATGCAGACGCGGTTTTCACCATGCTGCCGGCCGGTAAACACGTTGAAGCGGTGTATCGCGGTGAGGCCGGCGTCATGGCAAACGCCCGTCCCGGTGCGCTGTATGTTGATTGCTCAACCATAGACGTGGAGACCGCACGGGCAGTGATCGCAAGCGCCGAGGAGAAAGGTTTCCGCATGGTCGACTGTCCCGTCTCGGGCGGGGTGACCGGTGCTGCTGCCGGTACGCTGGCCATGATGTGCGGTGGCTCGGACGACGCCTTCAAAGCAGCCCGCCCTTATCTTGAAATTCTCGGCAAGACCGTGGTTCATGCCGGCGGTCCGGGGGCGGGGCAGGCGGCCAAGACCTGTAACAACATGATCCTCGGCATTTCGATGATCGGAGTCTGCGAAGCCTTCATGCTGGCAGAAAAACTGGATCTCGATCTCGACAAGCTGTTCAGTATCGCAGCCAATGCATCCGGGCAGTGCTGGGCGCTGACCAGCTATTGCCCGGTTCCGGGCCCGGTCCCGGCAAGCCCTGCCAACCGGGATTACAAACCCGGATTTACCGCAGCCAACATGCTGAAAGACCTCAAGCTTGCCCAGCAGGCGGCGCAGTCCAGCGGTGCCTCAACACCGCTCGGATCAAACGCCGCGACCCTGTATGACCAGTTTGTCGAGGCCGGTAACGGCGAGGTCGATTTCTCCGGCATTATCCGCATGATCGCGGGTCAGGGTAAATCAGGCTGAAAGCGCCATGGCTGACCGGAAGCTGAATGAAGTCCTCTATGAAATGATCCCGAATGGCCGGTTCATGAAGGTTACCGCCGTTGATCCGGTAAGCCTGGTCGAGGTCTCGATTGTTGCCGCCTCCAATACGCCCATGGCCATCCTGAAACTGAATGCCCGCCGAAAGCTGGAATATGTTCTCAACAAGCGCGAAAAAATGCCACGGCGCGACCCCTGGGCAGGCTTGTGACGGGATCATCAATCCAGTCGAACGCCGGACGTAAAGGAGGGGGCGATGGATATCATTCTGCTCGGTAGCGGTGCCAGTCTGCTCGCGGGGCTTTGTACCGGCATCGGGGCACTGGGCATCTTTTTCATCCGCTCACTCGGGCCAAAACTTGAAGACGGCCTGCTGAGTTCGGCCGCAGGCATTATGCTGGCCGCAACCTTCTTCTCGCTGATTGCACCCGGTATCGCCTACGGCGAGGCACAGTTCGGATCAAATGTCCTGGCCGTCCTGGTGGTGATCGCCGGTATTCTCAGCGGTGCCGTGGTTCTCTGGCTGATTCACCGTTATGCGCCGCACGAACATTTTATTTCGGGCCGCGAAGGGCCGGATGCGACGCGGTTGTCACGCATCTGGCTGTTCGTGATCGCCATCACCCTGCATAACTTTCCGGAAGGCATGGCCGTCGGTGTCGGTTTTGCCGGTGGCGACATCGGTAATGGTCTGGCACTGGCGACCGGTATCGGCATCCAGAACATTCCGGAGGGACTGGCCGTTGCTGCAGCCCTGGTGGCCGTCCGCTACAGCAAGGGTCGTGCCTTTCTGATCGCGCTGCTAAGCGGCCTTCTGGAACCGGTCGGCGGGGTTATCGGCGCTTCTGCCGTCTGGCTCGCCCAGCCCCTGATGCCCTATATTCTGGGGCTTGCGGGCGGGGCCATGCTGTTCATTATTTCTGACGAAATCATTCCGGAAACCCACAGCCGGAACAATGCAACACTCGCCACGTTCAGCCTGATGGGTGGTTTCGTCGTGATGATGTTTCTCGACGCAACGCTGGGTTAGCGGGCATCTGCCAGCCGCAAACCAGAAAGGCGCATCCGGAAGGATACGCCTTTATCAGCCAGAAATTCAGAAATTTCTAATGCGTTGTCTTGCCGGAACGGCGGCCAAGGCCAATCTTCTTGGCAAATTCCGAACGCTGCGCTGCATAGTTTGGTGCAACCATCGGATAGTCAGCCGGCAACTGCCATTTCGCCCGGTATTCTTCCGGTGTCATGCTGTAGTTCGTCCGGAGGTGACGCTTCAGCATTTTCAGCTTTTTGCCATCTTCGAGGCAGACCAGATAATCCGGGGTTACTGAACGACGTACCGGAACAGCCGGATTGTCTTCCATGTTCAGGCCCGCAGTTTCATCGCCCGCCAGTGAAGCGACAGTACCATAGACCTTTTCGATGACGTCGCTGATCTGCGCCGTATCAACGATATTATTGCCCAGATAGGACGAAACGATATCTGATGACATCTGCAGCAATTCGCTGCGCGATATCACAGCCCCCTTATTATCCGCCATGCTTACACCCTGTATTTCAGGCTTGTTCGGAAGGCATTTAACACGTGACGACTCGGAAGTGTCAATAAAGTTTTAAGGAATAATGCAGTGCAAAGCTTTGATTTCTTGTGGATTTTAACCATATCAGGCCGAAAACTTGGTTAACGGAAGAGATATCAAGAGCCCGACAGACTATACTTCCGGCTGATCATCTCCGGTTTCAGACCTCATGTCTGCGACGGGATATCCTCCGGAATAAACCTGTCCGATCCACGGACAGACAATTTTTGTCCCGGACCCGCGCTCCAAGCTTGGCCAAGTCGCGCGACATATGGTACTAACCGCAACGTCATCAACCGGTATATTGAATCAGGCAGGAATGGACGCAAAGCACCCCGCAAAAGCCACCGGCAGGCGCAACATTGCCGTTGGTAGCGATCACGCCGGGTTTGCCATGAAGGAAATGCTCAAGGCGGTTCTGGAACAGGCAGGCCATTCTGTCAGAGACCTTGGTGCCTACAACCTTGAATCAGTTGATTATCCCGACTTTGGTAACGCCGTCGCAGCCTCCGTCGCTTCCGGTGACACGGAATGCGGGCTGGTGGTTTGCGGCACCGGCATCGGCATCTCCATTGCAGCGAACCGTAACCCCGGAGCCCGTGCAGCGCTGTGCCACAGCGCCCTCGAAGCCCGGCTGGCGCGCCAGCATAATAACGCGAACATACTGGCCCTCGGGGCCAGAATTATCGGGGAAGAAGCTGCGAAAGATTGCCTGCGCGCCTTTCTTGAAACCGAATTCGAAGGGGGTCGCCACGCCCGACGGGTGGCGAAACTCGGGACTGAAATTCCAGCTACAGGGACAGAAGCTTCCTCATGACCGCCGCACAGAAGACCTCGACACCCGATAATTTTTTCACCGCCAGCCTTCAGGAGCGAGACCCGGACCTGTTCCGGTCCATCCGCGACGAACTTGGCCGCCAGCAGCACCAGATCGAGCTGATCGCCTCGGAAAACGTGGTCTCCCGCGCGGTGCTGGAAGCGCAGGGCTCGGTCCTGACGAATAAATACGCCGAAGGTTATCCCGGACGCCGGTATTATGGTGGTTGTGAATATGTCGACGTGGCGGAATCGCTGGCCATCGAGCGGGCGAAGAAGCTGTTCGGCTGCGCTTATGTGAATGTGCAGCCGCATTCCGGCGCACAGGCCAACGGTGCGGTCTTCATGGCCCTGCTGAAGCCGGGCGACACCATCCTCGGCATGTCGCTCGACGCCGGTGGACATCTGACCCACGGCGCACCGCCGGCCCAGTCCGGCAAATGGTTCAATGCCATCCAGTACGGTGTCCGCAAGGACGATCATCTCGTTGATTTCGAGCAGGTCGAGCGGCTGGCAAGGGAACATTCGCCGAAGCTGATCATCGCCGGTGGTTCAGCCTATCCGCGTACACTTGATTTCAAGCGTTTCCGGGAAATTGCAGACAGTGTCGGCGCCCTGCTGATGGTTGATATGGCGCATTTTGCCGGTCTTGTGGCAACCGGTGTTCATCCGTCGCCGCTGCCCTTTGCCGACGTGGTAACAACCACGACCCACAAGACATTGCGCGGCCCCCGCGGCGGCATGATCCTGACCAACCGCGAAGATCTGGGCAAGAAATTCAATTCCGCTGTTTTCCCGGGCCTTCAGGGTGGACCGCTGATGCATGTCATCGCCGCCAAGGCGGTTGCCTTCGGTGAAGCGCTGACCCCGGAATTCCGGGCCTATTCGCAGTCCGTTGTCGATAACGCCAAAATCCTGGCCTCGGTACTGAAGGAAAGAGGCTGTGACATTGTCGCAGGCGGAACAGACACGCATGTCGTTCTGGTCGACCTGCGCCCCAAGGGTCTGACCGGAAACATAACCGAAGAGGCGCTGGAGCGGGCAGGGATGACCTGCAACAAGAACGGCGTGCCGTTCGATCCGGAAAAACCGACAGTCACCTCCGGTGTCCGTCTTGGCAGCCCGGCAGCAACCACCCGCGGTTTTGGTGTCGCCGAATTCCGCCAGATCGGTGAGTGGATCGCCGATGTGCTCGACGGACTGGCCAGCAATGGCGAGGATAATTCACCGGTCGAACAGGATGTCAGGGCGAAAGTCCGCAGCCTGTGTGACCGGTTCCCGGTCTATCAGGGCTTCTGATCTGCTGCGGCAGACCCGACCCCCATTAAAACGAGGAAGTTGAATGCGCTGCCCGTTCTGCGGAAATGACGATACCCAGGTCAAGGACTCCCGGCCCACCGATGATAATTCGGCGATCCGGAGACGGCGCTATTGCCCGGCCTGTGAAAGCCGCTTCACCACCTTCGAGCGGGTCCAGCTGCGTGACCTGACCGTCGTCAAGAAAGACGGTGCGCGTTCGCCGTTCGACCGTGAGAAACTGGGTCGCTCGCTGAAGATCGCACTTCGGAAACGCCCCGTCGATGAAGACAAAATTGAGCGTATTATCAATGGTATACAGCGCCGTCTTGAGAGTATGGGCGAAAATGAAATACCCTCAAAGATGATCGGTGAGCTGGTCATGGATGTGCTTCAGGAACTCGATACGGTTGCCTATGTCCGGTTCGCCTCGGTCTACCGGAACTTCCGCGAGGGCAAGGACTTTGAAGACTTCGTGGGAACGCTGAGTGGCGACGAGTGATCAGCCCGCTTCCCATACCGACCGTCAATATATGCGGGCGGCGCTTGCGCTCGCGGCCAGAGGCCTTGGAAATGTCGCCCCCAATCCGGCGGTCGGCTGTCTTATCGTCAGCCGGGGACGCATAGCAGGCCGGGGGTTTACCCAACCCGGCGGGCGTCCGCATGCTGAAACGGTTGCCCTTGACCAGGCCGGTTCTGAGGCCC
Organism: Rhodospirillales bacterium; assembly: GCA_040219025.1. Classification (GTDB taxonomy): domain Bacteria; phylum Pseudomonadota; class Alphaproteobacteria; order Rhodospirillales; family HT1-32; genus HT1-32. Next base: position 73,724 of record JAVJTE010000013.1, on the reverse strand, counting down.
GCCAGGCGACCGTCTATGTCACACTGGAACCCTGCAGCCATCACGGTCAGACGCCGCCCTGTGCCGATGCGCTGATTGCCGCCGGTGTCAGCCGCGTCGTGATTGCGCTGGAAGACCCTGACCCGCGCGTGGCCGGGCAGGGCATAAAGCGCCTCACTGATGCCGGCATCAGGGTGCAGACCGGCATCTGCCGTGATGCCGCCACCAGGCTGAACGCCGGTTATCTGGGTGTCAGAGCCGGTCACAGACCCGGTGTGACCCTGAAGCTGGCGATGACCCTGGATGGCCGGCTTGCGACATCAACCGGTCGCAGCAAATGGATCACCGGCGAAATGGCTCGCCGCTACGGGCATCTGATGCGGGCACAACATGACGCCATTGCTGTTGGTATCGGCACGGCCGGCGCGGACACCCCGTCACTGACCTGTCGTCTTCCGGGGCTTGAACATCGCTCTCCCCTGCGGGTTGTCTTCGATACCCGGCTGAAACTCGACCCGGCCTCAGCCCTTGCCGATACCTCCCTTCATCAGACCCTTGTCCTGACCGCTGAAACCCGGGAGTCAGCCCCCGCCCGGGTACTTTCGGAGCGGGGCGTGAAGATTGTCACCGTCGAGACGGACCGCGACGGCCGCCCGGCGGTTGACGCGGCCCTCCGCGCGCTTGCGGATCACGGGATAACCCGGCTGCTGGTGGAAGGCGGGGCAGGGCTTGCAACCGCCTTCCTTCAGGCGGATTGCGTTGACGAACTTGCGATCTTTACCGCACCGGCCCTGTTCGGCAGCGACGGACTGGCGGCCATCGGACAGCTGGGACTTGACGATCCGGGTTCATCGACACGATTTAGGCAGTCACAATCACGTCTTCTCGGGCCGGACCGGCTCGATATCTATCACTGTTAGGAGTGCCATGTTTACCGGCATTATTACCGATATCGGCTGTATCGCCGAGGTCATCAAGCGACAGGGTGAAGACCTTCGTTTCCATATCAGGACCGGCTACGACGTGACGGGCATTGACCTCGGTGCATCGATTGCCTGTTCCGGCTGCTGCCTGACCGCAGTCGACTTCGGGCCGGACTGGTTTGCTGTCGATGTTTCCGGAGAAACCCTGTCAAAAACGACACTGGGCGCTTGGCGGGCCGGCACCCGGATCAATCTGGAACGATCCCTGAAGGTTGGCGACGAGCTTGGCGGGCATATTGTTTCCGGCCATGTCGACGGGATTGCGACCATCACCGACATTCAGACAGAAGACGGCTCCCGCCGCTTTACCTTCGACGCCCCCCGGACACTTGCCCGTTTTATTGCACAGAAAGGCTCGGTCGCGCTGGATGGCGCATCACTGACGGTTAATGATGTCAGCGGCATGCGGTTCGGTATAAATATCATTCCGCATACGGCGGCCATGACAACTTTCGGTGACCGCAGGACCGGCGACCGGGTTAACATGGAAATTGATGTCCTCGCGCGATATGTTGCGCGCCTTTCCGAAATGGAGACCTGACGTGCAATACCGGCGCTACCTTTCCTCGCCCGAAGAAATCATCGAAGATTTCCGCAATGGCCGCATGTGCATCATCGTCGATGACGAGGAGCGCGAGAACGAGGGCGATCTGGTCATCCCGGCCCAGATGGCAACCCCGGATGCGATCAACTTCATGGCTAAATACGGTCGCGGGCTGATTTGCCTCGCACTCACACCGCAGCGTGTCGGGCAGCTCTCGCTGCCGCTGATGTCGGCAGACAATGCCAGCCGCCACCAGACCGCCTTCACTGTATCAATTGAAGCACGGGAAGGGGTAACCACCGGGATATCTGCCTCTGACCGCGCCCATACCATCGCCGTCGCGATTGATCCGTCGAAGCAACGGGCCGATCTGGCAACACCCGGGCATGTGTTCCCCCTGATGGCCCGCGAAGGCGGTGTTCTGATGCGGGCCGGACATACGGAAGCGGCGGTCGATCTGGCCCGGCTGGCCGGCCTTAACCCCAGTGGTGTGATCTGCGAGATCATGAATGACGACGGCACCATGGCGCGGATGCCGGATCTGGTCGGCGTTGCACAGCATCACAATCTGAAAATCGGGGCGATTGCGGACCTGATCGCCTACCGGCGCAAGAATGACTCACTGGTCAAACGGTCACTGGAAACCAGCATCAGCACGACATATGCCGGTGATTTCAAACTGTATGTTTATGTAAACACCGTCTCTTATGCCGAGCATCTGGCGCTGGTGAAGGGTGATATCGACACATCGGATGAACCGCTTCTTGTGCGGATGCATGCGCTGAACGTCCTCGACGATGTGCTGGGCGACACGACGGCCGGCAAGAACGGCGAACTGCAGTCCGCGATGAAAGCCATCGACAAGGCAGGACGGGGCGTGGTGGTCATTATCCGTGAAAGCCAGCCGACCAGCCTGACTGACCGGATCAAGGCGCGGATCGGCGGAGCATCCGGCAACAACCGCCCGGCAGTGAGCAATGAGTTGCGTGATTACGGGGTCGGTGCGCAAATTCTGCTCGATCTCGGTGTTCGTGGCATGACGCTGCTGTCAAATACGGAACGCACGATCATCGGGCTGGAAGGTTACGGGCTGCAGGTGCATGACCGCATGCCGATTGGAAAACAGGAATAAAGCATGTCGAACGGATCCAAGATTCTTATCGTTGAAGCCCGTTTCTATTCGGATATCGCCGACGAAATGGCTGCCGGGGCAATCGAGGCCCTGACCGCGGACGGATTTGGATATGACCGGATCTCGGTGCCCGGCGCGTTTGAAATTCCCGCTGCCATCCGGTACGCCATCGCTGCCCAGCAAATGGGTACGGCGGATTTTCGCTATGCCGGATATGTTGCACTGGGCTGTGTCATCCGGGGCGAGACCTCGCATTACGACTATGTCTGCGGAGAATCGGCCCGGGCGCTGATGGACCTGACGACACAATATTCGATCGCGCTTGGCTATGGCATCCTGACCTGCGAGAACGGCGAACAGGCTTGGGCGCGGGCTGACCGCAAACGCAAGAACAAGGGTGCCGATGTCGCCAATGCCTGCCTGGCAATGATCAAACTCAAACGGGACTTCAGACTCTGACCATGGAAAAAAAGAAACGTCCGAAACCGAATACCGCCCGCAGTGCCGGTCGTCTGGCCGCTGTGCAGGGGCTTTATCGGATCGAACTGTCGGACGCACGGGTCGATGATGTCATCCGCGAAACCATGACACCGGAAGCAGAAACAGAGGATGGCGGACCGATTACCGAGTCCGACCGTGAACTGATGGCACGTATTCTTCGCGGTGTGATTGCCAATCAGACCGAAATTGACGAGATGCTCGGCCATGCCCTGAAAGGTGACATGGTCCCCGGACGACTGGAGGCGCTGCTGCGTGTTCTGCTGCGGGCCGGTGTTCAGGAACTGGCCTTTGATACATCCGCCCCGGCACGTGTGATAATTGATGAATATCTGAACGTGGCGCATGCCTTCTTCGACCTGTCCGAGGCCAAACTGGTCAATGGCGTGCTCGACAGGCTGGCGCATGTCCACCGTGCTGCCGAACTCGACAACCCGGTCGCCGGCTTCGGGAAAAATGGCTGAACGTGACGGCGAATTTGATCTGATCGCTGATCTGTTCGCGCCGCTGTCCGGCGAGGGCGCCCTGAACCTTACCGATGACGCTGCGGTACTGACACCTGCGCCCGGCAAGCAGCTGGTCATCGCCAAGGACGCCATGGTCGAGGGCGTCCATTATCTGCCGGACACAGCACCCGGGCTGATTGCCCGCAAGCTGATGCGAACCAATCTGTCGGATCTGGCCGCCATGGGCGCCGAGCCGGTTGGCTATCTCATCGCCATGTTCCGGAACAGCAGCATGAACGCTGACTGGCTGAAAGGCTTTGCTGCCGGCCTCAGGCAGGACCAGGAATGCTTCGGTCTTTCACTGGTCGGTGGTGATTCCGTGTCAACACCCGGACCCGGTGCCTTCTCGCTGACCATCCTCGGCCAGACGGAACCCGGTCAGGCGATTCTCCGTGGCGGTGCGCAGGCCGGGGACCTCGTCTATGTCACCGGAACAATCGGCGATGCCGGCCTCGGGCTGAAGATACTGCAGAACAAACTGACCGTGACGGACCCGGCTCACCGCTCTTTCCTGATATCCCGCCACCAGGTGCCGGAACCAAGGCTCGCGATCGGTCATGCACTGCGCGGTATTGCCTCAGCCGCAATCGATGTCTCCGACGGACTGATCTCGGATATCGGGCATATTGCTGATGTGTCAGGCCTGGCCGGGGAAATTGACATCTCCGGGTTGCCGGTTTCCACGGCAGCAGAAGCGACCGGCACAGATCTCCTCACCCTCGCAACATCCGGTGATGATTATGAACTGGTCTTCTGCTCACCGGCAGACCGGGCAACGGACATCGACAGGCTGGCTGCTGTCCATAACCTGAGAATCACCTGCATCGGAAGAATGACAGCAGGCAGCGGCATTCAGGTCTTTGACGAGAACGGATCGAAGATCGATTGTGACAACACCGGCTGGCGGCACTATTAAGGTCTCCTGTCATCGGTCGGAGGCGTCGCGTGAAGCTTGTCATTATCATCGTCGTCGCATTGCTTGTTCTGGGAGGAGGGGCTGTCGGTGCCCTTTATTTCCTGGAGATGGGACCGTTTGCGCCCAAACCGCCGGTCGACGGTGAGGCGGCACCGGAACCCCGGCAGGAACTCATCGACATCAACAACACTTCCTTCATGGATATGGACACGCTGGTCGTTCCGATCATCGGGCAGGGGCGGACGAAAAGTTACTATCTGGACATCCGCATCGAACTGGCAACGGCTGACAGAACCAGTGCGGCCCAGCAGAAAGTCCGGCTGCATGACGCCTATCTCCGCGACATGTATGTCTTTCTGCCGCAGCATATGAAAAAGAACCAGACGGTTCACCTCCCCACGGTAAAAGGCCGGTTGCTGCAGCTCGCCCAACAGATACTGGGTAAGGATCATGTCCGGGACGTGCTGATACAGGCAGCTTACGAGCGATGACCGGGACCGCGATGAGTCGCCAGCTGAAGTTCAGTGTCGGGCTTCTTACCTTATGTCAGGCGCTGGCAAACTGCGCGAATGTCATTCTGGTGACAACCTCGGCACTGGTCGGCTACATGCTGTCGCCGGACAAATCGCTGGCAACCCTGCCGATGGCATTTCAGCTCGCCTCAACCGCCGCATCAACCGTTCCTGCCTCGATGATCATGAAGGCCATCGGGCGGCGGACCGGGTTCATCATCGGTGCACTTTGCGGAATGTCCGGCGGATTGCTGGGGGCCTGGGCGATTCTGGAGCAGCAGTTTGTTCTGTTCATTCTGGCGACCAGTCTGATGGGAATCGCCAACGGTTTTGCCATGTATTACCGCTTCGCCGCCGCCGACATGGTACCGGCAACGGCAAAAGCCACGGCGATTTCCTGGGTTGTCGCGGGCGGCATCATTGCGGCCATCATCGGTCCGGAAATTGCGAAACGGACGCATGACCTGTTCACCAATGCCGAATTTGCCGGCACCTACCTGGCTCTCGGCTTTCTTCCGGTGCTGGCAATCATCGTTCTCGCCGTTGTCCGGATCACAGAGCCGGTCGAGAACAAGGCGGCAGATGGCGGCAGGACCTTCAGCGAACTGTTCCGCCAGCCGGCTTTTCCGGTGGCCCTGTTCGGCGGGATGGTCGGTTATGGCGTCATGAGCTTCATCATGACAGCAACACCGCTGGCCATGCAGCAACGTGGCTATGACTTCTCAAATACGGCATTTGTCATTCAATGGCATGTCCTCGGCATGTTCGGTCCCAGTCTGTTTACCGGCCACATCATCCGCCGAGTCGGTGTTTTGCCGGTCATGCTGGCCGGTGCGGTTCTCGAAATCACCTGTGTTGCGGTGAATATTTCCGGCACGGAAGTCTGGCAGTTCTGGACCGCACTGTTCTGTCTCGGGCTTGGCTGGAACTTCCTTTATGTCGGCAGCAGCACTTTGCTGACCGAATGCTACCGGCCGGAGGAACGCTCGCGCGTTCAGGCCCTGAACGAGTTCTCAACCTTTGGAACCGTTGCAATATCATCGTTCTCCGCCGGCGCGGTGCATCATCTGTTCGGCTGGAATGTGATCAATATGGCAACCCTGCCGCTGCTGTCGCTGGTTACTCTGGCGATCATCCTGCTGATGCTGCATCGCCGCCGCACAGCACAAACCGCGCACTGAACAGCCGACCAATAACCGACCGTCGTTCAGACAGGTTGCACGCGCGCAGGCTTTCTGGCATTTTTCCGCCGCTTTTCAATGCCGGACCCCGTGAAAAGTCGCTTTCTGGCGCCTGGGGAAGGGTTCGGTGCAACAATCAACGGCCGTCTATCGGCTTCAAGTAATCGAGGAAATCAGAATGTCCGAAACCCTATGGCTCATCATCGCCTGTGGCGTGATTGCCGTCTTGTATGGCCTAATTACGGCTCGGCAAATCATCTCGCTCAGTGCAGGGAATGAGCGGATGCAGACCATTGCGGCCGCTATTCAGGAGGGCGCATCCGCCTACCTGAACAAGCAGTACACAGCGATTGCCGCCGTCGGTGTCGTTGTCGCGATCATCCTGTTCGTGACACTTGGCTGGACCAGTGCTGTCGGCTTTTTGATCGGCGCTATCCTCTCCGGTATCGCCGGTTATGCCGGAATGCTGGTGTCGGTTCGTGCCAACGTCCGGACCACAGAAGCCTCCCGCAAGGGGCTGGCTGAAGGTCTCAGCGTTTCCTTCCGCTCCGGTGCTGTCACCGGCATGCTGGTTGCCGGTCTCGCGCTGCTCGCCATTGCCGTTTATTACGCCATTCTCAGCACCAGTTTCTCGATCCTGCCGGGCGAAAACAAGGAAGTCATCAACGGCCTCGTTGGCCTGGCGTTCGGCGCATCCCTGATCTCGATCTTTGCCCGTCTGGGCGGCGGTATCTTCACCAAAGGTGCCGATGTCGGTGCTGACCTCGTCGGCAAGGTTGAAGCCGGTATTCCGGAAGATGACCCCCGCAACCCGGCAGTTATCGCCGACAACGTGGGCGATAACGTGGGTGACTGTGCCGGTATGGCCGCTGACCTGTTCGAAACCTATGTCGTGACCCTCGGTGCCACGATGGTGCTGGTCCTGATCTACGGCATCAGTGGTGTCGAAATCGGCCAGTTCATGCTCTATCCGATGGCGATTGGCGGTGTCTGTCTGCTGGCCTCGATCGCAGCAACCTACTTCGTTCGCCTTGGCGCCAGCCAGAACGTCATGGGTGCCCTGTACAAGGGTTTCTTCGGCTCAGCCGTCATCTCGGCAGTTCTGCTCTATCCGATCACATCCTATGTCATCGGCATGGACACACAGATCGTCGTTCAGAAATGGACCTTCACCGGTGGTTCGCTGTTTATTTGCGGCATTGTCGGGCTGGTTCTGACCGGACTGATCATCTGGGTTACGGAATATTATACCTCGACCGATTTCCGTCCGGTCCGTTCGATTGCCAAGGCATCTGAAACGGGGCACGGCACGAACGTCATTCAGGGTCTGGCCGTTTCCATGGAAGCGACCGCAATTCCGGCGCTGCTGATCTGTGCCGCCATTATCGTCACCTACCAGCTTGCCGGTCTTATCGGTATTGCCATCTCGGTCAGCACAATGCTGGCACTTGCCGGAATGGTTGTTGCGCTCGATGCCTATGGCCCGGTAACGGATAATGCCGGTGGTATCGCCGAAATGGCGGAACTGGATGACAGCGTTCGCAAGACCACCGATGCACTTGATGCGGTTGGTAATACCACAAAGGCCGTCACCAAGGGTTATGCGATCGGTTCTGCCGGTCTCGGTGCCCTGGTCCTGTTTGCGGCCTATACCGCTGATCTGGAGCGTTATTTCGTTGACGTTGCAGTGAACTTCTCGCTGTCCAACCCCTATGTTGTTGTCGGCCTGCTGCTTGGCGGCTTGCTGCCCTATCTGTTCGGTGCCATGGGCATGACTGCTGTTGGTCGCGCCGGGGCTGCCGTCGTGGTTGAAGTCCGGCGTCAGTTCAAGGAAATCCCGGGCATCATGGAAGGCACGGGCAAGCCGGAATACGGTCGTTGCGTCGGTATGCTGACCACCCATGCCATCAAGGAAATGATCATTCCCTCGATGCTGCCGGTGCTCAGCCCGATTGTGCTGTATTTCGTCATCCTGGGCGTTGCCGATCAGGGCGCTGCGTTCTCTGCCGTCGGTGCCATGCTGCTTGGTGTGATCGTGACCGGCCTGTTCGTGGCGATCTCGATGACTGCCGGTGGCGGTGCATGGGACAATGCCAAGAAGTACATCGAGGACGGCAATCACGGTGGCAAGGGCTCTGAAGCCCATAAAGCCGCAGTGACCGGCGATACGGTTGGCGATCCTTACAAGGATACTGCCGGTCCGGCCGTCAACCCGATGATCAAGATCACGAACATCGTTGCGATCCTGCTGCTGTCGGCTCTCGCCTGATACAGCTCGCAACGGTCTGACTAAAAAAAACCCCGGCTTTCACGAGCCGGGGTTTTTCTTTGGATTTCGGGCAGCCTGACCGAGACCGCCGGAACCGCGCTATTTCTTGCCGGCACCGCCGAACTTGCCGAGGTTCCCGAATATCTGTCCCATGAAGGTGATTTCATTACCGGCGGTCGGCGTGACGCGCCCCACAGGGTCGACCTGATATCCATCAGCCAGGGTCTTGGTTTCCATCGATTCGACAACGCCGCGGTCATCAAACCTGATCATGATCACCTTGCGCTCCTTGATCTCGGGTTTGAACCAGGCTTCCCGCTCGGTCCGCTGGCTGACGTAATACCACTCCTTCGCGTCAAAAGACGAGGTGAGGGTGGGGGCTCCGATAATTTCGGCAACATCCTGACGATTGCTCTCGCCGGCCTTGATTTCCGCGAGGGTTTCAGCGTCCGGATTGTTCCCGCGGTTGGCGACACGTGGGGTGCAGGCCGTGACGGCGAGCCCCAGTCCAACTACGAGAACATATCGGGTCATTAACGGTTGCTTGAATTTACGGGCCATTGCGTCCATTTCCTGCAGTGTTGCCGGTCAGTGTTACAGGCAATAATCTAGTCACATTATAAGCAGAAACCATGGCCCCGTCATCTCAAACGCTGTCGACATGCTGAAACGACTGTTCGCGCCCAAGCCGTTCGTCAAGGAAGCACGGGTACTCTATGCCGCCATCGTCGCCCGGTCCCGCGACCCCTATTTCTATGCCGAGCTTGGCGTGCCCGACACGGTAGACGGCCGGTTCGACATGATTGTCCTGCATGCCTGGCTGGTTTTCCGCCGCCTGCGTGAGCTCGACCAGTTTGAACTGTCGCAGGCTTTGTTCGACGAAATGTTCGCGGATATGGATGACAATCTGCGCCGGATCGGCATCGGCGACATGTCGGTGGGCAAAAACGTGAAGCGGATGGCAGAAGCACTGTACGGGCGCATGAATGCCTATGACGAGGCTGTTCTGGAAACCGACAAGGCCCTGATCGAGGTCCTGCGCCGCAATGCCTACGGAACCGTAGAGCAGCCGAACGGGGCCGGACTGGCCTCCATGGCCGGATATGTCCGGCGACAGATAGCAACGACCAGCCATACCCCTTCACAGGACCTGATGCGGGGTGACATCGGGTTTACCGAAACCGGACAACCGGAAAGCCGGGAATGAGTGGGGCAGCAAAAAACGAGATAGCGCTGAGCCTGTCCGGTGAGCTCAATGCAGCCATTATCGGACCCAGGCAGACAAACCTGCTGATCACGGCCACACAGGCGGAATGCCGTGCCGCAGCGGATGATCTCGGGGTTGTCGCTGTCCCGTCGCTGGCTGCCACCGGAACTGTCACCCGCCGCAAGGATATGGTCAGACTGTCCCTGAAGATCACCGCGGACATCACCCAGACCTGCGTCGTAACGCTGGAACCGCTGGAAAGCAGGGTGGCCTGCGAACTGAAGCGGGTTTTCACCACCCGCCCGCCGGTGGAGAACGCAGAAGTCGATATCGATCCACTGTCTGATGACCCGCCGGATCCGCTTGAAGGTGGCCTTGTTCCCATCCGGGATGCGATCCTGGAGCAGATATTACTTGAGATTGACCCTTATCCGCGTAAGGAAGGGCTGTCCTATGTCGAAATTCTTGATGATGACGACGACGGGACCGGAAAAGCAGACGAGAAAGCTTCTCCCTTCGCCGCGCTGGCTGCGCTGAAGGACAAGCTGAACTGACAAATTCCAGCCCGACAGCATGGCCTCCGTGTAAAGCCGCTTGATGCGGCGGGCCATATTGTCTAAACAGTCGGGCCGCGCACAAGGCGACCGAAAAAGAGATAGAAAAATGGCCGTTCCAAAGAAGAAAACATCGAAATCCAAGCGCAACATGCGCCGGGCACATGACAGCATCACTGCGTCAGCCTATGTGGAGAACCCGGATTCCGGCGAACTTCACCGCCCGCATCACATTGACCTGAAGTCCGGATTTTACCGTGGTCGTCAGGTTATTGAAGTCAAAGAGAAGCTCTGACCCGCGCTGATTTGCGCGACGACAGACGTATCTCGTATTGTGTAGCATGGGTCGCGGTAATTGTTTATCGCGGCTCAATCGTCTGTACCTGAATGACGCGGGCTTAACGGGGATATCGCAGTTTGGCAGATCCTTTGACATTGTCTCTGGACGCAATGGGCGGAGACCACGCACCTGAAATGGTGATTGAGGGTGTTGCTGTCGCCTGCAAACGATTTCCGAATGTCCGCTTCCTTTTGTTCGGCGACGAAAGTCTGCTGAAGCCGCTGGTCGACAAATATGGCGTCGGTGCGGTCAGCACGATCGTTCATACGCCGGACCGCATTGCCTCGACCGACAAGCCGTCTCAGGCGCTTCGTGGCGGCCGGAACTCCAGCATGCGGCTGGCGATCAATGCTGTGCGCGACGGTGATGCTGCCGGGGTGGTATCTGCCGGCAATACCGGCGCGCTGATGGCGATGGCAAAATTTGTGCTGAAAACGCTGCCCGGCATCGACCGCCCGGCAATTGCCTCCTTTCTGCCGACCGAACGCGGCGAAACGCTGGTTCTGGACCTTGGTGCGAATGTCGAATGTTCTGCCAACAATCTGGTTCAGTTCGCTGTCATGGGAAATGCCTTCACGCGCATCGTCAGCGGCATCGAGCGGCCAACCGTCGGCCTGCTGAATGTCGGCGAGGAAGAGCTGAAGGGTAATGACGAGGTTCGCGATGCCGCTGCGATTCTCCGGAATGGCAGCCTGCCGGTAAACTTCTACGGATTTGTCGAGGGTACCGACGTGCTGAAGGGCACTGTCGACGTTGTCGTCACCGACGGCTTTACCGGAAATGTGACCCTGAAGACCATTCAGGGAACTGCGAAGCTGATCAGCCAGTTCCTGAAACAATCCTTTGCCAGTTCCTTCTCGGCCAAAATTGGTTATCTGTTCGCCCGCCCGGCGCTCGAACAGCTGAAGAAACGGATGGACCCCCGTCGCTATAACGGTGCCATGTTCCTTGGCCTGAACGGTATCGCAATCAAAAGTCACGGCAGTACGGATGCGCTCGGCTTTGCCAGTGCCATCGGCGTTGCGGTCAACCTGGTCAATGAAGGTTTCAACGACCGGGTGAAGGAAGAATTTGCGCTGCTGGATACGGATGAGGGCAAGGACTGATGTCGCTTGTTTCGCGGATCACAGGCACCGGAAGCTATCTTCCGGCACGGATTGTCTCGAACGAAGAAATATCGACATGGGTGGATACCACTGACGAATGGATTCGCGAACGAAGCGGCATATGCCAACGGCATTTTGCGGCAGAAAACGAGTTCACCAGTGATCTTGCCGAACAGGCCAGCAGACGCGCACTGGAGGCTGCCGGCATTGACGGCGCAGACCTCGACCTGATTGTTCTGGCGACGGCAACACCGGACCACACCTTTCCGGCTACCGCCACCAAGCTGCAGGCCCGTCTTGGCATGACAGGCGGTTTCGCCTTCGATGTGCAGGCCGTCTGTTCCGGGTTTCTTTATGCGCTTTCCGTTGCGGATTCGATGGTCAAAACCGGGCAGGCCCGCAACGCTCTGGTCATCGGTGCTGAAACCTTTTCCCGCATACTGGACTGGGAAGATCGCGGCACCTGTGTGCTGTTCGGTGATGGTGCCGGTGCTGTTGTGCTGTCAGCGGGAGAGGAGGGGCCGGGCAAACCCGGAATTCTGTCGACAACCCTGCGCTCTGACGGCCGGTACCATGACCTGCTTTATGTCGACGGCGGGCCGTCAACTACCCAGAAGTCCGGTTTGTTGAGAATGCTCGGCAAGGAAGTTTTCAAGCATGCTGTCACCAATCTGGCCGAAATTGCGCATGACGCGATTGCCAGGGCAGAGATGACAGAAGCCGATATCGACTGGATCGTGCCGCATCAGGCAAACAAACGCATCATTGATGCCACCGCCCGCAAGCTTGGTGTCGACCCGCAGAAGGTTATTCTGTCAGTTGACCGGCACGCCAATACCTCAGCCGCCTCGGTGCCTCTTGCGCTGGACGAGGCTGTCCGTTCCGGGAAGATCAGGGTCGGCCATAACGTGCTGCTTGAAGCCATGGGCGGCGGGCTGACATGGGGCGCGGCCGTCGTCAGAATGTAAACGACAAACTGTAGCTGATTGATATTCAAAGAGGTTGACGGCTATACACCTCGCCGCTACCGTTCCCCGGATAGATAGAATTAACCAGTGTCAAAGAATCACATACGCACAGCCGGGGAGAGGGAGACGAACCGGAAATGTCTGCGTTACAAGGGGGATCAGTAATGGGCGCTACGGTGACTCGAGCCCAACTGACGGAAGCCGTCTATCAGGAAGTCGGCCTGTCGCGAAATGAATCGTCTGAACTTATCGAGACTGTTCTGGAAGAAATTACCCGCTCACTGGAAACCGGGGATTCCGTGAAGATTTCATCTTTCGGCAGCTTTTCCGTGCGCCAGAAAGGGGAACGTATCGGGCGTAACCCGAAAACAGGTGACGAAGTGCCCATTCTGCCACGTCGCGTACTGGTCTTTCGACCGTCTCAGGTGCTGAAGGCCCGGATTAACGGGGAACAACTTCCGGATGACGATCTTTGACTGACCAGGACACTTCCGGGCCGGAATCTGCAAAGGGTAAATCCGACCTGGCGTTCCGGACGATAAGTGAAGTCGCGGCCGAACTTGATCTGCCACAGCATGTGCTGCGTTTCTGGGAAACCAAGTTCTCCCAGGTCCGGCCCATGAAGCGCGCTGGCGGACGACGCTATTACCGCCCGGAAGATATGTTGCTGCTCAGCAAGATCCGCAAGCTGCTGTATGATGACGGCTACACCATCAAGGGTGTCCAGAAACTCCTGAAAGATCCGACAGCCCGTCTGACAGCCGCCGACAGGTCGGAACAGGCGCAGTCCGCCGTGGCATCTGCTGCGGATAGTCCGAATCCTGATCTTTCCGGTCTTCGCGAGATCATTGACGAACTGACCGATATCCGCCGCATGCTGAAAGCTTCCGATCAGGTGGATTGACGGATTGCCTAGTCGCGATCGCATCACTATAGTCCGCCCCCGTCGGAGCGTAGCGCAGCCTGGTAGCGCACCATACTGGGGGTGTGGGGGTCGTGGGTTCGAATCCCGCCGCTCCGACCATTTATTCCCACCCCTCGGCAAGATCAGGGCCGGACACCTCACCGCAGGTCGGCCGGATCATGACTGAAACAGAGCCCCCCTCGCCGAACCGGTTTTTTGTCTGTGTTAACCGGCGGTTTGCCGACCAGAAGCCATCCTGTGCCCAGCGAGGCTCACCTGACCTGATTGCCCGGCTGCAACAGCTTGTCGACCAGCGGAACATAGATGTCCGGCTGGAGCCCAAAGTCTGCCTGAATCTCTGTCAGGAGGGGCCGGCAATGCGGATTGTTCCCGGCGGCGATATCTTCCGGGCGGTAACGCCGCAGGACCTGACAGCGATTGCGGACCGGCTGGAAGCCGTCTTCGGCCTGAAATCCGGCGACGATGGCCCGGACTTCGGCAGTTTTTACCCTGGCGGATAGACAAAAGACCTAGATCGCCTCGACCCGTTTCATCAGCAATGCCAGCTGATCCGCGGCAAAGGCGGTCTCGAACGGCTGGGCGTGAATGGTAATCGCCGGGGTTTCGCCAAAGGTCTTTTCGATCAGCAACTGGACAACCTGCCGGTCATCACGCCAGACCACGCCGTTCAGTGCATCCAGACAGGCCTTGGCCACATTGTCGGCATCATAGCGGCGGGCAAGATCCGTTCCCTCGATCCATATCTTGACCGAGTAATCGACGAAGGAGGGATGCATGTCGCGAAGATGCGCCCGCACCAGCCTCGCCATATGCTGTTTCAGCGTGCCGCCCCGCGTCGTCACCGTGCCAAACCGGACAACGACCTGATCCTGAAAGCGGGCAACCTTGCAGGCCGCAGAGCCTTTCCAGCCATGAGTTGCAATCATCGGGCCATCGCTCCGCACTGTTCCTGAAATTCCGTTTGTAGTTTCACTGTAATCATGGCCCTGACAATCATTCCGGATCCGTAATGATTTTTCGGCCAGTGTCAGTCAGTTTGCAGATCAGCCAGTCCGGCTTGACCGGATTGGCGAACCATGGTTCCGCCCACCCGGCCTTGATGCAGGACCGCACGGTGCGTTCGCTGACCTTCTGGCCTTCCGCATCAAACAGGGGCAGCTTGCCGCCAGCCTGCGATAATCCGCGCTGTAACCAGCTGGTCTGTGCCGTTGTTGGTCTGGTCATCGGCCCCCCTTATGAACCGCGATGAAACCCCGGAAATCATGTTACGCTCTCCGGATCAGTTCGTGAATAGCTGATGATCCGAGGGAAGAGAGGTTCAGATGTCCAACATCACAGATTCCGACAAGCCATGCCTGATCTACGTTACCGCAGCAGACCGGGCGGAAGCCGTGGCGCTCGGCAGGGAACTGGTGGCACGGCGACTGGCCGCCTGCGCCAACGTTCTTGCACCGACAACGGCGATCTTTCGCTGGGAGGGGGAAGTTCAGGAAGGCGAGGAGGCAACGCTGATTGTCAAGTCCGTCCGGGCGCGGGTGGCTGAGGTCATGACGGTTATAAAGTCACTCCACAGTTATGAGTTGCCCTGTATCCTCGTCATCGACGATGTCATCCCGGAACCCGGTTTCGGCAGATGGATCGTCAGCGAAACTCAGCCGGAAGCCTGATGGAAACGTTGGCGATGGCGGCGATACCTTCACTTCGTCCGGTAAATCCGAGCTTCTCGGTGGTGGTTGCCTTGACGCTGATGCGTCCGGTATCCAGCCCCAGAATGTCACCGATGCGCGCACGCATCGCCTGCCGGTGAGGGCCGATCTTCGGCGCCTCACAGATCAGGGTCACATCAAGACTGGCAATAACCCCGCTGCGGGCCAGCACCAGTTCATGGGCATGTTTCAGAAACAGATCAGACGGTGCGCCGCGCCACCGGTTATCGGTCGGCGGAAAGTGATCGCCGATATCACCCTCGGCAATGGCGCCGAGCAGGGCGTCAGTCAGCGCATGCAACCCGACATCCGCATCGGAATGACCGGCAAGACCTGCAGAATGCGGGATCACAATACCGCAGATTGTCACCTCTGATCCCGGCTCGAATTTATGCACGTCATAGCCGTTGCCGGTCCGGTATTCCCACTGCATTTCTGTCTGTCCGTCCCGCTGTTGTGCCATTCGTGCCAGATCTTCACCGGTTGTTATCTTCACATTCTGTTCGCTACCCGCAACCGCCATGATCACATGACCGGCGGCTTCCATGACCGCCGCATCATCGGTCAGGGTCTGGCCGGACGACGCCCGGTGTGCCGCCAGAATATCGTCAAACCTGAAACCCTGCGGTGTCTGGGCCCGGACCAGACTGTTACGATCCACCGTGCCCCCCAGCCGGTTACCCTCCGCCCGCTGCTTCAGGGTATCGACAATCGGCAGGACCGGGATAACACCGGCGGCATCAGCCAGCGCCGCCAGCACGGCATCGATCGTCTGCGGCGCAACGGCCGGCCGGGCCGCATCATGGATCAGCACCGCCTCCGGCGCGAACGCACTCAGTGCTTCCAGACCGTGACGCACGGAATCCTGACGCTCGGCACCACCCAGCACCGGCGGCGGCAGATCAAGTCCGGCAACAGCAGATCCGTAAAGCTGCTGATCATCCGGATGGATCACAACAAGGACATGATCGACCAGCGGATGGTTCAGGAACGCCTCAACCGTATGGCGGATCACCGGAGTACCTGCCAGGTCGGCATACTGCTTCGGCAGATCGCCACCGAATCTGGAGCCCCGGCCACCGGCAACAATAAGAGCTGCTGTTTTCATGAATATTCGTTGTTGTTCAAGGCCGGGAAGGTACCTGCCCCGGGATAAATTGCCAAGCCAATGACAATGACACGGCTTGCAGGAACGCCAGCGCAGGGTATGTGTTGTGCATGACAGAAGAGAGCATGTTCAGTCTGGTTGCCCTGATCGGGTTTGCGCCGTTGATGGTGGTGTCGCTTCGCACCGATGCGGTCTCCCGTCTGGTCATGTTTGCGCTTCTGGCAGCAACGGCAGCCGGCGTCAGCAGTGCCTTTATTCACCACATAGAAACCGGCTGGCGTGCCGATCTTGGCAACGCGTTGCTGGCGACCGTTGCATCGACGCTGGTTCTGGCTGCGGCAATTTCACTCTTCAGGCCGCTGGTGAACCGCTATCTGTTCCTGCTGGCCCCTTATCTTTTCGTTCTTTGTGGCCTCGGAATATTGCTGGCCGGAACGGCCCCGGTTTCCGGCAGTTACCGGGCATCTGATATATCTGTTCCCGTGCATATCGGCTTCTCTCTCGCCACCTATGCCATGCTGACCCTGGCCGCGATGGCTGCACTTGGTGCCACCCTGAAAGAACGGGCGCTGAAATTGCGGCGGTCAGGATTTGCTGCTGCGCGACTGCCAGCCGTTGCAGATTCCGAGAACTTTCTGATCCTGCTGCTGAGCGGTGCCGAAATCCTGCTGCTGGCCGGGCTGATGACCGGGGCAATCCTGTCCTTTGACCGGGCAGGGGTTGCGTTCCCGCTTGATCACAAGACCTTGCTGTCAGTGCTGGCGTTTCTTGTCATCGGTCTTCTGATTATCCTGCATCTTCGGGTCGGGATCCGCGGAAAACTGGCGGCGCGACTTGTCCTGATCGCCTGGATCTTGCTGACACTCGGCTATCCCGGGGTCAAGTTCGTGACCGAACTGCTCATCACCTGACCAGGTTTGCTTGCCAACAAAGCCAATATGTGATGAAAATTCGCCCATCAATTACGAGTGCCTAAAAATTGACCATTTGTATACGGGACATCACGCTGGACTCTCCCGTCCTGCTTGCCCCCATGTCGGGCGTTTCAGACATGCCATTCCGCCGCCTGGTGAAAAGCTGGGGCGCCGGGCTGGTTGTGTCCGAAATGATCGCCAGCCGCGAAATGATCCGCCAGAACAGCCGCACCCTGAAGATGGTTGCGAAATCTGCCGAGGAACATCCGATGGCGGTACAGCTGGCCGGCAACGAACCTGATATCATGGCCGAGGCGGCCCGTCTGAACGAAGACAGGGGTGCCACCATCATTGACATCAATATGGGCTGTCCGGTGAAGAAGGTTGTCAACGGCTATGCCGGATCCGCATTGATGCGCGATGAATCACTTGCCGGCCGCATCATCGAATCCGTGACCTCGGCTGTGCGTATCCCCGTCACCCTGAAAATGCGTCTGGGATGGGACGACCAGAACCGGAATGCGGCCAGACTGGCGCGTATCGCGGAACAGGCCGGTGTCGAGATGCTGACGGTTCACGGTCGTACCCGGTGCCAGATGTATAACGGCACTGCCGACTGGGACGCCATTCGCGAGGTGAAACAGGCGGTCAGCATACCGGTCATCGCAAACGGCGATATCACGACGACCGGCAAGGCCCGCGCCTGCCTTGACCGGTCCGGTGCCGACGGGGTGATGATCGGACGCGGATGTTACGGAAAACCATGGTTCCCGGCCCAGGTCGCGGCCTTCCTGGCGACCGGCAGAACCCCGGCGGATCCGGGTCCGGAAGAAATCTGTGACACCATGCGCCGCCACCTTGATGACATGCTGACCCATTACGGTACGGAACAGGGCCTGCGGATCGCCCGCAAGCATATCGGCTGGTATTGTCAGGGCCTGAACGGCAGCGACGGATTGCGGCAACTGGTCAATACGACCAGTGATGCATCAGCCGTCATGACGGCAATCGACAACTTCTTCCTGCCCGCCATCGAAAAACAGGCCGCCTGATGGCAACCCTGTCATTTTTGCGGGGCCGGAAACAGGCCGGTCCTTCGTCCGACCCTGCTGCAATTCTCAATGCCCTGACCGGAGCCGTGATCGTGGCCGATGCCGGAAACCGGATCAGCTATGCCAATACCGCAGCGGAACAGTTCTTTGCTGCCAGCGCTTCGCTGCTGCTTGGCCAGAAAATACAGGACCTGCTGCCGTCAGACAGCCCGCTCATCATGCTGATTGAACAGGCTCGCGAAACCGACAGCGCCGTATCCGAGTATGAAGTTCTGATTCACAGTCCGAAGATTGGTGAACAGTTCGTCGGTGTCGATGCGTCGCCGGTGGTCGAACAGCCGGGTGCCGTGGTCGTTGCCCTGCATCAGCAAACCATTGCCCGCAAGATCGGCAGCCAGATCAGCCGCCAGCGCACCGTGCGTTCCGTCACCGCAATGGCAAGTCTGCTGGCACATGAAGTCAAGAATCCGTTGTCCGGCATTCGCGGCGCAGCACAGCTGCTTTCCCGTGGCGCAGACGAGCCGGACCGGGAGCTGACCAGCCTGATCTGTGATGAGACCGACCGGATCTGCGACCTGATTGACAGAATCGATGTCTTTGCCGACCGCCGCCCGGTTGAGCGTGACCAGGTCAACATTCATCAAGTTCTCAAGCATGTGCGCAAGATCGCGCAGGCCGGATTTGGCCGCAATATCCGTTTCAAGGAAGAATATGACCCGTCATTGCCACCGGTCTATGGCCACCGGGACCAGTTGATTCAGGTGTTCCTGAACCTGATCAAGAACGGGTGCGAAGCGGCACCGGAAATCGGCGGGGAGGTGGTGCTGACCACGTCCTATCAGCATGGCGTCAGATTCGCCGTGCCGGGGACCGATGAAATCCTGCGCCTGCCGCTGGTCATCGGCATCATCGACAATGGCGGCGGCATCCCGGATGAAATTCGCGCCAACCTGTTTGATCCGTTCCTGACGACCAAGCCGAAGGGCAGTGGGCTCGGGCTGGCTCTTGTCGCCAAGATCATCAGCGATCATGGCGGCGTTATCGAACACGATACGCGCCCCGGACGGACGGAATTCCGTGTCTCGCTGCCGATGTCGCCCCGACCCGGCCCGTCAACCGCTGCCGAGGAGAACACCCCCTGATGGCGCAGAGTACGATCCTTGTTGCCGATGACGACCGCTCTATTCGCACGGTCCTGACCCAGGCCCTTGCCCGCGCCGGTTATGAGGTCAAGACCAGCGGCAACGCCGCAACCCTTTGGCGCTGGGTTGCAGCAGGCGAGGGGGATCTGGTCATCACCGACGTGGTGATGCCGGATGAGAACGGCCTCGACCTGATCCCGCGGATCAAGCATATCCGCCCCGATCTCAAGATCATCGTGATGAGCGCCCAGAACACCCTGCTGACTGCCGTCAAGGCGACGGAACGTGGCGCATTTGAATATCTGCCGAAACCGTTTGATCTGGATGAGCTTGTTCGGGTTGTACAACGCGCCCTTGAGGCGCGGTCAAACGCCAAGGTCGAAGGCGATGAACTCCCGGAAGATGGCGGTATTCGCCTGATTGGCCGCTCTCCTGCGATGCAGGAGATTTACCGAACGGTTGCCCGTCTGATGAACACCGACCTGACGGTCATGATCAACGGCGAGTCCGGTACCGGGAAAGAACTTGTTGCCCGTGCCCTGCATGAATATGGCCGTCGCCGGAACGGTCCCTTCGTCGCCGTAAACATGGCGGCCATTCCGCGCGAACTGATCGAAAGCGAACTGTTCGGGCATGAAAAAGGGGCCTTTACCGGCGCAACCGCACGAACCGCCGGGCGGTTTGAGCAGGCCGCAGGCGGTACTTTGTTTCTCGATGAAATCGGCGACATGCCAATCGAGGCACAGACCCGTCTTTTACGCGTATTGCAGGAAGGCGAGTTTACCACGGTCGGCGGTCGCACACCGGTACGCGCCAATGTCCGGATTGTCGCCGCAACCCATCGTGACCTGAGCCAGGCACTGCGACAGGGCCTGTTCCGGGAAGATCTGTATTACCGTCTGAATGTTGTCCCGCTGCGGCTGCCGCCGCTGCGCGACCGGAAGGTGGACATTCCGCAGCTGGTCAACCATTTCCTGGCCCAGGCCGTCGATGAGGGACTGCCGTCGAAGACAATCGATCCGGAAGCAATCGAGAAGCTGAAGGAATATGACTGGCCCGGAAACATACGCGAGCTGGAGAACCTGATCCGGCGGCTGATCGCGCTCTATTCCGAGGAAGTGATCGGCTATGAGGCGGTTCAGACCGAACTGAACAACCATGGCCGCAAGTCCGGGGCGGATGCCGACGAGACCAGTGATAACCTGAGTGGTGCGGTTGAACGGCATATCCGGGAATACTTTCGGGCGCATGGCGACTCGCTGCCGGCAGCCGGGGTATATGAGCGGGTTCTGCATGAAGTCGAACGTCCGCTGATCAGCATCTGTCTTGAAGCGACCAGGGGAAATCAGATCAAGGCTGCGGCGCTGCTCGGCCTTAACCGCAATACCCTCAGAAAGAAAATCCGGGAATTGGACATCCCTGTTGTCAGGGGCGTAAACTAGCGCCGATTACGCTGCTTTCAGCAGGCGCTTCCAACACCGGCCAGAAATGTCGATTGATCCATCAGTTCCAAAGGCCCCGGCCAAGCCTGTCGCTGCCGGTGGCAAGGCGGCATCCGAGACCGGGGTGCAGGCACCGCGATGGCTGCGGCGTGCCCAGTTCTTTTCCGAGCGGTACGGCCTTGGCGACAAGCTGGCCATCGCCCTGCTGGTCGCCGCCGGTCTCAGCGCGGTCATCACATTTGCCGCCATGGCCGTCAGTTCTGCCGGGCAGAACTCCAGCACCATCACGGTCATGCTGGCCGTCGATTTTGCCCTGCTGCTGTTGCTGGGCCTGCTGCTGGGCGGGCGTATCATCAAGGTCTGGAGGGCCCGCAAGCGCGGTGAACCCGGATCACGCCTGCAGGTACGTTTTGTTTTCTTCTTCGGTATCATCGCCGTTGTTCCGGCGCTGCTGGTCGCCGTCTTCTCCTCGCTGTTCCTGAATTTCGGCGTGCAGGGCTGGTTCAGCGACCGGGTAAGAACCGCGGTCAGCGAATCACTGAATGTGGCCGAGGCTTATGTCCGCGAACATATGCAGGCTATCGCGGCGGATACCGCAGCCATGGCACTGGTGATTGATCAGCAGGCAGAACAACTGGTGCGCAACAGTGATCTGTTCAGTGATCTGGTCATTAACGAGACATTGCAGCGTAATCTGTCGGAGGCCATGGTTTTCCGCCAGGTCGGCGATAACCGGCTGATCATTGCCCGGGGTGGCTTCGGGCTGTCGCTGGCGGATGAACCGATCCCCGATATTTCCTTCACCCAGGCAGACCGGGGTGAGATTGCCGTTCTCACAGACAATTCGACGGAACGGGTGCGGGCGATGGTTCGGCTGCGCTCCCTGCCGGACACCTATCTTTATGTCGGCCGCTTTGTCGACGTCGGCGTTCTGAACCACCTGCAGACAACCCGGCGGGCGGTTGAAGATTACGAGCGACTGGAGAGGGAACGCTCCGGAATCGAAGTTACCTTTGCGATGATCTTCGTGATCGTCGCCCTGTTGCTGCTGTTCATCGCCGTGCTCATCGGATTCGCTGTTGCCAACCGGCTGTCAAAACCCATCGGTGAACTGGCGGATGCTGCCGAGCGTATTCGCGGTGGCGACCTGACCGCCCGGACGCCGGAAAATCATTCCGGCGACGAACTTGGCATGCTGGCACGTGCCTTCAACCGGATGACGCAGCAAATCGAATTCCAGCAGAGCGAATTGCTTTCAACCAATTCGGAGCTGGATGAACGGCGGCGGTTTTCAGAAGCGGTGCTGGAGGGCGTCTCCGCCGGAGTGGTCGGGCTGAATGCAGAGGGCCGTATCGATCTTGCGAACCGCGCGGCGTCAGACCTGCTGGATCTGGATATGGACGCCCATGTTGGTGAATTCCTGCATGATGTCGTCCCCGAATTCTCGGGGTTGCTGAACCGGAGTCCCGGAAATCAGGTACCGATGGTCAGCGGTGAGATAGAGCGCACCCGTAACGGCCATCCCCAGACACTGAATGTCCGGGTTGCCCTTGAAACCACAGACGAAGGCGTCGCCGGGTTCGTTGTTACCTATGATGATATTTCAGAGCTTCTGACTGCCCAGCGACAAGCCGCCTGGTCCGATGTCGCACGCCGGATTGCCCATGAAATCAAGAATCCGCTAACCCCGATCCAGCTCTCAGCCGAACGGCTTAAACGCAAATATCTCAAGCAGATAAACGAAGATCCTGAGACCTTCTCGAACTGTACTGATACAATCGTCCGCCAAGTTGGTGACATCCGCCAGATGGTCGATGAATTCTCCAACTTTGCCCGGATGCCGAGGGCTGTGCTGGAACAGGAAGACCTTGGCAGGATCTGCCGTGATGCCCTGTTTCTGCAAAAGCAGGCACATCGCGACATTGAATTCACCAGTGACCTTCCGGCAGATGTCACCATCGCCTGTGACCGCCGTCAGATTGGACAGGCCATCACCAATCTGCTGCAGAATGCTGTCGATGCGATTGAGGGGCGGGGGCCGGCGGAGGACCATGCACCGCTGCCTCCGGGCAAGGTCCATCTTGAAATTGTTTCAGCCGATAATCGCTGCATCGTCTCGGTAACTGATAACGGGCGGGGATTGCCGACCGAAAACCGCGGACGGCTGACAGAGCCTTACATGACCACCCGTGCCAAGGGAACCGGGCTCGGGCTGGCCATCGTCAAGAAAATCATGGAAGACCATGGAGGGCGGCTGTACCTTGAAGATGCAGCGAATGCCGGTGCGCGGGTTCGTCTGGTTTTCAATTCGGGAACTGCCACCGGCTCCGGAAATGCGCCGCAGGCAGCGCAGTAACTCTACCTGGCGGGACATATGGCGCACGATATTCTCATTGTCGATGATGAAGACGACATCCGGGCCCTGATTGCCGGGTTGTTGCAGGATGAAGGTTACAAGACCCGGGAAGCCTCCAACAGCGACGAAGCACTGGCGCAGATTTCCGCCCGCCAGCCGAGTCTGATCATTCAGGATATCTGGCTTGAAGGCAGCCATCTTGACGGGCTGGGCATACTGAAACGCGTCGCCCGCAACCATCCGGACGTACCGGTGGTCATGATCAGCGGGCACGGCACCATTGAAACCGCTGTCGAGGCCCTGAAAGACGGTGCCTATGACTTTATCGAAAAACCGTTTCAGGTCGACCGCCTGCTGGTTATCGTCGAACGTGCCATCGAGGCCTCACGCCTGCGTCAGGAAAACCGCGAGCTGCGGCTGCGGGCAGGGGATGCGGAAGAGCTTGTCGGCCAGTCCCCGGCGATGGTCCAGATCCGCCAGGCAATCGGCAAGGTGGCACCCACCGGATCACGCGTCCTGATTACCGGGCCCGCCGGCTCCGGAAAGGAAGTCATCGCCCGGCTGATCCATGCAAGTTCCAGCCGCGCCAGCCAGCCCTTCATCGTGGTCAATTGTGCCACCATGCGCCCCGATGCCTTTGAAACCGAACTGTTCGGCGTTGAACCTGATGAAAACACTGAGGACGAACGCCGTGTTATCGGCCTGTTCGAGCGCGCCCATGGCGGCAGTCTGCTGCTTGACGAAGTGGCCGACATGCCGCTGGAAACCCAGGGCAAGATTGTCAGGGTACTGCAGGAACAGACGTTCGAGCGGGTTGGCGGTAACCGGAAAGTCAGTGTTGATGTTCGCGTCATCGCAACGACAAACCGGAACCTTGAAGCAGAAATTACAGCCGGACGCTTTCGTGAAGACATGTTCTACCGGCTGAATGTTGTACCGATCATTGCACCACCCTTGTCAAAACGGCGGGACGACATTCCGCTGCTTGCCAGACATTTCATGACACGCTCGTCATCAGCGGCCGGCGTCAGGGCACGCCACTTTTCCGATGAGGCGATGGCGGCCCTGCACAGCTATTCCTGGCCGGGCAATGTTCGCCAGTTGCGCAACGTGATCGACTGGGTGCTGATCATGGCTTCAGGCGACGCGGACGAACCGGTAACCGCGGATATGCTGCCGCCGGAGCTTGGCGCATCGGCACCGGAATCGCTCAGCGCCGCAAAGGCTGCCGAAATCATGTCCCTGCCATTGCGGGAGGCCCGTGAACTGTTTGAGCGGCAATATCTCGAAGCCCAGATCGAAAGATTTGAGGACAATATCTCGAAGACGGCAAAATTTGTCGGTATGGAGCGTTCCGCCCTGCACCGGAAACTGAAATCCCTTGGCATTCATGGAGACAAGGCGTGAAGGTTATCATCTGCGGCGCAGGTCAGGTGGGCTTCAACATCGCCCGTTATCTGGCAATGGAAAATGCCGATGTCACGGTAATCGATCAGACTCCGGAGCTGACACGCAAGATCAGTGACTCACTCGACGTGACAGCCATTCAGGGATTTGCCTCTCATCCGCCGGTACTTGAAAAGGCGGGGGCAGCGGATGCGGACATGATTATCGCTGTCACCGCAACAGACGAAGTCAATATGGTCGCCTGTCAGGTTGCTCATTCGCTGTTCAATGTGCCGACCAAGATCGCCCGTATCCGCAATCAGAACTATCTCGATCCGCTCTGGGGCGACCTGTTCAGCCGCGACCATATGCCGATTGATCATATCATTTCCCCGGAAGTCGAAGTCGCGCGGGCCATGAGCCGCCGCCTGCAGGTGCCCGGCGCCACCGACATGATCCCGCTGGCAAACGACAAGGTTCGCCTGATCGGCGTGCGTTGTCTCAAGGACTGCCCGCTGATCAACACACCGCTGCGCCAGCTCACCCAGCTGTTTCCTGACCTGCATATTGTCATCATCGGCATCCTGCGGGACGACAAGCCGATCATCCCCGATCCTGATGACCAGATGCTGGAAGGTGACATCGCCTATTTTGTCGTCGACACCGACCATGTCTCTCGTGCAATGACCGCCTTCGGACATGAAGAAAGCGAAGCCCGGCGCATTGTGATCCTCGGTGGCGGAAATATCGGGCTCTGTCTCGGACAGATGATCGACGAGGCCTATCCCGGCGTGAACATCAAGATCATCGAGGGCTCGAAGGAACGTGCCGAATCCGTCGCCCGTGCGCTGCCGGGAACGGTTGTGCTGCACGGCGATGTGCTGGATCCCGAACTGCTGAACGAAGCCAACGTCAAACTGGCAGAAACCGTGGTCGCGGTAACCAATGACGACGAGACCAACATTCTCGCCTCACTGCTGGCAAAACGCTATGGCGCCAAACGTTCTGTCACCCTGATCAACAAATCGACCTACAGCCCGCTGATAACGTCGCTTGGTATCGATGTCGTCGTCAGCCCCCGCGCCATCACCGTCTCTACAATTCTGCAATATATCCGGCGTGGCCGCATTCATGCCGTCCATTCGCTGCATGAAGGTTTCGGGGAACTGATCGAAGCCGATGCACTGGAAACATCACCGCTGGTCGGAAAGCCACTCCGTGAAGTCAATTTGCCGCAGGGCGTACTGATCGGGGCCGTGGTCCGGGACGGATCGACGGTTATTTCACCGCGCGGCGATACCGTCGTGAAAACCGGCGACCGGGTGGTGTTGTTTGCCGCCAGCAAATCAGTCAAAAAGGTTGAGGCGATGTTCTCTGTCCGCCTCGAATACTTCTAGAAATCAGGAAAGCCGCTCATGTCACGCATAGCATATGTCAACGGTCGCTACGTTCCCCACTCGGAAGCCAGCGTTCATATCGAGGATCGCGGCTATCAGTTTGCCGACGGCATCTATGAGGTCGTCGCCCTTCGGAATGGCAGATACTGCGACAAGCAGGGGCATCTGGACCGGCTGGACAGATCGCTCGCCGAGCTGCGTATCAAGCCGCCCGTTGGACGGGCCGCCCTCGAAGTCATCATGGATGAAATTGCGCGCCGCAACGGTGTCCGCAACGGACTGGTCTATATGCAGGTCACCCGCGGCGTCTATCCCCGCAACCATCCGTTTCCGCCGGATCATGTGAAAAGCGCGCTGGTTATCACGGCGAAACGCTCCGTCGCCCAGGATCCGGAGAAAACTGCAAAAGGTATTGCCGTCATTTCAGTGCCCGACCAGCGCTGGCCGCGCCGTGATATCAAGTCCGTCAGTCTGCTGCCCAACGTCCTGGCGAAGCAGGCAGCCCGCGACGCCGGTGCCTATGAAGCCTGGCAGGTCGATAATGACGGCTTTGTCACCGAGGGATCATCGACCAATGCCTGGATCGTCACGAAGGATAACGAACTGGTCACCCGGCCGGCCACCCATGACATTCTGCGCGGCATCACCCGCGAAACCCTGCTGGGGCTGGCCAAGGCCCGCGGCCTGAAGCTTGTCGAGCGGCCATTCACCGTGGAAGAGGCCTATGACGCCAAGGAAGCCTTCATCACCAGCGCCAGTTCCTACGTCATGCCGGTTGTCCGTATCAACGACCGTTCCGTTGGCAATGGTGCGCCCGGGGAACTGACGCTCAGCCTGGTCGATGATTATCTCGGGTCCATTTCGGAGCCGGCAGCTTGACGGACACCCCGTTTCCGGAGGCTGTTGTCTTTGACTGGGATAATACCCTGGTGGATAGCTGGGCGGTGATCCATGCCGCCAACGCGTTCACGTTTGAGGCCATGGGTATGACCCCGTGGACGCTGGAAGAAACCCGCCAGAATGTCGCGAAATCCATGCGTGAGGCCTTTCCGGTGCTGTTCGGCAACCGCTGGGAGGAGGCACGGGATGTCTTCTATACCCGGTATGAAGAAATCCACCTGAGCTATCTCAAGCCGCTGGCAGGTGCCGAGACGGTACTGAAAAATCTGAGTGAAGCTGGTGTCCCGATGGCGATCGTCAGCAACAAGACCGGCAGCTTCCTGCGCAAGGAGGTTAGTGTTCTTGGCTGGGCGGATTATTTTCACCCGGTTCTGGGGGCAGGTGATCTGGAACGGGACAAACCCGATGAAATGGTCATACAGGCAGCACTGGGCCCGATC
Source organism: Rhodospirillales bacterium (assembly GCA_040219025.1). GTDB lineage: Bacteria > Pseudomonadota > Alphaproteobacteria > Rhodospirillales > HT1-32 > HT1-32. Next base: position 46,261 of record JAVJTE010000013.1, on the reverse strand, counting down.
GGTCTGAAACCCGGCCGGACCGTCTGGTTTGTCGGTGATAATGCCATTGATATGGAATGTGCGCATCGTTCCGGTTGCACGGCAGTATTGATGCACGAGCAGCCGTCACCATCTAATAAGCACGATGCCTGGCCACCGCATATGAACTTTACTGACTTTGAGGGCTTCATCACCACGATCACAAAGTTGTAAGCCAATAAGACTCCAAGCTGCCCCGAGGTCTGCTAGACTGGGTTCCTTGGTGACAATGGTGGGGACCATTTTCTGTTATCCACACACCACGAAGAGAAACGAACATGTCCAATGACAAGACACAGAACGTGCAGGACGTTTTTTTAAACTATGTGCGCAAGCACAAGACCCCTGTCACCGTATTCCTGATCAATGGCGTCAAACTTCAGGGGATCATCACCTGGTTCGACAACTTCTCGATGCTGCTGCGTCGCGACGGATCGACCCAGCTGGTTTACAAGCACGCGATCTCGACAGTCATGCCCGGCATGCCGGTAAGTCTGTTTGAGCCGTCGAAAGAGGAGGATCCCGATAGCTGATCAGTTATCGGATGAGTTTGGCCGCAGCTATGGCCAGCGCACCCTGCTTATTCATCCATATCAAAAGCGTGGGGGCGGTCCGGACGTCCGCACGCCTGATGCACGCCTCGAAGAGGCTGTCGGCCTGTGCAATGCCATTGCACTCGACATTGTCGATGCACGGACTGTCGCCTTATCGCGGATAAGGCCTGCAACCCTGATCGGCAGCGGCATCGTCGAGGAAATCGCAGCCGAGATCGAGGCTGAGGAGATTGGCCTGATCGTCGTTGACGGTTCCCTGACGCCAATCCAGCAACGCAATCTGGAGAGAGCCTGGAAATGCAAGGTGATCGACCGGACGGCCCTGATTCTGGAAATTTTCGGCGAACGGGCGGCGACACGGGAAGGGCGGATGCAGGTCGAACTGGCCTCGCTGACCTATCAGCGATCCCGGCTGGTGCGCTCCTGGACCCATCTGGAGCGCCAGCGGGGGGGTTATGGCTTTCTCGGCGGCCCGGGTGAAAGCCAGATCGAGTCTGATCGCCGGCAGATCGATGACCGTGTGATCCGGATCAAGAATGATCTGGAGAAGGTGGTGCGTACCCGGACACTCCATCGTTCCGCCCGCAAGAAGGTTCCCTATCCGATTGTCGCCCTGGTCGGATATACGAATGCGGGCAAATCCACCCTGTTCAACCGGCTGACCAAATCGACTGTTGACGCCCGAGATCAGGTCTTTGCGACCCTTGACCCGACGATGCGGCGACTTGATCTGCCGTCCGGAAAATCGATCATCCTGTCGGACACCGTCGGGTTCATATCCGACCTGCCGACCATGCTGGTTGCTGCCTTCCGGGCAACCCTGGAAGAGGTTGTGGAGGCGGATGTGATCATACATGTCCGCGATATCGCCAATCCGGACACGGAACAGCAGCGTGACGATGTTCAGGCGGTCCTGAAGGATCTGGATATCGATCTGGACGGCGACCGCCATGTCTTTGAGGCACTGAACAAGATCGATCTGATGGATACGGAAGGCCGCGAACGTCTTGCTACAGCGCTGACCCGGTCAGACTCTGTCGCCGTATCTGCCGTGACCGGTGAAAATGTCGACGGATTGCTGGCTGCTATCGACCTGCTGCTCGCCAGCAAAGAGGTCGTTATTGATCTCGCCCTTGATATCTCCGATGGCGCATCAATTGCCTGGCTGTATCAGAATGGTGACGTTCTGGACCGTCAGGACGAAAACATGATGGCCAATATTACTGTCCGGCTCAGCCCGGAAAACCGGCAGAAACTCGAAAACCGGCTGGGCAGATCACTACAGCCTGCTTGACTTCAAGCCGGAACCCTCCTATCTCGCTGGCACTCAATCGAAGAGAGTGCCAATGGCAGTCCGTCAGGTGCTCTCCTCTCAGGTAACGAATTTTGGCAGGAGGAACATTATGGCCATTCGTCCGCTCCACGACCGGGTTATGATCCGGGCGCTCGAACTGGAAACCAAGACTGCGGGCGGGATCATCATCCCGGATACCGCTAAAGAAAAACCGATGCAGGGCGAAGTTGTCGCTGTCGGAACCGGCGCACGCGCCGATGACGGCAAGGTGACCCCGCTGGACGTCAAAAAGGGCGACAAGGTCCTTTATGGCAAATGGTCGGGCACGGAAGTCAAAGTCGATGGCGAAGATCTGCTGATCATGCGCGAATCCGACATTATGGGCATTTTGGAATAGGGGGCTGAAACATGGCCGGTAAAGAAGTAAAATTTTCAACCGACGCACGCGACCGTATGCTGCGCGGCGTCGATATTCTCGCCAACGCCGTCAAGGTAACGCTCGGCCCGAAGGGTCGTAACGTCGTTCTGGACAAGTCGTTTGGCGCACCGCGTATCACCAAGGACGGTGTGACGGTTGCGAAGGACATCGAACTGTCCGACAAGTTTGAAAACATGGGCGCCCAGATGGTCAAGGAAGTTGCTTCCCGGACCAACGATCTGGCCGGTGACGGTACCACCACCGCGACCGTTCTGGCCCAGTGCATCGTCCGCGAAGGCGTGAAGGCTGTTGCTGCCGGCATGAACCCGATGGACCTGAAGCGCGGCATTGACCTCGCGGTTGACGCCGTTGTTGCCGACATCCAGAAGCGCTCCAAGAAGATCAAGAGCTCGGACGAGGTTGCACAGGTTGGTGCAATTTCCGCCAACGGCGACACGGAAGTCGGCAAGATGATTGCCGAAGCCATGCAGAAAGTTGGCAATGAAGGCGTCATCACCGTTGAAGAAGGCAAGGGCCTGCACAACGAACTCGAGGTTGTCGAGGGCATGCAGTTCGACCGTGGCTATCTGTCGCCGTACTTCGTGACCAACGCCGACAAGATGGTCGCCGAACTGGAAAATCCCTATATCCTGCTGCATGAGAAAAAACTCTCGAACCTGCAGGCCATGCTGCCGATCCTCGAAGCTGTTGTTCAGTCCAGCCGCCCGCTGCTGATCATCGCTGAAGACGTCGAAGGCGAAGCACTGGCGACCCTGGTCGTCAACAAGCTGCGCGGTGGCCTGAAGATCGCTGCCGTCAAGGCACCGGGCTTCGGTGATCGCCGGAAAGCCATGCTGGAAGACATCGCCATCCTGACCGGTGGCCAGGTGATCTCCGAAGACATCGGCATCAAACTGGAAAGCGTCACGCTCGACATGCTCGGCACCTCCAAGCGGGTAACGATCACCAAGGAAGACACGACGATCGTTGATGGCTCGGGCAAGAAGAAAGACATCACGGCCCGTTGCGACCAGATCAAGCGTCAGGCCGAGGAAACCACCTCCGACTATGACCGTGAGAAGCTCCAGGAGCGCCTCGCGAAACTGTCCGGCGGCGTTGCTGTTCTGCGCGTTGGCGGTGCAACCGAAGTCGAAGTGAAAGAACGCAAGGACCGCGTCGATGATGCGCTGCATGCAACCCGTGCAGCCGTTCAGGAAGGTGTTGTCCCCGGTGGCGGTTCGGCTCTGCTGTACGCTGTCCGCGTCCTGAAGAAGATCGAAACCGTGAATAACGACCAGCAGGTCGGTGTGAACATCGTTCGCCGCGCCCTGCAGGCACCGGTTCGCCAGATCGCTGAAAACGCCGGCTCGGACGGTGCAGTGGTTGCCGGCAAGCTGCTGGAGAAGAATGACGCAACATTCGGCTTCAACGCACAGACCGGTGTCTACGAAGACATGGTCAAAGCCGGTGTCATCGATCCGGCCAAGGTCGTGCGCACGGCGCTGCAGGATGCAGCCTCGATCGCCGGTCTGCTGATCACCACAGAAGCCATGATCGCTGAAAAGCCTGCACCGAAGGAAAATGGTGCCGGTGGCGGCATGCCCGATATGGGTGGCATGGGCGGTATGGGCGGCATGATGTAATCAGCGAAAACGCTGATCATGATGTGAAGGGGGCTGCGGTAAACGCAGCCCCCTTTTGCTTTTCGGGGCAGGGCCGTGTATTCCCTCGCCGAACCCACTGAACCGGATTCCATGACCACAGTTTCTGTCGAGAAAGTCAGCACCGCCATACGCAATGCGGTCGAAGCTGAATTGCTGCCCCGGTTCGGGCAGCTGGAAGCCCACGAAATACGTGAGAAAGCACCGGGCGATCTGGTGACTGTCGCTGACGAGGCGATGGAACATCATCTGCGGGCCTCGCTGACCCGAATTCTGCCGGGCAGCATGACCGTCGGCGAGGAAGAGGTTGCCGCCAACCCGGCAATACTGGAGCGCCTGCATGGCAATGATCCGGTCTGGATAGTCGATCCGATTGACGGAACAACAAACTTTTCCCGCGGTGACCGCAGGATTGCCGTCATCATTGCACTGGTGAGGAATGGCGAGACCGTTGCCGGGTGGGTCCATGACCCGCTGACCAATGTCACCGCCGTGACCGAAAAAGGCGGAGGTACCTATATCGACGGCTACCGGACAGTGATCACACAACTGTCACCGAAAACCAGTATCTTCGACTACTCGGGATGGCTTGGCGCTGGCGGGCCGGACAAGGCGCGCAGCGAACGTATCCGCCAGATCCGGGAGAAATTCCGGGAAAATATCAACCTGCGCTGTGTCGGCCAGATGTTTCTCTCGCTGCTCCGTGACGAACACCAGATCGCCCTTTACCACCGCACCAAACCGTGGGATTTCGCCGCCGGGGTGCTGATGCTGCAGGAAGCAGGCGGGGCGGCACAACGCCTGAACGGGACGGCCTATCAGCCGGTTGCCAATGCAGGACCGCTGCTAATCGCACCCGATCAGGCGAGCTGGGACGAGCTGCAGCAGCTGATTGACGGCTGAGAGCGTCCGCACTGCGGAAAATCTGCCGCCAGCCATCCAGTCAATTTGCCGCCAGCCGACAGAGCGACTATCCTTCGCGCCAAATCCGCAGCCCTGACTGCACCCAACAGAACTGGAGAGAAACATGGCGAAAGTAGCATTCATCGGACTCGGCGTTATGGGCTATCCGATGGCCGGATATCTGGCCAAGGGCGGACATGATGTCACCGTCTATAACCGCACCACCGCCAAGGCTGAAAAATGGGTCGGGGACCACAAGGGCGCTTTTGCAAAAACCCCTGCTGAAGCCGCAAAAGGCTGCGACCTGGTATTCAGTTGCGTCGGCAACGACGACGACCTGCGCTCCGTCATCTATGGCGACAGCGGTGTCCTGGCGACGATGAAATCCGGTGCCATTCTGGTTGACCACACCACTGCGTCCGCAGATGTCGCCCGCGAAATCTATGCCAAAGCGGCAAAACAGGGCGTCGCCTTCATTGATGCCCCCGTTTCCGGCGGACAGGCCGGGGCGGAAAACGGTGCCCTGACGGTCATGTGTGGCGGTGATCAGGCGCCGTTCGACACGGCCAGGCCGCTGATGGACTGCTTTGGCAAGGCCGTCACCCTGATGGGAGACGCCGGTGCGGGTCAGCTCACCAAGATGGTCAACCAGATCTGTATTGCCGGTCTGGTTCAGGGCCTCTCCGAAGCCATGAACTTCGCCAAGCGGGCTGATCTGGATACCGACAAGGTCATTGCCGTTATCTCCAAAGGGGCCGCCCAGTCCTGGCAGATGGAAAACCGGGCCCATACCATGTGCAAGGGCGAGTTCGATTTCGGCTTTGCCGTGGACTGGATGCGCAAGGACCTCGGCATCTGCCTTGAAGAAGCCAAGCGCAACGGCTCGCGCCTGCCGGTGACCGCACTGGTCGACCAGTTCTATGCCCAGTTGCAGTACCGTGGCGACAACCGCATGGACACCTCCAGCCTGATGAAGCTGCTGACCAGCGACTGAACCCAAAAGGCTCATCCGGTCGCTCTGTCAGGCGACCGGATGATGCTTCACAATATACGGGATTGCCTCACCCTGAACCTGTTTCAGGGTGAGGGGGGCTTTAAACGCCCGCTCAGACCTTCACCCGCTCGCTTTTCGGGTCATAGAATGACCGCAGTGACGCCTCAGCATCATATTCCTGGCCGTTGATCCGCAGCCTGTAGGCACCGGCCTTCACATAATCCGGTGTTACCACATCCCCGTCAGCTTCCACATAACCCATGGCGAGGCTGGAGCCGATGGTATGCCCGAACATGCCGGAAGTCGCATAGCCGCAGATACGACCGTCCCGCAGGATTGGCTCATTGTGATAGACCAGCGGTTCCGGATCGATCAGCCGGAACTGCACCAGACGCTGCTTCACACCCGCTTCCTTCTGTCGCAGCAGGGCGTCACGCCCCTGAAAACCGCCAGGCTTGTCGAACTTCACGGCAAACCCCAGTCCGGCCTCCAGCGGTGTTTCCGCATCGGTAATATCGTGCCCCCAGTGGCGGTAACCCTTTTCCATACGCAGGCTGTTCAACGTGTGATAGCCCGCATGACGGAACCCGAGACCGTCAGATGCCGCCAGCAGGGCATCATAGACATGGGTGGCAAATTCCGTCGGCATGTAAAGCTCCCAGCCCAGTTCACCGACATAGGTGATCCGGGAAGCCCGAACCAGACCGTAGCCGATTTCGATCTCCCGGCTATGGCCAAAGGGGAAGGCTTCGTTGGAAAGGTCGGCCGGGCTGACCCGTGACAGCAATTCACGGGCATTCGGTCCCATGACACTGAGTACCGCCAGACCAGATGTCACATCAGTCACATAACAGCGTTCATCCTCTCTCACAGCCTGCGACAGCCATGACAGGTCACGGGCCTGGGTGCCGGCGCCGCTGACCACCATATAGCGGTCTTCTGCCAGTCTGGTGACCGTCAGATCACCTTCAATCCCGCCGCGTTCGTTCAGCAACTGGGTATAGACAATCCGGCCGGGTTCAACCGACATGTCATTGCCACTGACCCGGTTCAGCATCTGCTCGGCATCGCGCCCCTGAATCAGGAACTTGCCGAAGGATGACAGATCAAACAGGCCGACCGCTTCCCGAACCGCCTTATGTTCTGCCGCATTGGCATCGAACCAGTTCTGGCGTTTGTAGCTGTAGGCATAAGCCGGCTCCATGCCGTCCGGTGCGTACCAGTTCGGCCGCTCCCAGCCTGAAACCTCCCCGAAGCAGGCACCGGCCTTCGCCAGCCGGTCATGCAGTGCCGAATGGCGAATACCACGTGCCGTCGCGAACTGTCGGAACGGCCAGTGCATGGCATAGAGCAGCCCCAGCCCCTCAACCGTACGGTCATGCAGATATTTTGCATTGCCCTGAAACGGCACCACCCGACGAATATCGACGTCCCAGAGATCCGTTGGCGCATGGCCATCAATGATCCAGTCCGCCAGCACCTTGCCGGCACCGCCGGAGGACTGAATACCGATCGAGTTGAAGCCTGCCGCCACATAGAAATTCCGGATTTCCGGGGCCGGACCCAGCAGATAGCGGTCATCCGGGGTGAAACTCTCCGGTCCGTTGAAGAACTGGCGAATTCCGGTCTTTGCCAGAACCGGGGCACGTTCCATCGCATCCATCAGGATCGGCTCGAAATGATCGTAATCTTCCGGCAACTCGTCGAACTCGAAATCATCGGGAATACCGTCCATCCCCCACGGCTTGGCAACCGGCTCGAAACAGCCGATCAGCAGCTTTCCCGCATCTTCCTTCCAGTAGACACAACCATCCGGGTCGCGCATTACCGGCAGGGTCGCGGGCAGGTCCGGAATCGGCTCGGTGACGATGTAGAAATGCTCAGCCGCATGCAGCGGTACATTGACCCCGGCCATCTTTCCGACATCACGGGCCCACATACCGGCACAGTTCACGACATACTCGGCTTCGACGCTGCCAGCTTCCGTTGTCACGCCACAGGCACGACCGTTTCTGACTGTAACCCCGGTCACAGCAACGCCTTCAATGATTGTCGCACCAGCCTGTTTTGCCCCTCTGGCCAGCGCCGCCGCTGTGTCCGAGGGGTTGGTCTGGCCATCATTCGGCAGATATACGCCCCCCATGACATCGTGGATCGACATCAGCGGCCAGAGACGCTGGCATTCGGCTGCGTCGATGACCTCAACATCCAGACCGAAAACTTTCGCCATATCCGCGCCCCGGACCAGCTCTTCAAGCCGGCCCGGTGTGCGGGCGACCGAGACGCTGCCGTTCTGTTTCATACCCGTTGCCTGACCGGTTTCCGCCTCCAGCGTCCGGAACAGGTCGGTCGTGTACTGGGCAAGGCGCGTCATGTTCTGGCTGGCACGAAGCTGGCCGACCAGCCCGGCCGCATGCCAGGTCGTCCCGCAGGTCAGCTGTTTACGCTCCAGCAGCAGCACATCCGTCCAGCCACGTCTGGTGAGATGATAGGCAAGACTGCATCCGATAATGCCGCCGCCAATAATGACAACCTGCGCACGGGAGGGGAGTTGAACGGCCATGGGGTGGTCCTTCTGCAAAACCAGTTAATAGGAAGGTGGCGAGATGACCCAGAGAACACGGGTCGTCTGGCTGCCGGAATTGGCGCAGCGATGCGGTCTGGTACTCTCGAAGCTGAAACTGTCACCGGCGGACAGGCTGTATGTCCGGCCATCCACTTCGAGATCGAGCTCTCCCTCCAGCACAAGACCGCCTTCTTCGCCGGTCCGGCTGTAGGCGACACCGCTGTCGGCGCCGGGTGCCAGCGTCGTCATGACCATTTCAAAGGCACCATGAAGGTGAGGGGAAAGCAGCGCTTCCTGCACACCGGTTCCGGAATAGTTGAGTTGCCGGCGGTTGGCCCGGCGGACGATGATGTCCCGTTCCTCCGGCGGCGCCATGGCCTGCCCCTGAAAGAACCAGTTGATTTCCACGCCAAGCGCGTCGGCAATCTTCTTCAGGTCAGGGATCGTCACCGGGGACAGACCACGCTCCACCTGACTGACATGACCGACGGACCGGCCGATTTCGCTGGCCAGTCCGGCAATGCGCAGACCCTTGGCCCGCCGCAGATCGCGGATTTGCTGTCCGACGGGAATACTTTCTGTCCGGGAAAGGGCCATCACGTCACGCTGATTTTGTTACCGGTATGATATTATATTCAATAAATTATTCTGTCGTGAAATTTTTGTGTGTTTTTTCAAACTCAGTGATGCTGATCTGGTCATGACACCATCCACCGGGCGGAAATGAAGATTCCTCTTCCTCCCGTTGATCTGCAGAGCCTATGATTCAGGACCGGAATCACGGAGTTCAGGCATGTATTATTCATTCGCAGAGATTGATCAGGAAAATCTTGATGCCTTGCAGGCACTGGAACGCGACATCGGCAAACCGCTTGTCGCTCTGCGCGAGGTACAACTGAAACCGGCCCAGCTCGCCCGGGGCGATATCAATCGCCTCAGGGAGCTGGAAGAGCGTATGGGAGTTGTACTGCTGGCTGTTGGTAACCGGGTCTGACAAAGATCAGATCTGACGCCCCCGGCATTCTTGACGCCAGACCTCTGCTGCCATCCGTCGAGACGCGGTTTCAGCGTTTCTCGGGATGATCGCCTTAAGTCAGCGTCGGGATGGTGAATTCCGCACCTGTGCGGATACCCGATGGCCAGCGGGCCGTAACCGTTTTCAGCTTTGTATAGAAACGTACACCTTCCGGGCCATGCATATGATGGTCGCCGAACAGTGACCGTTTCCAGCCACCGAAGCTGTGATAGGCGACCGGCACCGGAATTGGCACATTGATACCAACCATCCCGATCCGGGCATTCCGGGCAAATTCACGGGCGGCATCACCGTCGCGGGTAAAGATCGCCGTACCGTTACCGAATTCATGATCGTTGACCATGGCCAGCGCCGCATCATAGTCCGGCGCACGGACCATTGAGAGCACCGGGCCGAAGATCTCCTGTTTGTAGATATCCATATCCGTCGTCACCCGGTCGAACAGGCAACCACCCAGGAAATAGCCGTTTTCATAGCCCTGCAGGCGAAGATCGCGTCCGTCGACCACCAGTTCTGCCCCTTCGGCAACGCCGCGATCAACCATCCCCCGGACCTTTTCCATATGTCCCCTGGTGTTCAGCGGGCCGAAATCTGCGTCCGGGTCATTATAGGCACCGACTTTCAGCGCCTGAATCCGGGGAACGAGCCTTTCCCGGATCGCATCTGCGGTTTCTTCGCCAACCGGAATCGCGACCGAGACCGCCATGCAGCGTTCTCCGGCAGAGCCAAATCCGGCACCGATCAGCGCATCCGCCGCCTGGTCTAGATCGGCATCCGGCATGATAATCATGTGATTTTTCGCACCACCCAGCGCCTGCACCCGCTTATTGTTCGCGGTCCCCGTATGATAGATATATTCCGCAACCGGCGTTGATCCGACAAAGCTGACAGCCTCGACCAGCGGATGATGCAACAGGGCGTCGACAGCTTCCTTGTCGCCATTGACGACATTCAGAACACCCGGAGGAGCGCCGGCCTCGGTCATCAGTTCCGCCAGCCGCAGCGGGCAGGAGGGATCTTTTTCCGACGGCTTCAGGATAAAGGTATTGCCGCAGGCCAGGGCGACCGGAAACATCCACATCGGCACCATTGCCGGGAAATTGAACGGCGTGATTCCGGCGCAGACCCCGAGCGGCTGGCGCAGGTTAAAGCTGTCGATACCGCCGCCAACCTGTTCTGAATACTCACCTTTCAGCATCTGCGGAATACCACAGGCGAACTCGACCACTTCCAGCCCGCGCTGTACGGATCCGGCAGCATCCGGCAGGGTTTTGCCATGTTCACGACCGACCAGTTCCGCCAGTTCGCCCATGTTTTTTTCAACGAGGTCACGATATCTGAACATCACCCGGGCGCGCCGGATCGGCGTCCATTCGGACCATTCCCGGAAGGCTTCGTGGGCGACCTGAACGGCTGCATCAACCTCCGGCGCAGAGGCCAGTTCAACATCTGCAAAATGCTCCCCGGTCGACGGGTTAAAAACCGGCCCGGTCCGTTCAGACCCGGACTTTGCAGCGCCGCCGATGAAATGAGAAAGCCTGATCGTCATAATTACCCCCGTTCCTGCGACCATTACGGCCAGCATCAATTTCGTCAAAAGACTAGAGGTGAAGCCTAGCAATGTGAAGGGGCAAGCGACTAGGGCCAGCCTGCTGATTTAGTTCGGAACAAATATCGGCACAGAGCGTTTCTGTTCCAGTGTTAGCAATGCTGACACCAGCCGGAACAACGACTGGCTTTAAAAGATGAAGGAGAATTTATTATGCGCAAGTTCGCAATTATCGCAGCCACAGGCTCGGCCCTCCTTGTTTCGGCCTGTTCCGGCATGTCCGCACAGGAGCAGAAAGTCGTCAGTGGTGGCGCAATAGGTGCGGCCGTAGGTGCTGCAGGTACCGCAATCACCGGCGGCTGTATCTCCTGCGGGGCTGCAATCGGTGGTGCCGTTGGTGCCGGTGCCGGTTACGTGAAAGACAAGATGGACAATCAGAAGTAATTGTCCTGATGCAACGAAAAGCGCTCACTGCGGTGGGCGCTTTTTTTGTGCCTGCCTTATGCCTTAACGGTCCCGGTTTTCCTGGGCCTCGATATCCCTTTGCGCCAGCCTCAGGTTCGCCCGGTTTGCTTTCCAGAAGAAATCGACGGCATCGCCCAGCAGGGGCACAGAGCCGATGACCAGATCAGCGCCGACATTGACACCCATCCTGATCAGGGCCGGTATACGAACGCCAGCACGACGAGCCTCAAGGATGACATAAGTGGACAGGGCAGCGGCGGCCACGTCGCCCACACCCGGTAACAGCCCCAGCAGACCATCCAGCCCAAACCGAAAACCAGTCCCGGGAATCCGGAACTGGTTGTCGAGAAGGTGGCTGAGGCGATCCATCCGGGCCAGACGGCTGTGCCGTGGATCTACCGCCATGTTGATGCCTGGTCGTTAAAGGGCTTCATAAAATCAAGTTCCTCTGTCAGGCGCTTTTCAGCATCTGGGTCTTATGTCCGCCTTTTGCAGCCCCGTAGGCCTGTCCGAGTTCCTCAATCGTCTTTGACTGCAGGTTTTTCTCGGCCAGCGGAAAGATATCCGTCTCTTCTTCATCAAGATGATGAAGGATATCATGTGCAAGCTCGTCGAACGAGGCCCACCAGTCGTCACCATATGACGGTGTATCTTCCATCATCTCGATCAGCTTGCGGTGCTCACCATGCTCTTCAACCGCATGCAGCGCCTGATCGCCAAGCGATTCCAGCCGGGCCAGATGAGTGAACAGCACATGCTGCTCTGCCTCATGATGAACCAGCAGCTCCGTCCTGAGGTCGCTGTAATGTCTGGCCAGGGTCTTGCGGTCCTGGCCGCGGGACCGTTTAACTGCTGCAATTCTCTCGCGCAGGCTGTCATGGTCGTCCTTCAGCAATGTGAAGATGCTCATGAAGATACTCCTCTGAAATGGATTTCATAAGGCAAACGCTTTGGCAGCGGGGAGGTTCCGGATTGCAGACAAATAAAAACCCGGAGAATTTGATTCTCCGGGTTTCAGGAACGCCAGTCTTTTGCTGATCCGAATGCTCTGAACATCTCGCCTATCTGTAACTGATAGGAATGAATGCGGCGGAGCAGGTCGGGCCGGGTGGCGAGATATTCCTCATAAGCCTGTCGACGGTCATGATGCATCTGACCGTCAATGTAGGCATGAAGATCTTCCTCTGACCATTTCTGTTCGCCACCACTCAAAAGACCCCCGGTTCATCTATTCAACTCATACAGCATGAACGGCATTGTCGGCTGCCGGTTCCCGGCGGCTGCGCATTTTCGGCGCTGCGGCCTTTGTCTGGATATCCCGAAGACGCTCACGTGCCCGGAACAGGCGGGACTTCACAGTACCCACCTTGATACCCAGAACGTCAGCGGCTTCCTCGTAAGCCATGCCTTCCATCCCGATCAGGATCATGATCTGCTGATCCCGTGCGTCAAGCTTGGCAAAAGCCCGGCGGAAATCACGCATTTCCAGAGAACCCAGCTGGTTACCATTGGTGCTGGCACCATCAGACCATTCTTCGAGCGGGACATGTACGCCACGACGCACGTCCTTGCGCTTACGGTCGCATTGCAGGTTGTGCATGATGGTAAACATCCATGTCCGCAGGTTCGTGCCAGGCTGGAACTGTTCCTGACGCGACAGTGCACGTTCAACGCAGTCCTGTATCAGATCTTCCGCAGCGTGCGAGTTCCGTTCCAGCGCATGTGCATAACGGCGGATACTCGGCAACTGTTCTTCGATCATTTCATAGACTTCGCTTTGCATCGGTCGACTCCCGTCGTGTTGTTCGATGAGCAGAATCTACCTGATCAATTTAATTGTACAATAAAAACCTCTAACAGTATTTATACATTCTGAACATATAGCATAAGAATATTATATTCAGTAATTTATGTATTATGATTATCTAATATAAAATACTGAAACTACATAACTTACAGCATTTGCGTCATTTACATAAATTGAGTAACTTACTCATAAATTTACCGGTTACTGCAAACACGGAACCGGAGCAAATGCTGCCACAGCACAGGGTTATCGGATGAGCCAAAAACAAGCGAGAAAAGCCGTGACGACCGGAGAAAAAAGACGCTCGGAGCGGCTTCAGGTCATGCTGGAACCTGAAGAGCTCGATGCCATTGATGCCTGGAAATTCGACAACCGGCTGCCGACACGGGCAGCAGCGATCAGAGAGCTGCTGCGTCGTGGCCTGATGTCAAAGGCTTCCGGAACCACAATTGAGCCGGGGAGAGCAAGTTCCCGCAGCTTCGGCGTTCTTCGCAGGCAATAAAAAACGGGGCAGCTGATGCTGCCCCGTTTGTCGTCTGGTATCGCGAAACGTTATTCGACGAGAATTTCGACGCGACGGTTCCAGGCATTCTGTACGTTGTCATCCGTGTTGATTGCCGGATCGACTTCGCCAAACGCAAGAACCGTAATATTCTCACCCGGAATACCGGCAATCAGCAACTGCTGGCGAACAGCCTCGGCCCGTCGCTTGGACAGTGCGAGATTATATTCCGTGGAGCCGGCCCGGTCTGCATGACCGGAAATGAGAACTTTATGCTTTCCGGCAAACTTGGCATCCGACCGGTAACTGGTGATTGCATCACCGATCGCGGCCTGATCTTCCTGGCCAATAACGGCACTATCAAACGGGAAGTAAAGCTCGAACAAAGAGGTCGGAGCAGGGGCGGCGACCGGTGCTTCAACCTTCGCGACCGGCTTTGCTTCCATCATTGCCGAGTCAACCCGGTTCATGGCAGCCATGAACTGGTCACGGCAGGCTGCAATGTGCGCGGTCTGCCAGTTTTCTTCCTGCTGCTCGACCCAGCAGTCAAACTTGGCCTGTGCTTCCGCAACAGCTGCCGGTGCCTTTGTACGCGCACCCTTGCCGAGTGCAGACACCAGCTGAGCACGTGCTATACCTAACTCGGCCTGATGTTCGGTCGGAATATTCCAGTCGCTCAGGACGGTCGGTTCAACCTGGTTGCCGCGAGACACCGTCAGGCCTTTTTCGGCCCAGCGGTCAGCATCGCGCCAGTCCTGCATCTCATCATATTCAAATACCGCAATCTTGCGATACTCGCTGACAAGCGCATTCTGATGCTCTGAACCTGCGGGCTGGGCACCACGCAGGGCCGTCATATTAGGCTCTACGTCCCAGGTGCTGCAGGCTGCTGCGAGGGAAGATGCAACAACTGCTGTAATAATTTTGCGATATGCCATGGTCTGGCTCCTTTGAAGTCGAAAATCAGAGAGCGTCGGGTTGACGCCTTACCCACATTGAACGCCACAGAGAGAAAGCAGTTCCAAAAATATTTAACCTGAAAAGTAGACAGCCGCCGCTACGACAACGACAGCAAGTACCGTTGAGCTAATAACAACTTTTCTCATTCGTCCGGAAGTTTCCCCCTGACGCGCCTTTTCTTGATCAACTTTAATCTGATCGGTCATTTCAATTTCCCTTTTCTTAATGTCACGAACCATAAAAACGAAAAATATTTATATCTGTTCCATGGAACATCCAAAAAACTTGGGCGTTGACTCTGTACTGGTCCGATAACGGACACAATGAAGGAGTACACCATGTCAAAAGCAGAAGAGTACAAACAGAAGCTGAAAGCCAAACTGAAAGAGATTGAAGCTGAAATGAAGCATCTGGAGGCCGATATCGAACGCGCCAGAGCGGACGGCATGAGTGATCTCGACGAATTCAAGCAGGAGATTTCGGCCCGCTACGAGAAATCAAGGTTTGAGATGGAGAAACTTCGTGCCTCCGGCGAGGCGAGCCTGGAACAGGTCAAGCAGGGTGCCGAGATGGCCTATCTCGATCTCCGGAAAGCAATCTCGAATGCACGCAACCGCCTCTCGGGCTGACAAACCGGGCATTCACCTGAACGCAACAGGAAAGGATAAAAGCATGAAACCGACATATCTCAGTCTTGCCACTGCGATTGCTCTGGCAACAACACTCGCAACCACATCGGCCATCGCAGAGTCCGGAAAGACGGACCCTGTCACCTATGAGGAGGTGTCTGATTACACCATCGAACAGAAAAACGAGGCCGTAACCTGGCTGGAAGGCCGTGCAGATGCCCTTGATCAGGAGATGGCAGAACTCGATCAGAAAATGTCCGAAGCCGGTGACGCCATGGCGGAAAAGTGGAAAGAAGTGAAGGTCGATCTCGCCGCCAGACGTGAGGCTGTTGCCCGCGACCTTGAGAAATTCAGGAACGCTTCTGCTGATGCCTGGGACAGCGCCAAGGCCAGCATGGTGGAGTCGATGCAGGATGTCGAACGCGCCTATGACGCTGCGTCACGTGAGCTGACCAAATAGCTCCACTCAACAGTCAAATTCCCGGGGCGGACGCAACAGCGTCCGCCCTTTTTTGTTTTCCGTTTAATGAAAAGCCCTTTAAAGCGCATGACAGCCGGTGAGCCGGCAGCTATCAGTCGCCACCCGTCATAATATGCAGTGATTGCCCGACTGATGATGTTTTCAGACCTTGACCCCGCTTTTCTCGCTGGTCTTGTGGCCGTATTGCTTGCCACCGGTGTTATCGGCGGCCTGATGGCCGGTCTGCTCGGCGTTGGTGGCGGCATTGTGATTGTGCCTGTGCTCTATCATGCGTTTTCGCTGCTGGGCATCGCGCCGGAGGTATTGATGCATATTGCTGTCGGCACATCGCTGGCGACAATCGTTGCAACCTCCATCTCGTCGGCCCGTGCGCATTACCGCAAAGGCGGCATTGATGTTGATTTGCTGAAATCCTGGGGACCGTTCATCGCGCTCGGTGTCGTCCTTGGTGCCGTCCTCGGCGCCAATCTCGACGGCCTTGTCCTGTCCGGTATCTTCGCGATCATCGCGCTGTTTGTGGCAGCGAACATGGCACTCCGCCCGGACGGATGGCATATGCGCGAAACGCTGCCCGGCACACCCGGCAGGCAAATCATCGCGACCATCATCGGCTTTTTCTCGGTCATGATGGGGATTGGCGGCGGCACACTGGCAGTACCGACGCTGACGGCGTTCAATTATCCGATCCGCAAGGCCGTCGGAACGGCCTCGGCGATCGGCCTGATCATCGCGATTCCCGGTGCGGCAAGCTTCGCAGTGTTTGGCTGGGGCAGGGCGGAACTTCCGCCATTTTCACTGGGTTACATAAACCTGATCGGATTCCTGCTGATTGTACCGATGTCCGTAGCCATGGCACCGATCGGGGCGAAGCTGGCCTACACGATCAACACCCGCATGCTGCGGCTCTGCTTCGCCATCTTCCTGCTGATCACGGGCTTGCGGATGCTCTACGACATCTACACAACCTACCCGGTCTGATCCGAACATCAGATCAGACGTTGTTCAGCCCGGATGTCCGCAGAATTTCCACCAGCGTCCGGCCACTCACCTCACGGTGGCGGCTGTGAATTTCCCGGGCCTTTTCTGAATCCCGGGCGGCAATCGCTTCCAGCAACTGGCGGTGATCCTTGTTGGAATTTATCGGCCGCGGGCGAAGCTTGAGGGTCACCATCCGGACCCGGTGCGCCTGGTCCCAGAAATTCTCCACCAGCGCGGTCAGCCGGCGGTTCGCACAATAATGCAATAGCAGCTGGTGGAACCGCTCGTCAGCTCTCGCCCAGGCAGATAAATCGTCGCGGGTCAGCGCATTATCCATTTCGCTCACCGCCGTCTCCAGCGCTGCGAACTCATCCGTTGTAAGCCCCCGTTTTGCAACAACCGCGGCCGCCGTAGATTCCAGCGATGTCAGAATCAGATAGATTTCTTCCATATCGTCAGCAGAAATCGGCAGCACCCGCATGCCATGGCGTGGCTTGACCTCCACCAGCCCCTCATTGGCGAGACGCATCATTGCCTCACGGGCCGGGGTCCGGCTCATCCCCAGTTCGGCTGCGATCTCCTGTTCGAGCAGGTTTGCGCCGGGGGACAGCTCGTTATCCAGAATACGCCGCTTCAGTTCCCTGTAAGCCTGTTCGGCATAGGGAATGCGTGACCCGGTCCGTTCAGTGAGATCCATGCGAAACCCGTCTCCTCCATCCAATTCATTATTATCATCAGACGTTTGTGCGATGACGATTGTTATATCAGACTGGCCACGCGGGACGCCTGATTATGCGCCTGCCATGAGTCTAGCAACGAACAAGGTATGAGGGAACGACGAATGCATGCAGTTCTGGTCTGGTTCGATGTCCAGCCGCAGCGGCGGGCCGACTTTCACAAAGCAATGATGGAACAGGCCGCCAATTCACTGTCCCTAGAACCGGACTGTCATTATTTTGATGTCTGCACATCCGCAGAGCATCCGGACCGGTTCTTTCTGTATGAGCTGTACACCGATGCCGCCGCCTTTCAGACGCATCTTGAATCTGCTCATTTCAAGTCCTTCAATGAAAAGGTCACCCCCTGGGTTACGGCCAAAACCGTCGAGGCCTGGCAGCGACAGTAACCCCGCGGCGTAACCGGACCGGAAATTCTCAGCCAGGTCGCCCATGAACATTGCCCGTTTTCTCCAGCGTTCAGCCGGTCTTTACGGCGACCGGCCGGCACTTGCGCTGGATGACCAGGTGATCGCAAATTACGCAGCGTTTGCGCGAAACGCCGCCTGTCTGGGGCAGAGACTGAAGGACCGGTTCGCGATCGCACCCGGTGACCGCATCGCCATCTGCATGTCCAACCGGCCGGATTATAGCCTGATTGCCTTCGCCTGCTGGTGGGTCGGCGCTGCCATCGTCGCGGTTAATTCAAAGCTGCACAGCCGGGAAATCCGCTTCATTCTGGAGGACAGCGGCGCAAAGCTCTGTTTTGGCTGTCCGAAGACAGCACCGTCACTCACCGGGATGGAGACCGCAGCAACGACGCTGCAACAGGTGATCATCTGTGATCACGGCGAACTGCAGCCCCTCCATGCCACGGATCCGGCAGGGCTGACCGAACGGTCCCCGAATGACCTCGCCTGGCTGTTCTATACCAGCGGAACCACGGGGCAGCCGAAGGGAGCGATGATCAGCCACGGCAACCTGCTGTCGATGACCCAGGCCTATTTCAGCGATGTTGATTCTGTCGCACCGGGTGCTGCCATCCTGCATATGGCCCCGATGTCACATGGTTCCGGCCTGTATGCCCTGCCATTTGTTGCCGCAGGCGGGGTTCAGGTGATGCCGGGCAGCGGCGGGTTTGGCGAGAATGCGTTCTTTGATCTGCTGACGCGGTGGCCCGATACCAGCCTGTTTGCCGCGCCGACCATGGTATCGCGGCTGACTGCCTCTGCCCGGACCGGCAACCCTGACCACCGGAACCTGCGGACAATCGTCTATGGTGGTGGCCCGCTCTATCTCGATGACCTCCGCGCCGCGTCAGATGTCTTTGGTCCGAAATTCGCCCAGATTTACGGGCAGGGTGAGTGCCCGATGACCATCACCTCGATGAGCCGCCGGGATATGACCTCGGCTCTGGCAACAGGTGACAAAGACTATCTGGAAACTGTCGGCGCTCCCTTCACCGGAACGGAAGTCAGAATTCTGGCGGATAGCGGACAGGTCGCGACAACCGGAGAAACCGGAGAAATCGCCGTGCGCAGTGCCACGGTCATGCCCGGTTACTGGAACAATCCGGAAGCAACCGCAGCGTCGATCCAGGAAGGGTGGCTGCGCACTGGTGATCTTGGCGCACTGGATTCGCGGGGTTTGCTGACCCTGAAGGGGCGGGCGAAGGAGCTGATCGTCAGTGCCGGTACAAACATCTACCCCATCGAGGTCGAGAACGTTCTGACATCACATCCCGGTGTCCGGGAAGCAGCGGTAGTCGGGGTCAGGGATCACGAGTGGGGAGAACGTGTTGTCGCCTTTATTGTTGCGGATTCAGGTGCAGATACGACAACCCTTGAGCAGCACTTGGATGAGCATTGTCTGGCCCATATCGCCCGCTTCAAACGCCCGAAACAGTATGTTTTCGTCCCCGACATGCCAAAAAATGCTTATGGCAAGATCGTCAAACGCCAGTTGCTCGAGTCAAAGCCAGAACTGCGTAATGTCGACAGCCAGTAAACCGAGGCAGCAGACAACGCCTGATACCGGCACCCAGACCGGCAGGTTCAATGCGGCAGGCGGCGTTTCGCGGCGAAACTTGAGACAGATAAGCGACAAGTTCACGAGAGTGAAGATGGTCAGCGCAATCTGCGACGTCGTTGCCGCCAGCCGCTCAACATTGAAACCCAGCGCAAGGACAAGAACGATCAGGGAAATCGCGATTGTTGCAATTACCGGCGTTCGGGTAAGCGGGTTAATCCGGGCCAGGAACAATGGCAACTGTCCCCGGCCTGCCACCCCGTACACTACCCTTGATGCCATGATGACCTGAATGATGATCGTATTCAGAGTCGCAATGATCGCAATTCCGGTAATCACCAGCGGGCTCACACCACCGACCCTGGCCGCAACCAGCGCCAGCGGTGCATCCGATACCGCCAGTTCTGCCGGTGGTACCGTCATCACCGCAACATAGACAACACCGACATAAATCAGCGTTGTGATGAATAGCGTCAGGGCGATTGCACGGGGCATGTTCCGGACGGGATCAACAGTCTCTTCAGCGACATTCACCATATCCTCAAATCCGATGAAGGCGAAAAAAGCGATCAATGCCGCACTGCCAATTCCGAAAAATGCCGACATATCACCAGGCGGCGGCAGAACCTCGTTCATCCGCAACATCATCGCCGGATCACTGACCAGACCTGCAATGACGATCACGATGAGACCACCAACCTCGATGACGGTGAACACTGCCGCAAGAACCACAGATTCCAGAATGCCCCAGCAGGCAACAGCACAGACGGCAATCACCACAACCATCTTCAGTAGAACCGGAGAAAGTGCTGTGAATTCAGAGATATAACCGACGGAACCAACGGTTATCGCAGCAGAGGAAACAATGCCTGCACCGACCACCAGCGCCCCCGTCACAAGCGACAATATGTCTGAACCGAATCCCGCCTGAACATAGGCGGCCTCTCCGGCGCTGACCGGGAACCGGGCGGATAATTCAGCAAATGATGCCGCCGTAAAGGACATCACAAAGGCAGAAACCAGAAAAGCAATCGGCGCGCTCATACCGCTCTCGCGTGCAGCGGCACCTATCAGAACATAAATGCCGGCCCCAACCGTCACCCCAACGCCATAGAGAACCAGCAGCGTCAAACCCAACCGTCGTCGCAGGGCAACAGGTTTCTGCATATTCGTTTCCCAACGGGATGGAGATGACGGAAAGCATCACATTCAAATTGTTTATCGGCATTGATGCATCGCAATCCGAATGACGAAAGAAATCCGGATTCATTGATACGGATCAACGCGTCAGCGCCATCTCGCGTCTAATATCTGATCTATCAAACCACAATCGGGAGGGCGAAATGTCCTACAAAACCATTCTTGTTTACTTCAATAATGAGAAGAGTGCGGATGGTCTGATTAAAGCGGCTGTCACGATGGCAACTCGCCATGACAGTCATGTAATTGGCCTGTTTGTGACACCGAAAGTTCAGATTTTCCCGGATGTGGGCCCGGGCATGACCGCTGAAATTCTCAAGGCACATGCCGAGAACTTCAGGGAAGAAGCTGACAACATCCATGCCCGGTTCGAAAAAGCGATGTCAGGGCAGCCGTTCAGCGCCGAATGGCGCCATGCGGATACCGGCTACTACCAGACAGCGAACGAGATCATCCAGCAGGCCCGCATGGCCGACATCCTGATTGCACCGCAGACTGACAGTGAAAACCCGGACCCCAATTATGCCGGGGTTGCCGAAGAACTGCTGATTGGCTGTGGCAGGCCCGTTCTGATCGTTCCCGCCTTCAGCGGGGCCGGGGAGTTTGGCCGGCGTATCATGCTGGCCTGGAACGGCAGCCGTGAATCGGCCCGTGCCGCCTTTGATGCCCTGCCTGAGCTGAAACGTGCTGAAATGGTCACCATTCTCTCTGTCGAGCAAAGTGAAAAAAACGGCCAAACCGTCATTCCGGGCAGTGAAATCGCCACGGCTCTCGCCCGCCATGGCGTCACCTGTGAGGTTTCTGTGTCATCCGGTGGCAGCCTTCACCCCGGTGACGAACTGCTTGCCCGACTGTCAGATGCCAATGCCGACCTGCTGGTGATGGGTGCCTACGGGCATACGCGGTTTGCCGAATTTATCTTCAGCGGTGTCTCACGCCATATGCTGAAAAACATGACGACACCACTGCTGATGTCACATTAAGGAGAAGCAGGCATGTCGCTGAGTAAAATCAGACTTGAACTGGCCCGAGATCATGACTTTCCGGATGGCAGCACCACGCGCGGCTACGAGTTCGTCGCACCTCTGGGCTCCGATAACCTGATTCAGGCAGAACAGTTCCGGACACAGAAAGCTCGTTGCAGAGTCAGACGTTTCTGGGGGGATGACGACGACGAAGTCGGTCATCTCGTCCGGAAACCGGGCGGATCATGGGCCTTCCATTATGATATCAATGGTGACGCAGACGATGATGAGACCGGTTACCGTTTCGGCGATCACCGGTTTGTTGAAGGCGAATATGTTTCAATCAAGGAACATGACGACCATATGCGCACATTCCGTGTAGCGGCTGTCACACCCGTCAGTTGATCAACCGGCGCCGCAAAACTGTCGAAGGGCAGGGGCCATATTGCCCCGCTCTTCGACAGCAACAGTCTCCAGATTCAGCCAGTCAGCCATCAGCCGCAACTCTTCTGCGAGGGCCTTCGCGGTATCATTCAGACCTGCCGGCTGTTCCGCATAAGCCCCACGCACCCGCAGCACGCCCACCGCCCGGTCAGCTTTCAGATCGACCCGGCCGACCAGACTGTCCCCCAGCAGGAACGGCAGAACGTAATAGCCGAACCGGCGCTTCTCTGCCGGGGTATAGATTTCCAGCCGGTAGTGAAAATCAAACAGGCGTTCCGTTCGCGGACGAAACCATACCAGCGGATCAAACGGCGACAGCAGGGCGCGGCAGATGGCACGTCCCGGCAGCACATAATTCTGCCAGAGCCAGGCCGGCTGATCCCAGCCCTCTACCGCAACCGGGATCAGATCCCCCGCCTCGGCAAGTTCCGCAACCCGCGGTTTCGACTGCGCCGCTGACAGGCGAAAATAGTCGCGCAGATCGGGCTCAGTCGCGATGCCCAGGCTTGCCGCTGCCAGCCGCAGCAGCCTGCGATGCGCCTCTGCCGGGTCCGGTGTCGGCTGGTTCATGATATCTGCCGGAATGACCCGTTCGGTCAGGTCATAATGCCGCTCGAAATTGACCCGCCGTGCAGAGGTAACCCGCCCGGTCCAGAACAGCCATTCCATCGCGATCTTCGAATCCTGCCAGCCCCACCAGGATCCCTTGCGCTTTTCGTCACCTGAAATGTCGCCCACGCGAACCGGGCCCTGATCCCGGACCATTGCCAGCACCTCATTGACATAGGACTGCTTCTCATGACCGAAGCGGGCGATACCCTTCCACGGCCCGACACCGTCCAGCGCATCCTGCATCCGCCAGCGAAACAGCGGCTGGGCCTCCAGTGGCAGGATTGATGCCTCATGTGCCCAGTATTCGAAATAGCCGCGTTTGCGGGGTGGGCCGTCAACCGCTTCATCAAGCAGGCTTTTGCGATAATTGCCGAGGCGGGAAAACAAAGGGAGATAATGCGAGCGTTCCAGCACATTCACCGAATCGATCTGCAGGAGCTGCAGGTCATTCAGAACTGCATCAAAATGCCGCCGGTCTGCGCGCCGGCCACGGCGGCGGGTCGGGATGAAGCCCTGGGCGGCCAGCGCGATCCGTCGCGCCTGTTTGATGCTGAGACTATCCATAATCAAAAACCTGACGCGTCATATTCCGGAAAAGAAGCCGGGACAGAGACCATGCGAAGAATCACCCCGGCGCAATCCGATTGTTGCACCGGACGCCTGAGTCTGAAATGAAGATCAGAGCATTCATCCGATACCGGACCAGCCCTTGATCACTGACATCGAACAGATTCGCGACCGCATACGCCGACTGCGAGCCATGACCGTCGAAAATGGCTGCACGGAAGCCGAAGCCGCCGTCGCTGCCGAAAAGGCGCTGGACCTGATGCTGCGTCACGGCCTCAGTGAGACTGTCACCAGTCTTGATGAAGCCAGTATCGTCAAGCACGGCAAACGCCTGACCCCGCGTGACCGGCTCTGGCGCTGGGTCTCCATGTCAACCAACACCGCCGTCTTCTTTCAGCCGGAGCCGGACCGGACGATGACCGTCCGCTATATCGGCAAGGCACCCGGGCCGGATATCGCTGTCTACCTGACGGAGGTGCTGAACCGGGCTGTTGAAGACGGGCTGAAAACATTCAGGGAGGGGCGGGTCTATCAGTCAAAACGCAACCCGCAGGCCAGACGACAGGCAACCGCAGAATTTACCGAGGCCATGGTCGAGCGATTGAGCCGCATGCTCTGGAAACGCATGAAGCAGGCCCATGACGAAGCAACCTACGCCCTTGCCCGCAACGCGCTGGAGGAGCGGGTACCCGATGCCCGCACCGTCCAGCACCGCAATCAACGCCTGCGTCACTGGGATGCCCGCGCTGCCGGCCATGCAGCCGCCGGCGTCGTCCGCCTGATGGATGCCGTCAGAACCGGCTTCTTCCGCAAACAGATCGGCAAGGGCTGAGCGGACAGTCGTTGCCGCTATGACGCCAGAATTCTCGCCGCGTCCGCATGATCATAACCCAGTTCCTCAGCGACCGCCTGACAGGTAACCTGCCCCCTGTACACATTCAGTCCCGGCAGGAAGCCCGGAACTGACAGCAATGCGCCTGCGTCCCCCTTGTCGGCAAGTGCCAGTACATAAGGCAGCGTGACATTGTTCAGCGCATAGGTCGATGTCCCGGGAACCGCGCTTGGCATGTTCGCCACGCAATAATGCACGACATCATCCACCACATAGGTCGGCTCCGGATGGGTTGTCGCGTGCGATGTCTCGAAACACCCTCCCTGATCAATGGCCACATCGACCATCACCGCACGCGCCTTCATCCGCCGGACCATGTCAGCTGTAACCAGTTTCGGGGCCTCCGCACCGGCAACCAGTACGGCACCAATCACCAGATCCGCTGACAGGACTTCTTCTTCCAGTGCTGCCGCTGTTGAATAGAGTGTCGTCAGGGCAGGGCCATAGCGATGGGACAGACGGTCCAGCACGGTGACGTCCCGATCCAGCACCGAGATATCAGCCCCCAGACCAAGCGCCATCTGAATCGCGTTCTCGCCAACCACACCGCCACCGATCACTGTCACTTTTGCCGGCCGGACGCCCGGCACACCGCCCAGCAGAACACCGCGACCACCATTGATCCATTCCATCGCATGAGCGCCCGCCTGAATTGACAGCCGTCCGGCGACTTGCGACATCGGGGTCAGCAGCGGCAGACCGCGTCCGTCAGCACCGGTCACGGTCTCGTAAGCAATACAAATCGCGCCACTTTCAACCAGATCACGGGTCTGTTCCGCATCCGGAGCCAGATGCAGATAGGTAAACAGAATCTGACCCTCGCGCAGCATCCGGCGTTCAGCCGCCTGCGGCTCCTTCACCTTCACGATCATGTCGGCTTCGGCAAAGATCGCCGCAGCGTCGCCAGAAATTTCTGCGCCTGCGGCCCGGTAGTCATCATCTGCCTTGCTGATGCCCTGACCGGCATTCGCTTCGACCGTCACCCGGTGTCCGCGGCGTGTGAGTTCTGCAACCGATTCCGGGGGCAGGCCAACCCGGTTTTCATGGGTCTTGGTTTCTTTTGGAACGCCGACATGCATCGCTGAATTCTCCGGATCAGATGCTGCGGGAGTCAAATTCTCTCCCGCTCATCTGGAGTTTATCGCGGAGAAAACCAGAATGTCTTTGCGAAATTCATCACATCTAATCACTTTATTCGAATATTCTGCGGTAAAACTAAAAATCAGAGAAAGATCATGCAATGACAGAAATTGATCCCACAGACCGCAAGATTCTGAATTTACTTCAGGCTGAAGGACGAATATCCAACGCTGATCTGGCGGAACAGATAAACCTGTCGCCGTCCGCCTGCCTGCGGCGTGTCCGGCAACTGGAAGATGAAGGCGTCATCGACCGTTATGTAGCGCTGGTCGACCAGACCGCGATCGGAAAATCATCGGATATCTTTGTTGAAATCACCGTCGCCTCACAGCGCGACGAAGCCCTCCGGGCCTTTGAAGCGGCCGTGGCTGAATTGCCGGATGTGATGGAAGGTTATCTGATGTCCGGGTCTTCCGATTACATGCTCCGCGTCGCCGCCGCCGACACAGCCGACTTCGAGCGAATCCACAAAACCCTGGCGCAACTGCCGGGCCTGGAGCGGACCCGCTCCAGCTTTGTGCTGAGGACCGTCTGCAAGAAAACGGCTTTCCGGCTGTGACAGTCTGACCGGTTTCAAGACTGAAACAGACAACAAAAAACGGGCCCCTGTGAAGGAGCCCGTTTTCCGGTCCGGCAGGTAAGCCGGAGATATATTCGAAACTTACGCTTTCGCGAGGTTTTCCGCCGCGAAGTCCCAGTTGACCAGACTGTCGAGGAAGGTCGACAGATAGTCAGGGCGACGGTTCTGGAAGTCGAGATAATAGGCATGTTCCCAGACGTCACAGGTCAGCAGGGCCGTCTGGCCATGTGCCATCGGCAGGTCAGCATTCGGGGTTTTCGTAACCTTCAGCTTGCCGCCGTCGAGAACCAGCCATGCCCAGCCGGAGCCGAACTGCGTGGCGCCCGCTGCCTTGAATTCCTCAACGAACTTGTCATAGGAACCGAAATCTTCATCAATCTTCGCTGCCAGCTTGCCTGTCGGCTTGCCACCGCCACCCGGCTTCATCGAGTGCCAGTAGAAGGTGTGATTCCAGATCTGGGCGGCATTGTTGAATACGCCGGCTTTCGAGGCGTCACCAGCCGAAGCCTTGATGATTTCCTCAAGCGAGGAATTGGCCATCGGGCCATCCTTGATCATGCCGTTCAGGTTGACGACATAGGTGTTGTGGTGCTTGCCGTGGTGGAAGCTGAGCGTGTTTGCCGTGATATGCGGCTCGAGAGCGTCCTGCGCGTACGGCAGATCGGGGAGTGAGAATGCCATGATGCCTCTTCTTTGTTTGGTTGTCAGTTACAAGACTACGGGAGACACATAGAACCTCCGACCCGGAATTTGAAGCCCGGTTTCCCGGTTTGGGACGGTTTTTCCGGGTATCAGCCCGATCTTTGCGATAATTACCTGTTTGTCCGTCAGGTCACGTCAAATGTTATATTTCTATAACTAATATGACTTCCACAAGTCAATGCCACACGAAACGACACGTCAACAGGAACGGCATCCGATGCCAGATGAACCCGCCTTATCCTACTGCGCTGCCGAGATCCGGCGATATGACCGTGACCGATTCCTGACCGCGCTGTTCGCGCCACCTGACAGGCGTGAAAACCTGTTCGCGCTCTATGCCTTCAACCACGAAATCGCCAAAACAAGGGAGAGCGTCAGTGAACCGATGGTCGGGCGGATCCGTCTGCAATGGTGGCGAGAGGCGCTCGACGGGATCGAAGCGAACGAGCCACGAAAACATGAAGTTGTCGAAGCCCTGTATCGCGCACAGCAGTCGGGTCTGGAGATCGACAGTCTCCGCCCGCTGATTGATGCCCGGGAATTTGATCTGGACGAGACCGCGCCGGCAACACTGGACGAACTGGTCACTTACGCCAGAAAAACATCGGGCGGGCTGAGCCGGGCAGCCGCCAGCCTGCTGGATATCAATGATCCGGAAACGCTGGAGGCGGTGGAACATGCGGGAACCGCCCATGCGGTTGTCGGTCTGATCCGGGCCATACCCTTCCATTCCCGCGACCGGCGACGCTTCATCCCGGACGATATCATTGCCGAATCCGGTGCCGGGCTGGATGATCTGTTTGAGCTGCGACCAAGCGCGGAACTCAAAACTGCTATTTCCCGGATTGCCAAAGCAGGCGATGAACTGATCCGTCAGGCCCGGCAAACCCGCACCAGACAGGGCAGGGCGGCCATGCCCCTGTTACTGCTGGCAACCGTTGCGGCATCCAATCTCCGGCGGATAGCGAAAGCCGGTTATGACCCGACCAGCCGGGCCATCCTGACCGCCTCACCGATGCTGGCGGCCAGTCTCTGGCTGCGCGCAACCATCGGTCGCTACTGATGATTTCTTGACGTGGAAACGACATCACGGTAATGACGCTTCACTGATTAGGGAAGAAACCATGTTTATGAGTGCGCTGCGACGACGAATCTGCACGCCGGTCACTGACCGGCGCTAACCGCACGCCTCCGCCCTGACGAGCCCGTGCTGACTTTACTGTCTATCTGACCACGGGACGACCTCCAGATGTTTGAACTTTCTGCGACCCGGCCGGGTGATCTTCCGGCCATTGAAAACCTGCTTGATGCTGCTTTCGGCCCAAACCGGCATGCCAAGACATCCTACCGCTACCGGGTCGGTGTCGAGCCGGTGCCCGGCCTGTCCTTTGTTGCCCGGTCCCAGGGCATCTTGCTGGGCTCGATCACCTATTACCCCGTCCTGATTGGCGGTTCATCGGATCCGGTCCTGCTGCTGGGCCCGATTGCGGTTGATCCGACACTGCATGGTCGCGGGATCGGTGCCAGCCTGATGCATCACAGCCTCAATCTGGCAGCCAGCATGAACCACGGGCTAACCGTGCTGGTCGGCGATCCGAACTATTACAGACGGTTCGGGTTTGAGGCCGCATCACCCCATGGCATCTGGATGCCGGATGAAGACCAGAACCGGCTTCAACTGCGGGAACTGACCAGCGACAGACTGGCCCACACCAGCGGCGAAATCCGCCACTGGGGGTCACTTCGATGTGCCGCAGCCTGACCTGATCCTGAGCAACCCGGCCTGATACGGGTTTAAAGCCCCTGCAGCGGCCTCCCGTCCATTGGCGGGCCGCCAACATCGAGATGACGGAGCACCGTCGGCGCGATATCGGTGACCGAGCTCTGGTGATCGCTTACACCTGCGGCAAATCCCCGACCGGAGACGATCAGCATCGGGTTTGTCTCAAACCGGCCCAGACCGCCATGCTGGCCAAAGCCGGTGCTGTCTTTCGGGCTGAACGGATCACCGCAGACATCCCCCAGTCCGGGCACCCCGAAACGGTTGGTTTCGCCGGACTTTGCCATTGAGAAGGCAATCTGCATCGCTGTATCGACGCGATGCCCGGCGGCAGCAAGTTCCTGACCTGCGAAGACATCCCCGCACCAGGCCTGCGCCCGGAGCCAGCCTGCGATGTCACCAACCCGCGACAAAGCCTCGGGTGCGAAGTAGAGCAGGGCACCCATACCGCTGGAGCCAAGCACCACATCACTGGAGGTCGCACTTTCCTTGAAGCCCTGTTCGACCAGTAATTCGGTAACCGGGACCACACGCCGTGCCGTTTCATGACCGTGATCGGACCCCGCGATAAACAGCACATCCTCGCCCCGGTCGCGCAGGGCCTGAACCGCCGCCATGACCTCACCGGCCCGGCTGTCCGCACCGGCGATGTTCGCCAGATGGTCCGGGGACCCCAGTTCCTGTACATGCTGCGAATGATCCGGCTCACAAATCCAGAGCAGGTTGAGCGCAGAGACAGGGCCATCGCGAAGCCAGTCACAAAACCGCCGGGTCACCTCTGCATCCCCGCCGGCATCATAGGCGACTTGGGGATGCTGATCACCGGTCACCGGCTCGAAACCCGGCCGCCAGGAACCGGAGCGGTGAAACAGGGTTCCATGACCATCCGGATCCTGCATATGCGCCGCACCGGCGGAGGAATTGGTGTGAATCACCGCCCCGCCATGATCTTTCAGAACCTGCGTCAGTGTCGGACGGTGCAAGGTGCGGCCCGTCGCCGCCCGCCAGCGTTCCCGAAATTCCGGTGGTCCGACGGATACCGGTTGCAGACCCTGACCTTCATCCAGCGCAATCGCATTACCCTGAAGGCCATGAGCGCCCGGCAGACAACCGGTCGAGATGGAGGCCGACGTAATCCGCGTTGCGGACGGAAACACCCCCCGGTGCTTCGGGAAATGACGGGATGCCGCGGCAAGGGCCGCCAGATTCGGGGTCAGTTCCGGGCGAACCATATCACCCCGCAGACCATCAACGATCAGAACAACAGCACGTGCCATCTGGCCTACTCCGCTGCCATCGGGGGATGACCCAGCCAGATGCCGAGATCGGTGAGGGCGCGCTCACTCATCGCTTTCTTGCGTTCGCGCCCCTTGATCTTGCGTTTGCCTTCAGGCGGCTGTGGCGGCGGCAACAGGCCGAAATTGATGTTCATGGGCTGAAATGTCTCTGCATCCGCGCCACCCGTGATATGCGACAGCAGCCCGCCGAGAGCGGTTGTTTCCGGCGGGAAGGAGATATCGCGGCCCAAACGTTCAGCCGCAGCAAAACGCCCGGCCAGCAGGCCGATGGCCGCACTTTCCACATAGCCTTCAACACCGGTTATCTGCCCGGCGAAACGAATACGCGGCTGATTGCGCAACCGGAGCGCCGGGTCGAGCAGCTTCGGGCTGTTGATGAAGGTATTGCGATGCAACCCGCCAAGCCGGGCAAATTCGGCCTTTTCCAGTCCCGGAATCATCCGGAATATCCGGGTCTGCTCGGCATATTTCAGCTTGGTCTGAAATCCGACCATGTTGTAGAGCGTGCCCAGCGCATTGTCCTGACGCAGCTGGACGACAGCATGCGACCGCTCGTCACTGTTCGGATTGGTCAGACCGACCGGCTTCATCGGGCCAAAAGACAGGGTTTCGCGCCCGCGCTCCGCCATCACTTCAATTGGCAGGCAGCCCTCAAAATAGGGCGTGTTCTCCTCCCATTCCTTGAAACTGGTTTTCTCACCGGCCAGCAACTCATCAATGAAGTTGTTATACTGCTCCTTCGTCATCGCACAGTTGATGTAATCCTTACCCGTGCCGCCCGGGCCGGGCTTGTCATAGCGCGACTGGTACCAGGCACTCGAAAAATCGATGGATTCTTTATAGATGATCGGCGCAATGGCATCGAAGAACGCCAGTTCATCAGCCCCGGTCAGACCACCGATAACCGCCGACAGCGCATCAGAGGTCAGCGGGCCCGTCGCCAGAATCACGCTGCTCCAGTCCGCCGGGGGCAGCGCATCCACTTCTTCGCGGCGGATATCGACCAGTGGCTCGGCTTCAAGTGCTGCGGTCACGGCATCAGAGAAATGCTCGCGATCAACCGCCAGCGCCCCGCCGGCCGGCACCTTGTGCTGGTCGGCGGCCTGCAGGATCAGCGACCCCGCACGGCGCATTTCTTCATGCAGCACGCCAACCGCGTTATATTCATGGTCATCGGAACGGAAGGAGTTGGAACAGACCAGTTCCGCCAGCCCCTCCGTCGCATGGGCATCGGTTTTGCGGACGGGCCGCATTTCATGGAGGATTACGGGCACACCGGCGCGGGCCAGTTGCCAGCAGGCTTCACTGCCGGCAAGACCGCCGCCAACAACGTGAACCGGCTCGATCCTGTCTGTCATCATCATCCGCCTGTCTGGTTATGTCCGCGACTGTATCCGCCGCCACAGCGCTTTCAACCGGAAAGGCTTGATTTCTTATATTTGAAGGCGTTGCATAGAGATGCTGATTTTGAGGGCGAAGCAAATGCGGCGGATGGCTGCACATTTTTCCGGGGCTATTGCGCTGCTGCTGGCGGGCGGCTGCCTGCACGACCAGCCGACAGCCGTGGTTCCGGAGCCTGACGACAACGCCTATATCCGGTTTGATCAGCTGCTGGTGCAGGCCCGCAAGGACCAGCTTGCCGCCGACATGATCTATGACGGGAAGATCTATATGGACCCGTCAATGACCCCGGCACTGATCGCTGTGCCGATGGTCTTTCGCGCCCGGCAATGCGGACTGGATACATCGTCCTCCCGGCCGGACCTGCTGCATTTCCTTGAATTCAAGGGCCTCAATTCTGCCGATATCGCTGAATATATGAACTTTTTCGATGCCGGTCTTCAGGCGCTGCAAATGCGCGTCGGACCATCGCCCTGCGCCGGACAGGAAGCCACTGATTTCAAGGCGATGTTCGATGAGTTCAACCGGCTGACCCTTCCCGGTGCCGAGCCGCCGCGGTTCCCGGAAACATTGCTGGCAGACGCCGCCGACGCCCGACCACCTGTCACACCACCGGCAACCGCCGTATGGGCCGACCAGCAATCGCCGGGACCAGCCACCGCACCGGCTGCCTTTCCCTGGTCACCGGCGACCGGCGGGGCCGCTGTGACGCCCGGAACGTCGGAAGTTCTGCCCTGGCGGCAAACCAACTCGACAACCAGCTATCAGCAACCGGAATCGACCTCCGCCTATTCAAGCCGCTATGCGACACCGGAGCCTTACGTACCGCCAACCCGCGCCGATGTGCGCTATGCCGTGCAGTCCGACATCGGGAATACGACCGGCATTCCGATAACGGAAGACCAGCAGCGCCGCTCGTCAATCGATGCGACCGGCGTCGATCTGACACCCTGGCTGCGGTAATCCCGGATCAGCCCCCGCCAGCCGTCATCATCCCGAACAGGTTTTCCAGATTACGGGCAAAGCCGGGACCGTCACAGAGCGGTGACCCCGCAACCTGATCCCGCAATCCGGTCCGCAAGGATGCCAGTTCCCCGGAACGTTTCGACCATTGAACGGCAAGCCCGACATAATCCTCGATAGTCTCCGCCGCAAAACCGTCCAGACCGGCAACCGTCTGATAGGTCATGCTGTAGCGGGAGACGATACTGTCACCATACAGGGTTATGGTTGGCACCCCCATCCACATCGCCTCGCAGGTAACGATGGAGCCGGTCCAGGGGAAGGGGTCCAGCACCAGGTCGACCCTGCTGTAATCCGCCAGCAGATCCGCATGGCTGCGGCGGCCGATCAGATCAATCCGGTCCCCGGAAATGCCCTGTTCCCTGAATTTATCCCGGATCTCGTCAGCGACACCCGGCGTATCCAGTGACCGGCATTGTAACCGCAGACGGGCATTCGGGATTTGCATCAGTATTTCCGACCATACCGCGATGACACCATTGTTGATCTTTGCCAGACGGTTGAAACAGCCGAAGGTCACAAAGCCGTTTGCCAGTATCGGCAGCGGCATGACATCCGGTGCCTGTTCCGGCGGGCGATAGCAGATGCTGGCATCCGGCAGGCGGGCAATCTTCTCAACGAAATTCCTCTCCGCCTGCGGCGGTGTCAGCAGGGGGTCGCCGATCAGCCAGTCCACCGCTGTCAGTCCCGTCGTGTTCCAGTAGGAAACCGGCCAGGCCGCAATCACAGGTGCCGGTTTGCGTGCCAGAACACCCAGCCGGTTATCACGGGTATGCCCGGACAGGTCGACCAGCAGATCCAGTTCATCCTGTGCGATCAGATCAGCCGCGGCATTGTCATCATATCCGGAGATATCGCGCAGGGCGGCAAGCCCCGGTGCAAGGCGATCCAGCGCACCGTCTTCACTGCGGTTGTTGATATAGAAACAGACCTCGACCCGTTCCGGATCATGGGCGGCGATGGCAGCCTCGCTCAGCCAGCCCGCGGGATGATTGCGGTAATAGGCCGCGAAATAACCAACCCGTAACCGTCGCCCCGCACGAGGACGGCTTGTAGGCGAAATTACCGTGACTTCCTGTTCCAGAACCCCGGCGTAGCGACGGTGTTCAGCCAGTACCCTGTCGGCAGCCACCGTCGGCAGATAGGGCAGGTTCATCAGATAGTTTGACCAGACCAGCGGATCATCCGGCCGGGCCCGCAGCACACGGGCGTAAATATCTGCCGCCTCGCCACACCGGCGCATCGCCTGCAGGTTGTTGGCCAGCGCCAGCATGGCCGGATAGTGATCCGGCTTGATCGACAGGGTTCGCCGCAACTCCCGCTCGGCGTCATCAAGACGCCAGACGCGGGTCAGCAGGTTGCCGTAATTAAAGGCGATTTCGGGATGTTCCGGCATCAGGGCCACCGCCTTGCGATGGGCTTCCAGCGCCTCGTCGACCTGATCGACGCCTTCCAGTGCCCGCCCCAGGTTGCTCCAGATCGCCGGATTCCGGGGCTCGGTGACAGACGCCTTGCGATATGCAGCCAGCGCCGCCCCGGACTCACCGCCTTCCAGCAGAATATTCCCGCAGGCATTCAGCGACGGTGCGTCAAGGTCATCCCGCGTTGCCGCTTCACCTGCCAGAGCCAGACCACGACCGGGGCTGGTCCGCGCAAACAATATGGACGCCGTTGCCGCCATCAGATTGCCGGTCGTCGTCTGGTCGGCCTCAAGCAACGGCCAGTATCTTGGCCATCTGTCGGCCAGCCCGAAGAAGGCCCCCGGGATATCCGCTGCCGCGAGGTTATAGGACGGCTCGTCCTCCAGCGTCGCATTGGCCCGGTTCATCAATGCCGTCATCTGCCGGAACTTGTCCCAGTCCGGGCGAATGGGGTGCGCCGCCATGATTCGTCTGATGGCCGCGACCGCCGCCACCTGATCATCCCTCTGCAGCCCGTGACAGACGGTATCAAAGTCTGCATGGCGCTGTTCCAGGCCGCGTTCCGTTTCGCGTAATTTTTCAGCCGCTGTCGACATGCGCGTTATCGGGTCATGAGTGATTCGAGAGACTCGATAAATACCACGACCGGCTACGGCATACAGCAGAAGAGAGACAGGCCGTTGTCCGCGTCGTGTGTCATCATGAATTCAATGCTAGCTTTTTTTGATGCCTGTCACACAGATGGAAACCGCCCATGCGCAACTATGAACGTCTCGAAACCTTTCTGAACCAGCGCATCAGGGACATCTATCCTGAACCGCTGGGTGAACCACATCTGTCGATTACGGCCCGCATGGTGCCCGCACTCATCGACCATCACCACATTCAGCCGGGGGCAAAGGTTCTTGATGTCGGCTGCGGCCATGCACTGGCCCTGAAAGCTTTTCAGGAGGCCGGTTACGAGGTTACAGGCATCGCTTTTGGCGAGGAGGCCCGGCGGGCGCGGGAGCAGGGGTTCCAGATCATCGAGCAGGATATGTCCTTTCTCGATATTGAGGATGAAAGCTACGATGTCATCTGGGCACGCCATGTCATCGAGCACAGCATCTTCCCTTATTTCACCATCACCGAAATGCATCGCCTGCTGCGACCGGACGGGGTGTTCTACATGGAAGTTCCGGGGCCAGCGACAGCCTGTCGTCATGAAACCAACGCGAATCATTACAGCGTCATGGGACCAGAAATGTGGAGTTCACTGCTGGAACGCACCGGTTTCCAGAACATCCGTCAGAACAATATCTCGTTCCATGTTCCGGCAGGCGACGATACTTACTACGCCTTTGACTGCACAAAACCTTCGACAACGCCGCCATCGCCATAACGAAAATAGCTCACCCCGACCGCAACAGCCCGACAGCCGCATCCCGTTCAAACAGATAGAGCAGCACCCGCAGCGCCTTGCCCCGGTCGCTCTGTAATTCCGGGTCCCGTTCGAGGATCAGCAGGGCGTCATCGCGGGCTGCAGCCATCAGCTCGGCATGCGCAGCCAGATCGGCAATCCGGAATTCAGGCAGGCCGGACTGGCGAACGCCGAGCAGTTCACCCGCACCGCGCAAACGCAGATCTTCCTCGGCAATCAGAAAACCGTCCTCGGTATCGCGCATGACCTTCAGGCGTTTGCGGGCCGTCTCGGTCACCGGCTGGGCGTAGAGCAGCAGGCAGGTCGATTTCTTCGCCCCCCGGCCAATGCGCCCCCGCAGCTGATGCAGCTGGGCAAGGCCGAAGCGTTCCGCATGTTCAATCACCATGATCGTCGCATTCGGCACATTCACCCCGACCTCGATCACCGTCGTGGCGACCAGCAGGGATGTCTCTCCGCTGGCGAAGGCAGCCATTGCCGCATCCTTCTCGGTGCCCTTCATCCGGCCATGAACCAGTCCGATACGATCCCCGAATATACCCTTCAGATGCTCGAACCGGTCTTCGGCAGCGGCGAGGTCACTGACTTCAGATTCCTCCACCAGCGGACAGACCCAGTAGGCCTGTGCCCCCTCGCTGATCTGTCGGCGCAGACCGTCGACGACGTCGGCCATTCTGTCGGCGGCAATCGTCCGTGTGTCAATCGGCTGACGGCCTACCGGTTTCTCCATCAGACGGCTGGTGTCCATATCGCCATAAGCCGTCAGCATCAGTGTCCGGGGTATCGGGGTGGCGGTCATCACCAGCGTATCGGCGGCACGGCCCTTGCGGCTGAGATCCAGCCGCTGATGCACCCCGAAACGATGCTGCTCGTCGATCACAACAGCGGCAAGATCCTGGAATTCGATGTCTTTCTGAAACAAGGCGTGGGTGCCAATGGCAATCTGCGCACGCCCGTCGGCAATCTGCTCCAGTATCAGGCCACGCGCCTTGCCCTTGTCGCGACCGGTCAGGATGACCAGACCAACGCCAATCGCCTCGCAGATCGGGGCGATGGTTTCAAAATGCTGCCGGGCCAGAATTTCAGTCGGAGCCATGATCGCACCCTGCGCACCGGCCTCCACCGCAGTCAGCAGCATCATCAGGGCAACGACCGTCTTGCCGCTGCCGACGTCACCCTGCAGCAGGCGCAACATACGATCGCTGGCCTGCATGTCCTGCACTATATCGGCAATGGCTGTTTCCTGACCGGCCGTCAGGTTAAAGGGCAGGGCGGTCCGTGCTGCGGCAGTCAGCCGGCCGTCACCCCGCAGGCTTCGGCCAAGCAGCTTGCGGGCATTCCGGCGAATCAGCAGCAGTGCCAGCTGGTTCGCCAGCAACTCGTCATAGGCAAGCCGCTGGCGGGGAACGGCATCAGGCTCCAGATCCGGCACTGAACCCGGTGCATGGGCCGATTTCAGGGCGGTCAGCCAGGCCGGCCATTTTCGTTTCGCCAGCCACGGCCCGTCCTGCCATTCCGGCAGATCCGGCGCATGTTTCATCGCCTGTTCGACAGCCTTCTGCATGATCTTCGCGGTCAGACCTGCGGTCAGCGGATAAACCGGCTCCGCCCGCATGATCCGTTCCGCCTCAGACGGCAGTCCGATATGATCGGGATGAGTCATCTGCAGCCGGTCGTAATAGGTCTCCAGCTTGCCGGAAATCAGCCGTTCTTCGCCCGGCGGCAGCATCCGGGCCAGATAATCCGGTTTGGCATGGAAGAAGGTCAGTTCCAGTTCCCCCGTATCATCATGCACGAAGATACGATAGGGCTGGCGCCGGTTCTTCCCGGCAATATGTTCCGACGCCGTCACCCGCAGGGTCACGATGCGCCCGGGAATGGCATCAGCCAGTTTCGGGGCATAACGGCGGTCGACGATACTGACCGGTAACCGCAGCGCCAGATGCACGACCTTAGGTCCGGCGATCTTCTCAATCAGATCAGCCGTGCGCTTTCCGACACCGGCAAGACCGGTGATATCCTTGAACAGGGGAAACAGAATTTCCGGTCGCATGACTCTCCAATGCGAATGGGCGGCTGACAACAAGGTAGGGAATGTCTATATCCCCGGAAACCGTTTTCCTCCAGAAGCGCAGATATGGACGATCCAGAAAAACACCGCCTGAAGAAACTTCTCCACCGCAGCCGCTACCGCGGTACCAGCGAACTCGACAATCTGGTCGGGGATTTTGCCGCGACCTATCTTGACGGTATGAGCGATATCCAGAAAGACCGGTTCGAGGGATTGCTGAACGAAAACGACACCGATCTGTATAAATGGATCACCGGCACCGCACCTGTGCCGGAAGATGTCGACCACGATGTCATGCAGATGATGCGGGATTTCCAGAACGGATACGCGAGCCGGTGAATGCCCTGACACCGAAGCCGGACGAAACCGGACGCCTGACCGTCGGCGGTGCCCCCGAGGGCTATGACGCCTGGTTGCTGGCACAAGTAGCAGCGGATGGCCGACAGGCACTGTTTGTCGCCCGCAACGACGCCAGAATGGCACGGACGGCGGATGCTATCCGCTTCTTTGCGCCGGAGGCTGACGTTATTGAAATTCCGGCCTGGGATTGCCTGCCCTATGACCGGCTGTCACCGAAGCCCGATGTTGCCGGCCGCCGGGTGGCCGGGCTGGTCCGCCTCGCGACCCTCGGTGACCGGCCAGCCATCATTCTCACCACAACGGCGGCGGTTCTGCAGCGGGTACCTCTGCGGAAATCCCTCACCGGACGCCGGATCGCGCTTGCCGCCGGTTCTGCCATCCGGACAGAGAAACTGATCTCGTTTCTGGAGACCAACGGTTTCCACCGGACGGATACCGTCATGGAAACCGGCGAATATGCCGCACGTGGCGGTATTATCGATGTTTTCCCGCCGGGATCAGACCGTCCCATACGAATCGACTTCTTTGGCGACGATATTGACGATATCCGACTGTTCGATCCGGAAACCCAGCGCACCGTCGAGAAAATTTCCCGAATCGATATCCATCCCGTCAGCGAAGTCGTTCTGGATGAGGAGAGCATTGCCCGGTTCCGCACCGGATATCGCGAAAGGTTCGGCGCGGTCGGTGATGAAGACCAGCTCTACCTCTCGGTCTCCGAGGGGCGCAGGCATATGGGGATGGAGCACTGGCTGCCGCTGTTTCATCCCGCCATGGATACGATTTTCGATTATGCGCCCGACGCCAGCCTGTTTCTGGACAGCCAGATCGATGCTTCCGTCGAGGCACGGCTGGAACAGATCGCCGACTATTTCCATGCCCGTGACGAAATGCGCGGCACGAAGATGTTCAAGGATGCCCCTGACTACAAGGCATTGCATCCCGAAGCCCTGTATATCGGCCCGGAGGACTGGGAACGTCTGCTGCCGACAAAATCGGCCCGTACCTTCAGCCCGTTCGAGACCGGCGGGTCCGATGCCGGGGGGCGTCCGGGACGCAATTTTGCGGACGTCCGCAACCAGCCCGGCGGTAATGTCTATGATGCGGCAATCGAGCATTTCAAAGACCTGACAAAACGGGGAATGCGCCCGCTGCTGGCGATTGGCGGCCGCGGTGCCGGTGAGCGGCTGGCGACCGTGCTGAAAGAGCATGGCGCACCGGACGCAGCCTTCATCGACAGCTACAGCGATATCGGCACCCTGCCGGCCACGACTATTCCGATGGCGCTGCTTTATGTTGATCACGGATTCCTCGGCCCGGACTTCGCCGTCATCTCCGAGCAGGACCTGCTGGGAGAGCGCTATGCACGACCGGCGCGCAAACGCCGGGCGGAACAATTCATCAATGATGCCGGCACGCTGGGCGAAGGTGATCTTGTCGTCCATGTCGACCACGGTATCGGTCGCTATGAGGGGCTTGAGACCATCTCCGCCGCCGGGGCACCGCATGATTGCCTCCGGCTGGTCTATCAGGGTGGCGACAAGCTTTACGTACCGGTCGAAAATATCGAGATGCTGTCGCGGTTCGGTTCCGAAGACGGGGTCGCCTTCCTCGACAAGCTGGGCGGCGCCGGATGGCAGGCCCGCAAGGCAAAGCTGAAAAAACGTATCCGCGATATGGCCGAACAGCTGATCCGGATCGCCGCCAAGCGGAAAATGAAGACCGCGCCTGCCTTTGAAGTGACAGACGGTGCCTATGACGAATTCTGTGCGCGATTCCCGTTTGAGGAAACCGAGGATCAGGCTGCAGCGATTCACGACGTTACCGGCGACCTGAAAGCCGGGCGACCGATGGACAGGCTGGTTTGTGGCGACGTCGGCTTCGGCAAGACCGAAGTTGCCCTGCGGGCCGCCTTCGTGACCGCCCTGAGTGGCCATCAGGTTGCCGTTGTCGTACCGACGACATTGCTGGCGATGCAGCATTACAAGACCTTCGCTGACCGCTTCCGCGACCTGCCGGTACGGGTGGCACAGCTGTCACGCCTGACATCGGCCGCAGATGCCAAAGCCATCCGCGAGGATATGGAAAGCGGCAGGGTCGATATCGTCGTCGGCACCCATGCGCTGCTGTCAAAGAACACCGCCTTCGCCAGTCTTGGCCTGCTGGTCGTCGATGAGGAGCAGCATTTCGGCGTCGCCCACAAGGAGCGGCTGAAACAGCTGAAGGCCGACGTTCATGTACTGACACTGACCGCAACACCGATCCCGCGCACGCTGCAGCTTGCCCTGACCGGCGTGCGGGAACTGAGTGTCATCGCGACGCCGCCTGTCGACCGGCTGGCGGTCCGGACCTTTATTCTGCCCTATGACCCGGTGATCGTGCGCGAGGCATTGCAGCGCGAACTGCATCGCGGTGGCCAGGTATTCTATGTCTGTCCGCGCATCGGAGACATGGACCGGCTGGTCGGGCGTCTGCGCAAGCTGGTGCCCGACATCCGCCTCGCCATCGCCCATGGCCAGATGTCCGGCAAGGAGCTGGAAGATGTCATGCATGCCTTTGCCGACGGCAAGTTTGATGTGCTGGTCGCCACCAACATCATCGAAAGCGGGCTGGATCTGCCGAACGTCAACACGATGGTGATTCACCGGGCCGACATGCTGGGCCTGGCACAGCTGTACCAGCTGCGGGGCCGGGTAGGGCGCTCGAAACTGCGGGCCTACGCCTATCTCACCATCCCCAACGATCACAAGATCACACCGACTGCGGAGCGCCGCCTGCAGGTGATGCAGACCCTCGACAGTCTTGGCGCGGGTTTCAGCCTGGCCAGCCACGATCTTGATATCCGTGGTGCCGGGAACCTGCTGGGTGAAGAACAGTCCGGCCATATCAAGGAAGTCGGGATCGAGCTTTATCAGCAGATGCTGGAGGAGGCCGTCGCCGCCATCAAGGACGGCGATACGGATGACGAAACCGACAGCCGTGAATGGTCACCAGCGATCAATATCAGCACGCCGATTCTTATTCCCGAAAGCTATGTTCAGGACCTCGGCCTGAGGCTCAGCCTCTATCGCCGGATGGCAACGCTGTCGGACGAGATGGAGTCAGAGAGCTTCGCCGCGGAACTGATTGACCGGTTCGGGAAACTGCCGGATGAAGTCGAAAACCTGCTGAAGGTGCTGTCGATCAAGCGCACCTGCAAACAGGCAAATATCGAGAAGATCGATGCCGGGCCGAAGGGAGCCGTTATCACCTTCCGGAACAACCGGTTCGACAATCCCGGCGGGCTGGTTGCCTTCATCGCAAAGGAAACCGGTGCCGCAAAGGTCCGCCCGGATCACAAGCTGGTTATTCGCCGGGCCTGGGACCGCCAGCAGGACCGTATTGCCGGGGTCAGCCGGCTGGTCCGAGATCTCGCGGTGATCGCCGAGGGCTAGGCGCTGCCGCTTTGCGCCGAAAGTGCACCTTCGGCCGCAGTCTGGAACATGCGGCGAAGGACCTCTGCCTCCTGCGCGCCGGCGATGGCGTATTTGTCATCAAGGATAAAACAGGGGACGCCGGTCACGCCAAGACGGTGCGCCTCGGCATTTTCACGGTAAATTTCCGCACGGTCTTCATCGCTGGCAAGATAGGCTGACAGGGCTTCCCGGTCGAGACCGGCCGCAACACCGATTTCTGTCAGCACAGCCAGATCACCGATATCGCGGCCTTCCAGAAAATAGGCCTCGAACAACTGCTCAACCATTGCCTCACAGGCATCCGGGCTTGCATGCCGTTCCGCAAACCGGATCAGACGATGTGAATCCACCGAATTCGGTGTGCGCTGAATCCGGTCAAAGGCGAAATCGATACCGTTACCCTGTCCTGCCCGGCGGATGCTGTCATAGACCCGCTCAGCCCGGTGTTCCCCGCCAAACTTGGTCGACAGATAGGTTTGCCGGTCGATACCGCCATCCGGCAAGTCCGGAGTGCGCACAAACGGACGGCAGCGAATTTCAACGGCCTCACCGGCCAGACCTTCCATCGCCTCCTCAAGGCGGCGCTTTCCGATAAAGCACCAGGGGCAGATCGTATCGACAACAATATCCAGCTTCATGAGAACATCCTGTTTGAACTATTATTCACTTCGGTGCGGCGCGCTCCATCATGGCTTCCGCACTGTCTGACAATTCCATATGGGCAATGCCTGCAATCAGGTCTACCGCTACCGGGCGATAAACATCATAAACTGCCAGATCCGTATTCACGAGAACGCCCAGAACACGGTCCTTCACAATCTCGGCCTCGTGTTGTGGCGTATTGGGCAGCACGATCGTGAAGCTGTCATCCAGATCCCGCGCAACCAAGTCTTCGGTCCGCAGCAGGCGGGTGATCCATTGCGCAACCTGTTGTATCATATGATATAATGACGGCAGAGAGAACTCTGCCGCCATCTCCGGATAGTTGGCAATTTTCACCCGGATGATGGAAACCGGATGGCGCATCGCCCGTGCGGTACCCACTGCGGCCATCAAATGGTCTGACAGAAACGCCGGGCTGTAGGTCCAGGTCAGCGGGTCAACGGTTTCGTCATGCATCGTCTGACGGAGCGACCGGTTGAGTCGTTGCCCGAGAGCAAAGTTCCGGGCACGCTTGGCCGATAAAAAGCGCCAGACCTCCATATCTCCGTACTTGAAGACCACCTGAGTGACACCCGCACCATAGAGGGCCAGATCAAACTGTTTCTCGCCATTTGTGGCCGCAACCACCGGCAGATGAAACAGCCGCGGATTATTCCTGATCCGGGCGCAGAAATCGAGCCAGTCCGGGGTTTCGTCCGTCGCATCAAACAGCAGGGCGTCGTAGGCACCGGAGACAAGTTC
Source organism: Rhodospirillales bacterium (assembly GCA_040219025.1). Classification (GTDB taxonomy): domain Bacteria; phylum Pseudomonadota; class Alphaproteobacteria; order Rhodospirillales; family HT1-32; genus HT1-32. Next base: position 3,967 of record JAVJTE010000013.1, on the reverse strand, counting down.
CTGCTCCGCCGCAACAAGGTCATCAACCCGGCATGTCAGACCGTCTTCGGCAAGATCACCGCCAAAGCCCCCGGCATCCCCGGTTTCCAGCAGCAACAGCTTTGGTTCATCGGCTTCCGGGGCCGATGACGTTACGACCGTTTCAGGCTCCAGACCGAACCGCCGGGCAATGCTCAAACGTCGCCACATCTCCTCATAGAGCATCGACATCCGGATCAGCGGCCGGGTTCTGGCCAGCAGCATGACATCTTCTTCGTCACCAAAGAAAACTTCATCTGCGCCTGCGTTCGTCGCGTTGATATAGGCATCGGCATCGGCCGGATTGCAGAGCCAGGCCACCGGTGTCGGGGCGACACCATCACCGTTATTCAGCAACCGGGTGAAACTGTCCCGGTTCCCTTGCCGAAGATATTCGGCAACGATAACCATGTCCGGCCGGTTCTCGGCAACAACCCCGAGGCCGGCCCGTTCCGAGGTCACAAAAAACACACCGTCACGTTCACCGGCAATCGTAATCGCCAGTCGTTCCATTTCAGCACTGCGTTCACCAACGCAAAGGATGTTTGCACGTCTTTCCATAACCAACATCATGCGCATATTGCGTAACGAAATCCACGCATCAATAACGAGGGGGTGTTCAGACTCTCCGGGAACACAACAGGCAACGGGAACATCATCATGGCGGGAGTCGTATTTGTCGCAGATGACGATCCGGAAATCCGGGCGTTGCTCGCGATAGCCCTTGCCGATATTGGCGGGTTTGAGGTCATCTTTTCCGCAACCGGGGCAGAGGCCCTGACAATGACAGACGACATCCGCCGTGCTGACATTGCGCTTCTGGATCTGCATTTGCCGGACATGCCGGGATCCGAACTGCTGACCCGGATGCGCGCTATCGCTCCGCCGGGACTGAAGTTTCTGTTTCTGACAGGGGCGACGCGGGAGGCCCGGCAAGACCTCGAAAAGCTGCAACCGGACGGCATTATCCCCAAACCCTTCAATCCGCTCACACTGGCCAGCGATCTGAAACCTTATTTTCCATAACGGATCAACTTATTGTTTTATAATGATAAAATAAATGTTCATGTTTTGTTCTTTACATATGATTTCCGATTCGCTATAACCTCCCGACACCAACGAGGGAGAGTTGAGATGCAAATGATCAATCGTTCCGAAATGCTGCTGAGCGCGATTTCCGTCGCCGCCGGCTTTACCCTGATGATGACCGTCTTCGCCTATGGCTGGCTGATGGCTTTCCAGGTCATGGCCGCCTGATCAGCGGATTGGCGACACAGCCTGCCAGCTACCGGTCCGGGAACAGCAGGCTGATCAGTTGGTCAGCGGCGACACCGGCGGGCAGGCTGCCGTCTTTGACCAGCGGCTCGATGTCAGCCATCTGACCGGAGACATCTTCATTGGTCCGGAAACGTTCCATCAACCGGTCTTCAATGACATCCCACATCCAGCGCAGGTTCTGCTGCTGGCGGCGGGCGGGCAGGGCACCGTTTTCGGTCATCACCGTCTGGTGTTCGACGATCCGGCCCCAGAGATCTTCCACACCTGTATTTGCCAGCGCACTGCAGGTAACAACCGGCGGGCGCCAGTCGGCATTCTGCGGCGTCATGATGTTCAGGGCGCTGCGGTAGTCACCGGCAGCGCGACGGGCACGGCGTTCATTGTCACCATCCGCCTTGTTGATGGCGATCATGTCGGCGACTTCCAGCACCCCCTTCTTGATGCCCTGCAACTCGTCGCCTGCACCGGCAATCATCAGGACGAGAAAGAAATCAACCATGTCGGAGACTGCGATTTCTGACTGGCCGACACCCACCGTCTCAACCAGCACGATGTCAAACCCGGCGGCTTCACAGAGCAACATGGTCTCCCGCGTCCGGCGGGTCACGCCCCCCAGTGTCCCGGCAGACGGTGAGGGGCGAATAAAGGCATCGGGGTCAACTGACAGCCGGGCCATCCGGGTCTTGTCCCCCAGAATGCTGCCGCCGGTACGGGAACTGGTCGGGTCCACCGCCAGCACCGCCACCTTGTGTCCGGAACCGGTCAGATTGCTGCCCAGCGTATCGATGAAGGTGCTTTTGCCGACCCCCGGCACACCGGTTATGCCAACCCGGTGCGCCTTGCCGCCGGCAGCAGAGACGCCTTTCAGCAGGGCGGATGCCTGTTCCCGGTGTTCGGTATTGCGGCTTTCGACCAGCGTGATGGCGCGGGCCAGGACCATCCTGTCGCCGTTCAACACGCCGTCGATATAGTCATCGGTCGAGAGTTTTTGCCGCCGGGGGCGGACAGGGTGGGTCGACAACGTCACTGGTTTTCCTGCCGGTCAGGCAACCTGTGGCTCGTCATCGGCCGTGCTGCTGATCGCTTTCAGCAACTCGACCGCAGCCTCGGCGATATTTGTCCCCGGCGGGAAGATTGCCAGCGCACCGGCCTCGTAGAGCTCGTCATAATCCTGCGGCGGAATGACACCGCCGACAACGATAGCAATATCCTGACGCCCCAGCGCATCCAGCGCCTGACGCAATTCCGGCACCAGGGTCAGGTGACCGGCAGCCAGCGAGCTGGCCCCGACCATATGCACGTCATTTTCCACCGCCTGACGGGCGGCTTCGTCCGGGGTCTGGAACAGCGGGCCGATATCGACATCAAAGCCCAGATCGGCAAACCCCGTGGCAATCACCTTCTGGCCGCGGTCATGGCCGTCCTGACCCATCTTGGCCAGCAGGATACGGGGGCGCCGGCCTTCTTCGGCGGCGAAAGCATCGATATAGCGCCGGGCATCCTGCGCCGCAGTTGAGTCCCGTCCCATTTCCGCTCCATAAACACCTGTGATCGACCGGATTTCCGCAACATGGCGACCATATACAACCTCCATCGCGGTGGTGATCTCACCAACCGTTGCCCGTTTACGGGCCGCATCAACAGCCAGCGCCAGCAGGTTGCCGCTGCCGGACTTTGCTGCGTCGGTCAGCGCCGCCAGCGACGCATCACAGGCGGACTGGTCACGTTCCGCCCGTAACTGCTCGAGCTGCGCTATCTGCCGGCGGCGGACCGAGGAATTGTCGACCTTGAGAACCTGCACATTATCCTTCTGGCCGGATTTATAGCGATTGACGCCAACGACTGTCTGGCGGCCGGAATCAATCCGCGCCTGCGTCCGGGCAGCCGCTTCCTCAATCCGCATCTTCGGAATACCGGCTTCGATGGCCTTGGCCATGCCGCCCTGTTCCTCAACTTCCTGAATATGTGCCCAGGCACGCTGCGCCAGATCATGTGTCAGGCGCTCGACATAATAACTGCCGCCCCAGGGGTCGATCAGCCGACAGGAGCCGGTTTCCTGCTGGATGAACAGCTGGGTGTTGCGGGCAATCCGGGCGCTGAAATCCGTCGGCAGGGCCAGTGCTTCATCCAGCGCGTTGGTATGCAGCGACTGGGTATGACCATGCACGGCGGCGAATGCCTCAACGCAGGTCCGCGTCACATTGTTGAAGACATCCTGTGCGGTCAGGCTCCAGCCGGAGGTCTGGCAATGGGTGCGCAGCGACAGCGACCGCTGGTTCTGCGGGTCGAACTGCTTCATCAGACGTGCCCAGAGCAGGCGGGCGGCCCGCATCTTCGCCACTTCCATGAAGTAATTCATGCCTATCGCCCAGAAGAACGACAGGCGCGGCGCGAAGGCGTCGACACTCAGCCCGGCCGCCATTCCGGCGCGGACATATTCAACACCGTCAGCCAGTGTGTAGGCGAGTTCCAGATCCGCCGTCGCCCCGGCTTCCTGCATGTGATAGCCGGAGATCGAGATCGAATTGAATTTCGGCATCCGCTCGGCGGTGTAGGAGAAGATATCAGAGATGATCCGCATCGAGGATTCGGGCGGATAGATATAGGTGTTGCGCACCATGAACTCTTTCAGAATGTCATTCTGAATGGTCCCCGAAAGCTGTTCCGGGGC
>JAVJTE010000012.1:0-217219 GCA_040219025.1 Rhodospirillales bacterium | reverse complement strand
CCGGCCTTCGTCCAGCGGCGGAAGCGCTTGGAGCAGGTCGTCGGCGGGCCATCGCGCCCTGGAAGATCGGCCCAAGGTGCGCCGCTGCGGAGAACCCAGAAGATACCGTTGAGAACACGGCGGTCATCAACCCGGGGAACGCCGCGCGATTTCCGGGGAAGGATCGGCTCTATCGCCGACCACTCGAAATCAGTCAGGTCATATCGGGACATCGAAAACTCCTTTTGGAGTTTGAATCACATCCTCGATAAATTGGGAATCCCGTTTATGAGTTTACGGCCTAAAAACGTTTTTTGACGTCATGTAATGCCTGCTGATACGACAAATATTATGGTTTTATTTTATTGATTCTGTCACGGTTTGATCCCTAAAACAGGTGCGATATTTTCATAAATTTTGACGTGAAACTGATTTGTTCTGATTTTTCTCACCTCGTCTGCAGCTCACCGGTCGGATGATTTATGAGAGCTGAATCTGTTTTTAGCTGCTGCGGGGTAGACGGTTCGGTGATGCGATGGCAGACAGATGCAGAGACATTCTGCAAACAGTGGCGCACTGCCATTCTGGTCTGCGGAATCCGGAAGCTTCTGCAAGAGTGAAGGAATGAGCATGACACCTGCCTTTGAAGAACTGATGCAAGTCCGTGGTCTTGGATTGCCGGAGGAGGGGGAGGTGACGATCTCAGGCTCGGATCCGGTGATCCCTGCACGTTTCAGGCTGGGTGAGGCAGCGGCCGGCGTTCTGGCCGGTGTGGGTGTCGCTGTGACCGATATTCTGGAACTCAAGACCGGCGCGCGTCAGAAAGTGGCAATTGATGTCCGTCAGGCCGCAGCGGCCATGCGCAGTGGCACCTACCTTGAAAAGCCTGCTGCCGATGGTGGCTGGGCACGGTCACCCATGACACCAAGTCGCGAACATGCACGTTCCATGACCGCGCCATGGCAATGCAGGGACGGTCGCTGGTTTCTGTCACACTTTAACCTGCCGCATTTACAAAAGCGGGTGCTTGGCGTGCTCGGTTGTGAGGCAGATCCCGGGGCGGTTGCAAAGGCGATGGCAAAATGGGATGCGCAGGATCTGGATGACGCCATCGCCGGGGCCCGGGCCTGCGGCTCGATCGTCCGTTCCAATGCAGAATGGATGGCGCACCCGCATGGCGCAGGGCTGGCGCAAAAGCCCGTGATCGAAATCGAGAAGATCGGCGAAAGTGACCCCATACCGTTCGCATCCGGTGGGCGCCCGCTCGACGGGATCAGGGTGCTGGACCTGACGCGGATATTGGCCGGCCCGATTGCGGCCCGGACACTGGCCGAGAACGGCGCTGACGTTCTGATGGTGACAGCAGAGCATCTGCCACAGGTGCAGGAGCATGTCATCGATACCAGTCACGGCAAGCGGAGCTGTTTTCTGGATTTCAATAACGCCGAAGAGCGTGCGACGCTCGACCGCCTGATCAAGAACGCCGACGTTTTCAGTCAGGGTTACCGGCCGGGGATTATGGACCGGTTTGGTCTGAGCCCGGCGGATCTGGCGGAAAAACGGCCCGGCATCATATATCTTTCCATCGATTGCTATGGTGCCGGGGGTCCCCTGTCTGATCGCGCCGGCTGGGAACAGGTGGCCCAGGCAGCGACCGGAATATGTCTGGAAAATGGTGAAGACGGCCGCCCGAAGTTGCTGCCGGCAGCCGCTTGCGATTACACCACCGGCTATAACGGGGCGCTTGGCGTCCTGCTGGCCCTTGCCCGGCGTGCCCGGGAGGGCGGCTCGTACCATGTCCGGGTCTCACTTTGTCAGTCCGCGATGTATATCTACCGGCAGGGAAAGGCCGAATTTACAGATTCGAATATGGATGTGAGCGACGACGAACTGAACGCCATGATGATCAGCACGGATACCGGCTATGGCCCCCTGCGCCATCTGGGACCGGTTATCAAAATGGAAGCGACGCCGCCCTACTGGGACAAACCGGCCCCCGCACTGGGTTCTGGTTCGCCAGTCTGGCTCTGACGCAAAGCCGCGTTGCTTCCGGCCAATGGCCTCAATTCCGGATTCAGCCGGCAGCAAGAAATAATCGGAAAACAACGGAGAAGACGACATGACCACGACTGCGGATCAGATTGAAATTCGCCCGCTCACGGGTGCGATCGGCGCGGAAATTTTCGGTGCAGATCTCTCGGGTTCCCTGAGCAACAGCGTGCATGAGGAAGTCCGGAAAGCGTTTCTGAAGCACAAGGTGATTTTCTTCCGCGACCAGACATTGACCCCGGCAGATCAGCTGGCGTTCTCCAGTCATTTCGGCAAGCCGGGCATTTACCCGTTTTTGAAACATATCGAGGGTTTTCCGGAGGTTATCGAACTTCTGACGACGGAAACCGATACGGTGAATTTCGGCAGCAACTGGCATTCAGACACGACCTATATGCCGGAGCCGTTTTTGGGCACATGTCTCTATGCTCTGGAAACGCCAGCCTATGGTGGCGACACGATGTTTGTGAATATGACGGCAGCCTATGAAGCCCTGTCTGATGGCATGAAGGAAACACTTGGCAGTCTGCGCGCCGTCAACACATCGGCGCAGAAACGCTCCGGCGGGCGGGCCGCAAAGATGAAGGCCTTGAGCGGGATGAAGGAATCCTATGACACGAAATCCGATGTCATAGAGGCAATTCACCCGGTTGTGCGCACCCATCCCGAAACCGGCGAGAAGGCACTATATGTCAACAAATCCCATACGGAACGGTTTGACGGCTGGACCGATGCGGAAAGCGAGCCAATCCTGAATTTTCTATTTGATCACTGCATCAAGACCGAGTTTGTCTGCCGTTTCAGGTGGCAGCCCGGCTCTCTCGCCCTGTGGGATAACCGGTGCACGTTGCATCAGGCGGTTGGTGACTATCAGGGGCATCGCCGCCGGATGCATCGCGTGACGATAGAAGGCGATGCGCCGTTCTGATTTTCAGCCCCGAGTGACAATCAGACTGAAGCCCGGAGAGCCCTGATGCCTCTCCGGGCTTCGTCGAAGTGATTTTCTGAACCGGCTGATATCAGCCGGTGCCCGGTGTCTAGCGTGCGGCTGACACCACGATCTCGACGAGCACACCGGGTGTCAGTTCGATCCCGCCGACACAGGCCCGTGCAGGTCGTTTGAGATCACCCAGCCAGGATTTCCAGACTTCATTCATTCCGGACTTCAGATCAATGCTGGTGAGGTAGATTGTTGCCATCAGTATTTTCGATTTGTCGCTGCCGCATTTCGCCAGACGATCATCAATCTTGGTGAGGACTTCTGCCGTCTGGCCGGCAATATCCAGCGAGCGGTCGGTCGCCGTCAGTCCGCAGACATAGACGACATCTCCGCAGATAACCGACTGGCTCAGAATTTCGCCAGAATCTACATGTTCAACTGTCATGGTCATATTCCTGATTAGGGTCTGTACTGATTAAAGCCACCATAGGACGGTGGCGGCGAGAGTGATAGCGGTAATGACGTTTTCTGACGTTGCTGTTGAAGCCTGTGACCGAACGAACTGTTTCCCGGTTTAGCCGGCCGGGGGCAGTTGTGTTTCAGCCTTTGGCCAGCCTGCGGACATGCAGCAGGCCGGCGACGGCTGTCAGTGTCACAGCAGGCAGAAGGTAGTCCGCAGGCTGACCGAGCAGCCAGGCATGCAATCCGGCAACGGCTGACCACAGGACCGGAATGATCAGCAGGTCAGGCCGCATGCTTCCCGTAAATGCCAGTACGGCACCTGTGGCGAAAAGGGCCGTGGCATTCGGGGCGGTCCCGGCATAATCCAGCCCGGACACCGGAATGCCTGACATCCATTGCAGCGCCGGATAGCCGATCAGACCGACGGTCATTATCATCAGACCGAATATTCTGTATCGCCGGTCGGGCGGAACGGCTGCGGGGACAGCAATGACCCAGCGCACGACCACCCAGAGCACAAACACTCCCCACAGGCCGGCATAGACCGGGGCCATGAAATTGAGGGGCGCCATCAGCTGCCACTGATGCATCAGGCCCGCCCACCCGGCACCTGCGGCAATGGCGATCCCGGATAGCTGTACGGACCGGCGGCCCGTATCACATCGGGCTGCCGCCAGCAGGATCAGCACTGCTCCTGCGGCGGAGAAAAGCAGAGTGACCGGCAGCCACTGTTCGTTGTAGCCGCTCATCAGGACGGCATAGACCTCTGCGTCATAGGGCAGGCCGGATGACAGGTTCACAGCGAAGCAACGTAGCTGATCATTTTCTGGCGTGTGGCAGGGTCCGGCAGCGGGCCCTGCATCGCGGTCATGTTCTCCCGCATATGTTCAACCTGTGATGTCGCCGGTATTGCACAGGTAACAGCCGGATGAGAAATGATGAATTTCAGGATGAACTGGGGCCAGTTCTGAATTCCGAATTCTGCCGCCCAGGCCGGCAGGGGCTTGCCTTCCAGTCTGCGGATCAGTGCACCGCGCTGGAATGGCCGGTTCACAATCACTCCGATACCCCGCTCTGCCGCCATTGGCAGAAGGCGCTGCTCTGCTTTCCGGTCCTCGATATTGTAGGTCAACTGGATGAAATTCAGTGGCTCGGTGCGCATGATTTCAGCCATTTCCGGATGCCGCGACTGGTGCGAGGTGGTGATGCCGGTATAGCGGACCAGACCCTGCTCGCGGGCTTCTCGGATGGCGATCAGGTGATCTTCCCAGTCGACCAGATTGTGGACCTGCATCACGTCGATCCGGTTCCGATGCCAGAGCGACTTGGCTTCGGCGATCTGCTCTGGTCCGGAACCGCCTGCGGGAGTCCAGATTTTTGTCGCAGATATCAGATTCCGGGATGTCTTTTCCGGCAGGCGTTCGAGACACCAGCCCAGCACATCCTGTGCCGTCCCGTACATCGGAGAGCTGTCGACCAGACCGCCGCCCATTTCAAAGAAGGTTTTCAGCACGTCCAGCCGTGACCGGCGCAATGCCTCGCTGCTGCCGACATTGAAGGTGATCCATGTTCCCATGCCGACTGCCGGAACCAGTTCCCCCGTCGCCGGGACCGGGCGGGTCAGAAACGTTGCCGGTCCGGCGCTGAGGGCAGGTGTTGCCCACAGCGGCAGCGATGCGGTTGCAGCAGCAGTTTTCAGAAAATCTCTTCTGATCATCGGTGTGGCATTCCTTATACTCTATTCATGAAACAGATAGGAAGCGTCCTGATAACAGACAACAGTCGCCGGGCTTTGGCGGCAATGATCCATGCAAAGATAAAGGCTGCTATGTGCAAACCCCGGGGCCGTTACCATCGATGTGGTCAGATTGAAAAAGGGTCCCGGGCCTGATCCATCAGCCTCAGCTCTGTTCCGGATGCCCCCAGGTTTTTGGCAAGGTGGTCGATGAATGTACGGACGCGGGCGGAGAGGTTGTTGCGTTCGGGGTAGGTGGCGGAAATATGTGCGGTCTGCCGGAAGTCGGGAAGGACGATGCTGAGGCGCCCCTCACGCACATGTCGGGCGATGTCCCATTCCGAGCGCAGCATGATGCCGTGGCCGCCCAGTACCCAGTCCAGGGCCACTTCACCGTCGTTGGTGCTGAGATTGCCGGTTACTCTTGCGGTCTGCATCTCGCCATTCTGGTCGTCAAACCGCCAGAGGTCATAGGCACCATGATCCTGACGAAGTACAATACAGTTGTGTTTCTGCAGATCACCGAGCGCTGCCGGGGTGCCATGACGTTGCAGGTAGGCAGGCGCCGCACAAAGATAGCGCCGGTTGCGGGCCAGCAGGCGCATCACCATCCGGCTGTCCGGTGGCGCGCCGAAACGAATGCCGACATCAATGCCCTCGCTGACCAGGTTCAGCGGGGTGTCGGTCAGAATCAGCTGAACCTCGACATCCGGATAGAGCTGTCTGTAGCCGGCGACCGCCGGGGCAATGCGGGTACGGCCAAAGCGAAGTGTCGAGTTGATCCGCAACAGGCCCTTCGGCGTTTCCCGGGCCCCTGCGACCTTTTGTTCGAGTGACTCGATATCGCCGAGAATACGCGATGCCTCGCGAAGATAGGTTTCGCCCTCGCTGGTCAGGCTGACCCGCCGCGTTGTCCGGTTGAGCAGCCTGACGCCAAGCCGGTCTTCAAGCCGCGCCAGACGGCGGCTGACTGCGGAGGCGGACAGCCCGAGCTCCTGCCCGGTGCTGGTAAAGCTCTCCCGCCGGGCGAGGAGGGCGAAGAAGGCGAGGTCGCTTTCCATGACTGTTGATTTGTACGCAACAATGAAATGAGATTTTTGAAATTATCAAACTGAATGTAATTGTCTATGTTTGTTCAGGTTTAAAATTCCGGGCCGCAAACCGACCCGTCCACATCAGGAGCTTTCAATGCGCGAGTATCGTATAGCCGCCGTTCCCGGCGATGGTATCGGCGGTGAGGTCATCCGCGCCGGCACCCGTGTTCTTCATGCCGTGGCTGAGCGTGACGGGGGCTTTGATCTGCAAGTTGAGGAATTCCCCTGGGGGACCGACTATTATCTTGAAACCGGAAAGATGATGCCGGCAGACGGGCTGGCGACGCTGCGTCCGTTTGATGCGATCTATTTCGGGTCTGCCGGTGATCCGCGGGTGCCGGACCATATCTCGTTATGGGGTCTGCGCCTGGCCATCTGTCAGCCGTTTGACCAGTACGCCAACGTTCGTCCGTCGCGTCTGCTGCCGGGGATCCGGGGGCCACTGCGGGATGCAAAGCCGGAAGATATCGACTGGGTGATCGTGCGGGAGAATTCCGAAGGCGAATATGCCGGTGTCGGCGGGCGGGTTCATACCGGACTGCCGGAAGAAGTCGGCATGGATGTCTCTGTGTTCACGCGGACCGGTGTCGAGAGGATTCAGCGGTTTGCGCTGGAACTCGCCCGGTCGCGCCCGCGCAAGAAGCTGACCCTGGTGACAAAGTCGAACGCCCAGCGTCATGGCATGGTGTTCTGGGATCAGGTGTTTGAGGAAGTCCGGCAGGACTTCCCGGATGTGGAAACCGACAAGATGCTGGTCGATGCCATGACAACGCGGATGGTTCTCGATCCCCGGTCAATTGATACGGTTGTTGCAACCAACCTGCACGCCGACGTGCTGTCTGATCTGGCGGCGGCACTGACCGGCTCCATGGGAATTGCACCGACCGGCAATCTGCGTCCGGAACGGGATGCCCCCTCGATGTTCGAGCCGATCCACGGATCCGCCTTCGATATCATGGGCAAGGGCATCGCCAATCCGATCGGCGCGTTCTGGTCGGCCGCGATGATGCTTGATCATCTGGGCGAGAAAGCTGCGGCAACAGCCCTGATGACCGCTGTCGAGCGTGTCACCGCCGACGGCAAGGTACTGACGCGCGATCTTGGCGGAAAAGCTACGACCGAACAGGTCACCGACGAAGTGCTGGCCGCGCTGGAAGGCCGTAACGACTGAGTGTACGGCTGGCTGGAACGGCTTTGCGGTGGTCTTCCTGATCGGGACCCGGGGTGACATGGTTGTCGGGTAGATACTTGTCCGCACCATCATCCCGGGATGATGGTGCGGACGGTCTCGTGGTAAAGCCGACTGAATGGCGGTGTAATATTGATCGCTGTGGCCGTCTCCGTTAGCTTGCGGTTAAATCTGCTGCGTATTCAGCCATAGCCCGTCATATGTCCGACCGAATAATTCCTCCCGGAGTCCGTTTTTTCATCCTCATTGTTCTGGGGCTGCTGATGTCAGGGCAGTGTCGGGCTGATACGATTGTCAATTCCGGTTCGGACACCCTCTCCGGAATATACGAGGTCAAGGATTTCGCGGCAGCCGGGGTGTATTCCTCGGGAGAGGAGCAGGAGGCGCGAGAATTTACCGGATACTTCCTGACCGTTCACGGCGACCATGTGGTTCTTCCGGACAGCGTGCTGTGTCATATATCCTCGTCAGTACGCCGAATTCTGAGAAATGACCGGGACAGCTTCGGGTCTGCCGGAGGCTCCTGGTCCGAGACGGGGCTGCAAAAGACACCGGAGTCAGGCTACGCGGTGACGGAGATCGGATTTGATTGCGATGGCCCGTTCTCGGGCATGATCATTCAGCCTGAGTCCGGGACCTATCTGCTGAAATACTGGTCGGTCTATCTCGTTCTGGGCCGTGAATGGGATACAGAATAACTGTTCCGCGGATGCTTCAGCCAAAAATGCTTCTGGTCTCTCCATAACAGGAGGCGGAGAGAAACCGCGTTCATTATGAAGCATCAGGAGGCAATCTCCGATGGAATCAGTGCAGCCTTCCACAGTCAGAAGCCAGGCCCGACAACGCGCTGACCGGGTGAAGCCCGGGCGGTGCAGAAACCTGATTGCTGTACTGGAAAACCCCGGTGACGTCCGCAATATCGGGGCTGTGATCCGCAACGTGAATGCACTGGGGGTCGAAAAAGCCTATATCGTCGATCAGCACCGGATTCTGCCGGCGGACTGGCAGGATATGCGATTGCACACAGAGCTGTCGAAAAAGTCTGTTTCGGCCATCAAGTGGAGTTTCGTAAAGCGGTTTGACAGCTCGGAGGCGTGTCTGGCGCATCTGGAGAAGAACCGTTTCACATCCATCGTCACGTCACCGCACCGGAAGGGCAGGCAGAATGTCATTCTGCATGAAGCTGATTACACGGGATATACAAAGCTGGCCGTTTGGTTTGGCAATGAATCCCGGGGTATCAGCGATCTGGTCGTCGACCAGAGCGAACTCTGTGTGAATATTCCGATGTTCGGGATGATCGAAAGCCTGAATCTCGGAACAACATCGGGCATTGTCCTGTACGAGATCACCAGACAGCGCCGGGCGTACCAGAGCAAAGACAAACGGGCCGGCAAGCGCCAGCCTGTCGCCTCTCAGTAAAGCTACAGGTCACGCTGGCCGATAATCTTTCGGGAACTATGCCAGTGTCTCGGCAAGGATATCGTAGACTTTGCGAATACGCGGGCTGGTGCGGAGTTCCCGGTGGGTGACCAGCCACATGGGCACCATGACAGCCTCCAGCTCCGGGAAGGCGCATTCCAGATCGCCGAAGTGGCTGGCGACTTCCTCTGCCATGATACCAATGCCGAGACCTTTACGAACCAGTTCCCCGATGACGGCACTGTTTTTTGACATCAGCATGAAGTTCTCGGCAGTCAGAGACAGGCCGATATCGTTCAGCCATTCGGTAAAACGGTCTGATTTTTCAAAGCCGATGAAGACGACATCCGAGAGGTCGTCCGTCGCCTTTGGTCTGCCGATCTGATCCAGAAATTCCGGGGTCGCATAGAGCCGCATCGGGATGTTGCGCAGAAACCGTGCAATCAGGTCCGGCTGTTCGGGGCGACCATGACGGATGGCGATATCAGCCTCGCGACGGCGCAGGTCATGGACATCATTCGAGGCCACAATCTCGATACTGATGCCCGGCGCCTCCCGCCGTAACCGTCTCAGGGCTTCCGGCAGCAGATACATCGAAACACCATCAGTCGTCGTGATACAGACATGTCCGGCAATGGACTGTGATTGTCCGGATGCCGTCAGCGATATCCGGCCAGCTGCCTCGCCCATCGCCCGGACATGTTGCAAAAGCTCCAGCCCTGATGATGTGAGAAGCAGTTTTCGCCCCGGTCGCTCGAACAGGGTAACGCCGAGTTTCTGTTCAAGCGCGGCGACCTGCCGACCCAGTGTCGGTTGTGACAGACGCAATGCCCGGGCTGCCGCCGAAAACGAGCCTTCTTCGGCGGTCACAAGAAAGGCACGTACCTGATTCCAGTCGAAGGCGATGGATGTCCAGTTCATGCAAATATGTATATGTACTGGTTATATTTAGGCAATTTATTCTGCGATAATGTATGTATAGAACCCACACCAGCAAGAGCGTGGTGATGGTGCCATCGCAAGCGAGGAAGTGACCGATGACAGCAGACAGTGCCTTCTGGGACCGTATTGCCCCGCGTTATGCCCGTAGCCGGATATCGGATCAGGCGTCGTATGACCGCAAGCTTGCTGTTACCCGGGAACATCTGACGCCGGAGATGGATGTGCTGGAGTTCGGATGCGGCACAGGTTCAACCGCAATTCTGCATGCACCTTTTGTCCGGCAAATCACGGCCATCGATATCTCCGGCGGGATGCTCGATATCGCCCGTGCGAAAGCGGCAGAAGCGGGGATTGAAAATCTGTCATTCCGGCAGGACGGTGTTGAAACCTTCGACGCAGATGGCCAGACCTGGGATCTGGTAATGGGGCATAGTATTCTGCATCTGCTTGCCGACCGTCAGGCCGCCATCACAAAGGTCCACGCTTTGCTCAAGCCGGGTGGCAGGTTCATCACGTCGACGCCCTGTCTCAGTGGTCCGATGTCCTGGCTGAAACCGGTTCTGCCGGTTGCAAGGATCTTTGGCCTGGTGCCGTATGTTGCTTTCTTCACGCCGGCCACACTGGAACAGGAAATCAGTGCCGCCGGGTTTCGTATTGAACATAGCTGGCAGCCCGGAAGAACGAAGGCATTGTTCCTGATTGCAGTGAGGGACTGAATACCCTGGCCGATGACGTTGCTTCTGTCCGGTTCTGCTCTCTGGGTCGCGGCCTATCTGTTCCGGAGGATAATTCTTGTATGTTACCTGCCGTCGGTCGCCACCCATGCAGCCTGCCTTTTTCAGGCGAACAGGCCTGCCGGATGTCGCGAAATGAACAAAAGAAGCGGGGAACAGGGTTTTGGTATTGGTGGAAATGATGATAGAAATCAGCGACTCACTGGAATAAATCATAACAAATGGGGGATGAAATGAGCGATTCCACTGAACCTGTGACCGAGGATGTCCCGCATCCTATTGATACGGAATTTGAAACAGGACAGCAGAATATCACGCCTTTCGGGCTCGATATTCATAATCCGGTTTTCCTGATTTCAGGATTGTCGATCATTGCTTTCGTTTTCATCACGCTGGCTTTTCAGGCCGAGGCGACAGACTTCTTCGGCTGGTTACGACCGTTCCTGACATCGAACTTTGACTGGTTCTTCCTGGCGTCAGCCAACATATTTGTGCTGTTCAGCATTTTCCTGATGATCTCGCCGCTCGGCAAGATCCGCCTTGGTGGTGAGGATGCGACGCCGGATTACAGTTATCTCGGCTGGTTTGCGATGCTGTTCGCAGCCGGCATGGGGATTGGCCTGATGTTCTTCGGCGTTTCCGAGCCGATGTCGCATTTCGCGTCCTCCATGGGCGGGGTTGCGTCAGAAGGTGGTGCACGAACGGACTGGGCGCCGCTGGGTGCCGCAGCAGGTGATATCGAGGCAGCCCGTAATCTGGGCATGGCGGCGACGATCTTCCACTGGGCACTTCACCCCTGGGCGATCTATGCGGTTCTGGCGCTGTCGCTGGCATTCTTTACCTATAACCGTGGATTGCCGCTGACGCTGCGTTCCGCTTTTTATCCGCTGCTTGGCGACAGGATCTGGGGCTGGTGGGGTCATATGATTGACATCCTTGCTGTCTTCGCGACCCTGTTTGGTCTGGCGACAAGCCTTGGCTTTGGCACAGAACAGGCCCTTGCCGGTCTGAGCTATCTGTTTGGCTGGGGGACGGGCAACGGGGCGAAGGTCATCCTGATTGCGGCGATCACGGCGCTTGCACTGATCTCGGTCCTCCGTGGTCTTGACGGTGGTGTCAAGATACTGTCCGAGGTGAATATTGGCCTGGCCGCATTGTTGCTGCTGTTCATCATAGTTGTCGGTCCGACGGCGGTGATCTTCGATACGATCTTCTCCGGCGGGCTTGCCTATGTGAAGGAAATCGTGCCGCTGTCGATGCCGTTTGGCCGTGAAGATGCCAACTTCTCACAGGGCTGGACGGCATTTTACTGGGCCTGGTGGATTTCCTGGTCACCGTTTGTCGGCATGTTCATTGCCCGGGTTTCCCGGGGTCGCACGGTGCGGGAATTCATGTTCTGCGTCATCGTCATCCCGACGCTGGTCAGCATTGTCTGGATGGGAGCATTCGGCGGTACTGCCATTGCGCAGGTGGTTGCCGATGCAGCAGCTCCGGTAAAGGCGGCTGCACTTGAACTGAAGCTGTTCGAGATGCTGAAGCCTCTGCCCTTTGCCATGTTCACCTCGTTTCTGGGGATCGTTCTGGTGCTGGTGTTCTTTGTCACCTCGTCAGACTCCGGTTCACTGGTGATCGATACCATCACGGCAGGCGGCAAGACGGATGCACCGGTTTCACAGCGTGTGTTCTGGTGCACCTTTGAAGGTGTTGTTGCCGCGACCCTGCTGCTGGTTGGCGGGGCCGGAGCCCTGACGGCCCTGCAGGCAATGGCCGTATCAACAGGCTTTCCGTTCACCATCGTTCTGCTGGTGATGTGCGTCGGCCTCTATCTCGGATTGCGGGAGACGGCGAAGCTGTCGAAATAGCAATCGGGTCAAACCTGATCAGCCCCCGCATCTCTGGTGCGGGGGTTTTTTTTGACTGATCCGGATCTGGCGGAGAGGATAGGGATGTTGTCCGGGATTACGGATGACATCGTGGTGTGAATTTCTTAAACCGCTGAAATGACGCAGCCAACTCTACACTTGTTTTGCGGCAAGATGGCCGCTGGAAAGTCGACTCTCGCTGCCAGTATTGCCGCTGACGAGGGCGCGGTTCTGGTGAATGAAGACAACTGGAACAACCTTCTCTGGCCGGGTGAAATAAGAACCATCGAGGACTATGCCGACAGGGCTGGCAGACTTCGGAAGGTTCTGTTTCCGATGCTGGTTGAGATGCTTCGTTCGGGAATGTCTGTTGTTTTGGATTTTCCGGGCAACACCCGGCGTCAGCGCGCGGGTCTGATCAGTCTTTCGCAAGCGGCAGGTGTCGGTCATGTCCTCCACCTGATCGAGACCAGCGATGATGAGTGCAAACGCCGGCTGAAAATTCGCAATGCCTCTGGCGAGCATCCGTTTGCACCGACAGAAGCAGACTTTGAATTGTTCAGCAGCTATTTCGAACTTCCATCTTCCGACGAAGGCCTGATGATCATAGAGCATTGAATTTATGGCCCGCTGATTAGGCCCGGACAATTTTTCCCTTGGGCGACAGGGCATTGGGTTATATCAAGAGGCCACATTTATCAGGAGTGAGATGATGACTGCGGAGCCGACACGGATCGCGATTCTTGGAGCCAGTGGATATACGGGAGCGGAACTTGTGCGTCTGCTGAGCCGGCACACAGGCGGGCGAATTGTGGCTATGACGGCCGATCGCAAGGCCGGCGTGCCCTTTCGTGAAGTCTATCCGCATCTCGGACAACTTGATCTGCCGGAACTCGACAAGGTCGGGGATGTCGACTGGTCGGAGGTTGATTTCGTCTTTTGCGGATTGCCGCATGGCACCACTCAGGAAATTATCGCGGGTTTGCCGGATCATGTCCGGATTGTCGATCTGTCTGCAGATTTCCGGTTCACCAGTCTTGAAACCTATGCAATCTGGTATGGTCACGAACACCTGGCGCCGGACCTGCAGAAGGATGCAGTCTACGGTCTGACGGAGATCAAGCGTGAGGCTATTCATGGCGCGCGCCTGGTGGCTAACCCCGGCTGTTATACCACCGGTGCCGAACTGCCGCTGATCCCTCTGCTGATCGCGGACCAGATTGAGCGCGACACGATCATCATTGATGCGAAGTCGGGTGTCACCGGTGCCGGCCGTGCCCCGAAGGAAGGAACACTGTATTCGGAAGTGTCGGAAGGCATTCATGCCTATGGTGTGGCCAAGCACCGCCATGCGGTCGAGATCGACCAGGAACTGACCGAAGCCGCCGGTGAGCCGATTACCGTTACCTTCACGCCGCATCTGATGCCGATGAACCGCGGTATTCTGTCGACCATCTATGTCACCCTGAAGCCGGGTGTCAGCGCCAGTGATCTGCATGCCACCCTGACGGCGCGCTATGCGGATGAGCCCTTTGTCGGCATCCTGCCGGAAGGCGAGGTTCCGGCGACCCGTCACGTCCGGGGATCGAACTACACGCTGATTGGTGTCGTCGCAGACCGTGTGAAGGGCCGGGCGATCATCATCAGTGCGCTGGACAATCTGGTGAAGGGCGCATCGGGTCAGGCGATCCAGAACATGAATGTCATGCTGGGCCTGCCGGAGACACTGGGCCTCGATCAGCAGCCGCTGTTCCCTTAAGCTTCAGACAATACCCGACCTCTCCCGAGCCTGCTTTAGGGCTGGGGGTGGCCTTTTATCAACGGAGAAATACCCATGAGCGGCCTTATTCTGCCCTATAACGATATCCTGCCGAAGATTGCTGATGATGCCTTCATCGCACAGAACGCCGTCATCATCGGTGATGTCGAGATCGGACCGGAAGCGAATATCTGGTACAACGTTGTCGTTCGGGGGGATGTGGCGAGCATCCGTATCGGCGCCCGCGCCAACATTCAGGACGGCACGATTGTTCATGTCAGCCGGGGCCGGGCAGGGACCGTCATCGGTGACGATGTGACGATCGGACATATGGCCATCATTCATGCCTGCACCCTGGAATCGCATGCCTTTGTCGGGATGGGGGCTACTGTCATGGATGGTGCCGTTGTCGAAGGTGGCGGTATGGTCGCTGCCGGTGCTTTGCTGACCCCGAACAAACGGGTGAAGAAGGGGGAACTCTGGTCCGGCAGCCCGGCGAAATACTGGCGTCAGCTGACAGATGAGGAAAATCATACATTGCCGCAGACGGCGGCGCATTATGCGAAAATGGCACAGCACTATCGCAAGGTCGCGGAAGGCAAGTAAGACATCTGTTCGTTTGTCTGAGGCAGCCGGGACCAGATGCCGGCTGCCTTTTTTCTGATCTGAAATTACACTTTACGTAAACGTTAAGTTGTTGCATCTTGCTGCCTATGAAAGAGCAGTTCACCATTGCTGATCTGGCGGCGGAGTTCGGTGTCACCAACCGGACAGTCCGGTTCTATGAAGACGCGGGGCTGATTTCGCCGGAACGGGCCGGGCAGCGCCGGGTCTACAGCCAGCGTGACCGGACGCGGCTGAGGCTGATCATGCGCGGCAAGCGGCTGGGATTTTCGATTCAGGAAATCCGCGAGATCCTTGATCTTTATGACATGGATGGCGGTGAGCTTGGCCAGCTGCAGCATTTTCTGGAGAAGATTGCGGAGCGACGCGATCATCTGGAGCAGCAGCGCCGGGATATAGCGGTAATTCTCAGTGAGCTCGAGCGGATCGAGGTTGATTGTTCCGAGCGCCTGACGCGGCTCAAGACAAAACAGGATGAGAAGAAAACCCAGCTTTCACTGACATTAGGATAGGCCGTGACCACTGATATCACTGCGCCGGTTATTCATGCCGAAGGACTTCCGGTCTGCCATCGGGGTGCCATTTACCCCTGGCATCACGACCATATGGGGCACATGAACGTGCAGCATTATATCGGCAAGTTCGACGAGGCGACCTGGAACCTGTTTGCCCTGTTCGGAGTGACCGCGAAGACCCTGCGGGAAGACGACTACAACATGGCGGCCCTGCAGCAGGATATTCGCTACAAGGCGGAGCTGGTCGCAGGCGATATCATTGCCGTGACCAGCCGGGTCGAGCGCCTGTCGAACAAGACCGTCACCTTCAGTCATGAGATGCGAAATTCCGGCACCGGTGCGGTTTCGGCGCAGATCCGGAATATCGCCTGTTTCATCAATTCTTCGACCCGGCAGAGCATGGCCATCCCGGATGCTGTGCGGGCCCGGATGACAGCACTGGTGGCGGAGCATGATGCGATCTGCGGAACGGCAGATGGCTGAGTTCACACCGAAAATTTCCGGTTATGCCGAACGGGTGAGGGAGAGCTTCGCCCGGCAGGGTGTGATGGGACTGATGGGAGCCTCTGTCCCCGTCGTGGAGCCGGGCTTTGTCGAAATCCGCCTGCCCTGGCGGCAGGACCTGACCCAGCAGCATGGCTTCTTCCATGCCGGGGTAACCTCGACAATTGCCGATAGCGCTGGCGGTTATGCCGGGTATACGCTGTTCCCGGAGAATTCCAGTGTTGTGACAGTTGAATTCAAGATCAATCTGGTTGCACCGGCTGAAGGTGATGCGCTGATTGCCCGCGGGCGGGTGGTGCGTCCGGGCCGCAACCTGACAATCTGCGCCGGTGAAGTGTTCGTCGCTACTGACAACAATGAGACGCTCTGTGCGATAATGCAGCAGACACTGATGTGCCTGCATGACAGGCCGGACCAGCCGGCGTGAGGAGAGAACTTCCATGATTTCCAACAGTTTCCCGTCACTGAACTTCGATCTCGGTGAAACCGCCGACATGCTGCGCGACAGCGTAGCCGGCTTTGCAGCAGATGAAATTGCCCCGCTGGCGGAAAGCGTCGACCGCGACAACGAATTCCCCAACCAGCTCTGGCGCAAGTTCGGCGAGCTCGGTCTGCTCGGTATCACCGTATCAGAGGAATATGGCGGCTCTGAAATGGGCTATCTGGAACATTGCATAGCGATGGAAGAGATCAGCCGGGCATCGGCCTCTGTCGGCCTGTCCTACGGTGCGCATTCAAATCTCTGCGTGAACCAGATCTACCGGAACGGCAGTGCGGCGCAGAAGCAGCGTTACCTGCCGAAGCTGATATCGGGCGAAAATGTCGGTGCCCTGGCGATGAGCGAGCCGGGAGCCGGATCAGATGTCGTATCGATGAAGCTTCGGGCCGAGAAGAAAGGGGAGCGCTACATCCTCAATGGCAACAAGATGTGGATCACCAACGGCCCGGATGCAGATACGCTGGTGGTCTATGCAAAGACGGACCCGGAGGCCGGACCACGCGGCATCACTGCCTTTCTGATTGAAAAGGGTTTCACAGGGTTCTCGACTGCACAGAAGCTCGACAAGCTGGGGATGCGCGGCTCCAACACCTGCGAGCTGGTTTTTCAGGATTGCGAGGTACCGGCAGAGAACGTGCTGGGAGAGGTCGGGCGTGGCGTCAATGTGCTGATGAGCGGGCTGGATTACGAGCGGGCGGTTCTTGCTGCCGGCCCGGTTGGCATCATGCAGGCCTGCATGGATATCGTGCTGCCCTATATTCACGAGCGGAAACAGTTCGGGAAACCGATCGGTGAATTCCAGCTGATGCAGGGCAAGCTGGCCGACATGTATACCACCATGAATGCGGCGAAGGCCTATGTTTATACCGTCGCCAAAGCCTGTGACCGGGGTGAGACAACACGTAAAGACGCCGCAGGGGCCATTCTCTATGCGGCAGAGAAAGCCACCTGGATGGCGCTGGAGGCGATCCAGTGCCTTGGTGGTAATGGATATATCAACGACTATGCCACGGGGCGTCTGCTGCGCGATGCGAAGCTCTACGAGATTGGCGCGGGCACCAGTGAAATCCGCCGGATGCTGATCGGGCGCGAACTGTTCAGCGAAACCGCCTGACGGGAGACGAGATCATGAAACATGCCCCCTTGGATCCGCGCAGCCTGCCGGGTGACACCGGCACCGACTATCCGCCACCTTACGACAAGGCCGTTGCCGGACGGGAGCGTGTTGCCGTTGGCGACCTGTTCGGTCTGACCCAGTTCGGTGCGAATGCGACGAGATTGCGGCCGGGGGCAGCATCTGCTCATCGGCACTGGCATGCCTGCGAGGATGAGTTCATTGTCATCCTTGAAGGCGAGGCAACCCTGAAGACCGATGAAGGTGAGACGGTTCTGAGAGCGGGGATGATGGCGGGCTTTCCGGCGGGGGAACAGAACGGTCATCAGTTGATAAATACTGGTAATAATGATCTGTACTACATTGAAATTGGCTATCGTTCGCCTGTCGACAGGGTTGAGTATCCGGACGCTGACATGCTGTTTGTCCGGGATGCGGAGGGTGAACATATGTTGCGCAAAGACGGGTCCCCGATTGAGGAGAAACAGTGATGAGTAAATCAGATCCCATCGTCATCACCGGGGCTGCACGGACCCCGATGGGGGGCTTTCAGGGCAGCCTCTCTGCGGCAACGGCACCGCAACTGGGTGGCGCGGCAATCAAGGCGGCACTGGCGCGCGCCGGGCTGTCGCCGGATGATGTTGATGAAAACATCATGGGCGTGGTTCTGCCGGCGGGCCTCGGTCAGGCACCGGCACGACAGGCGGGGCATCATGCAGGACTGGGCTGGGACAAACCGGCGACGACCGTGAACAAGATGTGTGGCTCCGGCATGAAGGCCGCCATGCTGGCTCATGACGCGATTGCCGCAGGAGTGAATGACATCATGATCGCTGGCGGTATGGAGAGCATGTCGAACGCGCCTTACCTTCTCCCGAAAGCCCGCGGGGGCCTGAGGATGGGGCATGGCGAGGTGAAGGATCACATGTTCCTCGACGGGCTGGAGGATGCCTATGACACCGGTCGTCTGATGGGAACCTTTGCCGAGGATACAGCCCGGCATTACCAGTTCACACGTGACGCCCAGGACGCGTTTGCAATTACCTCACTGAACCGTGCCCGGAAGGCCACGGAAGATGGCAGCTTCAAGGGCGAGATCACGCCCTTTACCGTCAGCGGGCGGAAGGGTGATAAGGTTGTCGACAGCGATGAACAGCCGTTCAATGCGAACATCGATAAAATCCCGACCCTGCGTCCGGCCTTCGCCAAAGACGGGTCCGTGACCGCCGCCAATTCCAGCTCGATCTCCGATGGTGGGGCGGCACTGGTGCTGATGCGTCTGTCCGAGGCGGAAAAGCGGGGCCGCAAGCCGCTGGCGATCATCCGGGGACATGCCAGCCACGCGCAGGAGCCTGCCTGGTTCACCACGGCCCCGGTTGGTGCCATGCACAAGCTGCTGGAGCGGATTGGCTGGACTGCGAGAGATGTCGATCTCTATGAAATCAACGAGGCTTTCGCCGTGGTGACAATGGCGGCCATGCGCGATCTCGATCTGCCCCATGACAAGGTCAATATCCATGGCGGTGCCTGTGCGCTGGGTCATCCTATCGGTGCGTCCGGTGCCCGCATTCTGGTGACCCTGCTGGCGGCGATGGAGAAACATGATTTGAAAAAAGGCATGGCCAGCCTTTGTATCGGTGGTGGTGAAGCCACAGCCATAGCTGTTGAGCGGATCAGCTGACCACAGAGAAAGCCCCAGAGGGCAGAGTTTAACGGGAGAATATCGAATGCCGACAGTACTTATCAGCGGGGCCAATCGCGGGATTGGTCTGGAACTCACCAGACAATACCGGGAAGATGGCTGGAACGTCATCGGCTGCTGCCGGAATCCGGCAAGTGCCGATGACCTGAAAGCTGTTGAGGGTGTGCAGGTCGAGCAGCTTGATGTGACCAGCGATGCTTCCGTAAAGGCGCTTGCGGCTAAGCTGTCGGGCGTGCCGGTGGATGTCCTGTTCAATAATGCAGGGATCTACGGACCGCGCGGCTGGCAGTTCGGGTCGACCGACTTCGATGCCATGCGCGAGGTTATGGAAACCAACCTTTATGCCCCGGTCCGGCTTGTGGAGGCCTTCGCCGCTAACGTGACTGCCAGCAATCAGAAGAAAGTCGCGACGGTTTCCAGCCGGATGGGCTCGATTGCCTCGAACGGCAGTGGCGAGATGATTTACAGGACTTCGAAGACAGCGGTGAACATGGCGATGAGCATCATTGCCAAATCTCTGGCCGGGCAGGGCGTGACCTCAATCGTTATGCATCCGGGCTGGGTGCAGACGGATATGGGCGGAGCATCTGCGGACATTGATGCCGCGACATCGGCCCGCGGGATGCGGGGCGTGGTCGCCGGTGTGAAGCCGTCCGAAACCGGTGGCTTCTTCAATTACGACGGATCACCGATCGACTGGTAGGGAGTGCAGGGCATGACCGGATATCATCTCGCCCAGATCAATGTCGGGCATACGCTCTATCCGACCGACCATCCGGGTATTGCTGACTTCATGAACCAGCTGGATGAAATCAATGCGCTGGCGGAAACCTCGCCGGGCTTTGTCTGGCGGCTGCAGTCGGACAGCGGCAATGCCACGGATATCCTGCTGACCGATGATCCGCAGTTCATCATCAACATGTCGGTCTGGGAGACGCCGGAGGCCCTGTTCGATTACGTCTACAAGACGGCGCACAGCAAGGTGATGGCCCGCCGGCGTGAATGGTTTGCCCGGCCGGAGGGCGCCTATCAGTGCCTCTGGTGGATCCCGGCCGGTACCCGGCCAACAGCACAGCAGGGACTGGCCCGCCTGGCGCTGCTGGAAGCCAGCGGTCCGACGGCACAGGCCTTCACCTTCAAGCAACGTTTCCCCATGTCTGACGGAGATACCAGCACAGCAGGC
The DNA here is from genome assembly GCA_040219025.1 of Rhodospirillales bacterium. GTDB lineage: Bacteria > Pseudomonadota > Alphaproteobacteria > Rhodospirillales > HT1-32 > HT1-32. The sequence continues at coordinate 196,911 of JAVJTE010000012.1, read as the reverse complement.
GACCTCACTCCGGACCGGCATTGCGCCGGCTGGTCATGACCAGAATTTGATGCAGAACTTTGTGACACAGATGAACACAGATCGACACAGATGGTCGTGCAGTCTGACAAAGCCAGTGCCACACAGCAGAGCCGTAGCCAGATTCCCGCACGGCACAGCCGTGCGGGAATTTGCCGGAAAAGCGGAGGTCCCTCCACTGGCAAAGAATCAGACAGGCCGGCACAGGTCTGCGGCGTGTCGGGTGGGGATCAGTGCGGGACGTTATACGGTGAAGCTGTTGCACGGCACAGCCGTGCGGGAATTTACCGGAAAGGCAGTGGTCCCCTCATTGGTAAAAAATCAGACATATTGCACAGCCATCTGTGTCGATCTGTGTTCATCTGTGTCAACAAACCGGCGCTCACAACGCCCCCTGCGCCGGAGGGGCATGACCGGAATCCGACCTGACCTCTGCATAACCTCTGCGTCACTTGCAGGCGGAGAGACCCAGATATGTCGGAGACAGTTTATCGGGAGGCTGAATTGACCGGGAAGATACTGGGCGCAGCCTTTGAAGTGTCAAATCACCTGGGTGCCGGCTTTCTGGAGAGAGTTTACCATAACGCCTTGCTTCTGGAACTTCAGCAGCGCCGCATCGATACGCGATCTGAAGTGCCGCTTGTGGTGTCTTACAAGGGGCAGTCTGTGGGGCAGTATTATGCTGATATCATTGTTGCCGGTCGGGTGATTGTTGAAATCAAGGCAATCGATACCCTGACCAGATCGCATGTCGGGCAGGTACTGAACTACCTGAGGGCCACAGGGCTGGGTGTTGGACTGCTGATGAATTTTGGCTGTCCCCGGCTTCAGTATCAGAGGGTTGTTATCTGATGGTATTTTTGCTGACACAGATGAACACAGATCGACACAGATGGCCGAGCCTGTCTTGGCCGACCCTGCCACCACTGCCGGGACGGAGTTTTCGGGATATTTCCGCACGGCTTTGCCGTGCAAGAATCTGGTTACGGCTCTGGTTTGTGGCACTGGCTTTGTCAGATTGCACAGCCATCTGTACCGATCTGTGTTCATCTGTGTCAAATCCGGCGGACATCAGCGGAGAATCTCATGCTGCTTAGTGAAACGCAGGAGATGATCCGGGAGACGGCGCGGGCCTTTGCCCGGGAGAAGCTGGCACCCAATGCGGCGGCCTGGGACCGGGAGGCGGTCTTTCCGGAGGATGCCATCCGCGAGATGGGGACGCTCGGCTTCATGGGCATGCTGGTGCCGGAGGAATGGGGCGGGGTGGAAACCGATCACGTCGCCTATGCCATGGCGCTGGCGGAAATTGCCGCCGGTGACGGCTCCTGCTCGACCATCATGAGTGTTCATAATTCCGTTGGCTGTATGCCGGTGCTGAAATATGGCACGGATGACCAGAAACAGCGTTTCCTGAGGCCGCTGGCCCGGGGTGAGATGCTGGCGGCCTTTGCGCTGACCGAACCGCATACAGGTTCTGACGCCTCGGCCATCCGTACAAGGGCGGTACGGTCCGGGAATGGCTGGGTGCTCAACGGCACCAAACAGTTCATTTCCTCCGGCTCCCGGGCCGATATCTGCATTGCCTTTGCGGTAACCGACCCGGCGGCGGGCAAGAAGGGGATCAGTGCCTTCATCGTGCCGACGGACCGGGCAGGATATATTGTTGCCTCCACCGAGAAGAAGCTCGGCCAGAAAGCCTCCGAGACCTGCCAGATAGTCTTTGAGGATCTGCAACTGGAAGCGGACCTGATGCTGGGACAGGAGGGCGAGGGCTATCGCATCGCACTCTCCAACCTGGAGGGCGGGCGGATCGGGATCGCCGCACAATCGGTTGGTATGGCGCAGGCGGCCTATGAGGCGGCACTGGCCTATGCGAAGGACCGAACCAGCTTCGGCAAACCGATCATTGAACATCAGGCGGTGAATTTTCGCCTTGCGGATATGGCCACACAGATCGAGGCCGCCCGGCAGATGGTGTTGCATGCGGCCTGCCTGAGAGACGCGGGACGGCCCTGCCTCAAGGAAGCGTCGATGGCGAAGCTGTTTGCATCGGAGATGGCGGAACGGGTCTGTTCGGATGCAATCCAGACTCATGGCGGATATGGCTATCTGAACGACTATCCGGTGGAGCGTATCTATCGTGATGTCCGGGTATGCCAGATCTATGAGGGAACGTCAGACATTCAGCGGCTGGTGATCGGCCGCGCAATTGCAGGAGACTAAGGCATGGCCGATCCGATTGAATTCTGGTTCGATTTTCCCAGCCCATACGCCTATTTCGCACAGGCCAAGATCGACGATATCGGTGCCCGCCATGACCGGGAGACAGTCTGGCGGCCATTCCTGCTGGGGGCGGTTTTCAAGATTACCGGCATGCCGCCGCTGGTCGAAGTGCCGATGAAAGGCGACTATTCCCGGGCGGACTGGGAACGGCTGGCACGGTTTCAGCACCTTCCCTGGACCATGCCTGATCCGTTTCCGATTGCGACGATTGCGGCTGCACGTGCCTTCTACTGGCTGGATGAGACGGATCCGGCACAGGCGAAGTCATTCGCACAGGCCTGTTTCGATACCTATTTCGGTCAGGGCATCCAGATCGGCAAACCCGATGAGGTTGCCGCTGTCGCGGAAACAGTGGGGATCGATGGTGCCGCCTTGCTGAAAGCAATTCAGCAGCCGGAGATCAAGGACAAGCTGCGTCTCAATGTCGAGGCGGCGGTGGAAAAACAGGTCTTCGGCTCTCCGATGATCATCGTCGATGGCGAACGCTTCTGGGGTTCTGACCGTATCTGGATGGTCAAGAAATGGCTGCAAAGTGGCGGTTGGTGATGGTTTGAAACCCCGTGTCATCCTGTCGAAAGACGGGAATCAGCTACAGTCTGGTACTGTTTAACGGCTGGGTCCCGGCGATCGCCGGGATGACATGGAGGTGATGGCTTCGCCTTATCAGTTGCAGGACACATGAATTCTGTTTTTGAAAGAAAACACATATGACGAAAATCAGGTCGGCCCTTAACCCGCGTTCGGCGGAGTTCCAGGCGAATTCAGACGCGTTGAAAGCCACAGTTGCAGACCTGCAGGCGGAAGTCGGCCGGGTCAAGCTGGGGGGCGGTGAACGATCACGGCAACGCCATGTCGGGCGGGGCAAGTTGCTGCCACGTGACCGGGTACGTCAGTTGCTGGATCCGGGGTCGCCGTTTCTCGAACTGTCGCAGCTTGCCGCGCATGGCATGTATGGCGGTGAAATTCCCGCAGCCGGTATTCTGACCGGGGTCGGGCGCGTGTCGGGCACGGAATGTGTCATCGTTGCCAATGATGCGACAGTGAAGGGCGGCACCTACTATCCGATGACCGTGAAGAAACATCTGCGGGCGCAGGAGATTGCCGAGCAGAACAATCTGCCCTGTATCTATCTGGTGGATTCTGGCGGGGCCAACCTGCCGATGCAGGATGAGGTTTTTCCGGACCGCGATCATTTCGGCCGTATTTTCTATAATCAGGCCAATATGAGCGCGAAGGGTATCCCGCAGATTGCCGTGGTGATGGGCTCCTGTACAGCAGGCGGGGCCTATGTTCCGGCGATGTCTGATGAAAGCGTGATCGTGCGTAATCAGGGGACAATCTTTCTGGGTGGCCCGCCACTGGTCAAGGCGGCGACCGGTGAGGTGGTGACGGCAGAGGATCTTGGCGGTGCCGATGTTCATTCCCGCACCTCCGGTGTGACCGATCATATGGCGCAGAATGACGCCGATGCACTGGCAACGGCACGGCGGATTGTCAGTAACCTGAACCGGGTCAAGCAGCCGGCACTGGCGGTGCGGGAAAGCATCGAGCCAGCCTATGCACCCGAGGAAGTCTATGGCGTGGTCTCTGCCGACCCCAGAAAACCGTTCGATGTGCGGGAGATCATTGCCCGCATCGTTGACGGCTCGGAATTTGACGAGTTCAAGCAGCTCTATGGCACCACTCTGATCTGCGGGTTTGCCCATATCTTTGGTTATCCCGTCGGTATCGTCGCCAATAACGGCATCCTGTTCTCGGAAAGCGCCCTGAAAGGTGCGCATTTCATCGAACTTTGTGCACAGCGGGGCATCCCGCTGGTCTTTCTGCAGAACATCACCGGCTTCATGGTCGGTTCGAAATACGAGTCCGGGGGCATCGCCAAGGACGGGGCGAAGATGGTGACGGCAGTGGCGACAGCAAAAGTCCCGAAATTCACGGTCATCATTGGCGGTTCTTTCGGTGCGGGGAACTATGGCATGTGCGGTCGCGCCTACAGCCCCCGGTTCCTCTGGATGTGGCCCAATGCCCGGATCAGCGTCATGGGCGGTGCACAGGCCGCCGGTGTTCTGGCCACCGTCAAGCGCGATGCGATGGAGAAGCGTGGTGAAAGCTGGAGCGCGGAAGATGAAGCCGCGTTCAGACAACCTGTGCTCGACCAGTTCGAGGAACAGGCCCATCCCTATTACGCCTCCGCCCGGTTGTGGGATGATGGCATCATTGATCCGGCGGATACCCGGATGGTGCTGGGTCTCGGTATCTCCGCTTCGCTGAATGCCCCGATTGAACAGACACGCTTCGGCGTGTTCCGGATGTAGGGGGGCGCAGAACATGACCGATAACATTCTGCTTGAGGTCAGCAACGGTATTGCCCGGCTGACACTGAACCGTCCGGACGTGCGCAACGCCTTTGACGACCGGCTGATTGCGACACTAAATGCGACGCTGGATGATCTGGCTGCCCGCGAGGATCTGCGCCTGCTGGTGCTGACCGGAGCCGGCAAGGCATTCTCGGCAGGCGCTGACCTGAACTGGATGCGGCGGATGGCGGGCTACAGCCGTGAGGAGAATCTGGCCGACGCCATGGAACTGGCCCGGCTGCTGCGACGGCTGAATGAATTTCCCCGGCCTGTCATCGGACTGATTAACGGCCCGGCCTATGCGGGGGCGGTGGGGCTGGTGTCCTGCTGCGATATTGTCCTCGCCAGCGATCAGGCGAGCTTTGCGATTTCCGAGGTCAAGCTCGGGCTGATCCCGGCAACGATCTCGCCCTATGTGGTGGCAGCCATCGGGGAACGGAATGCGCGGCGCTATTTCCTGTCCGCCGATGTGTTCGACGCGGCTGAGGCAAAACGGATCGGGCTGGTGCATGAGGTGGTGCCTCATGATGGCCTGAGCGAAGCCGGCGAGAAGCTGATTGGCCGGATGCTGAAGAACAGCCCGGACGCAATGTCCGCTTCCAAACCCCTGATCCGCTCGGTTACGGGCAGGCCGGTTGATGAGGAACTGATGGCCCATACCGCCGCAGGTATCGCCGATATCCGGGCAACTGTTCAGGGTCGGGAAGGCGTGACGGCCTTTCTGGAAAAACGTAAACCCGGCTGGGTTCAGGAGACAGAATGATGCTGAAATCAATCCTGATCGCCAATCGCGGCGAGATCGCCTGTCGTGTCATGCGGACAGCGAAGCGCCTCGGTCTTCGTACCATCGCTGTCTATTCCGAAGCGGACAGGGAGGCGATGCATGTCCGTCAGGCTGACGAGGCGGTGCTGATCGGCCCTGCGGCGGCCCGTGAAAGCTATCTGGTGATCGACCGGGTTATTGATGCGGCGAAGGCGACGGGTGCGGAGGCGATCCATCCGGGATATGGCTTCCTGTCCGAAAACGCAGATTTCGCCCGGGCCTGTGCCCTGAATGATATCGTCTTTGTCGGCCCGCCCGCAGCGGCAATTGATGCGATGGGGTCGAAGTCGGCAGCCAAGGCGCTGATGGAAAAAGCCGGTGTGCCGCTGGTCCCCGGATATCATGGCGATGACCAGTCGATTTCAACACTGGCGAAGGCGGTGCTGGAGATCGGCTTTCCGGTCCTGATCAAGGCAACAGCAGGCGGCGGCGGCAAGGGCATGCGCCGGGTTGACCGGGCCGAGGATGTCGAGGCAGAACTGGCTGCCGCCCAGCGCGAGGCGAAATCCTCGTTCGGTGACGAGAAGGTGCTGGTAGAACGCCTGCTGGAGCGTCCGCGACATGTCGAAGTCCAGATCTTCGCGGACGGCAACGGCAACTGCGTTCATATCTTCGAGCGGGATTGCTCGATCCAGCGGCGCCATCAGAAGGTGGTCGAGGAAGCCCCGGCACCCGGCGTTAACGAGGCCCTGCGGAACGAGATCGGGGCAGCAGCGGTAGCAGCGGCAAAGGCCATCGGTTATGTCGGGGCGGGCACGGTGGAATTCCTGCTGGATACCGATGGCTCCTTCTATTTCATGGAAATGAACACCCGGCTGCAGGTCGAACATCCAGTTACCGAACTGGTTTCCGGCCTTGATCTGGTTGAACTGCAGCTGCGTGTCGCCAGTGGTGAGCCGTTACCTTTCATGCAGGCTGATCTGGCACCGAAGGGGCATGCCATCGAGGTGCGGCTCTATGCCGAGGATCCTGCCGGGGGCTTTCTGCCTGCGACCGGTCGTCTGGAGCATCTGCGCTATCCCCGGGCCTCCGACCATGTCCGCATTGATGGCGGGGTTGAGGAGGGAGACGAGGTCAGCGTTCATTACGACCCGATGATCTCGAAGGTCATTGTCTGGGACCGGGACCGGCCATCCGCTGTCCGCCGTCTTTGCGAGGCGCTGGATGCCACGGAAGTGGTGGGCCTAAAAACCAATCGGGATTTCCTGCGCGCCATCGCCGCACATCCGGCATTCATGGCTGCCGATCTGGATACCGGTTTTATCGGACGCTACGAAGCGGATCTGTTTACCGCGCCGGAGATGGACCGGGACGAGATGCTGGTACTGGCGTCGCTGTATGTTCTGGCCCGACAGGGGCTGGACACTGCAACGCGTGCCGCAACCTCAAACGACCCGGCATCTCCCTGGAATCTGACAAATGGCTGGCGGATGAATGACGCCAATCATTTCGATCTGCTGTTTGATACCGGAGGCGAGGAAGTGGCTGTTCATGTCGTGCAGGGACGCGACGGTTATGCCTTCGATACCGGCAGTGGCCTGGTCGTGGCAGAAGCCAGGCTTGCGGCCGACGATACCCTGATTGCACGGATAGATGGCCGGCAGGTGCGGGCCAGTGTCGCGGCGACAGGTGACAGCCTGACACTGTTTGTCCGGGGTGTGGCAGAGCGCCTGACGCTTGTTGACCCGGCCCGGCCGGATGATGCCTCCGCCATCGCAACCGGCAGCCTGACAGCCCCCATGCCGGGCAAGGTTATTGCTGTGCAGGTCGGTGTCGGTGACCGGGTCTGTGCAGGTGATGCGCTGGTGGTCATGGAGGCGATGAAGATGGAACATACGATCCGCGCACCGGAAGCCGGAACCGTGGCTGAAATTTTCTTCGCGGCAGGCGATCAGGTCGAAGACGGGGCGGTACTGCTCGCCCTGTCAGACGGAGACGGGATATGAGCCTGCCAGCGAAGGTACGTGTCGTTGAAGTTGGTCCCCGCGATGGCCTGCAGAACGAGAAGACGAATGTCTCGACAGAGGTGAAAATTGCCCTGATCGACCGGCTGGCAGCGGCAGGGCTGCCGGCCGTTGAGGCAACGGCCTTCGTCTCGCCGAAATGGGTGCCGCAGATGGCGGACAATGCAGCGGTGATGGCCGGTATTGCCCGCCGTACGGGTACATCCTATCCGGTGCTGACCCCCAATATGAAGGGTTTTGAGGCGGCGGTGGCGGCAGGGGCGGACGAGGTTGCGGTGTTCGGTGCGGCATCGGAAAGCTTTTCGCAGAAGAACATCAACTGTTCGATCGCCGAGAGCCTGGACCGCTTTGCGCCGGTGCTGGAGGCGGCCGGGGCCGCGAATGTCCGGGTTCGGGGATATGTCTCCTGCGTGCTTGATTGCCCTTATGAGGGGCCAATAGAGCCCGCTGCCGTGGCGGCAGTCGCAAAACGCCTGTACGATATGGGCTGTTATGAGGTATCGCTGGGTGACACCATCGGACGGGGCACGCCTGTGCGGGCTGCATCAATGGTCCGCACCGTCGCCGGGGCCGTGCCGATAGAGAAACTGGCCGCGCATTTTCACGATACCTACGGTCAGGCGCTCGCCAATCTGTATGCGGTACTGGACTGCGGTATTGCGACGGTTGATTCCTCGGTTGCCGGTCTGGGGGGCTGTCCTTATGCGAAGGGGGCCTCCGGTAACGTCGCGACCGAAGATGTGCTCTATATGCTGGCCGGTCTCGGAATTGAAACAGGGGTTGATCTCAATGCTGTTATCGAAGCAGGTCGTTTCATCTCCGCTGAACTGGGCCGGGCACCCTCAAGCAAGGTGAATCAGGCATTCGGTGGATAGTCCGTAACGTCGTGAGGGTGAACGGCCCTCCCGATATCACACTCTTTCTGGTCTCCGGTGCTTCCCTCTGATAACAGATCAGAATGATCCCGCGACAGACCAGACGACTTTTCATGACCGGGTTGAGAACGCTGCTCGGCATTCGTCGGGAGATGCTGTTTACGCCCTATCGTTATGCCGAACAGATTATCCCGCCGGGCAGCCGCACAGCCTATCCTGTGGTCACTGCGGCGATGCGCCGGTCGGAAGACCAGTTTCGTGAGGTGCTGTCCGGCCTTGAACAGTTCCGAGAGACCTTCAGCAGTTTTTCCGGGGCCGAGCCGCCGGAGCCCAGATGGGAGCAGGACTGGTTTCCGCGTCTGGATGGTGCGGTGGCTTATGCGTTCGTGCGCTGGCTGCAGCCGGAGCGGATCATTGAAGTGGGCTCCGGTCATTCAACGCGCTTTCTGGTGCGGGCCATTCGCGACGGCGGGCTTGCGACCCGGATTACCTCGATTGATCCGTCCCCGCGGGCGGATATCAAAAACCTGCCGGAAATTGACCCCTGCCGCATGACCATACAGGAATGCGACGGCAATCGGTTCGACCAGCTTCGCTCCGGTGATTTTCTGTTCATTGACTCCAGTCATCTGCTGATGCCCGGCAGCGATGTGGATCTGTTACTGAACAGAGTGCTTCCGGCCATGCCGGAGGGTGTTGTTGTTCATATTCACGATATCTTCCTGCCGGATGACTATCCGCCGGAATGGGACTGGCGGGGCTATAATGAGCAACTCGCGGTCTTGCCGCTGGTCACCGGCGGCGGCTTCGAGACACTCTGGTCCAGCCGCTATGCGACGACCAGGCTGCTGAAGGATGTGCGGGCCAGTGCCGTTGCCGGTCTGCCGCTTCCTGACGGTGCGGTCGAGACCAGCCTCTGGATAAAGAAGCGGTAAGAGGAATGACGATCCATTTGCGTAAACTCAGCGTCGGCAGTGAGAGTGTTGAAAGCATGGCTGAATGGCAGGCTTTTCGCCTGCAGCAGACCGGCAAGTTGCGTCATGTGACCCGCAGCACGCCGACACGGCGTGATGAGGTGCTGAACGGCGGGTCAATTTACTGGATCATCAAGGGGGTAATGCTGGCCCGTCAGCGCATACTTGATCTGGAGGAACTGATTGATGATGAAGGGGTGAAGCGCTGCGCCATCGTGCTCGACCCCGAACTTGTCCGGGTCATGCCGCGCAAGCACCGGCCATTCCAGGGATGGCGATATCTGAAGGCGGAGGAGGCACCGGCTGATATCGATATTGGCGGCCGTGATGATATTGCCGACATGCCGACGGAACTTCTGACTGAACTGAAGGAGCTTGGATTGCTGTGAAGAGGATGTCTCTGCCGCAATGGATCGGTCTCGCCAGCCTCGCATTTGGTGCCTATTCGGTCGTTGGTCCGGCACCGGCTGGACTTGATCCGGCGGTATTTCAGGCGCTGGGACTTGTCACGGCGACAATCGGTTTGTGGGCGACCGGCGCGGTGGCAGAACATCTGACCGCCCTCGGCTTTTTCCTGTTTGCCATGTTGCTGTCGATTGCCGGTCCGGAAGTCGTTTTCTCGGGCTTTGCCAGTCAGGCATTCTGGCTGGTGTTTGGCGGGCTGATTGTGGGTGTCGCCATCAAGAACACCGGGCTTGGCGGGCGTATCGCCGGCGGGTTGCTCGGACTGTTCGGAACATCCTACCCGGCGATTATCACCGGCGTTGTGCTCGGGGCTCTGGCGCTCGCTTTCCTGATGCCGTCCAGCATGGGGCGGGTGGTGCTGATGATGCCTGTGGTCCTTGCGCTGGCGGACCGGCTGGGGTTTGAGCCGGGTTCGGCTGGCCGGAACGGCATGGTCGCCGCTGCGGCACTGGCAGCCTACATGCCGGCCACCGCAATTCTGCCGGCCACGGTTCCGACCATGGTTCTGGTCGGCGCAGCAGAGGTCCAGTACGGCATTACCTTCGCTTATGCACCTTATCTGCTGCTGCATTTCCCGGTGCTCGGTGCGCTGAAGACGCTGCTGATTATCGGTGTGACACTGTTGTTCTTCAACGATGTTTCCCGCCCCGTACAATCCGATGACAAATCCCGGCCACTGTCCCGGGATGAATGGATCCTGAGTGGCATTCTGGCTCTGGCGCTTGGCTTCTGGGCAACCGATGTGCTGCATCATATTTCACCGGCCTGGGTGGCGCTGGCTGCCGGCCTGATCTGTGCAGCACCGGGCGTCAATCTGGTTCCGGCCCCGGATTTCGGTTCGAAAATCAACTATCCCTCGCTGGTTTATGTTGCGGCGGTTCTGGGCCTCGGCGCAGTTGCTGCGGATAGCGGGGTCGGCAAACTGGTTGGTGGTGCTGTCATCGATCTGATCGGCCTCGAACTGGGTGCCGATATCAAGAATTTCATCGCAATCACATTGTTGTCGATGATTACCGGGCTGGTGACGACCGTGACCAGCGCGCCGGCTGTCCTGACACCTCTGGCAGAAGGGCTGCAGGCGGCCAGCGGGCTCTCCCTGCCTGCCGTGCTGATGATTCAGGTCATCGGTTATTCGACCATGTTGCTGCCCTATACCTCGCCGCCGACCGTGGTTGCCCTGCAGATCGGTGGTCTGCCAGCCTCACGGGTTATTTTACCGAATCTGTTGCTGGCAGCGGTGACGATCACTGTTCTGATCCCGCTGGATTATCTGTGGTGGCAGCTGCTGGGTTATCTGTGACCGGCGTCTGATCCGGATAGCGAAGACAGGCATCGCGATGCCCGCACAGGGTATGGCGGGTGGCAAAATAGTTGCGTCGCTCTGCCAAACATGGTTGGAATTCATTACGGTGTGGCATTGCCATCGGTTTTGCCTCGTCTGCGGGGAAGCAGCGTAGAGTTTGAAAAATGGCTGATGACAAGAGCGGTAAGAAGGCGGAGTTCATAACGCCTCCGAATACGCTCAAACTCAAGGTGCAGGTTGCACCCGGTGAAAAAGGCATTGATCTGGCCGCGCTGGAACGTGCGGAGTCAGTTATTTCCGAGATGCAGGGCAGCTATCTTGAGTGGGTCCAGAACGATCTGAAAAACCTCGAAGCAGCTATTGCCACGGCCATGGCCGACTCCGGCCCGCTGGAACCGCATTTTGAGAAAATTTTCTCGATCTCACATGATATCAAAGGCCAGGGTGGCAGCTTCGGTTATCAGATGATGACCAATATCGGTAATCAGCTTTGCCGCTTCATCGAAGCGATGGGGCCACCGACCAAGGCCGACCTGCATATTGTTCGCCTGCACTTTGACGCCATGAAGCTGGTCATTGCCAAACGCATGGAAGGCGATGGCGGCAAGACCGGTGAGGAACTGGTCGCCGGGTTGCAGGCCGTAGTCGCCAAGCTCAAGGCCCGCTGAACAGCTCGCTGGCTTTGTTCTGATCGTCGTATTTCCGAAAATTCAGTTCGTTGGCCGCATCGCTGATGCTAAAGCGTTGCTGGTTTGACCGTTTGGCAGGGCAGGGCGATGACGACAGCTGATCACCGGGTGATTCTCGATTGCGATCCCGGACAGGATGATGCGGTCGCCATTCTGCTGGCGCTGGCATCCCCCGAAGAAATTGATCTGCTCGCGATTACCACGGTTGCCGGTAACGTGCCGCTCTCGCTGACCGCGAGGAATGCCCGGCGGATATGTGAGCTCGCCCGGCGACCGGATATGCCGGTATTTGCAGGCTGTCCCCGACCGATGATCCGGCAACTGACGACGGCTGAACAGGTCCATGGTGTGACAGGGCTGGACGGATGCACCCTGCCGGATCCGGTCATGGAACTGCGTGATGCGCATGCTGTGGATTATCTGGTGCAGACCATCCGTTCCCGGCCGCAGGGCGATATCACGCTGGCGATAACCGGACCGATGACGAATGTCGCACAGGCGATCATACAGGCTCCGGATATCGCCGGGCGTCTGCGCGAGATTGTACTGATGGGGGGCGCCTGGCGGGATGGCAATGTAACCCCGGTGGCGGAGTTCAATATCTATGCCGACCCGCATGCCGCGGCTGTTGTTTTCGGATCCGGTGCCCGGATCACCATGTTCGGGCTGAATGTGACCCACAAGGTTATCACGACGGCTGAACGGCTTGACCGCGTGAAGGCGATCGGCGGCGATGTCGGTCGTGAAGTGGGTAATATTCTGGGATTTTATGACCGTAACGATCCGGATCGGTATGGCGGCCTGGCCGGGGCGCCGCTGCATGATCCCTGTGTTATCGCATATCTCGTCAACCCGGCCCTGTTCAGTGGCCGGGAATGCAATGTTCAGGTCGAGACCGGCAGCGAACTGACGATGGGCCAGACGGTCATCGACTGGTGGGGACGGACGGGCTTGCCTGCAAATGCCGTGGTGATGCAGGAAGCTGATGCGGACGGATTTTACAGGTTGCTGACCGAACGGCTGGCCAGACTGTAACCGGTTAGCGGGCCAGCGCGCGCCCGAGGAATTCCAGCCGGTCCTGACCCCAGAACAGCTCGTTCTCAAACAGATAGGAGGGCGCGCCGAAAACCCCGGCGGCGATCGCCGTGACCGTGTTGGCGTCGATCACCTTGCGGGTTGCGGTCTGGTCGGCGGCGCTGGCCAGCAACACCTTGCTGTCGAGGCCTAGTCCGGCCAGCACGGTTGCCAGATGCTCGGGACTGGTCATGTCGCGGTCTTCGGCCCAGGCCGCACGCATGATCGCATGGGTCGGGGCATGCAGGTCAGCGCCGGCTTCTGCCGCGGCGAGCATGGCACCGACAGCCAGCGTGTCGTCAAATGGCCAGTGCGCAGGGTGCAGATTGAGATCCATCTGCCGATAGGCGGCCCAGCGCTCCAGTTCGACCAGACGATAGGCCTGGCGCTCCGGTGCCCGTTCCGGTACCGGAAGCCCGCCGGTTGCTGCGAAGACGGTCTTCAGGTGACTGGGGCGGAAATTCACCGTCGTGGCTGTTTCCTCGCAGATACGGGCAAATTCAAGGCTCCCCAGATAGGTCCACGGGGAACTGAGCGAGAAATAGTAATCGACTGTCTTGGCCATGCTGAACACTCCTGCGTTTATGGCGGCGATGATGCGGCAGGCCGCACGCGAGGTCCAGCAGTCAGGAATCCAACTTCCTGTTGTAACTGAATCTTAACTTGGGCAAGGTGACGCTCTGAGACGGATCGCGATGCGATGGTCGTGTCGCGGCAACCTGAAGTGGGAGCAGCGGCATGGCGCTCGAACATATTTTTGAAACCAATGACGGTCAGTATGCGTTTGAAGTACGCATATACAATCAGGTCGTGCGTGAATTGGTTAAGGACAATCGCCATCATGAGATTTTTGACGATCAGTGGGCTGACGGACGCTGTCATGGTGTTTTTGCCTGCAGCGCAGACGAGGCGCGAAGCATCGTTGAGCAGCGTTACCCTTCCGATGAGGGGTTTGTTGTCGAGGCGGTTGATCCGCGCGAATAAGCTTGCTGCCGGTATCTGTGCCGGCCTGATCATCGCGGGGCCTGTCTGGGCTGACGAGACAAAAAAGACAGGCAGCACTTTTTCGATCCAGATCGAGAACGACCTGTTCGGTGGTGACAGTGACCGGAACTATACCAACGGTGTCAGGGCGACCTGGTTGTCGGCCGAGGGCGATGTTCCCGTCTGGGTCTCTGAACCGGCCTCGCATGTCCCGTTCTTTGAAAGTGACGGAAAGCTCCGCGTTCTGTTCGGTCTGGGCCAGAACCTCTATACACCGACCGATATCACCGTCCGTAACCTGCAGCCAAATGACCGCCCTTACGCGGGCTGGCTTTACGGCAGCGTCGGACTGGTATCCGATAACGGTCATATCCTCGATAACCTGCAGCTTGATATCGGTGTCGTCGGCCCGGCTGCCATGGGGTCGCAGGTGCAGGAATTTGTCCACGATCTTATCAAGACGCGGGACCCCAGTGGCTGGGACAATCAGCTTCATAACGAGCCCGGTCTGGTACTGTTCTATGAACGCAAATGGCGCTCCCTCTATGAATTCGGCACCTTCCTGCCGGGTTATGGTGTGGATGCGACGCCGCATGCGGGTGCCGCACTGGGCAATGTGTTCACCTATGGCGCGGCAGGCCTGACCCTGCGTTTCGGGAAGAATCTGCCGGCAGACTACGGACCACCACGCATCCGGCCGAGCCTGCCGGGATCGAGTTTCTTTATCAGCGACGGCAGTTTTGGCTGGTACCTGTTTGCCGGTATCGAAGGACGGGCCATCGCCCGGAATATATTCCTCGACGGGAACACCTTCGGCAACAGCCACAGTGTTGAGAAAAATCCGCTTGTCGGCGATCTGCAGATCGGCGCTGCCGTCAGCTGGGACCAGTGGCGGCTGAGCTATACCCAGGTCTACCGGACGCGGGAGTTTGAAACCCAGAGCAATGACGACATCTTTGGTTCCGTCAGCCTGTCCTACCGCTTCTGAGCCGCTGCTTCCCTGTCCCGCAATGTCCGGCGCATGATCTTGCCGGTTGTCGTCATCGGCAGTTCGCGGACGAACTCGATGGCCCGGGGATATTCATGTGCCGCCAGTCTCGATTTCACGAACGCCTGAATTTCTGCGGCAAGACTGTCTGACGGCTCGATGCCCCCGGCCGTCACGATGAAGGCCTTGACGATTTCCGTGCGTGCCGGATCCGGCACGCCGATGACGGCAGCCAGTGCGACTGCCTGATGCTTCATCAGGCAATCCTCAACCTCCGCCGGGCCAATGCGGTAGCCGGATGAGGTGATCACATCATCCGCGCGTCCCCGGAACCAGATATAACCCTCGTCATCCATCACGCCGGTGTCGCCGGTAATCAGCCAGTCACCGATGAATTTCTCTGCGGTTGCCTCCGGCCGGTTCCAGTATTCCAGAAACATCACCGGGTCCGGCCGGGATACGGCAATATGTCCGGCAGTGCCGTTCGGTAACGGCTGTCCAGTATCATCGACAATCGCTACCTCATGGCCCGGAATGGCCCGTCCGATTGATCCGGGCCGGGCCTCCATCAGGGTGGCACAGTTTCCCACCACCAGATTGCATTCTGTCTGGCCATAGAATTCGTTGATGGTCAGGCCGAAGGTTGTACGACCCCAGTCCAGCAGTTCCTCACCAAGGGACTCGCCGCCCGATCCGATACTGCGCATCGCATAGCCATGCCGGGTTTGCGGTGCCTTTACCTGTCGCATCAGCTTCAGCGCAGTCGGGGGCAGAAAGGCATTGCGGACATTATGCTGTGCCAGCAGGGCAAAGGCTTCTTCCGGATCGAACTTTCCCATCCGCCGTGCCAGCACGGGGACGCCATGAAACAGCGAGGGCAGCAGCACATCCAGCAGTCCGCCGATCCAGGCCCAGTCTGCCGGGGTCCAGAACAGATCCCGTGGTTTCGGGAAGAAATCCTGCGGGAACTCGACACCCGGCAGATGCCCGAGCAGGGTGCGGTGGGCGTGCAACGCACCCTTCGGATTGCCGGTTGTCCCTGAAGTATAGATGATCAGGGCGGGGTCATCCGCTGCCGTATCGACGGCCTGAAACCGGTCACTCGCTCGCTCCATAGCGGGGCGGAAGGCGGTTCCGCCATCGCCGTCCTTTTCGGCACCGATGACAAATATCTGCTGCAGGTCCGGCAGGGCATCGCGGATGCCGTCCAGCTTTTCCAGCCCGGCCCGGTCAGTGAACAGGAACCGGGTGCCGGAATCCTTCAGGCGGTATTCCAGCGCGTCCGGTCCGAACAGGACAAACAGCGGCATGGCAATGGCACCGGCCTTGTAGGCGGCGATATGGGCGATGGCGGCTTCCGGCGACTGGCTGAGCAGAATACCCACCCGGTCGTTCCGCTTCAGACCGCTGGCCACCAGCAGGTTGGCAGCGCGACTGGATTGCCGGGTAAGTTCCAGAAACGAGTAACGCCTTACCGTGCCGTTACCATCATCAAAGATCAGGGCATCACCCCCGCCATCTGCATGGGCGTCAGCGACGGCCACACCCATGTTGAACCGCGCCGGTATCTGCCACCTGAACCGGTCTCGGGCATCCTGATAAGTGTCAGCGGGGATCAGCATCCGGCCAGCCTAGCTTAAGGATAATGAGCCGTCATCCCGGATGATATGCTGACAGGTCAGCTGTCCCTGGCAGATGAGTCGGCGATCTGGCCGGGTTTCGGTGGTTCCAGCTCATCGGTTCCGGGTTCCTCGCCCATTTCGACGGCTTCGATACGCTCCGCATGGCGGAAAATGCCACGGGTGGATTTCTGGATATCCTCGACGTCCCGGCGGGACTGCTCGAAATGACGGTCGAGTTTGCCAACCCGGTCATCAAGACGCCGGACATCATCCAGCAGGGCGATGACTTCCTTCTGAATCAGGCCAGCCTGATCACGCATCTGCGCATCCTTCAGTACGGCGCGGACCGTGTTCAGCGTCGCCATCAGTGTCGTCGGGGAGACGATCCAGACGCGTGCCCGGTGGCTCTGGCTGACGACGCCCTCATGATTGGCATAAAGCTCGGCATAGACCGCTTCTGACGGAATGAACATCAGGGCGGATTCCGCCGTTTCGCCCGGCAGGATATACTTGTCGGCGATATCCTTCACATGCTTCAGCACGTCGGCACCAAAGGCACGGCGGGCGACCTTGCGTTCGTCTTCCGTCTGGACGGAATGGATGTTGTTGTAGCTTTCCAGCGGAAACTTGGAATCGATGCAGATCGAGCCCGGCGGGTTCGGCAGTTTCAGCATGCAATCGGCACGGGTGCGGTTCGACAGGGTCACCTGAAACTCATAGGCCGAGGGGGGCAGGGCAGCACTTACCAGATCATTCAGCTGGGTCTCGCCGAAGGCGCCACGGCTTTGTTTGTTCGACAGGATGTCCTGCAGACCGACGACCTGACTGGACAGTTCCGTGATGTTTTTCTGTGCGACATCGATCACCGCGAGGCGCCGTTGCAGGTCGGCCATGCTTTCCTGCTGTTTGGTGCCGGTTTTTTCCAGCGTATCACCGACCCGGATCGACAGCTTGTGCAGCTGTTCCTCCAGCTTGGCGGCAAGTGCCCGTTCCTGCTCCTGAAACCGCTGTGACATGCGTTCATGTCCTGCCGCCTGCATGTCCGAGATATTGGCCATGCGGGCTTCCGTGATTGCGGCGGCCTGTGCCAGCCGGTCAACGGACTGATGCAGGGATGTCACATCGTCTCGGCCACGGCCCGACGCGATGAAGATCATGGCCAGCAGCAGAAGGATCAGCGCCACCGCGCCACCCGCCACGATAATGCCCCATTGTTCGGGCTGTATGTCTGAAATGTTCATGCGTAAAAGCTTTACACGGCTCCGACAACACGCGCAAATTGCCGCTGAATGATAAGGATTTCCCCCATGTTACGTGCGATTTTTCCGGCTCTGGCAATTTGCCTCACCCTCACCTCCATCGCCGAGTCGGCAGACGAACCTGCGGTCGGTGCAGACGCCCGTACGTCGCTTGGGCTGGTGATCTATGGTGGTGGTTTCGCGATGGTCCGGGATCAGCGGAAAGTGACCCTCGTTTCCGGTGAAAACCGGCTCGCACTGACCGGTGTCAGTCGTTCCATGGATCAGGCCAGTGCCATCCTGCGTGCCGAAAATGCCACGGTGACGGCGCAGCTTTTTGATTTCGATATCCTGACGCCGGACCGCCTTATGGCTGCCGCCGTCGGACAGGATGTCACGGTCATCTCAACCCATCCACAGACCGGGGCGGAGACGTACCGTCGGGCAAGGCTGCTGTCGATCGCCGGCGGTCCGGTGCTGCAGATCGATGGCCGTATCGAGACCGGCATTCCAGGGCGTCTTGCCTTTGATACCTTGCCGGCGGGGGTGCGTTCCGCACCGTCAATGGTTGCTGATATCCGGACCGCAACGGCAGGTGAGCGGGTGCTCGACCTTGCCTACCTGACGGACAATCTGGCCTGGCAGGCAGATTATGTTGCCGAGATTGCACCGGATGGTGCCTCGCTGCTGCTGGAAAGCTGGGCGACGCTGACGAACTCGACAGATGTCGATTTTGCATATGCCCGTGTCAGTCTGGTTTCCGGACAGGTCAACCGCCAGCCGACGCGACAGCCAAAGGCGGCACCGATGCTGATGCGAAGCGAGGCGATGGCTGTCTCTGACTCCGCGGGTGGTGCCCCGGTACGAGAGGGGCTTGGTGATTACCATCTGTATCGTCTGCAGACGCCGGTGACCCTCAACCAGCGCGAAAGCCGCAAGATTGCCCTGTTCACGCCGGCAACTGTGCAGTCCGGTCGGACCTATCTGTTCCGGGGCGGACAGCATTATTACGGCGGGCGAAGCGGCGAGCAGCAGCTCAATGCGGCCATTGAGGTCCGGTTCGTAAATGACCGGAAAGCCGGTCTGGGTGAGCCCCTGCCGGGCGGCACGGTGCGCCTGTACCAGCGCGACAGCACGGGAACGCCAGTCTTCATTGGTGAGGACCGAATTGACCGGACGCCGGAGAATCAGGATGTCCGGCTGAATATCGGTCAGGCCTTTGATGTTACCGCGATCCGTCGCCAGACCGATTATGACCGTCGCAAGGATTCGCTCGGCACGGTGACGACAACCGAACATGAAATCGTTGTTGCCAATGCGAGGGCGGATGCCGTGACGGTCCGGATTCAGGAACAGCTTTACGGTGACTGGGAAATTCTCAGCAGCAGCGCAGGCTATGAGAAGCTCGATGCCTTCCGTCTGGAGTGGGAAGTGACAGTACCGGCCAAAGGCGAGACGACGCTGCGCTGGAAAGCGCGGGTGCGCTAGACGTTATTTTATTTCCATACTTCCATCGCTTCGGAATACGGCAGGCTGTCATAACCCGGGATGGTCAGATGCCGCCGGGAACCAGTGCGGGATGCTTCTTGTCCGAGAACTGGTCGATCATGGCTGCGCTGGCGACAGTGACACCGGTCAGTTCCACATCGGTCTCGTTCTTGCGGAACCGGGCAACCACCCGGTCCAGCGCATCAATTGCAGTGATATCCCAGAAATGCGACTGGCTGACGTCGATGGTGACGCGGTCAAGGTCCTCGGTTGAATCAAAGGAGGAAATGAAACGCTCGACGGAGGCGAAGAATACCTCGCCGGTGACTGTGTAGTGGCGTGTCCGCTCATCCTCCGACAGCACTGACCCGACATTGAACAGGCCGCGCACCTTGCCGGCAAAGAACAGCCCGCTGAGCAGCACGCCGACAAAGACACCCTGTGCCAGGTCATGAGTCCAGACCACGACAAGGACTGTTGCCAGCATGACGACAGAGGATTGCCAGGGATGGCTGCGCAGATCACGGATCGAGCCCCAGCTGAAGGTGCCGATGGAAACCATGATCATCACGGCAACCAGTGCCGGCATCGGTATCTGTGCAACCAGCGGCCCGGCGGCAACGATCAGGATCAGCAGGCCGACACCCGCGACCATAGTCGAAAGCCGGGTGCGGCCCCCGGATTTCACATTGATGACTGACTGGCCGATCATGGCACAGCCACCCATGCCGCCAAGAAATCCGGTAATGAAGTTTGCGATGCCCTGGCCGGAAGCTTCGCGGCGGCGCAGGCTGGGTGTGTCCGTCATGTCGTCGATGATCTGGGCGGTCAGCAGCGATTCGATCAGGCCGACAGCTGCCATGGCAACGGAATAGGGAGCGATGATTTCCAGTGTTTCCCAGGTCAGCGGGATGTCGGGCAGGGCCAGGAACGGCAATGACTCAGGCAACGCCCCCATTTCGCCAACCCGGTTCACGGGCAGGTCGAGCCAGATGGCAAGCGTGGTCAGCACGGCTATCGCGACCAGCGGCGAGGGGACGATGCGGGTCAGTAGCGGAAACAGATAGATGATCGCCAGTCCGCCGGCGACCATGGCATAGGTCTGCCAGCCGACATTGATCAGCTCCGGCAACTGGGCCATGAAGATCAGGATCGCCAGTGCGTTGACGAATCCGGTAATCACCGAACGCGAGACGAATTGCATCAGCAGGTGAATGCGGAGCGCACCGGCGACGATCTGGATGAAACCCATCAGAACAGTGGCAGCGAACAGATATTCGACACCATGCTCGCGGACCAGGGGGCCGACCAGAACGGCAACGGCTGCGGTGGCTGCGGAAACCATGCCCGGCCGTCCGCCGACGAGTGACGTAATCACGGCGATTGAAAACGAGGCATAGAGTCCGACACGCGGGTCGACACCGGCAATCAGAGAGAAGCCGATGGCTTCGGGGATCAGCGCAAGCGCGACAACAAGTCCGGCCAGAATATCGTTACGGGGATTCGACAGCCAGTTACGCTGCAGTGCGGAATAAACAATCATCAGAGGTTCTCTGTTCTGGTCAGTACGGAAAGCCGGATAAATGCCGGACAATGCACAACCAGCAGGATAAGGCTTTGGATTTAATGATTAATGCGAAAAAATATGAAAATCAGATTTGCTTGCCGCGACTTAATCAAGGGTATGCCTAGTGGGTCACTGTGAATTGTGCAAGTGCGAAATGGAAAACCGGGATGACAGGATCAGCCCGCTGCCGGGCTTTTGCTTCCGGGGCCTGTTCACAGCACGATCCCGCCGAATCCTTGACGCTTCCACGCCCTTCGCCTACGTAACGCCTACGCACAACTGAAACGCAGACTCATGGCCCTTTTGCCTATCATTACCGCGCCTGACCCGCGCCTCAAGGTTATCAGTGAACCTGTCGACGCGGTGACCGATGATATCCGTCAGCTGATGGATGACATGCTGGACACCATGTATGACGCGCCGGGTGTCGGGCTGGCCGCGCCGCAGGTGGGGGTGACAAAGCGGGTGATCGTTGTCGATACCGCCCGCAGTGACGAGCCGCCGCAGCCAATGCGTCTGGCCAACCCGGAAGTTGTCTGGGAATCGGAAGAGACGAAGGTCTATGACGAGGGCTGCCTGTCGCTCCCCGAGTATTACTCGGATGTTGAGCGCCCGGACCGGGTGCGGGTGCGCTATCTCGATTATGACGGCAAGTCGCAGGAGATCGAGGTCGATGGCCTGACTGCAGTCTGTATCCAGCATGAAATTGATCATCTCGACGGTATCCTTTTCGTCGATCATATCTCCCGGGTGAAGCGCGAGGTGATTTTGCGCAAACTCACAAAAGCCCGCAAACTGGCTGCCAGCGGCTAGCACGGAGCCCGGCCCTTGCGCCTCGCCTTTCTCGGAACACCGGACTTCTCCGTCGTCGCGCTCGACGCGCTGATCGCTGCCGGGCATGAAATCGCCTGTGTTTACAGCCAGCCGCCAAGGCGGGCCGGGCGTGGCAAGTCGCTGCGACCGTCACCGGTGCATCAGTTCGCCGGGGAGAAAGGAATCGAGGTCCGGACCCCGGTCTCGGTGAAGTCTGAGCCCGAGCAGGCGGCCTTTGCGGCCCTTGATCTGGATGCGGCAGTGGTGGTTGCCTACGGGCTGATTCTGCCCGCCGGTCTTCTGTCGGCGCCCCGGCATGGCTGTTTCAATATTCACGCCTCATTGCTGCCACGCTGGCGCGGTGCCGCACCGATCCAGCGGGCCATTCTGGCGGGGGACGGGATGTCCGGGGTGACCATCATGCAGATGGATGAGGGACTTGATACCGGCCCGATGCTGTTGCGTGAGGAAATTGCCCTGACCCCGGAGATGACGGCGGGTGATCTGCATGACCGGCTGGCAGAGATCGGCGGGCGGCTGATCACCGAAACACTGGCGGCGGCGGAGGCGGGTTTGCTCGACCCGGTGGTTCAGCCTTTGGAAGGTGTTACCTATGCCGCAAAAATATCAAAGGGTGAGGCCGCTCTCGACTGGCGCCAGCCGGCAGTTGATGTGGAACGGGCAATCCGCGCCTTCAACCCGGTTCCCGGTGCCTTCTTCATGCGCGGGGGCGAGCGGATCAGGCTGCTGGCGGCGGATGTTGTGTCTGGCAAGGGACATCCCGGCACCATTCTGGATGATGCGATGACCATCGCCTGTGGTGAGGCGGCCATCCGCCCGACACTGGTGCAGCGCCAGGGCAAGCGGGCGATGACACCGGCTGAGTTGCTGAACGGCTATGACCTGCCCCAGGGCGAAATTCTCGCCCTGCCGGACGCAGGCTAGTCCGGATGCGCTATCGCCTGATTGTCGAATATGACGGCGGGCCGTTTGTCGGCTGGCAGCGTCAGGTCAACGGCCTGTCGGTGCAGCAGGCGATGGAAGAGGCTGTGCTGGCCTATGCCGGGGAAAAGGTCACCGTTTTTTCAGCAGGCCGGACGGATGCAGGCGTTCACGCCATAGGTCAGGTAGCCCATCTTGATCTCGCGCGCGGTGATCATCCGGACAAGGTACAGGCTGCGCTGAACGCCCATCTGCGCCCGCATCCGGTTGCTGTGACCTCTGCCGCTGTTGCAGCACCGGACTTCCACGCCCGTTTTTCCGCCATTGGCCGTGCCTATCTCTACCGTATTCTGAACCGCCGTGCCGCACCCGCGCTGGAGGCCGGGCGGGTCTGGTGGCTGCCCGGCAAGCTTGACCCGGCACTGATGCAGGCCGGGGCCGACCGGCTGATCGGGGATCATGACTTCACCAGCTTCCGGGCGACCTATTGTCAGGCCAAGTCACCACTGAAAACCATCGACCGGTTCGACATCCGCCAGGCCGGTGAGGAAATTCACTGCATCGTCGAAGCCCGTTCATTTCTGCACCATCAGGTCCGCAACATGGTCGGCACCCTTCGCAAGGTGGGTGAGGGGAAATGGACCCCGGACGACGTCACCGCAGCCCTCGACGCCCGCGCCCGCGCCGCCGCCGGCGAAACCGCCCCGGCAGAGGGGCTCTATCTGACCCGCGTGGATTATCCGGCTGCCTGAGGCCAACCCGGGAGCGTTCCTCTGCTTGCAGCGGGGCTGGAAAATGGTTTGTCTGCGGTAAGGGGCTGTCAGGCCCGCATGTTCCGGAGAGGCTATGATGACAGATTCCTTCACGCAGACATTTGCGCCACTCGACATTAACGGCGTCACCTTGCCGAACCGGATCATCATGTCATCGATGCATACCGGGCTGGAAGGCTGTGGCGACGAGGCGACGGCGCAACTGGCGCGCTTCTATGCGGCGCGTGCTTCTGCCGGGCTGATTGTGACCGGCGGCTTTTCGCCGAATGCGGCGGGGAACCTGAAAGACCACCGGGCGGAGATGGGCAGGCCAGCGGATGCTGCGGCGCATCGGGTGATAACCGATGCCGTTCATGCGGCGGGTGGCCGGATCCTGCTACAGATCCTGCATGCAGGGCGCTACAGCTACCACGACGGGGCGGTGGCACCTTCGCCAGTGCGCTCCCCGATCAACCGGGCGGCACCGAAAGAGCTGACGTCCGCCGAAATCAGGCAGACCATCGCCGATTATGCCCGGTCCGCGCTGCTGGCCCGTGATGCCGGATATGACGGGATCGAGGTGATGGGATCAGAGGGTTATCTGATCAGCCAGTTTCTGGCCAGCCACACCAACCAGCGTCAGGATGACTGGGGCGGGTCGCTGGACAACCGGATGCGGTTCGCCGTCGAGGTGGTTCAGGCCGTCCGCAAGGCAACGGGCCCCGGTTTCCTCATGGCGTTCCGTATCTCCGCCCTTGATCTGGTCAGTGGGGGGCTGACCGGGGGTGAGATTGCGATTGTCGCACAGGCGATTGAGGCGGCGGGGGCTGATCTGCTGACAACCGGTATCGGATGGCATGAGGCACGTATCCCGACCATCGCGCAGGCCACACCGGATGCGGCTTTTGCCTTTGCGACGGCGGCATTGCGAAAGGCTGTGAGCATTCCCGTCGCGGCGTCCAACCGGATCAACCGGCCCGAGGTTGCCGAGGCGCTGATTTCGGAGGGTGTCTGTGATCTGGTGATGATGGCCCGCCCCTTTTTGGCGGATGCGGACTTCGTTGTAAAGGCAGCGAGCGGACGGGCGGACCAGATCAATATCTGCATTGCCTGCAATCAGGCCTGCCTTGACCATTATTTTACCGGGCAGCCGGCGACCTGTCTGGTCAACCCGGCGGCAGTACGGGAGGCGGAGTTTGTATCCCTCCCGGCAAAGTCCGTGCGCCGCGTGGCAGTGGTGGGTGCAGGTGTCGCCGGACTGGCCGCCGCCGCAACCGCGCAGGAGCGGGGGCATGAGGTGACCCTGTTCGAAGCAGCCCGCCAGCCCGGCGGACAGTTCCGGCTGGCGAAGGAAATTCCGGGGAAAGCCGTCTTTGCCGAGACGATCCGGCATTATCTCGACCGCTTTCAGGAGGCGGGCGGGCAGGTGCGTTTTGAGTGTCGCGCGGACATCGATGACCTCCGCGGATTTGATCTGGTGGTGCTGGCCAGCGGCGTCACCCCGCGCCGCGTCAACCTGCCCGGCTTTGACAGGCCGGAGGTGATTTCATATGCGGACCTGCTGTCCGGGCGGGAGGTCGGCGACAGGGTTGCGATCATCGGGGCCGGGGGAATTGGTCACGATGTCGCGCTTTATCTGCTGGGGCGACATGGCGGCGCGCACCACGATGTCCGGGCCTTTCAGCAGCATTGGGGGATCGACCGCGAGATCACGCATCCCGGCGGACTGACAGAGCCGGTGCTGGAGACCGCAAACCGCCCGGAGGAAATATGGCTGTTGCAACGCCGGGCGGGGGCCTTCGGGCGCAGCCTGGGCAAAACCACGGGCTGGGTACATCGCGACGAATTGCGGCGGGCCGGGGTCCAGCAGATCGGTGACGTCACCTATCAGCGGTTCGATGACGACGGCTTGCATATTCTGGTGGAGGGACAGCCCCGGCTGCTGCCGGCGGACAGCGTTGTGCTCTGCGCCGGGCAGGAATCGGAAGTCTCGCTTCTCGCGCCGCTGCAACAGGCAGGGGTTGAGACCCATGTGATCGGTGGCGCCCGGCTGGCGACAGAACTGGACGCAAAACGGGCCATCGAAGACGGCGTTCGTACCGGTCTGGCTGTCTGATCGCCGGATTATTCCAGCAGAGTTAGCGCCAGCGAGACGGTGGCAACGGAAATGATCGTTGATATCAGGACCGCGGTAGAGCAGCGCCTGACATAGGTGTCGAATTGCTGGGCCAGCACGAACACCGTTGCGGCGACCGGCATGGTCGCGCTGAGGACGGCGGCCTTCACCCAGTCCGGATCGATGACAAACATCTGCGTCATGGTGACCAGCAGGACCAGCGGATGCACGACCAGCTTGATCAGGCAGATATAGAGAACTTCACCAATCCCCGAGGAGATCGGATTGCCGACCAGACTGGCCCCCAGCGCAAACAGGGCGCAGGGTCCGGCGGCGGAGCCGAGGAAATCAATGAACCGGGAGAGAATTTCCGGCAGCGGTATCTGGAACACGGAGACCAGCGCTCCCAGTACAATCGCGCCGATGATCGGATTTTTGACCAGCGTCCGGGCCGTCCGGGCAAAGACCGCCCCGATTCCGGCACCATCCGCCCGTCCGGCCTCGATGATTGCCATCACAACCGGGGCCATGATCGCGATATCGATGGTCAGGCAGATGATGACCGGCAGGCCGGCAGCATCGCCCAGTACCAGTATCGCCAGCGGCAGACCGACATAGCCGGTATTGCCGTAGATCCCGGACAGTGACTGAACCCCGGCGGCACCCGGTGGCAAACGAAACAGCCAGCGCCCGACAACCAGACCGGGGATGAACAGGCCGAATGATGCGATCAGATAAGCCGCGAAGAAGGCCGGATCTATGGCAGCGGAGATGTCGGAGCGTGCCATCAGCCCGAAAATCAGCACCGGCAGGGCGAAATAGAACACAAAATTGTTGAGCCCGATCCGGCTGGCCGACCCCAGAATCCTGAAGCGTTCCGCAGCATAACCGCAGCCGATGACGGCAAAAAACGGGATGGTAATCGAGAATACGGCGAGCATGGCCTACTGGTTGGCGAGACGGAAACGGTAGAGGATATCCTCGTACTTCTCATAGGCGTCGAGCCCTGTCAGGTAGATTCCGTCAAACCCCAGCAGATAGATGCCCCCGATATAGGAATCTGTGCGCCCGAAAAGAATTTCCCGCCATTCCGGCGACCAGAACATGACATCGAGAAACGAGCTGTTGTCCTTGGAGCTGTCAAATACCCAGGGGGGCAGGGCATCCGACCATTCGTCCTTCCAGAAATAGGCCTGGTCGGAAATCCGGCTGACATCGACTTTTGCCAGCACCAGGCGGGTAGCGCCCAGCCGCTTGTATTTCAGGGACTCCACTTCTTCGGCAGTGAGCGGGTTTTTCCGACCGTGAAAGACATCCACAACAATTGCATCATAGTTGGTCGCCTGCATGGCATAGACGAACTGTTCTTTCGATTCAAAGGCACTGGAATCGGTGATCTTGATGAAGTTTCTGACCTTTGAGATTGAATCGATATTGTTTGAATTGGCATTTGGAATGCGTTTCGGAAATTCCGGTATCGCATCGAAAAAACCGGACCCTGACGTGTTGGTAAAGCCGATGATATCAAGGCCTTCTGTCCGGTTATAAAAGGCCTCTGCCTGTTGCTCCGTATCCACCAGATCGGAAGTCCAGACAGGAATGCGCAGTTGCTTGTACTTGTCGGCGAAAAGCAGGCGGTGGCTGGTTACCTTCTCCGGTGTCGGGCTGCCTGATTCCTCATACCCATAAAACAGGGCATCGAAGGAGAGGGCATCGATAGCCCGCTGATATCCCTTATGAATCTGTACGTTGTCGAGCATGACCCGGTCGACCGGACGCAGGGTCTTGTCGCCGAATAACGGGATGACCGGAACGCCATTGTCGTCGCGGGGCCGGTCTGGCGGCGGCTGGCGAAGGATCAGCTCCTCGCCGCCCTCGGCGACGATAAAGAAGGGGCGGGTTCCCTCGCGTCCCCGTTCGGCAATATCGATCAGCAGGGATCGCAGCTCTTCCCGGAAATTGACATTTTGTATGGCTTCCAGACGACCGGGCAGCACCTTTGGTGCAACCGGCTCCTTCAGCAGGCCCGGTGAGCCGGTTGACTGGGCAGAAACCCCGGTGGTGAGAACAAGGCAGAGGCCGCCCGCAACCAGAAAGGCAGGCAGAAATGTCCCCTGAATTTTTTCACGCAGCCTGTGCAGCAACATATTCTCCGATCGCCAGTGAGGAGGTCAGTCCCGGTGATTCAATCCCGTATAGGTTAATCAGCCCGGCAATGCCGTGATCGTCCTCACACTGAATGACAAAGTCTGCTGCGGGTTCGCCCCGGGCGTAGAGTTTGGGGCGGACACCGGCATATCCGGGCTGTAACCCGCCATCAGGCAGGCCGGGCCACCAGCGGCGCACGGACGGGTAGAAGTCGTTCACCCGGTTCGGGTCGACCGTATAGTCGACATCATCAATCCATTCTATATCCGGACCGAACTTGGCTTCATTCCCCATATCCAGTGTCAGATGAACGCCAAGCCAGGCGGCGACGGGCATCGGATAGATCAGCCGTTTGAAGGGTGCACGGCCTTTCAGGGTGAAATAAACCCCGCGGGCATAGTGGATCGGCGGAATGGTTGCTGCCGGTATGCCGTCGATTGATCCGGCGATCTGCTGTGCGTAAAGGCCGGCGGAATTGATCACGGTACTGGCCATCAGCTCCATCGGTTCTGCGCCACCGGTACGCAGCAGAATGCCGTCGGAACGGATTTCACCGCCGATGACGGGGCTGTTGAGGGCCAGCATCGCACCGTGATCCTCCGCCTCGCCCTGCAGTGCCAGCATCAGCGAATGGCTGTCGACGATGCCGGTCGACGGTGACAGGAACGCCGCCTTGCAACTGAGCGCAGGTTCCATCCTTGTCGCCTGTCCGGCGGTCAGCAGCTCCAGGTCGTCAACGCCATTACCCTCCGCATTCTTCTTCAGTGCCAGCATCGCCTCCGCCTGGCCGTCGTCGAGGGCGACGATCAGCTTGCTGATCCGTTTGTGCGGAATGCCGCGCTCCGCACAATAGGTGTACATCCTGTGCTTGCCCTGAACGCAGAAGCGGGCACGCAGGCTGTCGTTGGGGTAATACAGCCCGGCATGAATGACCTCGCTGTTGCGGGAGCTTGTGCCGGTGCCGATGGCGACATCTGATTCAATAATCACGACATCGCGACCGGCAAGCGCCAGTGCGCGGGCGCAGGCAAGCCCGACGACACCGGCTCCAATCACGACACAGTCAATGCGATCCATTCTGGCAGTCCCCGGAAGATGTATGTCACGCAATCGTTATTGTTCGTTTGTTGTGAGGTCAATGATTTCAATGGGAAAATCCGGCGATAAGCAGATGACAGCCCTGTCGCTGCCGGTCACCGGACCAGAGGAGACTGTCATGCAAAAGCTTCTGGCACCGCTTTCAGTGCTGTTGCTGATCCTGTCGTCACCGGCTTTTGCTGGTCCGCAAGACTGGCAGGGTGAATGGCCGCGGACGGATTTCACCAGAACCTCTGTCGACTATGGGGAGATACTGTCCGGCGGGCCACCAAAGGACGGGATTCCGCCGATTGATGATCCGAAATTTCAACCCGTCAGCAAAGTTGAAGGTCTGGCGGACAGCGAGCCGGTCATCACGTTCGATCATAACGGTGACGCACGGGCCTATCCGTTGCGGGTGATGATCTGGCATGAAATCGTCAATGACGTGGTTGGCGACCTGCCGGTCACGGTGACCTACTGCCCGCTCTGTAATTCCGGGATCGTGTTTGACCGCAATCTTGACGGCAGGGTTCTCGATTTCGGGACAACGGGCAAGCTGCGCAACAGTGACCTTGTGATGTATGACCGGCAGACAGAAAGCTGGTGGCAGCAGTTCCTGGGGGAGGGGATTGTCGGTCAGATGACCGGCAAACGCCTGACCATGCTGGCCTCCCGGTTCGAGTCATTTGCCCGCTTCCGCGACCGCTTCCCGGATGGCAGGGTGCTGGTCCCCCGGGACCTGCGACAGCGCGATTACGGCACCAACCCCTATGCCGGCTATGATACGGCGGAGCGTCCGTTTCTCTATGCCGGTCCGCTGCCTGCGGAGATTGCCCCGCTGAAACGGGTGGTGATTGTCGCCGGTGAGGCATGGAGCCTGGATCTGTTGCAGGACAGGCGGGAGATCCGCCGGGGTGATCTGCTGATTCGCTGGGAGGCGGGACAGAACTCTGCCCTTGATACAGCGGAGATAGCGAGGGGACGTGATGTGGGTAACGTCACCGTGCAGCGGCGTGTCGGGGACCACTGGCAGGACGTGGTTCATGACCTGACCTTTGCTTTTGTCTTCACAGCGTTCTACCCGGAGGGCAGGTTAAATCACCTGCCCTGACGATGCGGCCTTGTTGCTGCTGGTCCGGCCTGCGATTAAAGTCATCGTCTGATGCGTTTTATGCGAGTTGATCATGCCCCGAGATATTGGCGAAACGGCAGCTTCCGTCTGTCCACATGATTGTCCGTCCACCTGCGCCCTCGATATCGAGATGGTCGACAGCAAAACCATTGGCCGGGTGCACGGCGCTGCGGACAATGATTACACGGCGGGTGTCGTCTGCGCCAAGGTTGCGCGATATGCCGAGCGCCAGCACCACCCGGACCGTCTGACCCATCCCCTGCAGCGGGTGGGGGAGAAGGGCTCCGGCGAATTCCGCCGGATTTCGTGGGATGATGCGCTGGATGAGGTTGTCGGCGCGATGGAGAAGGCCCGCCAGCGTCACGGCGCGGAAGCCGTCTGGCCCTATCATTTTGCCGGCACGATGGGGCTGGTCATGCGCGACGGCATCGAGCGCCTCCGCAATGTCTTCGGTTTTTCGCGGCAGAATTCGACGATCTGCACGACGCTGAGCGTCACCGGCTGGAAAGCCGGGGTCGGCAAGCGCCGGGGGACGGATTCGCGGGAGATCGCCCATACCGATCTGGTCGTCATCTGGGGAACCAACCCGGTAGCCACGCAGGTTCAGGTGATGACCCATATGTCCCGCGCCCGCAAGGAGCGGGGGGCAAAGGTCTATGTCATCGATCCGCATCGCAACGGTTCCGCCCAGGCGGCGGATGTGCATCTCAAGCTGCGGCCGGGCACGGACGGGGCGCTGGCCTGTGCCGTGATGCATGTAATGTTCCGGGATGGCTATGCAGATCGTGACTATATGGCCCGCCATGCCGATGTTCCGGCGGAGCTGGAGGCCCATCTGCAGTCACGTGGTCCGGAATGGGCGGCGGCCATTACCGGGCTGTCGGTGCAGGAAATCGAGGAATTCGCCCGCGCCTATGGTCAGGCAGAGCGCAGTTTCATCCGGGTCGGATACGGTTTCAGCCGGTCGCGCAACGGCTCGGTCAATCTGCACGCCGTTTCCTGCCTGCCTACCGTGCGCGGCATGTGGAACAAGTTCGGCGGCGGTGCGCTCTACGGCCAAACTGAAATTTACGGTCTGGACCAGACCCTGATCAAGGGGCTGGACCGGCTTGATACATCAAAACGTGCACTGGACATGTCACGGATCGGCCCGGTCTTGCTGGGCGACAGGCAGGATATTGGCGACGGCCCGCCGGTTGACATGATGTTCATCCAGAACACCAACCCGATGGAAGTTGCGCCGGAACAGATAAACGTACATGCGGGATTTGCCCGCGATGATCTGTTTGTCTGTACCCATGAACAGTTCATGACGGCCACCGCGAAGATGTCGGATATCGTGCTGCCGGCAACGACCTTTCTGGAGCATGACGATCTTTATATCGCCAGCGGTCACACATATCTCCAGATTGGCCGCAAGGTACTGGAACCGCTGGAGGAATGCCGGAATAACAATACCGTGCTGAACGCCATCGGGCAGCGCCTTGGAACGGATTATCCCGCCTTCTTCATGGATGAGCAGGAACTGATCGAGGCAACGCTTGCCGCATCGGGTAAGCCGGATATGGCAACACTGACCGAAATGCGCTGGATCGATTGCCAGTTGCCGCAGGATGAAGTCCGGTTCCTGAACGGTTTTGAACATGCCGATGCAAAATTTCATTTCCGTCCGAACTGGCCGGAATGGGGTCC
This sequence comes from Rhodospirillales bacterium, assembly GCA_040219025.1. Lineage (GTDB taxonomy): Bacteria > Pseudomonadota > Alphaproteobacteria > Rhodospirillales > HT1-32 > HT1-32. The sequence continues at coordinate 165,524 of JAVJTE010000012.1, read as the reverse complement.
CTATCATCACGGCCTGCCGGAACTGCCCGACCACTGGGACGGCATTGAAGTCGCGACCGATGAGCATCCGTTCCGTATGTTTACGCCGCCTGCCCGGCAGTTCCTGAATTCGAGTTTCACCGAGACCCCGACCTCGCGAAAGCAGGAAGGTGGTAGCCCGGAAATTCATATCCATCCGGATGATTGCCGGAATCTGGCTGTTCAGACCGGTGACCTTGTGCGGGTCGGCAACAGGCGGGGGTCAATCCTGATCCGGGTGAAGGAGTTCGAGGGTGTGCAGCAGAGTGTTGTTGCGGTGCCGAGTATCTGGCCCTGTGCCGACTATATCGAGGGACTGGGCGTCAATGCGCTGATCGGTGCTGATCCCGGTCCGCCGGCAGGTGGTGCTGTGTTCCATGATGCCGCTGTCTGGATCAGGCCTGAACAGGCATGATTCCCAGGGTTATTGTTGTCGGCAGCGAGAAGGGCGGAACCGGTAAATCGACCACCTCGATGCATCTGATCGTCGCTTACCTGCGCAGTGGCAAACGTGTCGCCAGTATCGACCTCGATGCCCGTCAGGGCACCCTGAGCCGCTATCTGCAGAACCGCTCGGAAGTCGGCGAGAAGCGTGGCCTGAAACTGCCGATGCCGCGGCATTTGCGGCTGGCCCCGGAAGATACTGCAACGGACGGCGAGCGGTTCGCCACGGCCTTGAGCCAGACATACGGATCTGCGGATATTGTCGTCGTTGATACACCGGGTGCTGATAATGCCCTCAGCCGCGAGGCTCATTCATGGGCGGATATCCTGATCACGCCGATTAATGACAGTTTTCTTGATCTGGACGTGCTGGCCAGTGTGCAGCAGACGGATCAGATCGTGCTGAAGCCCAGTCATTATGCAGAGGCAGTCTTCGAGGCGAAGAAACGCCGTTCCCTGCGTGGTCAGCCTGTCATGGACTGGATCGTGATGCGAAACCGGTTGTCCAGTCTGGATGCCCGCAACAAGCGCCGGATCGAGACCTTGTTGACAGAACTGTCGCGCCGCATCGGCTTTCGTACTGTCGCGGGTCTGGGAGAACGGGTTATCTACCGCGAACTGTTCCCGCAGGGTCTGACCCTGGGGGACCTCCGCGACACCGGCGTTGAAGGCACCGGTTTCACCATGTCGCATATTGCCGCCCGCCATGAACTGCGCGATCTCGTCAGATCGATTGGTGTCTGAACTGGATACTGCCCTCCGGCAGACCTATGTTGATCCTGATGGCAAGAGAACTCGATAAGAAAAAGCAGGGCAACAACAGCGTCTCGGCATTTCTGCAGAAAGTGGCGCATACACCTGCGCCGGTGAAAGCAGGAAAGCGCGGACGGCTGGTTTTTGCGCTGGATGCAACAGGAAGCCGCGAGCCGACCTGGGATCAGGCGATGCATACCCAGGCGGAGATGTTTGCGGTTACCCGCGATATCGGCGGTCTGGATGTACAACTTTGTTTCTTTCGCGGGTTCGGGGAATTCAAGGCCAGCAACTGGGTCTCTGATCCGGAGTCTCTGCTGCGGAGCATGACCGGCGTCCGCTGCCTCGGGGGACGGACACAGATTGAACGGGTGTTGCGCCACGGATTGCGGTCGACCGGCGAGCAGAAGGTGAACGCCGTCGTTTTCGTTGGCGATTGCATGGAAGAGAGTGTCGATACGCTGTGCCATCTGGCCGGCCAGCTTGGCCTGAAGGGCACGCCATTGTTTCTGTTCCAGGAAGGCTATGACCCGATTGCCGAGTCCGCCTTCCGGCAGATGGCGAAACTGTCCGGCGGTGCCTGGTGCCGGTTTGATGCAGGCAGTGTCGACCAGCTGAGAGAACTGCTGAGTGCTGTCGCAGCCTTTGCGGCAGGCGGTCGCAAGGCACTTGCCGATCTGTCGGGCAGGGGCGGCAGGGAGACGGTGAGGCTTATCAGCAACCAGATGAGTGGTCGTGGCTGACAGATGATCGCATATCTTATCCTCGGGCTCTGCCTGCTGGTCTCCTTTGTACTGTTACTGAACTGGTATGCGAATGCCAGACCGGCACAGATCTGGCGCACTGCCAAATGGTCGCTGGCGCTGATCGGGACGCTGTTGCTGCTGTTTCTGCTGATTTCAGGGCGCATCGGGCAGGCCCTGCTGGCGTTACCGCTTTACCTGCCGCTGCTGATGGGCCTGTTTCGCAGGATTGGCATGTACCGGGGTGCGGGCTCGCTGGGTGGCGGTGCGGGGCAGGCCAGTACCGGCCAGACCTCTACTGTTGAAACCGACTGGCTGAGGATGGAACTGGATCATGACAGCGGCAGCATGTCAGGGCAGGTGAAGCAGGGACGACTCGCCGGCAGCAGTCTGGAAGATCTCGGACCCGAAGAACTGATCACCCTGATGCGCGAGATCGAGGCGGAAGACGAGGAAAGCGGCGATCTGCTGGAAGCCTATCTGGACCGCCATCATCCGGACTGGCGGGACGGCGAGGGGACGGACGGGGATAAACGTTCATCTTCCGGTCGCTCCCGCGGTGGCCGGTCGATGATGACCGAGGCAGAAGCCCTTGAAATCCTTGGACTGAAGCCCGGTGCGACCGCAGAAGATATCCGCTATGCGCATAAACAGCAGATGAAAACCGCCCATCCCGACCGGGGTGGCAGCAATGAACTTGCATCGAAAATCAACGAAGCCAAAGACTTCCTGCTTTCCGGCCTTTAGTCCGGAATGTTATCTGCCGACAGTGGGATGGTGCCCTGCGTCCGGCGCATTCTTGCGACATCGCCGGTGCTGTGGCAGAAAACGCCGCACGTTATTGCACTGCACACTGGCGCTCCTGCCAGAGGTCCGATCTAAATGGAGTTGAGTTAATGGTCCAGCCGGTACGGAAAGCGGTTTTTCCGGTAGGGGGTCTTGGTACCCGGTTCTTGCCTGCAACGAAGGCAATGCCGAAGGAAATGATGCCGGTCGTTGATAAACCGCTGATTCAATATGCGGTTGAGGAAGCGGTCGAGGCCGGGATCGAGCAGTTCATTTTCGTTACCGGTCGCGGTAAGTCGGCGATTGAAGATCATTTCGACTACAGCATGGAATTGCAGGAAACGCTGGCTGCGCGCGGCAAGACCCGTGAGCTGGAGATCATCAATGCCTGGCTGCCGGAGCCGGGCTGTGTTTCCTATACCCGCCAGCGTGAGCCGCTTGGTCTGGGTCACGCGGTCTGGTGCGCACGTGATCTGGTCGGACGCGAACCGTTTGCGGTCCTGCTGGCTGATGACCTTATCCTGGCAAAGCCCGGATGCCTGAAGCAGATGATTGCAGCTTATGAGGAAGTCGGCGGCAATATCGTTGCCGCCGAAGACGTGCCGCGGGAAGACACCAACAAATACGGCATTCTGGATGTTGACCATGATGACGGGCGTCTGGCCTCGGCGCATGGGCTGGTCGAGAAGCCGGATCCGGCAGATGCCCCTTCCACCCTGTCGATCATCGGACGCTATATTCTGCAACCTGCCGTCTTTGACGAGCTGGCACGTCAGGAAACCGGTGCCGGTGGTGAAATTCAGCTGACGGATGCCATGGCCCGGACGATTGACCGCATCCCGTTCCACGGCTTGCGATTCAACGGCACAAGGTTCGATTGCGGCAACCGTATCGGCTTCGTCGAGGCGACGGTCGCTTTCGCGCTGGAGCGCGATGACATGCGTGAGCGGATGCTGGCGATGCTGAAGCGCATCTCGAACGAAAACGAGTAGATCAAGATCAATCGGTAAGGATATCCTCCCATGCGTGTAGCAATGATTGGAACGGGCTATGTCGGCCTGGTGTCGGGTGCCTGTTTCTCTGAATTCGGGGTGAATGTTGTCTGTGTCGACAAGGATGCGGACAAGATTGCCGGGCTCAAGCAGGGGCGGATGCCGATTTATGAACCGGGTCTCGAAGATCTGGTCGAACGCAATGTACAGGCCGGTCGCCTCTCCTTTACCACCGATCTTCAGGAAGCCGTTGCCGGCGCTGATTCGGTGTTCATTGCCGTCGGAACGCCAAGCCGCCGGGGCGACGGGCATGCGGACCTGTCCTATGTCTATGCGGCTGCCGCAGAGATTGCAGCGGCGATCAGCGGATATACGGTCATCGTGACCAAATCGACCGTGCCTGTTGGTACGGGCACCGAGGTCGAACGGATTATCCGCGAGGCCCGGCCGGATGCGGAGTTCGATGTCGTCTCAAACCCCGAATTCCTGCGGGAAGGATCGGCCATCGAAGATTTCATGCGCCCGGATCGTGTTGTCATCGGGGCCGAGACCGAAGCCGCCCAGGATGTCATGCGTCGCCTCTATCGCCCTCTGTTCCTGATCGAGACACCGATTGTCTTCACGTCACGGACAACGTCCGAGCTGATCAAATATGCAGCCAATACTTTTCTCGCGACCAAGATCACCTTTATCAACGAAGTGGCTGACCTGTGCGAAAAGGTCGGTGCGAACGTCCATGATGTCGCCCGCGGCATTGGTCTGGACGGGCGCATCGGCAAGAAGTTCCTGCATCCGGGACCGGGATATGGCGGCTCCTGTTTTCCGAAAGATACGCTGGCGCTGGTGCGCACGGCCCAGGATGCCGGGGCGCCGCTGCGTATTGTCGAGACGGTGGTGGATATCAATGACAAGCGCAAGAAAAGCATGGCCGGCCGGATTGTCGCGGCCTGTGGCGGCTCGGTGAAAGGCAAGAAGATTGCCGTGCTGGGTGTGACCTTCAAACCGAACACCGATGATATGCGCGATTCCCCCAGTCTGGATATTATTCCGGCCCTGATCGAAGCCGGTGCGACAGTCGCGGCCTATGACCCGGAAGGGATGGCGGAAGCGCGCAAGATGCTGCCGGATATCGAATGGTGTGATGATGCCTATGCGACGATGGCTGATGCGGATGCCGTGGCGCTGATTACGGAATGGAACCAGTTCCGGGCCCTTGATCTGGACCGAGTGAAGTCGCTGCTGAAATCGCCGGTGATGGTTGACCTGAGAAATGTCTACAAACCATCGGATATGATCGAGGCCGGGTTCACCTATTCCAGCATCGGGCGACCGGGCCAGGCGGGCTGATCTGACATGGGCATGCATATCGATCCGGTTATTCTGCGCGAATATGACATCCGCGGTATTGTTGGCGACAATCTTGATGCGGATGTCGCACGGGCGCTGGGCAGTGCCTTTGGCGACCGGGTAAGGGTCGCCGGTGGCTCGTCTGTGGCGGTTGGCCGTGATGGCCGGCTGAGTTCGCCGGAAATTGCGGCCGGCATGATTGCCGGGCTGGCCGAGGCCGGGATGGATGTCTTTGACGTCGGGATGGGCCCGACGCCGATGCTGTACTTCTCGACCTATGAACTTGGCGCGGATGCCGGGGTCATGATTACCGGATCTCATAATCCGCCGGATTATAACGGCCTCAAGATGATGCTGAAGGGCGGGCCGTTCTTCGCCGGGGACATTCAGACCCTGGGTGTATCGGCTCGCGAATATGCGCCACGCCCGGCAACCGGTCGGGTTGAGGAACGTCCGGTATTTGACCGTTATGTTGAAACACTGGTCAGCGCCTACCGGGATGGTCGTCCGCTCAGGGTTGTCTGGGATGCGGGCAACGGTGTCGCTGGCCCGGCAACCGAGGCGCTGGTGGCGCAACTGCCGGGGCAGCATACATGCCTGTTTACTGACGTTGACGGCACCTTTCCAAATCATCATCCGGATCCGACGGTTGAGAAGAATCTCGTCGATCTGAAGCAGGCCGTGAAACAGCAGGGCGCGGATGTCGGTATCGGATTTGACGGTGACGGAGACCGCATCGGCGTGGTCGATTCAGAGGGCCGGGTTTTATGGGGCGACCAGCTGATGTGCGTGCTGGCGACCGAAGTTCTGGCCAGTATTCCCGGTGCAACGGTGATTGCTGATGTCAAAACCAGTCAGGTCTTCTTTGACGAGGTTGCGCGTCTTGGCGGCAAGCCGGTGATGGGGCGGACCGGGCATTCGCTGATCAAGAAAATGATGAAGGAAACCGGCGCGCCACTGGCCGGGGAGATGAGCGGACATATCTTCTTTGCTGATGAGTATCATGGCTTTGACGACGCGCTTTACGCCGCTGTTCGCCTGCTGCGTATTCTCTCGGCATCAGACCGCAGTCTGGCTGACATGCGTGATGCCCTTCCGGCCCTGATCAATACGCCGGAAATGCGCTTTCCCTGCAGCGAGACACGCAAGTTCGCGGTTGTGGAAGAGGTGCGCAACCGGGTTGCCGCGCGCGGTGAGGGGGAATTGAACGACATTGACGGTGTACGCCTGAAAACCGCGGACGGCTGGTGGTTGCTGCGGGCGTCGAATACGCAGGATGTTCTGGTCGCACGCTGTGAGTCGGAGACAGAGGCCGGCCTGGAGAAGCTTCGGGCTGCGCTGACTGCCGAACTTCTGGAAAGCGGGATCACACTACCAGAGACGTGAGCCATGCAGGTCTGGTTCTTCTACGGCACATTACTGGACGAACAGGTTTTCCGTGCGGTTACCAGACGTGATTTGAACGCCTTCCGCCCGCAGCGGGCCACGGCCTTGTCCATGGCCCGGGTTTTCCTGCCGGGACAAAGCTATCCGACGCTGATCGCGCGCACCGGTTCCCGGACCAGCGGGCTGGTTTGTCAGGGACTGCCGCCGTCTGTTATTCGCCGTCTTGAAGCATATGAGGGCGAGGACTATCGGACCCGGCTGGTCCCGGTTCGGCTGGCGGATGGAAGAAGACTGGCTGCACACACGTTCGTCGCGATCCGGTCGCCCTCGCTTGCCGCGCGCAGATGGAGACCCGAGGACTGGCAGACGAAGGGACGGGCGCTGACCCTGAAGCGTATCGCGGTGCTTGGCCGACCCTGAAGGCGGGCGGGGATTGCGGGGGTGAAGCCGTCGGCGTCTCAGCCAGAAATATCGGCCAGGTCCTTGCCCTTTGCCGGTGCAATCAGCAGGCAGGACTTGTTGCGGCGCTTGAGACTCATGCAGGCCGTCTCAGCGTCGGCTTCTGACAGGCCGACCAGCCGGGCACGGAAGTAGGTCGCACCATTGACCACATGGTTCTGGACCATCACCTGAGCGTCACGGATGCGATCCTTTAGGTTCAGATGGGCCTCTTCTGCGGCAATGCGGGCGGGGCCATAGTTACGAAAGGCACCGACCTGAATTCCCCAGGTGTCCGCAACCTGGGATGCCGTCGCGGGGGGCAGCAGGGGCTTTTCAATCTTCGCCCGCAGGGTGCGGTCAGCAGGTGTGACCCCGCCCTGACTGGCATAAACGGTGGCACCGCCAAAATTGCGGTCCAGCAGGTCAGCCATATGCGCGTCACGGCTGCGGGCAGACTTGCCGCCAAAGACCACACCGACCAGACGGCGACCGTTCCGCTCCACCGAGGCGACGAGATTAAAGCCGGAGGCATTGATATAGCCGGTCTTGATCCCGTCCGTACCCTTGTAGCTGTGCAGCAGGTTATTGTGGTTGCCGTAGGTCCGCCCCTCATAGGTGAAGGAGCGCGTGTTGAAGAGTTTATAATATTCCGGAAAGTCCCGCATGATCGCGCGGCCCAGCAGAGCCATATCGCGGGCGGTGCTGAGCTGACGGCGGTTGGGCAGGCCGGAGGCATTTCTGAACTGGGTCTTGCGCATGCCGAGCCCGCGGGCGCGTTCCGTCATGTCCCGGGCAAAACGGATCTCTGTACCGCTGAGGTTCTCGGCGATGACAGTCGCCGCATCATTTGCCGATTTCGTCACCAGTGCCAGGACGGCGTCCCGGACCTTGATGGTAGAACCGGCTTTCAGGCCAAGTTTCGATGGCGCCTGTCCGGCGGCCCTGTGCGAAACCTTGAATTCCGTATCCATGGTGATTCGCTTCTCCTCCAGCGCGGAGAACACCATGTACAGTGTCATGATCTTGGTCAGTGAGGCAGGATAGCGCCTTGTATCGGGATTACGGGCGTAAAGCACCTTGCCGGTTTCGGCATCGACAATTATTGAGGCGTAGCGGGCTTGTGCCTGTCCGGGGATGGCGGCGGAAATCAGAATGACTGCCAGAAACATGCCCAACAGCCGGCTACCGGTTCGCCATAGTCCCAGTCGCATCGTCGCTAAACCCCTTGTTATCCGAACCCGTCGCCGCGCCGGGTGATTAAAGTCTAACGAACCCGACGGCTACCTGTCTATCGTGATGGCCTTAATGTGTGATTAAAATTTTTCGGAAAATCAGCGGTTTCAGAGCCGTTTGTCATTCGTTTGACATCTGATTGTGCGATGCGGTATTTTTGTTGCATTGCAATATTTCAGATTCTGAAGGTGAAACAATGGCTACCGAGAAAACAGTCACATCCGCTGCATCAGTGGCGAAGGCCGAGACGGCAAAACCGTCGGCGGCACCTGTTGCACCCGAAAAAACCGCACCGGTAAAGACTGCGGCGGAGACCGTCGACACACCCGTTGAGAAAAAGCCGGAAGTGTCCCAGGTAAAACCGTCCCCGGCAGCTCCTGTTGAGGCAAAGCCTGCTGATGCTCCGGTCGCTGCGAAACCTGCTGCGGTGAAGGCGAAGTCTCCGGCGGCTGTAAAGCGCAAGCCTGCGGCGGCAAAGAAGCCGAAGGTTGCCGCCAGAGCGAAGGCACCGAAGCCTCGGAAAGCGGCAAAGCCGGTTGAAGCCAGGCCGGAGAGCCCGGCTGTAAAGCCGGCTGCACGGGCAAGGCAGGTTCCTGAAACGGTATCGCCGTTCGGGACAGCCGAAGCGATTAATTCCGAAATGACCAATGCTACTGTCCGGCTGAACGAGACGATCAGCGCGCTTGTATCGGGTGGTATGAATCGCAGTGTCCGCCATTTCGAAGCGGTCAGAAATGTCAAAGACCTGAGCGAACTCTATTCGGTGAATACGAAGTTCCTTGAAGCCGGGTTTGAGTCGTGGATGGCGGCCAGTCTCAAGGCACTGGGAACGGGCAATGAACTTGTCGGACGGGTTTCCGCGCCGGTCGAAGAACAGGTCAGATCCCTCACCCGGACCCTGCAGGACAGGTTTCCCGGCTGAACCTGATTCAGAGGCATAGCGTAAAATAAAGGCCGCAGGGGAACCACTCTGCGGCCTTCTTCGTTTGCCACTGCCCTGCATTCTGGCAAGCTGTACATCAGGGCCTTTTCTTGAGGCTAAATCGACCAATATGGATAGAGAGACGTCACCCGGGGGTATCCCGTAACACTAAAATCAGGAATCAGAATGACGACGCCACATTTTCTCGGCGAACGACTTTCCGACGATGACAACGATCAGCAGACCGGGATCGTTGTAAAGACACGGCCGAAAACAAAGAAGCCGTCGATGTACAAGGTTCTTATGCTGAATGACGATTACACTCCCATGGAGTTCGTCGTCATGGTGCTTGAAACGTTCTTTGGAAAATCCAGGGAAGAGGCGACCCGGATCATGCTGCATGTCCACCAGCGGGGTGTTGGTATCTGCGGTGTGTTCACTTACGAAATCGCCGAAACAAAAGTTGCCCAGGTGATGGATGCTGCCCGTCAGCACCAGCATCCTCTGCAATGTACAATCGAAAAGGACGGATGATCCCATGCTTTCCCGGAACCTTGAGAAATCACTCCATAACGCCCTTTCCATCGCAACCGATGCACATCACGAGCATGCGACGCTGGAGCATCTCCTGCTGGCGCTGACCGAGGATCAGGATGCGCTGTCAGTGCTTCGCGCCTGCGATGTCGATGTTGAGGAATTGCGCGGCGATCTGCAGCATTTCATCGAGGAAGAACTGAAAGGCCTTGTGTCTCCCAGTCTTGCCGATCCGAAGCCGACGGCAAGTTTCCAGCGTGTCGTGCAGCGCGCGGCGATTCATGTGCAATCGTCCGGACGCGAAGAAGTGACCGGCGCAAATGTGCTGGTTGCCCTGTTTTCCGAGCGCGAAAGCCATGCGGTTTTCTTCCTGCAGTGTCAGGACATGACCCGCCTTGATGCCACCAACTATATCTCGCACGGTATTGCCAAGGTGCCGGGCCAGTCCGAGGAGCGTCCGCTGCATGGGGCCGAGGACGAGTCCGGGCCGGACAGCGGCAAGCCGAAGAAGGGCGAGGAAGCACTGACGGAATATTGCGTCAATCTCAACGAGAAGGCGAAAGGCGGCAAGATTGACCCGCTGATCGGACGCAAGACCGAGGTCGACCGGACGATCCAGATTCTCTGCCGTCGCTCCAAGAACAACCCGCTTTATGTCGGTGATCCCGGCGTCGGCAAGACGGCCATCGCCGAAGGACTGGCCCGCCGCATCGTGAATGGTGATGTGCCGGAAGTCCTGCTGGAGGCCGTCATCTACTCACTGGATATGGGTACCCTGCTGGCGGGCACCCGCTACCGGGGTGATTTTGAAGAGCGTCTGAAGGCTGTGATGCGCGAGCTGGAAGATATGCCGAATGCGGTGCTGTTTATCGACGAGATCCATACAGTGATCGGGGCAGGGGCCACTTCCGGTGGCTCCATGGACGCCTCGAACCTGCTGAAGCCGGCACTGGCAAGCGGTGCAATACGCTGTATCGGTTCAACGACGTACAAGGAATATCGCAACCACTTCGAGAAGGACCGGGCGCTGGTTCGCCGGTTTCAGAAAATTGATGTCGTCGAGCCGTCAATGGATGACGCAATCAAGATTCTTGCCGGGCTGAAGCCGTATTACGAGGAGTATCACAAGGTCCGTTACACGGCTCCGGCAATCAAGGCTGCGGTGGAATTGTCAGCCCGGTATATCAACGACCGGAAACTGCCGGACAAGGCGATCGATGTGATCGACGAGGTTGGAGCCGCCCGGATGCTGTTGCCGGAATCGAAGCGTCGCAAGACCGTGACGGTAAAGGATATCGAGGATGTGATCTCGATGATTGCCCGTATCCCGCCGAAATCGGTTTCAACGAATGACCGGGAATCACTCCAGAATCTTGAGCGTGATCTCAAGCTGGTGGTGTTCGGTCAGGACAAGGCGATTGAGTCCCTGTCCAGTGCGATCAAGCTGGCCCGCGCCGGGTTGCGGGAGCCGGAGAAGCCGATCGGCAGTTATCTGTTCTCCGGCCCGACCGGGGTCGGCAAGACAGAGGTTGCGCGGCAGCTGGCCATGACGCTGGGCGTTGAACTGAAGCGGTTCGACATGTCTGAATATATGGAACGCCACTCGGTCTCGCGACTGATCGGTGCACCCCCGGGCTATGTCGGGTTTGACCAGGGTGGCCTGCTGACCGATGCCATTGATCAGCATCCGCATTGCGTGCTGTTGCTTGACGAGATTGAGAAGGCCCATCCGGATCTGTTCAATGTGCTGTTGCAGGTTATGGATCACGGCAAGCTGACCGATCATAACGGCAAGTCCGTCGACTTCCGGAACGTTATCCTGATCATGACCACCAATGCCGGTGCTGCCGACATGGCCAAGCCGGCCATCGGTTTCGCCCGGGATGAGCGGGTCGGGGAAGATGACGACGCGATCAACCGGATGTTCACGCCGGAATTCCGCAACCGGCTTGATGCGGTTATTCCGTTCGGTGCACTGCCGGTCGAGGTTGTCCGCAAGGTCGTCGACAAGTTTGTCATGCAGCTTGAAGCCCAGCTGGGTGAACGCGGTGTGATGATCGAACTGACACCGAAAGCCCGCGACTGGCTGGCAAAACGCGGATATGACAAGAGCTTCGGCGCGCGCCCGCTTGGCCGGGTGATTCAGGAGAACATCAAGCGTCCGCTGGCGGAAGAACTGTTGTTCGGCAAGTTGGCAGATGGCGGTGTCATCCGGGTCAAGGTCAAGGAAGACAAGCTGGTCTTCGATTTCCCCGAGCCAGAAGCCGATGGCACGAAGCCCAAGCGGAAACGCCGCCGGGGCAGCAAGGGTGCCAAAGACGAACTGGCAACCGTGAAATAGCGACAAGCTGACAGACCGCATGTTCCGGTCAGGCGGAGCCGGATATCTTTCCCGGACCGCCTGTCCGTGGCGTGATCGCCACGACCACAAGCATGAAGGCGGAGCCGGGTATCTTTCCCGGACCGCCGGGCCGGACGGTCAGAATAGTCTGTTGAAATAGCAAGCGACTGGTTAGAGTCCGCGTCTGGATATTCTTCCCCGGAATCTGACCACTGACACCTTCATCACCCGAAACGGCGCCGCCGCAACATCTCTGGCAGCGCAATTTCATCGCCTTTATTGCCCAGCGGGCGACCAACTCGATGGCTGTCCATATGCAGACCGTGGCGGTCGGCTGGATGGTCTATGATCTGACTGGTGATCCGTTTGATCTCGGTCTGGTCGGGCTGGCGCAATTTGCACCGGCGTTTGTCCTGTTTCTGGCGACCGGGGTTGTGGCGGACAGATATAACCGCCGCAATATTATCGCTGTCTGCAGCATTCTGCAGATGCTGACATCCATCGCCATGTTCTGCCTTGCGATGTTCGGGGATGGCGTTGTCTGGCCAATCTTCCTGTTGCTGGTTCTGATCGGCTCTGCCCGTGCATTTTACTTCCCGACCTCGCAGGCGCTGCTGCCGAATGTGGTTCCCCGGAAGCTGTTTCCCAATGCCGTCGGCTATAACAGTTCGTTCAACAAGGCATCGCAGATTGGTGGCCCGGTCCTGTCCGGCATTCTGATTGCGTCCATCGGCTACTGGGTCTTTTTTGTGGTCGTCATCTTTTTCGCAATTTCCATCGTCGCCGCGACATTCATCAGGATTGAGGGCGACAGGTCGCGCCGGGCGAACAAGGTGAATCTTGAAATGGTGCTCGGCGGTTTTGCCTATGTCTGGCAGAACAAGATAATCCTCGGTGCCATTTCAATGGACTTGTTCGCCGTGCTGTTCGGCGGGGTCATGGGCATGCTGCCGGTCTTTGCCAGTGATATACTGCATGTCGGGGCTGACGGGCTTGGCCTGATGCGGGCAATGCCCGGTGTTGGTGCCCTGAGCATGGGGATCCTGCTGTCGCAGGTGCCGGCCCCCGGCCGGATGGGACTGCTGATGTTCGGCACGCTGGCAGTTTTCGGTATGGCAATTCTGGTCTTCAGCCTGTCGACGATATTCTGGCTGTCGCTGGTGGCGTTGGCGATTTACGGCGCGGCGGACATGGTCAGCATCTATATCCGTTCGTCACTGGTGCAGCTTGCGACACCGGATGAAATGCGCGGGCGGGTGGGGGCCGTGAATGCGGTTTTCATCAACGCCTCCAATGAACTCGGCGATTTCCGGGCCGGGGGAATGTCCTATTTCATCGGGGTTGTGCCGGCCATTGCCATCGGTGGTGCCGTTACCCTGGGGGTGACAGCGGCCTGGTGGTGGCTGTTCCCGGATCTGCGCAAGGTTGACCGCATGACCGGCGACGACTGATCCGGACTGTTCATCCGGCGGCAGGAATGCCGTGTCAGTTTTCCTGCCGGAAGGGTGAGTATTCAGCTTCCATCTGGGTCATTTCATGTTCAACCTGATAGGCTTCACGACGGACAAAATCAGCAATCGCGCCCTCCAGCCGGGGATCGGCAATCCAGTGGGCGGAATAGGTTTTCCGGGGCAGGTAGCCGCGCTGGATCTTGTGGTGGCCCTGCGCCCCGGCCTCGACCCATTTCAGACCATGTTCAATCGCGAAGTCGATGGCGCGGTAATAACAGCATTCGAAATGCAGGAACCGGAAATCACCAAGGCAGCCCCAGTTCCGGCCAAACAACGTGTCTGATCCAATCAGGTTGAGGGCGCCGGCGACCGGTGTGCCATCCATTTCAGCATAGATCAGGGCTGCCCGGTCCGGCAGGCGCTCGCCCAGAATTTGGAAGAAATCCCGGTTCAGGTAATCCTGTGACCATTTCTTGTCGATGGTGGCGAGGTAGAATTTGTAGAAGGCATCCCAGTGATGCGGCTTCAGATCGTCGCCGGTCAGTGTCCGGATCGTCAGATCATGGCGCTCGGCATCCCGCCTTTCGCGGCGGATTGACTTGCGCTTGCGTGATGACAGATCGCCCAGGAAATCATCAAAGCAGCTGTAGCCGCGGTTTTCCCAGTGGAACTGCTGACCGACCCGCTGCAGCAGGCCGAACTTTCCGAATTGCTCCCATTCGTCTTTTGTCGGGAAGGTGATGTGCAGGGACGAGAGTTTCAGCTCCTGCGCCACCTGTATCATGCCGGCAATCAGCAGACGCTGCATTTGCGGGCGGTCGGCACCGTCCCGGATCAGCAGACGGGGGCCGGTTGCCGGTGTGAAGGGCACGGCACATTGCAGTTTCGGATAATATTTGATCCCCGCCCGCTGGGCGGCATCGGCCCAGCCCCAGTCAAAAATATACTCGCCGTAACTGTGCCCTTTGACATAGAGCGGTGCGCAGGCGTCAAGCTTGCCATCGGCACCGCGGACAACGAGATGGTAGGGCATCCATCCCTGTTCGGCACTGGCGCAGCCGCTGTCTTCCAGCGCGGACAGGAAGGCATGGCTGAGGAACGGATTTCCGGTTCCGGCACAGGCATCCCATTCCGCCGCGACGAGACGGTCGAGATCATTGACGATTTCAACGGAGAGGGCTTCGTCCGGCGAGTCCGGCATTGTTCAGGTTATTCCACGGGTCATGAACGGGATATGGGGACTGTCCCGTCCGTGACCAGTGGGTATTTGTCAGGCGATTTCAAAAATGCCTTCAACTTCGGTTGTCACGTTCAGCGGCAGACAGGGTGCGCCGACGGCAAAGCGGCAATGCGCGCCCTTGTCGCCAAAGACTTCGGCCATCAGGTCGGAAGCTCCGTTGATCACCTTCGGATGATCGGCGAAATCTGCGCTGCAGGCGACAAAGCCACCGAGTTTGACCACCCGCCTGATGCGGTTGAGGTCGCCACCACAGGCCGCCCGTGCCTGGGCAATAAGATTCAGGCCACAGAGCCGTGCCGAGGCAATCGCCTGGTCGGTCTCGCAGTCCACGCCGACCTTGCCGGTAAATTGAATTTTGCCATCAAGCACCGGAATCTGGCCGGAAACGAAAATCAGATTACCGCTGATAACATAGGGCACATAATTCGCAGCCGGGGCCGCAGCGGCGGGAAGAGTAATGCCGAGCTCGGCAAGGCGGGCGTCAATGGAACCGGACATCGGTCATTCTCCTGATGATTCATACTCCCGGGATCATGCGCATGCAGGCTCGGGATGCAAGACGGGAGCGGCGGTCAGACCGCCACGGCAGCCGGAGAAATGTCATTCAGGCTGAGGTCGCCGGCACCGATCGTCGGGAAGGCGGGCCCGAGAACATCACGCCATTCGAGACAGGCCAGATCGATAGCGGCATTTTCCATATGCCGTTCAGCAAGGACCGCCCGCCAGTAGGCGGCTTCCGCCCAGGCATGCCAGGCATCTCCGATATGGACGCGCTTGTCATTGCCGGGGGCCTGAAACTCGCCGGGTGTCTGGTGCCGCGACCAGGCAAAGAATTCGGCCAGCATCCGTCCGGTCTTGCGCGACGGTGTAAAGCTTTCGGACCAGAAGGAAATGAATTCGCGTGCCAGCAGTTCGATGGCAAAACCGGCAATCGGCGCGTCGGTTACATTGCGCCAGCTTTTCAGGAGCAGGATGATTTCTGACAGTTTCCCGTGGCTGAGACGGTCGAGAACCCTGATTGATGCCTGTTCGGCCAGCGGGTTGGTAAACACCCAGTTCCCGCCATTTGACGAATCCGCCAGTTCATAGCCGCCATCGGTATGTTCAAACCCGGGACGGATAACCACATCCGCGTCCCCGCAAACCACGGTTATCCGGTCAAGACCGGAGCGGACATAACCCGACGACAGGTTCAGGACCAGCTGATCGCGCATTTCGCTGATCAGCCGGGATTGCGGGTTGCCTGCACTCTGAAACCGGTATCGGTCAGCCGCCGGCAGCAGATAAACCAGATCGACTTCCAGGTCCGAGGCCAGGGCCGTTCCTTTGCCGAAGGCGCCGACGACCAGATGATCGCCCCGGAAGATCGGGGCGCATCCGGGCCAGTAACTCCGCCGCAGGGGCTGCACCACTTCATCAACAGTCTTCAGCAGACTGTGAAAACGGTCCGGCTCGGGCCGCAGGGCCTTGGCAAAACTTTCAAAACAATTCTGGAACTGGATATGTGCCGGAAGGTCGGGGGAGAGGGTCATGCGCCGTCAGTCCCCGTCGCCGACCTGAAGGCCGCTTTCGATGTGAACCCGTTCGGAACTGGTGCTGTGCGATCTCCGTCCGGGCGTGTGATAGACGCGTGGTTCCGGCCGGGTTGCCTCATACTCACCGACGGTGATACCGGAAATGCCGACGCGAACAGTGGTGTCGCGCAACAGTGAGTCACTGACGCCGATTGTTCCGGGTACGCCGATTCGGACATTTGCCACGACACCTCGCCTGTTGATCGCGCCCTGCCGTTCGTCACGAACAGCCGGACGTGGACCCGCAGGTCACACATTTCATGCAGGTGCCGTTACGCACCAGGGTGAAGTTGCCGCATTCGCCGCAGCTGTCGCCTTCATAGCCTTTCATCCGGGCTTCACGCATACGGGTGAGCCGCTCATCCATGGCGGTCTCGACCTCCGGTGCCATTGCAACAACAGCCTGCGCATGAACGCTCTGTGAGACGGAGGTTTCGACCCCGTCGCCATCCATCGCCAGACGCATGGCATTTTTCAGGACGACCAGATTGTTGCGGACAAAGCCGCGTGATGCGATGCGGTCAACGACATCCGTATGCACGTCAAGATCGCTCTGGCCATCACCCCGCCCGAGCGAGTCGGGGGTCAGGTCTTCCGGCTCCACATGGGCCAGATCGTTCCGGTTGAGATAAGAAATCGCCAGTTCACGGAAGATATAGTCGAGGATTGACGTCGACATCTTGATCGTGTCGTTGCCTTCAACGATGCCACTCGGCTCAAACCGGGTGAAGGTATAGGCCTCAACGAACTCCTCCAGCGGCACGCCGTATTGCAGGCCGATGGAGATTGCGATGGCAAAGTTGTTCATCAGTGACCGGAAGGCGGCACCTTCCTTGTGCATGTCGATGAAGATCTCGCCGACCCTGCCATCTTCATATTCGCCGGTGCGCAGATAGACCTTGTGGCCGCCGACGATGGCCTTCTGGGTGTAGCCTTTGCGGCGATGGGGCAGGCGGCGGCGTTCGGTGATGTACTTCTCAACGATACGTTCAGCAATCAGCGGTGCCCGCTCAACCTGCGGACGCTCCATGATGTCCTCAACGTCATCATCTTCTTCCAGCACCTGAGCGTTCAGCGGCTGCGAGAGTTTCGAGCCGTCACGGTAGAGCGCATTGGCTTTCAGCCCGAGACGCCAGGACAGCAGATAGGCGGCCTTGCAGTCTTCGACGGTTGCCGAATTCGGCATGTTGATGGTCTTCGAGATCGCGCCGGAAATAAACGGCTGGGCCGCTGCCATCATCAGGATATGGCTGTCGACAGACAGTGCCCGCCTGCCCAGACGGCCACAGGGATTGGCGCAATCAAAGACATGCAGATGCTCGTCCCGGATATGTGGCGCGCCTTCCAGTGTCATGGCACCACAGCAATAGATATTTGCCGCATCGACCTCCGCACGCGAGAAGCCGAGCGCTTCCATCATGTCGAAGGCGGGATCATCAAGTTCGGCCTCGTCAATGCCGAGATTGTCACGGCAGAACTCCAGCCCGAGCCCGTATTTGTTGAAGACGAACCGGACATCAAACGCGCTGGCAAGGGATGCCTCGATCCGCGCCAGTGCCGCGTCGTCAAAACCTTCCTTCTTCAGGGCTTCATGATTGATGCCCGGCGCATCCTTCAGCGTGCCGTGGCCAACCGCGTAATCAACAATGTCGTTAGTCTGCTCGTCGCTGTAGCCAAGCGTTGCCAGTGCGGCCGGGACGGTGCGGTTGATGATCTTGAAATAGCCGCCACCGGCCAGTTTCTTGAATTTCACCAGGGCAAAATCAGGCTCGATGCCGGTGGTGTCGCAATCCATGACCAGCCCGATCGTACCCGTGGGCGCGATGACACTGGCCTGCGCATTGCGATAACCGTGCATTTCGCCAAGTTCAACAGCGCGATCCCATGCGTCTGCGGCTGCGGCGGCAATATTCTGGTCGGGGCAGTTTTCGATATCCAGCGGCACCGGGGTGATTTCCAGACCTTCATAGCCATCTTGCAAACCGTGGGCGGCGGTGCGGTGATTGCGCATGACGCGCAGCATGACATCCGCGTTTTCCGCATAACCGGGGAAAGCCCCCAGTTCCTGTGCCATCTCGGCAGATGTTGCGTAGGAGTCACCGGTCAGGACAGCCGTCAGGGCACCACAGAGCGCGCGGCCTTCCGGGCTGTCATAGCCGAGGCCACCGGCCATCAGCAGGCCGCCGATATTGGCATAGCCAAGACCAAGCGTGCGGTAGCGATAGGAAAGTTCGGCAATTTCCTTCGACGGGAACTGCGCCATCAGAACGGCAATTTCCAGAGTCACGGTCCACAGACGGATCGCATGGCGATACTCATCCAGCCTGAATGTGCCGTCCTTGGAACGGAACGCCAGCAGGTTGAGCGAGGCGAGATTGCAGGCCGTGTCGTCCAGAAACATATATTCCGAACAGGGGTTCGATGCATTGATCCGGCCGGAATTGGCGCAGGTATGCCATTCGTTGATTGTCGTATCATACTGCAGGCCCGGGTCCGCACATTGCCAGGCGGCCTCGGCGATGGATTCCCATAGCTGTGCAGCGGGCAGGGTTCTGGCGGTCTTGCCGTCGGTCCGCCGGATCAGGTTCCAGTCACTGTCATCCTCGACAGCCTTGAAAAAGTCATTGGTGATCCGGACCGAATTGTTCGAGTTCTGGCCCGAGACAGTCAGATAGGCGTCTGAATCCCAGTCGGTGTCATAGACTTCAAAATCAATCGCGGTGTAGCCCTGACGCGCAAACTCGATGACACGCTGAATATAATTCTCCGGCAGCATGGATTTGCGCGCAGAAATGATCGACTTCTTGAGGACGCTGTTCTTCTTCGGATCGAGACGGTCCTTGCCCGCCATCTCGTCCGTATTACAGGCCGCCATGATGTCGGTCAGATGCTGGCGGGAAATCTTGGAGCCGGTCACCAGAGCCGCAACCTTGCGTTCCTCGACAACCTTCCAGTTGATATATTCCTCGATATCCGGATGGTCGATATCGACCGTGACCATCTTGGCCGCGCGGCGGGTTGTTCCGCCGGACTTGATGGCACCGGCGGCGCGATCCCCGATTTTCAGAAAGCTCATCAGTCCGGAAGACCGTCCGCCACCGGAAAGCGGTTCGCTGGCACCGCGGATTTTCGAGAAGTTAGATCCGGTTCCCGATCCATATTTGAACAGACGCGCCTCACGGGTCCACAGATCCATGATGCCACCATCATTCACCAGATCATCACTGACCGACTGGATGAAGCAGGCATGTGGCTGCGGATGTTCGTATGCGGAGGCTGATTTCGTCAGCTTGCCGGTGCGGAAATCGACATAGTGATGCCCCTGACTCGGGCCGTCGATGCCATAGGCCCAGTGGAGGCCGGTATTGAACCATTGCGGCGAGTTCGGGGCCCCCATCTGGCGGGCCAGCATGAAGCGCATTTCATCGTAATAGGCGCGGGCGTCATCTTCCGAATCGAAATATCCGCCTTTCCAGCCCCAGTAGGTCCAGGTGCCGGCAAGGCGGTCAAAAACCTGCTTTGAGGAAGTCTCGCCGCCAAACTGGTCTTCCTTTGCCATGCCTTTCATGGCGGGCTTGTCGGGTTCGGAGCGCCAGAGAAATTCCGGAACGTCTTCCTCCGGGGCTTTTTTCAGACGGGCGGGGACACCGGCCTTGCGAAAATATTTCTGCGCCAGAACGTCGCTTGCAACCTGCGACCAGCGTGCCGGGACTTCGACATCATCAGCCTTGAAAACGACGGAACCGTCAGGATTGCGGATTTCGCTGGTGGTGAAGGTGAAATCAATGAGGTCGTATGGTGAGGTCTCTGATTTCGTGAAACAACGTTCGATTCGCATGCTTTCCCCGACTCCGGATGCTTGAGTTTTCCCCAGACTGCGCCAAGGCGGCGCTTGACCCCGAACCGGTGCGACATCTATATTTTGTGCGCGTTGCCGAGATCAGCCACAACATTATGAAAAACAGCCAATCGGCGCAAGGTTAAAATTCAATAAAGAAACGGCCGCGCCAAAGACGCGGTTAATAATTTCCTAAAATTTTATCGAAAATCAAAGTCTTGGAAAGTAGTGCTTCCAAGACTAGGAAAGTAATCAGCTGATTTCAGCCAACGGCAGGTTGGTCAGAAGGTTCTGTGGTTTCAGTCTGAGGACCTTTCCGGAAGTCATTGCGATCGCACAATAGACAGGCTTGCCGGCGATGTCCGGACGCATGTTTCTGCTGTCCCTGAATTCCAGCCTGAAGAGCGAGAGAAGACGCTCGGTTTCTGCTTCCGCGATCTCTCCGCCAGTATACAGCGTTGTCAGCAGACGATTCGCCTCGGCATCAAAACCGACATACCAGACCCAGGACTGATCGCTGATTCGCCGGACCGGCTGAATGGAGATGTCGATATCAAGAAAATGCCGTACCCATTTTTCAAGAACCCGGCATAACGCATCCAGCCCGGCCGAGGCAAAGGTCAGGCTGAGAACCGTGTCATGCCGCTCGGAGCGCTCCCAGTAGAGGTCGGCATTGTCTTCATCCAGCACATCGAGCGAGACCGACCGCATGTCGGTCTGGGCTTCAGTGATCAGGCGACCAAGATTTCCGAATCCACCGGTCTGGGCAAACATCTGCACCGTTTCCTCGTCGGCGACCATGACCTGGCCCTCCGACAGGGTGACACTCTGTGACCGGAACAGCATTTCGGCGGCACGGGCTTCAAGAGGAGGTGCTTCCTCGCCGAGTACATTACGTACAATCAGGGCAACCATCTGATCGATGAAAACCGGGGGAATTCTGATCTGGCGACCGTCAAAAAGGCCGGCATAGGCGGCTTCCAGGGAGCCAGCGGCAACAACATGGTCGCGAAAGCCCAGCATGATGCGGAAGTTTTCTGCCGCATCGGCGTCAGCGAGGGCTGAATATTCGCTTTCGCTGACCTTGCGCTGCGGGTTTTGCATCAGGTCGGCATGCAGCCGGCGTTCCGCGTCACAGGATTCAGCAACGGGGGCCAGTTCGGGGCGCATCAGATAGGCGCGCCACAGATCATCTGTTGCGGTCAGCCGGTTGTCGGCTGTCCGTCCGGTCAGAGCGAATCCACTGTCCTTCCAGAAATCAGGCATGTGAGTCTTATTGCGAGAAGCGGCGTCATTGTCCAGCGGCCGATCACGGCTGGACACCAATGGTGGGGGAATGCGATATTCAGGCTTCCAGATTATCGACTTCAACGGGATCAGCATGGCAGGCATCGGCACATTGCTCTACACAAGGTTCAAGGGCTCGCTGAAAGGCGAAGACTCTTTCGGCAACAAATATTATGTCGAGAAATCGCCGCCGGAAGGCCGTCGGGCCAAGCGCTGGGTGATCTATAATGGCCAGGTCGAGGCGTCGAAGGTGCCGGCAGAGTGGCATGCCTGGCTGCATTACACCGTTGATGAGCCGATTGAAGTGACCCGCCAGGACTGGCAGAGGCCACATATGCCGAACCTGACAGGCACGCCGCTGGCTTACCGACCATCAGGCTCTGACTATCGCGGTGGCAAACGGGATCACGCGACGGGCGATTATGAAGCCTGGACCCCGAACTGAAGCCCTGGTCTGACCGGTGAAACGTGGTGAATTACGACAGGCGGTAATTGGCGGACTTGTTGTCCTCCTTGCGGGACTGTTTTTTGTATACGCCTATTCGGGACAACGCTCGCTTCGCAGCGGTGGGGCCGGATACGAAGTGACAGCTGTCTTCCCGCGGGTGGATGGCTTGTCCAAGGGGGCTGAAGTTCGTCTTGGCGGGATCCGGATTGGCGGCGTGGAAGCCATGCGCCTGACGGAACTGAAGCGGGCAGAAGTGACCATGAGAATTCAGGATTCCGTCAAAATTCCGGCGGATTCAGCGGCGATTATTCTGTCCAACGGTCTGGTCGGGGCCAAATTCATCGAACTGGACCCGGGTGGTGATGAAAAAATGCTGACGGCGGGTGACCGGCTCAGACATACACAGGGCTCGATTATTGTCGAAGAGCTGATGGAACTGATTATCGGACAGATCAAGGCACGGCAGGCCAGGCTGGCGGCAGACGAGAAGCAGGACGGGGAAAGATAGTGGGACGGAACCTTATAGAAAGCATCATGGGAGCCGTGGTTCTGGTGATCGCGGGCCTGTTTATGCTCGTTGCCTATAACACGGTGTCGTTTGCGCCGGACCGCGGCTATGAACTCACAGCAAGTTTTCTGAAGGTCGGCGGGCTGCAACGCGGCAATGATGTCCGGATTGCCGGTATCAAGGTGGGAACAGTCGTGGACCAGTCACTGGATCCGGTAACCTATGACGCGATTATCCGCATCAATGTTAACGAGGGCATCAGACTGCCGGTTGATTCCGAGGCTTCGATTGCCAGTGAAGGCCTGCTCGGCGGTGCCTATCTGCAAGTGAAGCCGGGGTCTGGCACAGAAATGCTGACGGCGGGTGCGAGAATTGAAAAGACCAGGGATTTCAAGGCATTTGAAGAACAGGTTGGCGAAGTGATCTTTCTAGCCACCGGTGCGGGTAACTGACCGCTGCAATGTCTGACCTGCTGACCCCGCCTGTTCCTGTCCGGAAGACCTGCCTGCTGGCTGTTGCCTGCCTGGTCCTGACCGCATTCGCCGGGCAACCGGCCGGGGCGCAGCTGCCACAACCGGCTGCGGAGCAGCCCGCGGTCAGCGGTGACGGGACGATGATTGATTACCCGATCGCGGTCTTGCAGACCCTCGACAAGGTGACGGGCAGAATTTCAACCCTGCGCGTCCCGGTCGGCGATGCTGCCGGTTTCGGTACATTGACGATCGTCCCCCGGGCCTGCCGCAAACGTCCGCCGGAAGAATCTCCGGAGAGTGCGGGGTTTCTGGAAATTGACGATGCCCCGCCGGCCGGGCAGCCCCGCCGGGTCTTTACGGGCTGGATGTTTGCCTCCTCGCCGGCTGTTTCCGCCATGGAGCATCCGGTTTTTGATGTCTGGGTGAGGGACTGCATTACCGCCGAGCCGCCAAAGCCGGATCAGCCTGCGGGCGAGACACCCGGCTCGGGCTGACGCAGATAGTCGAGCGGATCGGCCAGTTCCCGCGGAAATGATGCCCGTCGTTCCATCGCGTCGCCCAGCATTTTCAGATAGTTTCTGCGCGGAATTTCGATGACACCGAACCGTGCCAGATGGCTGGTGACAAACTGGGTATCCAGCAGGCTGTAGCCGCCGGCGCGGAGCCGGGCAACCAGATGCGCCAGGGCTACCTTGCTGGCGTCAGTCCGGCGGGAAAACATGCTCTCGCCAAAGAAGGCAGAGCCGAGTGAGACGCCGTACAGTCCGCCGACCAGCTCTGTTCCAGCCCAGCATTCAATAGAATGCGCACAGTTGATGGCAAACAGGTCGGAATAGAGCCGGACGATTTCCTCATTGATCCAGGTGTCGGGCCGGTCTTCGGTGGGTTCCGCACAATGTCGTATCACCTCCTCGAATGCCTGATCGCAGGTCACCTGAAACTCACCGCGCCGGATGACACGGCGCAATTTCTTCGGCAGGTGAAAACTGTCGAGGGGCAATATGCCGCGCATGTCAGGATCGACCCAGTAAAGCGTCGGATCATCACTGGTTTCCGCCATCGGAAAAATTCCCGCAGCGTAGGCGCGCAAAAGTATCTCTGCCGTTAGCTGTGACATTTGAGAAGTCTAGCGGCCATCGGGCGGCATGTCAGCGCCTGGTGATGCAGATCAGTTCTGATCTTCCTGGTCGCCCTGAACGCGCTGTGCGAGGGCGGCCGCCATGAAAGCATCGATATCGCCGTCCAGTACGGCCTGGGTGTTCGATGTCTCGACGTTTGTCCGCAGATCTTTGACCATCTGATAAGGCTGCAACACATAGGAGCGGATCTGGTGCCCCCAGCCGATGTCCGACTTTGTGTCCTCAACGGCCTGTGCTGCGGCTTCCCTGATCTGCAATTCACGCTCATAGAGCCGGGCCCGCAGCATTTCCATCGCGGCGGCCTTGTTCTTGTGCTGTGACCGGTCGTTCTGGCACTGGACAACGATACCGGTGGGCAGATGGGTGATCCGGACAGCGGAATCGGTCCGGTTGACATGCTGTCCCCCGGCACCGGATGCGCGGTAGGTGTCAATCCGCAGGTCCTTGTCTTCGACAACAATGTCGATACGGTCATCAATGACCGGATAGACCCAGACGCTGGCAAAACTGGTATGCCGCCGTGCCGATGAATCATAGGGACTGATCCGGACCAGCCGGTGGACTCCGCTTTCGGTCTTCATCCAGCCGTAAGCGTTATCGCCCTTCAGAACCACGGTTGCCGACTTGATGCCAGCTTCTTCACCGGGGCTTTCTTCCAGATACTCGGTCTTGCAGCCATGTTTTTCGCCCCAGCGCAGATACATGCGCAGCAGCATTTCCGCCCAGTCCTGGGCTTCTGTGCCACCGGCACCGGCATGAACTTCGACATAGCAGTGATTACTGTCGGCTTCCCCGGACAACAGGGTCTCCAAGCGTTTCATCTCGGCAGTTTCGGCGAGCGTGTTCAGTGACGCTGCTGCTTCGGTGATCATCTCTTCATCACCTTCGGCCTCAGCCATCTCGATCAGTTCGCTGATCTCGGAAAGCTCGTTCGATACATCGTCGACGGAGCCGACAAGCGCGTCGAGACGGTTGCGGTCCCGCATGATTGCCTGGGCTTTCTCCGGGTCGTTCCAGAGATCCGGATCTTCCGCGAGTGCGTTCAGTTCGTCGAGTTTTGTCCGTGCATCATCCTTGTCAAAGACGCCCCCTCAGCAGTTCCAGCGACTGCTCAATGGCGTTAACGACGGATTGCAATTCTGCACGCATGATCGGCTCCCTGTATGCTTGCGCGGGATTGTCTTTGTGTAGCGGGGCATGTCAACCGCAGACCGGCGAAGCAGGGGATTAACCTGTGACGGGTTTCAGCGGAAAGGAAAAGGTGAGGGTCGTTCCCTTGTTCAGTTTGCTCTTCAGACCGACAGAGCCGCCATGCAGTTCAACCAGGCGTTTACAGATCGCAAGCCCGAGCCCGGTTCCGGCATGGGTGACGGTCGAATCATGGCGGACCTGGCCAAAAGGTTCCAGAACCAGATCGAAATCTTCCTCGGCAATCCCGATTCCGGTATCGGTAATGGCAATCGTGAAGTTTGTCTCACTCCGGCCCAGTGTGACAGTAACTGAACCACCGGCAGGTGTGAAACGCAGGGCATTGGATAACGCATTCAGTACGATCTGTCGTAAATGCCGCTTGTCGGCCTGCAGTTCGGGCAGACCCGGTTCTGCTATCAGTTCCAGCGACAGGTTTTTGTCCTCTGCCTGTTTTCTCACCATGCTGAGACAGCCGGTACAGATGGCGCTGACATCGACCGGTTCATGATGCAGGTCGATTTCTCCTGCCTCAACGCGGGAGATATCGAGGATATCGTTGATCACACTCAGCAGATGATGCGCAGAATTGAGAATGTCACCGGCATACTCGTTGTATTTGGGAGTGATATGACTCCCGAAGACTTCAGTTTCGATGATTTCGGCAAAACCGATGATCGAATTCAGCGGTGTTCGCAGTTCATGGCTCATATTCGCCAGAAACTCCGACTTCACCCGGCTGGCGCGCTCAGCCTGAATCAGCGCAATTCTGCGCTGCTGTTCGGCCAGTTTCTGTTCCGTAATATCGCGACCAACCGCCTGAATCTCCATCAGATGCCCGTCTGCATCAAACAGCCCGCGTTTTGACCATTGTACCCAGACCGGGTTGCCATCCGCGTCAGGTGTACAGGTTTCTATATGGGCGAGGGGAGAGTCCGGTGTCAGGTCATCGTGCAGTTTCATCAGATTCTGCAACGCATCCGGCGACATTCCCTCATAAGCAGAAGCACCGATCAGTGCTTCCCGGCTGGTGTTGTTGAAGTTGCAGTAGGCATCATTGACGAAGGTCCGGATACCGTTGTGGTTGTAACGACTGACCAGCTCCATCTGGTCTTCGACGACCGCATGATATCGCGCGTTGGTTTTGCGAATTTCATCATCAGCCAGCAGAATTTCCAGTTTTCCGGCGGCCCGTATGCCCGAAATTTCAAGCACACGTCGCAGACCTGCGACGTTTTCGACCGGCGTTTTGCACATCGCTGACAGGACGCCGAGAGGCCGGTCAGCGGAGGACCGCAGGACGGTGCCGACATATGACTTGATGTTCTGTTCCGCGAGGAAGGAATCCTCGGGAAATGTCGTTGCGACATCGACCGGAAAACAGCAGGTTTGCTGTTCCAGAACATTCTCGCAGGGCGTACCTTTCAGGGAATAGCGTAAATTTTCCCGGGGGGTGCCATCAGCAAGAAAGGCCAGAGTGTCAATGTGAGCACCGGTATCCGGATCAAGTTTGCCGACAAAGGTGATATCAACATTAAAAATTGCATGGATTTCTGACAGCAACTCACTGAAAAAGCGGTCGACATCATCCGTGTGATGCTGCGCCAGAAAGCGGATCATGCGGTCAACCGGGTCTTGCGTCGCTTTCTGCATCGCCATTTTCCGTTCGCGGAAATCGGATAATCCGACAGTCTCCCCTCTGATATCAGCCTTGCTGGTTCAGGGATATTTTCGGCAGATTACTTCCGGTTGGTAATCTGATTTCACGTTTTATCATCACAGAGTATTTTTTCAGTTTCAACAGCGGAATCAATAGAGGCCGCCGGTTGAGGGCTTTGGCATATTCAGCATCGGTTGCGGGGTGCCGTCCGGTGCTGTGCTGCCGGACATTTCGGTTTCTCCGCCACTGATCAGAACGCTTTCCGCATCCGATGGCGATGTATCCGGCTTGAAGGCCTCAAGGATGACATTGCTGTCCCCGATCCGGGCGACCCGCCCGGTCTTTCCGTCAATCCGAACCAGCCGGATGCCACTTGGTACCCGAAATGGCACACCGGGCTTGTCAGCCAGTGCAAGGTTCATGAAGTCGCGGAAAATCGGCACGGCAACGGCGGAACCCGCTTCTCCGCGGCCCAGTGATGCGGGCTCGTCAAATCCGGCATAGACGCCAACGGCCAGATCGGGGGCAAAGCCCACGAACCAGGCATCGATATAATCGTTCGTCGTACCGGTTTTGCCGCCGAGGGGTTTACCAACTGCCCGCAGCTTGGCACCGGTCCCGCGCTCAACCACCCCTTCCAGCATGGAAACAATCTGATAGGCACTCTCGGGAGAGGTCACGGTCTCCCGCGTGTCAGGTAACAGCGGAACGGCCATGCCATCCTGCCATTCGCCGGGATTGCAGGCCCCGCAGGCGCGGTCGTCATGACGGAAGACAATCTTGCCGGTGCGGTCCTGGATGCGGTCAATCAGGGTCGGGGTGATCCGCTTGCCGCCATTGACCAGCATGGCATAGCCCGTGGTCATGCGCATCAGGGTGGTCTCTACGGACCCCAGCGAGGCAGCAAGTGTGCGCTGCATGTCGCGAACGACCCCAAACCGTTTGGCTGTGTCGGCGACGACATCCATGCCAATGGTCTGTGCGAGGCGCACAGTCATCAGGTTGCGGGATTTCTCAATTCCCAGACGCATGGTTGAAGGACCATAGAACTGGTTCGAATAGTTAGCCGGTTTCCACTTGCCAAGACCGGCTCCCTGATCGATCACGAAGGGCGCGTCGAGAATACGTGTGGCCGGTGTGAAACCCCGCTCCAGTGCCGCCAGATAGACAAACGGCTTGAACGAAGAACCGGGCTGTCGCAGGGCCTGTGTGACCCGGTTGAACTGGCTTCTGGCGAAGGAAAAACCACCAGCCATGGCCAGGACGCGGCCGGTATGCGGGTCCATGGCAACCAGACCGCCATCGATCTTTGGTGCCTGACGCAACGCATAGGTTGAGTCGGGATATTCCTTGCCTTCGCCGTCCTTTGTCACGGCCTCGACAATAATGATGTCGCCGGTGCTGACGACATCTGTCACCGCCCGAACCCTTGGGCCGCGTTCATTCTCGCTGACGTAAGCCCGGGCCCAGGTGACCTCCTGCAGGGGCAGGGTGCCGCCGCCGCCGTTGGCAAAGCCAAGCCGGGCTGATTTTTCATCCGCATCGAGAACAACTGCGCGTACCCAGGGGGCAAGCCAGGGCTCGGGATCCAGTTCAGCCAGCCGTGTTGCCCAGCTACCGGTCACCGATTCCATCCGGGCGGTTGCCCCGCGCCATCCATGACGCTGGTCATATTCGACAAGTCCGGCCCGCAGGGCCTGCTGTGCCTGTAACTGCATTTCAGGATCCAGAGTCGTATGAACGGCCAGTCCGCCTTCGTACAACCCGGACTCACCGTACTTGTCGAGCAGTTCACGGCGGACTTCCTCGGCGAAGAAGGCTGCATCAAAGACCTGGTTTGCTTCGCGGTCGACGACATCAATCGGCTGCAGCTTTGCCCATTCAGCCCTGTTGGCATCAAGATAGCCGTCCTCCTGCATGCGCCCGATGACGTAGTTACGCCGGATCAGCGCAGCCTCGGGCTTGCGGACGGGATGATAATTGTTCGGCGCTTTCGGCAGGCCGGCCAGAAAAGCGGCGTCCGAGATGGTCAGTTCATCAAGCGATTTGTTGAAGTAGTTGAGAGCGGCGGCAGCAACACCGTAAGAGCCATAGCCGAGATAGATTTCGTTCAGATAGAGTTCCAGAATATGCGTTTTGGAAAAGGCCTTCTCCATCCGGATCGCCAGAATGGCTTCCTTGATCTTGCGTTCCAGCGAGGTTTCATTGGTCAGCAGGAAATTCTTCGCGACCTGCTGGGTAATGGTTGAGGCCCCGACCGGGCGGCGACCGCTGCCAATATTTTTGACATTGGTAATGACAGCGCGGGTGATGCCGATCAGGTCAACGCCGAAATGCTCGTAATAATGCTGGTCTTCGGCAGAGATGAACGCCTGCTTGACCACATCCGGGATCGTCTCGATCGGGACAAACGAACGCTGCTGTTTGGCAAACTCGGCGATAAGGCGACCATCACCGGCATGAACACGTGTCATGATGGGCGGGGAATAATCCGCCAGCTGACGGTAATCAGGCAATCCCTTGCCGTAATGCATGAACACAGCGAAGGCAGCACCAATTCCGATGATGCCGAACAGACAGCAAAGCCCGAGCGAGTAGAGAAAGAAGCGTTTCATATATGCGCAGCAACCAGTTTGATGACATCAGTCAACCCGCCGAAAGTGGCAGGCTGATGGCGATGACTATTCTTACCATTCGGAACGCGATGGGACACAGGATAGTTCCTGCCAAGCCCTGCAAATCACCCGAATTTATGAAATATACCGGATAGAGTGAGTGATTTATCTCTGCGCCAGCGCATCAAGGCTGAACCATTCATCAATTGCGCTGACGATGGCGCCGGCGACCTTGCGATGATGATTCGGCGACAGCAGGTTCTTTTCGTCCGTACGGTTTGACAGATGCCCGAGTTCGACCAGCACGGACGGTATATCGGGCGCCGTAAGAACCGCAAAGCCGGCAAAACGGTGCGACCGGTTGACCATAGCGGTGGCAGACGACATCCGGTCGGCGAGGCGGTTTGCAAAGCGCTTGGAGTAATCCATCGTTTCACGCCGGGCGAGATCGATAAGGATACTTGCCACTTCGGTGTCTTCCTCGTTCAGGTCAATGCCGCCAATCAGGTCCGCCTTGTTTTCCTTGGCGGCGAGAGCGGCAGCTTCCTTGTCGGAGGCTTTTTCCGAAAGCGTGTAAATCGAGGCACCGCGTGCCTCCCGGTTTGTGGAGGCGTCAGCATGGACGGAAAGAAACAGGTCGGCATTGTTGTCACGGGCAATCTGCACACGTTCGCGCAACCGGATGAAAGAGTCGGCATCCCGGGTTAGCACCACCTCGTAACGCCCGGTCTGTTTCAGGGCGTCACGGAGCCGTTTTGCGAAAGCCAGAACGATGTCTTTCTCATAGCGGTTACCAACACTGATTGCGCCGGGGTCCCGGCCGCCATGGCCGGGATCAATGACGATCAGTTTCCGCTTCGGCTTTACCCTGGGGCGCGGAGATGATGCCGCATAGTCAAGCCGGTTGGAGGCAACGAACTGCTCGCGCGAGGTTTCCTGCAGGTCGATGACCAGGCGATGCTGCGCGTTACCGCTGGGTGGCAGCAGGAAGGATTTTTTGACTTCTGCCGGGCGGTCCAGGTCAACCACCAGCCGTACCCCGCCGTCATTGCGGGCGCCAAACCGGATCGAATCGATCAGACCGGCAGGGTTCCCGTGACGGGTGGCATCTTCCAGCCATTCCGCATTCTGCAGGTCGACAACGATCCGGTAGGGATTGTTCAGGGTGAAAATTTCGTACGAAACGGACTCCGTCATATCAACGACAAGCCGCGTCATACTGGCGCTTTCACCGGTTCTGATGCCGGTTGCGACCGTCTTTGGCGGTTCGGCAGCAAACGCTGTGGCGCTGGCAATCAGCGCAGTGAAAATCAGATACAGACGAAGCAGACGGCCCATGACGATCCAACAACAAACGAAGTTCGACTCAAGCTTTATATATTGTCGGTTAAATCTTTGTAAGTCTTTCAGAAAACTTCTTACAATTCTGCAAACAGTCATTAAAGGCCGGAACTTATCCGGCGGTTTCCCGCGGTTGGTGCTTTTTCGTTGTCGATTGGCAAAGGCACGTCTATTTTGCACTATCAGATTTGGGTAAAACGTTCGCCGGATTGACGATACCGTCTTCTGCCAACAACGTGAGGCGCAAGCCAACCCGAACCTGCCGAGAGTAAGTCAGACCAGAACATGACGCGGAATGTCAGCCTTTTACCGGCTGCCGCGGGTCGGGTTTGACACTGAACCAGTTTTAAATGAGGGGCGGGACGCACAGTCCGTTCGCATCAATGATGACGTTTACTGAAGCACATAATCTCTTCTGTACCGTTTCGATTGCGGCCGCAAACGGCGTTCCCCTGCTGCACAGGACGCGCCGTCCATCACCTTCAGACAGGATGATGCCGCGAGCGCTCAGGAGAATGGATTTTAATGGTAAAGCGCATGCTGATAGATGCCACCCACCCGGAAGAGACCCGGGTTGTGGTGGTCAATGGAACGAAACTAGAGGAATTTGACGTCGAAGCCGCCTCAAAGCGGCAACTCAAGGGAAATATTTATCTGGCAAAGGTGACGCGGGTTGAACCCTCGCTTCAGGCTGCCTTTGTTGATTATGGCGGTAACCGGCACGGTTTCCTCGCCTTCAGTGAAATTCACCCCGACTATTATCAGATTCCCGTCGCTGACCGCGAGGCCCTGATGGCCGAGGTCAAGACAGCATCCCGTGAGGATGCTGATGCGAACGGCGATGACTCGGCGGAAGACACTGTCGATGTCGTCGGCGGTGACGATACTGACGAGATCGAGATCGAGTCCGAAAAACGCCGGACCCGGAATATCCGGTCCTACAAGATTCAGGAAGTCATCAAGCGCCGGCAGATCCTGCTGGTACAGGTCGTCAAGGAAGAGCGTGGCAACAAGGGTGCTGCACTGACCACGTATCTGTCACTGGCCGGTCGCTATGGCGTGCTGATGCCGAACACGTCCCGTGGCGGTGGCATTTCCCGCAAGATCACCAATGTTGCCGATCGCAAGCGGCTCAAGACGATCATATCCGATCTGAAGATGCCGGAAGGTATGGCGGTGATTATCCGCACTGCCGGTGCCGAGCGCACGAAGGCTGAAATTCGCCGCGACTGCGAGTATCTGGTGCGGACCTGGGATGAGGTGAGGGAACTGACGCTGGGATCGACTGCACCCAGCCTGGTCTATGAAGAGGGGTCGCTGATCAAGCGGTCGCTCCGCGATATCTATTCCAAGGATATCGAGGAAGTGATCGTCGACGGCGATGAAGGCTACAAGAACGCCAAAGACTTCATGAAAACCCTGATGCCGAGCCACGCCAAGAAGGTGAAGCGTTACGGCAAGGAAGAGAACCTGCCGCTGTTGCAGCGCTATCAGATCGAATCACAGCTTGATTCGATGCACCAGCCCACGGTTCAGTTGCGATCCGGCGGCTATATCGTCATCAATCCGACGGAAGCCCTGGTTTCGATCGACGTCAACTCCGGTCGTTCGACCCGTGAGCGGAACATTGAAGAAACCGCGTACCGGACGAATATCGAGGCTGCCGAGGAAATTGCCCGTCAGCTGCGTCTGCGCGACCTGTCCGGTCTCATCGTTATCGATTTCATCGATATGGAGGAAAACCGGAACCAGCATGCGGTTGAGCGCAAGCTGAAAGACGCCATGCGCAATGATCGTGCACGCATCCAGATCGGACGAATCAGTGTATTCGGACTGCTGGAACTGTCGCGTCAGCGGCTGCGCCCGAGCTTTCTTGAGAACAGCTCGGCTGTCTGCCCGCATTGTGGCGGCAGTGGTCATGTGCGGACGATTGACTCCTCGGCCCTGCAGATGCTGCGTATCCTCGAAGAAGAGGGGATGAAGCGCAAGACATCCGAACTGTCGATCTGGATGCCGACGCCGGTTGCCCTGTTCATTCTGAATCAGAAGCGTGCCGCCCTTACGGATATCGAGACGCGGTTTAATCTGTCGATCAGTGTGCTTGGTGATGACAGCCTGATTGCACCGGATCACCGTATTGAGCGTGTGCGGGGTGGCGACAACCAGAATGCACCGGAAGAAGAAGCCCGCTCGCCCGAAGCATCATCCGATGATGACAGCGACTCCTCCCGACCACCCCGCAGACGCCGCCGGCGTCGTGGCGGTCGCCAGTCGCAGGATAATGACAATGCCTCCGACAACGAGGAGGCGACATCGACCGAGAGTGATGACGCCGGGTCTGACGGGGATGATGCGGAGAATAACTCGAACGACAATAACGATGAAACGGACTCCGAAGGTCGCCCGCGCAAACGCCGTCGTCGCGGCAAACGGGGTGGCCGCAAGCGGGGTCGTCGTGATGGCTCCGAAGGTGATACGAACGAGGATGGTTCGGAAACGAACGGTGATGCCGCCGGAAATGACGGCTCAACACCGGACGATGCAACTGATGCCGATGACAATGCCGGGAAGGCAGCTGCTGACGATCAGAAAGCAGAGCCGGAACAGGATGCCGGGGCGGACAAATCCGGTGAGGCTGAAGCTGAAGCGTCCGAGCCGGTAAAGAAGCCACGCCGCAGATCGCGTTCCCGCAAGAAACCGGCTGACGCCGATGCCGATGCCGAGGTAACGACAAAAGAGGCGGAAACAGCTGACGGCGAAGAAACGCCGGCTGCCGAATCGGAAGAAAAGCCGAAGCGTAAACGCGCACCGCGACGTCGCAAGCCTGCGGCAGCGAAACAGGAGCAGGCCACTGAAGAAGCCGCTCCTGCAGCTGAAACGGCATCTGAGCCAGTGGCTGAAGAAACAGCGTCAGCCCCCGAAGCACAGAAGGTTGAACCCGAAACAACGGATGAACCTGCTGAGGCTGATCCGTCAGCTGAAGTCATCACGGTTGGCGAGGATACGGCAGAAGAAGACCGCCCGCGCCGGCGTGGCTGGTGGAACCGGGTAATGGGTAAGTAGTCAGGATTTCCCCGTCGGCTCCTGTGGCCGACGGGGATGCTGATGACGTCGGAAGGAACGTATTACCCCAGCCAGTCTTTCAGACGTTCGCAGGCGGCGCTCATGGTTGTATCGGAACCTGCGTAGCTGAACCGGACATAGGCGTCGCCGCGTTGCGGATCAAAGTCGTTGCCGGGGGTGATGGCAACGCCGGTATCTGCCAGCAGCCGGCGGCAAAAATCGGCCGAGTTGTTGGTGAACTTGCTGACATTTGCATAAATGTAGAAGGCACCATCCGGTGGGGCGATCTCGGTCAGTCCGGCTTGTGGCAGTCCGGTCATCAGGATCTCCCGGTTAACCGCATACCGTTTCAGATTCCCTGCAAGCTCCTCGTGGCAGTCGAAGGCGGCGATGGCCGCAATCTGGGAGACTGTCGGGGGTGAAATAAAGAAGTTCTGTGCCAGACATTCAACCGAACGGGCAAGTTGTTCCGGCACAATCATCCAGCCAAGCCGCCAGCCTGTCATCGAGAAATATTTCGAGAAGCTGTTGATGATGATCGCGTCATTGCCATAGGCAAGGGCCGTGGTCGCGGGGCGGCCATAATCAATGCCGTGATAGATTTCGTCTGATATCAGGCGAATCCCGTTCGTTTTGCAGTAGGCGTCCAGCGCACCGAATTCGGCGGCACTCAGGATGGTTCCGGCCGGGTTGGATGGGCTGGCGACAATCAGACCGTCCAGTTTCCGGCCGCTCTCCGATTGTGCCTTCTCCAGCAGGTCGGGTGAGGGCTGATAGCGGGTTTCCGGTCCGGCGAGCAGATCGACGACGTCTATCCCCAGCGCCGTCAGGATATTGCGGTAAGCCGGATAACCCGGCGAGGCCAGGGCAACCCGGTCCCCGGCATCGAACGCCGCCAGGAAGGCCAGGGTAAAGGCACCGGATGACCCGGTGGTCACCACAATCCGGTCCGTTCCGACCTGAACACCATGTGTCTGGTGATAATGTTCCGCGATTTTCCGGCGCAGCGCAGGCAAGCCGAAAGCCACGGTATAGCCGACCTTGTCAGATTGCAGTGCCGCATGTGCCGCCGCCAGTACACCGGCTGGCGCGGATGTGTTCGGTTGCCCGACCTCCAGATGGAACACTTCCTTTCCCGCAGCTTCCCGATCGGCAGCTGCCTGCATGACATCCATGACAATGAAAGGGGGGACGGCACCCCGCAGGGATTTTTTCAACATATTGCGTATCGCTGACTGGTTATCTTGCGCCGATGGCGAGGCCAAAACCCCGGACATCAGAGGTTGTCTGACAGGTTTCCGGATCGGTCGGCAGACCTTCCGGACACCAGGCGGCGTTTACCCGGCCGATGACGGCGACAGGCTGTGTCTGGTGGCCTCGCTGACGCAGGGTTTCGATGCGCGCCGGGCTGTCGCCTGTTTCATAGAAGGTTACATCCGGATGACCGGCATGATGGACGCGCTTGGCATTGACGGCATCACGCAGGGTTTCACCACCGACAAGCGTGCGCAGACCGACCGCCACCTGTGCCGTTGCCGCGGCCGACCCACCGGTTGCCGCTGAGGCATAGTAGAAATTCTGTGTGTTGGTATTGATCATCATCATCGGCCCCAGTGACATCGGCCCCCGGCCACGTTCGCCGGGACGGGCAGCCAGCAGAATGCCGGTATCGGTGGCAATCCGACCGGTCCCGAAAAGGTTGTTCATGCTGAAATTGCAGGCAACTGCACCGCCTTCCTTGTCGACCGTGATAAAGCTGCTGGCAGCCGGGTTTTCCAGCACGGGGCGGGCCGGAATGGCAAGGCCTGACGGTGATGTATGCCGGGCCGGGTCATAGGCCGCATAGCGACGGCGTGCCTCGGCATCACCGATAACTGTCTGGAATGTGGTGCTGATCGTTCCGTCAGGCTGAACCCATGATGACCGTTCGGCAAAGGCGATCATCGCGGCCTCAGCCAGCAGGTGCGGTCGCTCGGATTCCGGGGCATCCGCATAACGGTCATCCACCGTCAGCATGCGCCAGATTGCAGCCTCGACAACGCCGGCACCTGCGGGGGGCGGGGCAAAGTACAGCGTATTCGATGCCACCGGCACGGCGATGGCTTCACGCCACTGCGGGCGGTAACTTTTCAGATCGTCAAAGCTGAGACTGCCGCCGACGGCATTTGCCGCCTCGACAAGTTGCCGGGCAAGGATACCGCGATAGAATTCGCCTGCGCCGCCGCCCCGGATACGGGCCAGTGTCGCGGCAAGATCGATCTGCTTCACCAGATCACCTTCCTGGATCGGGTTGCCATCCGGCCGGGCGAAGGCCTTGCGGCTTTCCGGGTCTTCTAGCAGCGGGCCTGCGACCAGCGCCAGATCACGGGCGAAGGTGCGCGAGGCGGTATAGCCGAATCGGGACAGACCTTCGGCCGGTGCGATGGTCTGTGACCAGTTGAGGCGGCCAAACCGTGTATGCATGGCGGCCAGCCCGCGAACCATTCCGGGGACGGCGTTGGCCCGGGTGGCGGAGGAGGCTGCTGCAGCAGGTGCGGTCGCAAGAAAATCGAGGGCGACTGTCTGATAGCGGCTGCGGTCATGAATCAGGCAAATGCCGCCACCGCCCAGCCCGGCTGTCGACGGCTGGGTTACCGCAAGCGTAAAGCCCATGGCGACAGCGGCGTCGGCGGCGGTGCCGCCAGCCGAGAGAATATCGCGTCCGACAGTGACCGACAGTGGCTCGTCACCGGCAATCAGTCCGGAAAAACCTTCGACATGACCGACCTGCCCTACAGGCGGGTCGGTGGAGCCGCAGGCGGCAAGCGTCAGAACCAGTGCAAGCGATGCTGCAGATTGACGGGCGATCTGTGCCCGTTTACCGTTAAACATGCTGAAAATCCCGAGATCAGATATTGTCATTGGACCGGTTTTGTTGAGTTCATCAAGAATTGTCGCCTGTTGTCGCCAACTGCCCATTCTAGTCATTCTCTCTGTTATTGCAGTCTTTTCTCCGGTGCGGCAAGCGGCCCACGCACAGGGCCTTGTCGATGCGGAGATATCAGAGGTTATCCAGACTTACGCTGACCCGCTGATGGTAAGCGCCGGACTGGATCCGAGGGCAGTGCGGATATACATCGTCAACCGGGATGAACTGAACGCCTTTGTCTCCAACGGCCAGAACCTGTTCATCAATACCGGCCTGCTGACCCGGGCTGATAATGCCGGGCAGATTGTCGGCGTGATTGCTCACGAACTGGGTCATATCGCCGGTGGACATATTTCCCGCACCCATGAGTCGATACAGAATGCGGGAACCAGTTCACTGATTGCCGGAATTCTGGGTATTGCCGCCGGTCTGGCGACCGGGCGCGGAGATATTGGCGGGGCGGTAGCGGCTGCAGGACAGGATATCTCCACCCGCGGTTTCCTGAAATACAGCCGTAATCAGGAAAGTTCCGCGGATCAGGCGGGAATGCGCTATCTCGAAGCCAATGGTCTCTCGGCAGTCGGCATGTATGAACTGATGAAGAAGCTGGAGGGGCAGGAGCTGCTGCCGACGTCGCGGCAAAATGAATATGTCCGGTCGCACCCGCTCAGCCGCGATCGTGTCGCTTCTGTCGAGAGCTTCCTGCAGCGGTCAAAATATACGGATACGCCGCTTCCCGATGGCTGGGAACTGAAGTTCCAGCGGATCAAGGCCAAGATTATCGGCTTTCTCGAGTCGAAAAGCCGGGTCTATCGTTACTACCCGGAGAGCGATACCAGCCTTCCCGCCCGGTATGCACGGGCGATTGCGGATTACCGGCGCAATGAGCTGGATACGGCAGTCCCCAAAATTGACGCCCTGATCGCGGAGCATCCCTCGGACCCCTACTTCTGGGAGCTGAAAGGCCAGATGCTGCTGGAGCACGGGCAGATTCTGCCATCGGTCGAAGCCCTGCGGAAGGCTGCCAGCCTGGCACCATCAGCCATACCGATCCGGGCAATGCTGGCCCAGGCGCTGGTTGAAGCCGGTGATCAGGCGCTGCTGCAGGAAGCCGTCGAGAACCTGAAGGTGCTGATTATCGATGATCCGCGCAGTGGTGCCGCCTGGCGACTGCTGGCGATCTCGCATGCACGGCTGGGAGAGGATGGCGCAAGCAGGCTGGCCTCGGCTGAACTGGCCCTGCTGCAACGTGATGAGCCGGCAGCAAAACTTCACGCCAATGCTGCGCTGAAGTTTTTCAACAAGGGGACGCCGGGCTGGTTGCGCGCGCAGGACATTCTGAATGCGGCAGATCTCAAGAAGCAGTAGCTGCCGCCTGCGCAGCGCAATTCTGTGTATCGGGCTGATTGCGCTCCTCGGTGCCTGTGACGCCGGTATCCGGCAATACGCGGCCTCGCCCGAGGGGGATATTGATTTTCTGACAGAAGACGCCGCCGGACGGTTTACGGCAGGTGCCGAAATACGCCGGCGTTCCGGCTTCTTCGATTCCGGTCTGGAAGGGATTTCCTTCGTACGGGTGGATGGTCGGCCGGCGGTGAGACTGAGCACACCGGGCAATGGCGGTGTGATTGGTCTGCTCACCAACCAGCCGTTGCTGGCCACGCCATACGCCGCCTGGCAATGGCGCCTGACATCCACCCTTGGTGAGGCGGACTGGCTGGCGATGCGCAACCGGGGGGAAACTGACCATCCGGCACGCGTGCTGATCGGGTTCCGGTTGAACGGGTCCGGCTCGAACATCACGCCGGGCTATCTCGGCGATGAGCTGCCGCCACATGACCGGGCAATCACAATTGTGTGGTCGACATTGTCCTCGCCACCGGGGCGGATTGACCGCCGTGGGCCCTATGGTCGTCTGACCTTGCGTCAGGGTGTCGGCGGCTTTGATCAATGGCAGGAGGAAAACATAGATTTATCAAATATTTACCGGGAAATTTGGCCTGAAGACAATCTGTCGCAGGTGAATATTGCCTTTCTGGCTGTTGCCACCAGAGCCTCTGGTCTGGTGACAGAATCCGTGATCGACGGCTTGCGGGTGTATCGTTAGTCGGACCTTGCCGCCCCGGCGACCCTCAACCAGAATAAGCCGACATTATATTTGCAGGGAAATTCAGATGACTCTTCGATCAGGACTATTCGCAGCGACTCTCATGATACTGGCTTCGGTTATTTCGTTCTCGCCGGCACAGGCGGATACGCTGACCGATGACCAGCGCAAGGAGATTGAAACGCTGGTCGAAAAATACATTCTGGATAATCCCGGCATTGTGATGCGGGCGATCGAGAAATTGCGCGATCAGCAGCGGCAGGCGGAAGAACAGCAGCGCATGAGCGCCATTGCAGGCAGCGGCAACGATCTTCGCTCGGACTCAATCACACCGCCCGGCGGCAACCCGCAGGGTGAGGTGACGGTTGTCGAGTTCTTTGATTATAACTGCGGCTATTGCAAACGTGTTTCCCCTACCGTTGCGGCCCTGATCAAGGGCAACAACGATGTGAAGGTCATCTACAAGGAATTCCCGATTCTGGGAGATGCTTCGATTGAAGCGGCCAAAGGGGCGATGGCGGCTGTCCGTCAGGGCAAGTATCACGAGATGCATGAAGGTCTGATGAACCACCGCGGCCGGGTCACGGCGGCGACGGTCATGTCGGTTGCGAAAGACCTTGGCCTGGACGTTGAGCAACTGGGCCGGGACATGCAGGACCCGGAAATCCAGAGCGCCATTGAGCGTAATTACGCCCTGGCACAAAATCTGGGGATCACCGGAACGCCGGCCTTTGTCATCGGCAACAAGCTGGTTCCGGGGGCCGCAAGCCTGGAAACGCTGGAAGAACTGGTCAGGGAAGCCCGCAAGGGGAGCTGACCCGCGTCATCGCTGTATCAGGATGGGAGACTGTCTCCCATCCTGAATAACGGCGGTATTCTGTAACGAATCGGGTTCTGTGACGGACCCGGATGCTCAGATATAGTAGGCCCGCAGGGGTGGGAAACCGTTGAAGTTAACGGC
Organism: Rhodospirillales bacterium; assembly: GCA_040219025.1. Taxonomy (GTDB): domain Bacteria; phylum Pseudomonadota; class Alphaproteobacteria; order Rhodospirillales; family HT1-32; genus HT1-32. The sequence goes on along the minus strand of JAVJTE010000012.1, from coordinate 125,783 downwards.
TGAATAGCTGGTTGTGTAGGCACCGGTGCTCAGCAGCTGGACATGGTCGCCGACCTGCAGTGCCTTCGGCAGGCGGTAACCGGACTTTTCGTACATGATGTCGGCACTGTCGCAGGTTGGTCCTGCAATCGTGACGAGCCCGTCCGGACCGCCGTCATGCGGTGTCCGCATCCTGTACTTGATTGCCTCGCCCATGGTTTCAGCCAGTCCGCCGAACAGCCCGATATCCAGATAAACCCAGCGGGTTTCGTCTTCGTAGCTTTTGGTCGAGATCAGGACGACTTCACTGTCGATCAGCCCGGCATCGCCGGGAATCGAGCGGCCGGGTTCCACAATGATATGTGGCAGGTCGTTGCCAAAATGGTTGGTCATCGCGGCCATGATGGCATGGGCGTAATCATCAATCGATGTAATCGCACTCCGGTATTGCGCCGGGAAACCACCACCGAGATTCACCATCTTCAGGTTGATACCTGCTTCGCGCAGGCCGGTGAAGATCATCGCGGTCTTGCCGATGGCGACATCCCACTGACTGAGGTCGGTCTGCTGGCTGCCGATATGGAAGCTGATTCCATAAGGCTGAAGGCCGAGATCCCGGGCCTTGACCATCAGGTCTTTCGCCATGTCGGTCTCACACCCGAACTTGCGGGAAAGCGGCCAGTCAGCGCCCTGATTTGAAATCAGCAGACGGCAGAAAACCCGTGACCCCGGCGCATGTTCAGCCAGTTTTTGCAGTTCGGCTTCGCTGTCGAAAGCAAACAGGCGCACACCACGATCATAGGCCCGGGCAATATCCCGGGCTTTCTTGATCGTATTGCCGTAGGAGATGTTCTCCGGCAGCGCCCCGGCAGCAAGACAGCTGTCGATTTCATGAATACTGGCCGTATCAAAACAGGACCCCAGCGCGATCAGGCGCTGCAGAATGGGTTCTGCAGGATTCGCTTTTACGGCATAAAAAATCTGTGCAACCGGCAAGGCGTCACGCAGTCCGACATAATTCGCCTCGACCACGTCGAGATCCACCACCAGAAAAGGCGTGGCAGGTTTTTCGTTCTTCAGGAAGTCTTCAATCTTCGGTGTCATCGCAATTCCCCCAGTTAGCAGCCGAGAAAGAATTGCGTCGTTACGTAAACACACCGGTAATCCCGGAGGCCAGAGGCACGTGCGCAGAATTTAGAGCGGCGGAAGCTATCGAAGGTCGTGTTACGATGCAATGGATTTCTCCGGATTTTTTTGTTTGTCACTGATTTGAAATACCTCGGATATGTGACAGCGTTGCGATAGTTGGGGAAGTGGGTTAACCAGTCATACTAATCAAGGCTGAGGATAGTGATCGTGCCACGGGTACTTGTTCTGAACGGACCCAATCTGAATCTGCTGGGGCTTCGCGAGCCGGGCATCTACGGCGGTAAGTCGCTGGTGGATATAGAGGCAGATTGCCGCGCCCATGGCAAGAAGGTCGGGCTGGATGTCGATTTCCGGCAGACCAACCATGAGGGTGTTCTGGTCGACTGGTTACAGGAACTGGCGGGTGACAAGGACGGGGCGGTGCTCAATGCCGGGGCATATACCCACACATCGGTTGCGATCCATGATGCGATTCGCGCTGTCGCCAAGCCGGTGATCGAGGTGCATATCTCAAACGTGCATGCGCGGGAGACATTTCGCCATCACAGCTATATATCTGGTGCGTCGGCGGGCGTACTCGCAGGATTCGGACCCTTCGGCTACATCATGGCACTGGACGCCATGGCACATATCCTTCTAACGGGGACAAAGACAGCGTCAGCATGAGTAAAAAAGATATCAACGAAGAAGCCATTCACCGTCTCGCAGCGCTGCTGGACGAGCATGAACTGACTGAAATCGAATATGAGGACGAGGATTTCTCGATCAAGGTACGTCGGGAACCTGCGCCGGTCATCTCTGCCGGTATGCCGGTTCAGGCAGCCGGTTATGCGGTACCTGCACAGATGCCTTCCGATCCGGCAGCCCCGACCAAGGCCGCGCCGGCGGGTGATCCGGTCTCGTCACCGATGGTCGGGGTGATCTACCGGCGGGCAGAACCGGGCGCACCGGAATTCTGCAAGGTTGGAGACCAGGTGTCTGAAGGCGACACGCTGTTCCTCATCGAAGCCATGAAAACCTTCAATCCGGTGCGCGCGCCGCGCAGTGGCAAGGTGGCCAGCATTCTTGTTGATGATGGCTCCGCGGTGGAGTTCGGCGAACTCCTGCTTACCCTCGAATGAGCCGGATCTGAGCATGTTCGACAAGGTCCTCATTGCGAACCGCGGCGAGATTGCGCTTCGTATCCTGCGTGCCTGCAAGGAAATGGGCATCCGGACGGTTGCCGTCCATTCGACCGCCGACTCGACGGCGATGCATGTACGTCTGGCTGATGAAGCCGTCTGCATCGGGCCACCTGCGGCAAAGCTCAGCTATCTCAACATGCCGGCGATTCTGACCGCGGCGATGGTCACCGGGGCCGATGCCATTCATCCCGGCTACGGATTTCTGTCCGAGAATGCCGATTTTGCGCAGATGGTCGAAGATCACGGCATCGCTTTCATCGGACCGACGGCAGAACATATCCGGCGCATGGGCGACAAGGTTGAGGCCAAGAAAACGGCAGAAGCCTTGGGCATTCCGGTTGTTCCGGGCTCCCCCGGCGAGGTGACCACTGTTGCGGAAGCCGAGCGGCTCGGGGCAGAGATGGGATATCCGGTTCTGGTCAAGGCGGCAGCCGGCGGTGGCGGACGCGGCATGAAGGTGGTGCCCGGCGCGGCTGAAATGGCCAGTGCCTTCCAGACCACCCGCAAGGAAGCAGAAGCCGCCTTCGGCAACCCCGCAGTCTATATCGAGAAATTCCTCGGCAAACCCCGCCATATCGAGATTCAGGTGCTGTGCGACCATCACGGCAACGCAGTCCATCTGGGAGAACGTGATTGTTCGCTCCAGCGACGGCACCAGAAGGTGCTGGAAGAAGCCCCGTCACCGGCGCTTAACGCAGAGCAGCGGGCAAAGATCGGCGAGACAGTTGCGGCTGCCATGCGGAAAATGGGCTATCGCGGTGTCGGCACGATCGAGTTCCTCTACGAAAATGGCGAGTTTTTCTTTATCGAAATGAATACCCGCCTGCAGGTCGAACATCCGGTCACCGAGGCGGTGACCGGGCTTGATCTGGTGCGCGAGCAGATTCGCGTCGCCACCGGTGCGCCGCTCGGCTACAGCCAGGCGGATATTGTCATTCAGGGCCACGCCATTGAATGCCGTATCAACGCCGAAAATCCCGATACATTTGCCCCGTCGCCCGGGACCATCGGTGAATATCATGCGCCGGGTGGTCTTGGTGTCCGTGTCGATTCGGGAATTTATTCGGGTTATTCGATTCCCCCGCATTATGACAGCATGGTTGCAAAGCTCATTGTTTTTGGACGAACCCGGAACGAGTGCCTGATGCGGTTGCGCCGCTCGCTTGACGAGTATGTGATCGGCGGTATCCAGACAACGATACCCCTGCACCAGCGTCTGGTGCAAAATCCCGACTTCCAGAATGGCGAATACGATATTCGCTGGCTGGAAGACTTTGTCGGGATGTCGGCTTCACTCAGCTGAAGACCCCGTATCACTGGTGTAACAGGGAGCACGCCGGCATGGCGTGAGATGGCGCATGTTCCGTTCCTTCTTTATGGATCGTCGCTGGGCATTGTGGTCCTGGATCGGGGGGGCGGTGATCATCGTCGTGACCTGGTACAAGGTCGAACTGGATGTGATGATCAATGAATGGTTCGGCAGCTTCTATGACATCATCCAGAAGGCGCTGGGGACGCCTGGTGCCATCACGGCGGAAGACTATTATCTCCAGCTCGCAACCTTCGGGAAAATTGCCGGTCTTTATATTCTGATTGCCGTGCTGATCGAGTTCTTTACGAAGCACTGGATCTTCCGCTGGCGAACCGCGATGAATAATTTCTATATGTCGCACTGGCAGTATCTTCGTCACATCGAAGGTGCCTCGCAGCGGGTGCAGGAAGATACGATGCGCTTCGCCCGTATCATGGAGGGGCTGGGGATCAGCTTCGTCCGCAGCATCCTGACCCTGATCGCCTTCCTGCCGATTCTGTGGGAATTGTCGAAACATGTGACCGAACTGCCGGTTATCGGCCATGTCGATCATGCACTGATTTATGTCGCCATTCTGTTCGCGATCGGCGGGACGGTGCTGCTGGCGGTGGTTGGCATCAAGCTGCCGGGGCTTGAGTTCAACAACCAGAAGGTCGAGGCGGCGTACCGCAAGGAACTGGTGTTTGGCGAGGATAATGCCGGCCGGGCCGACCCGCCCAGCGTGCGCGAGCTTTTTGCCAATGTCCGGAAAAACTATTTCCGGCTGTTTTTCCACTACATGTATTTTGACGTGGCGAAGTGGTCCTATCTGCAGTTCGGAGTTCTGGTGCCGTATGTCGCGCTGGGGCCGACCATTATTGCCGGTGCCTTTACCCTGGGCGTGATGCAGCAGATCATCCGTGCGTTCGGACGTGTCGAATCATCTTTCCAGTTTCTGGTGAATAGCTGGACAACGATCGTCGAGTTGCTGTCGGTCTACAAGCGGCTGCGGGCATTTGAAGCCGAGATTGACAAAGGTGTCAGCGCCGACCCCGCCTACATGGACGCTGACTGAGTTTCTGCGCCAGCCGCTCAGCCGAATACCCGGCTGGCAAATTCCGGATAGGTCTCGGCAATTTCATCCGCGACCCGGCCACGCAGCAGGTTGAGGCTGTCTTTGTCGGGCAGGGAGGTCGCAGGCACATCCTCGCTGTGATCGAAGGTGAAGCCGGTCATTTCCCGGATGCTGTCGACGCTCTCACCCTCATGCAGGCTGGCCAGCCGAAAGCGGCGCTGCTCCTTGTCGAAACTGAAGACACAGCGGCCAGTGACCAGCGCATGGGGTCCGCCGGTCCTGTAGGTGCCGGCCTCGCTGACGCCGGGGGCGGAAATGAAATCAACCTCTGGCACGAAGACGCGGGGCGTATGTTCCTCGCGAAACAGGATGACCCGCGGGATCAGGAAATACAGGTAGGTCGACCCGAACGAGCCGTTCCAGCGCACATCGAGCGACGGATAGTCGCCAACACCGACCAGATTGATGTTGGCCTGTCCGTCGATCTGGCCGCCGGACAGGAAGAACGCATCGATGCGCCCCTGTGCGGCGCAATCGAACAGTTCCTTGCCGCCATCCGTGAAGGGGTTATGAGTCTGACTGCCCAGCAGGCTGACGCGCAACCGGCCGTTTGAACGCGCACGGGCCAGCAGGGCCGCCGCCCCCGGTATCGGTGACAGGGCACCAACCGCGACATGATTCAGATCCTGCAACATGTCGGCAATGACCGAGATCAGCAGTTCCTCGCGACGAACATCACTCATGCGGCTGCCGGCACAGGCATAATATGACGCTGCAAATAATCGGCAAACCCGTCCTCTGTACGGGCCATTGCTGCGTAGTCAGCCAGATGCGAATGGTCTGGCGGATAGCATCCGGGCAGACCAACCGGCCAGGCACCGTTTTGCGCCACGGCGATGCCGGTGATATAGAGACCGGGTATGGTGCCTGCGGCAATGACGGGGTCGGCAAGCAGGTCTTCGTCGACAATCTCCTCGACCGTCACCAGGGTTTGCCGTGCGGCATGCGCCATCAGCATCAGTTCCCGCCGTACCCCGATCCAGACATTGCCGTTTCTGTCTGCCTTTGCTGCATGGAACAGGGCGACATCGGGCCGGATGGCGGGCAAGGCAACCAGCTTGTCTTCGGTTTCCGAAAACGGGTTGTCCATCAGCTTCCAGTCCGGCCGGTGGGCAAGTATGTCAGAGCCGATAAGCCCGCGAAGCGGGAGGAAGGGGATGCCCTTTTCTGCGGCCTGCAGACCGGCATGAATGGCCGGGCAGGTGGCATCACGCATGACAAGCTCGCCGGACTTGAAGGCAGCCACGAACTGGGGGGCGGCACCATATTCACCGAGTGTCATGGCCGCGGCCTCAACCGACTGAACGCAGTCAGCCCCGATCATCATATCGGCCTGGAATCCCCCACTGGGAACGCCAACCAGCCGCAGGTCGCGCGCCTGCCTGCGGATCAGGGCACGGACGGCTGCCATGGCGCAGCCGCTGTAATCAGGCGGTATGGCAATCAGCGAGCCGTCGGGAATCGCATCAGCGATTTGTTCGATTGTCAGTGTCTGTGTCATCGGCGGAGAATAATCGACGGTCGAACCGGCGACAACTCCTTCGGCGGGAGTTGTCGTTTCCGGCAGGCGCACCAGCCATGCTCCGGCTGCATGGGTTGCGCGGCGTTCTTTGCTTTATTGTCCTATCAATGAAACTTATATCTATCGCATGATAAAGCGACCCAGCCTGGCTGTTCTGATCGCGCTGACGGCTGTCGGGCCGCTGGCGCTGAATATCTTCATGCCGTCGATGCCGCGAATCGCCGATGAACTCGGCGTTCCCTACGGCACCGTGCAATATGCACTGACCCTGTATCTGGTTGCCATTGCTGTCTCGCAGCTGTTCATCGGATCAATTTCGGATCGTTTCGGACGGCGTCCGGTGATGCTGGCCGGGATGGTCCTGTTTCTGGTGTCGACCGTGATCTGCGCGCTGGCCCAGAATATCGAGACACTGATTCTGGGACGCATGTTGCAGGCGATTGGCGGTGCGACCGGACTGGTGCTCGGCCGGGCGGTTGTGCGCGACCTGTATGGCCGGGAGAAGTCGGCCAGCATGATCGGTTATGTCACGATGGTCATGATGGTTGTGCCGTTGCTGACACCGACCATCGGCGGGTTTCTGGACGAATATTATGGCTGGCAGGCAAGCTTCATCTTTGCCGGTGTCTTTGGCAGTGTTGTCCTGATCTATGCCTGGTTCGCGCTGCATGAGACGAAGTTCGACCGCCCGGAAAGCCTCAGTCTGTTTCAGACTTTCAATGGTATCGAGGCGATTGCACGGCATCCCGCCTTCTGGGGATATGCTCTGTTTGCCGGTTTGCTGTCGGGCATGTTCTTCTCGTTTCTGGCTGGCGCACCCTACATCATGATTGAGCTGCTGGACCGTCCGCCTTCAGAATATGGCCTGATGTTTATGTTCCCGGCGCTTGGCTACATGACCGGCAATTTTCTGACCGGACAGCTGTCGGAACGACTTGGTTCTGACCGGATGATGGTCATCGGTTGCATGCTGATGATTCTCGGATCGCTGACCATGGTCGGATTCGCGACAGCCGGTGTGTTTACATCCTGGGCAATTTTCCTGCCGATGGTTCTGGTCTCGCTTGCCAATGGTCTCAGCCTGCCGAATGCGCTGGCCAGTGCTCTCAGTATCCGTCCGGATCTGGCGGGCGCGGGATCGGGAATGTGCGGTTTCCTGCAAATGGGAATCGGTGCCAGTGTCGCCCAGACCGTCGGTCTGCTGCAGACTGATTCGCAATGGCCGATGGTCGGTGTGATGGCAACGTCCGGATTTCTGGCGGTCTGCTGCTACCTCGTTGGTGCTGCCTTCCGGCGGCGGGAACGGATTGCGGTGCGGGCGCGGCAGGCAGCCTCCATGACGGTGGTCGACTGATCAGAAACGCTGTGTCGCGGTTAGCGGGATGTCAGTAACTGCCCCTCGCGGCCTTCCAGCGGTTTCTCGCCGGCAACCTTGATGAAGATATCGCCCCGGCGCACCAGCCGGTGGGCGCGTCGCCCGAACACAATTCCGGTCTGCCGTGTGGTGACTTCGGTTCTTTCGCCAGTTGTCGGGTCCAGTATTGCGGCGACCACAGCGCCTGCCGTCACCTGTTCGCCGGGATCGGCCCGGAAGCTTACAATACCGGCTACGGGCGCTTCGATCATATCGACGCCCGACAAGGGTGTGGCAGATGAAACCGGGGCGGGCAGCGGACCGGGATCGCCGGAGAGGACGCCCTGATGTTGCAGATAGCGGAACAGGGCGTCTGCATCACGGGCGGCAAAGTCATCGGAGACATCATACTGGCCGCGCAGTTCTACCGTGCAGGCCATGCAGGCAGCAGGAACGGGCAGGTCCGGGAACCGGGCCTGCAGGTCCAGCCACGGGGTGCTCAGCGCCTCGTCAAACGGCTCACCGCCGGATTTGTTGGCCAGCAGGGTGCATTCACTCCCGACCAGCCGGTGCAGGTCTTCCGCCTGCGGCCAGTGTTCCTGCAGGAAATACAGATGCATGATGGCTTCTGAGTCACAATGCAGGTCGAGCGCAATGTCGGCTTCGCAAGCCAGCCGCATCAGGCGCAGGCGCAGATCATCGGCTTCGTCACGGATATCGTCGAGTGAGGCCAGATGTCGTGCCATGGCGTTGCGGATGCGGGCAACATTGCCTTCCGCCGACCGGGTGAGCTTTCCGTCCACAAGGTCACCGACAGGGCCGGCAAGTTCCGGATAATGCCGGTTGAAGTTTCCACCGCTGTCCAGATCGAACCTGCCGATATGGCTGCGGCTGATCCGCTGTGACAGGCCAATCGGATTGGCGACCGGCACAATCACGATCTGGCCTTCCAGCATTCCCCGGGCATCGGCCTCATCCAGCTTTCGCATCAGATGGTCGAGCACCAGCATCCCCGGCAACTCGTCGGCGTGCAGCCCGGTTTGCAGATAGACAAACGGTCGCGCACTGGCCGCCCGATAACGCACAACAGTCAGGTTACGTTCTGTGCCGGGGCTGACTTGCGGCAGGGGAATCTGGTCAACGGTTTTGGTCATACGGATTGCCTGTCGGAGTAATTGCCGATTTTGACCGGCAATCATCCGCCGGTGCAAGCGACAACAGTGTCAGGTTGCGCCGCCTGCAGGCAGGTCGGTGTAGAAGGCGCTGTCGAACCCGGCGCGCTGCCGGGCCTCGTCATTGAAAGGGGGTTTCAGGCCGCCGGTGAATCGCTCGGTCACCAGACGACGCCAGGCACCCAGCGGGTCGATACCGCGCCCGGCACAGACATGGTCGAACCAGCGTTTGCCGATCGCAACATGCCCGACCTCGTCACGATAGATGATGCGGAGCGCGTCGGCGGAAACAGCGTCTCCGGCACGGTCCAGCTTCTCAATCATCGCGGGGGTGACATCCAGCCCCCGTGCCTCCAGCACCAGCGGCACGATGGCGAGGCGGGCCAGCAGGTCATCGGCGGTCGATTGCGCAGATTTCCAGAGGCCGTCATGCGCTGGATGATCGCCATAGGATGCACCGAGTTCCCGCAACCGGTCATCAATCAGCCGGAAATGGGTGGCCTCTTCGCGCCCGACACTGACCCAGTCATCATAAAATGCCCGCGGCATACCGGGAAAGCGGGCGATGATGTCCCAGGCGAGATCAATGGCGTTCAGCTCGATATGCGCGACCGCATGCAGCAGGGCGATGCGGCCTTCCAGCGTTCCGATTCGGCGTCGCGGCATTTTGCCGGGGGATTGCAGAACAGGGCGTTCCGGGCGGGCAGGGCGGTCCGGCGGGTGTGTTTCACCGATTTCCCGGACATTACCGTCTTCCCACGCAGCCGCAGCAGTCAGTGCCGCCGCTGCCTTGGCCCGCGCCTCAGCCGTTGTCAGAACATCAGTCGCCAGATCCGCAAGCGTGGTTGCCGTGGCGGTGATCACAATGCCTTGACGGCGGCCAGCACCTCTTCGACATGGCCGGGAACCTTGACCTTGCGCCAGACATTACGAATCACCCCGGTTGAATCGATCAGGAACGTTGTGCGCTCGATACCCATGTACTTCCTGCCGTACATGTTCTTCTCTTTCCAGACTCCGTAATCCTCACAGACTGTGCCCGCATCATCGGCACCCAGCGTGAAGGGCAGATCATACTTGGCTTTGAACTTGGCATGCTTCTGTGCGGTATCCTTGGAAACACCGATGATCTCGGCATTGGCACCGGAAAAGTCCGGCAGCAGGTCGCGGAAACCGCAGGCCTGTTTGGTGCAGCCGGGTGTGTCATCTTTCGGGTAGAAGTACAGAATGACATTCTTGCCTTTGAGATCACTCAGGCTGACGGTTCCGTCACCGTCAGTCGGCATGCTGAATTCGGGTGCCTTGTCGCCTGTATCTGCGGTCATTCGGGTCTCTCCTTAATTCATTTGCTGGTTTCGGTTTCTGCCGGCAACTGCTGTGCCGGTTCAGCGATGATGTCGGTGAACAGGTCGTGCACGGCGGTGGCTGTTTCAAGCATATGTTGTTCCAGAATGTCCAGTGACGGTGCGTCCATCGCCCGGAGGATCATCCTTGTCATGCCGGCACTTGCTTCCAGTGGCTTGAATTCACCGACGACGGCGACCCGCAGCACGGCCTGCAGGCTTTGCCAGAATTCCAGTGCCTCGGTCAGGGTATCGGCGGCCTTTTTGTCCAGCGACCCGGCCTGATGAAGGGCGGCAATGGATGCTGCCATGGTGACCTTTCCCAGCACATCTGCGGCTGCCGCTTCGCGCAGCAGCAGATACTGAATGATGAATTCGCCGTCGACGATCCCGCCCCGGGCCTGTTTCACGTCCCAGAGGCTTCCCTTGTCCAGTTCACCGGCCATCTTCATCCGCATCGCATAGACATCACGCAGCAGCCCGTGCCGGTCGCGGGGCAGCCTGAGGATCTTGGCGATGATCCCGGTCACGGTGTCACAGAGATCATCATCTCCGGCAACGGGGCGGGCCCGGCTGAGTGCCATATGCTCCCAGGTCCAGGCATCCTTGCGATGATAGCTGTCGAAGGCAATCAGGCTGCAGGCCAGCGGGCCCTTGTTGCCGGACGGGCGCAGACGCAGGTCGATCTCGTACAGCATGCCTTCGGCTGTCAGGGCCGTCAGCGCATTGACCAGCCGCTGGCAGAGACGACTGTAATAGGCGGAAACGGCCAGTGGTTTGGCCCCGTCCGATGCCGTGCTGTCTTCCGGCGTATCATAGATCAGGATGACATCCAGATCAGAGCCGGGCATCAGTTCCTTGCTGGCAAGTTTGCCCATGGCCAGAAGCATCACCCGGCCACCGCTGATCCTGCCATGCTGAATTTCCAGCTCCTGCTGCACAGCCGTCAGCATTGCCCGCAGCACCGCCTCGGCGATATGGCTGAGCGCGGGGCCGGAATCAGCGGGTTTCATCTGACCGCGGAGAATCTGGAGTCCGATCAGAAAACGCCGGTCACCGGCCCAGCGCCGGGCGATATCCAGCTTGTCTTCAAAAAAATTCCCCCGCCGGACATCCGCATCGCATTCAGCGACCAGCTCGGCAAGTGATGGCGGCGGGCCGCGGTAATCGTCGTCCAGTATGGCCTCCAGCCGGTCCGGACGCCGGCTGAGCTGTTCTGCCAGCCGGGGGGCACCACCCATGATTTCTGCGACAACATCGAGAAGTTCGGGATGGGTGTGGAACATGGCGAATAACTGTACGCCGGCCGGCAGCTTGGCCAGAAACCGGTCAAAGTTGAGCAGTGCGGTGTCCGGATTGGCTGCGGCAGCAAAGGCTTTCAGCAGGCGCGGTGTCAGTTCTGTCAGATATTGCCTTGTCCGGTTGCTGCGGGTCGCCCGGTAACGTCCGTGATGCCAGCCGCGGATTGTCTCGGACAGGGACGGGGTATTGGAAAATCCCATCCGGGCGAGTGTACTCAGGGTTTCCGGGTCATCCTCGACGCCGGTAAAGACCAGACTTCCCTCCGAGCCCAGCTGAGGTGATGCCTCAAACAGCCCGCTGTAATGCCGCTCGACGGTCATGAGGTGATGAACCAGTTCCGCGGCAAACTCGGCGGTCGATGCAAAACCGGCAAATTTTGCAAAAGTCTTCAGCTTGTCATCATCTTCCGGCACGGCATGGGTCTGGGCATCATCGACCATCTGCAACCGGTGTTCGGTCGAGCGCAGAAAGCGATAGGCCTGTTCCAGTTCATCTGCGGCGATCTCTGTCACATGACCTTGCCGAACAAGCTCCCGCAACATGGCAAGTGTTGCGCGCCCGCGCAGTTCGGGCTGTCGTCCGCCCCAGATCAGTTGCTGGGTCTGAACGAAAAATTCGATCTCCCGGATGCCGCCCCGGCCAAGTTTCACATCATGCCCGGCAACGGAAATCTCGGAACCTCCGTAGTGCCGGTCAATCTGGCGCTTGATCGAGTGAATATCCTCGATCGATGCAAAGTCGAGATGTTTGCGCCAGATGAAGGGCTGGATGAAACGCAGAAATTCCTCCCCGATTTCAATATCCCCGGCAACGGCACGGGCCTTGATCATCGCCGCCCGTTCCCAGTTCTGGCCCATCGCCTCGTAATAGGTTTCGGCGGCCTGTACCGAAACCGCCGGTGGGGTTGATCCCGGATCCGGCCGCAGGCGCAGGTCAACCCGGAAGACCTGACCGTCACCGGTGCGTTCACTCAGCAGCTTGATCAGATTGCGGGAGATCTTCGAGAACAGGGTTTGCGGTGCGTCCTTGCCCTGATAGTCGACACGTTCCGGGTCAAACAGCAGGATCAGGTCAATATCGCTGGAATAGTTCAGCTCGCGGCCACCCTGTTTGCCCATGCCGAGGGCAGTGAAGCCGGAGCCCTTGCAGGGATCTTCCGGATCGGGGAGGCGGATATCGCCTTTGTCATGGGCCTGGCGGAGCAGGCAGGCAACCGCTGAATTGACCGTGGCATCAGCAAGATCGCTGATCGCACCGGTGACCGCCTCAAGTGTCCAGAGTGCCGCGATGTCGGCCAGTGCCACCGCAATGGCGACCCTGTCGCGGGATTGCCGCAGTCGTTTCATGATTGCAGTGACCGATTCGGCAGGAATCAGTGTTTTGCGCAGTGCGTCGAGTTCAGAGGCGACGATCTTCGCCGGGTCGGTGCGTAACAGTTCGAGTCCAAATTCCGGCTGGCGGCAGAGAGCGGCGGTCAGATAGGGACTGTGATCGAAGACCACATCAAGCAGCCGTTCCACCCCCGGGGATTGCCGCAGGACCTCAAGAACCTCAACGGTCTGACTGTTGTCGGTTTTCCCCAGGGCATCCGTGAAGCGCTCCCATCCGCGGGCGGCGCGTTGCGGGTCAGAGACGACAGGCAGGATAGCCGGGTCGATTTCCTGGAACATTTTATGCAGGTTTCCGGTTGTTTTTTCGACCTTGTGGGATGCATCTATTCTGGTCAAGAAACGAAGCGCTGGAAGACATCCTTGATCATTCGGGCGACACACAGGCTGATCCGTATCACCGGTGCGATAGGCGCAGGTTTTTTCGTGCTGTTGATGCTTGCGGCCTGGCGACTGAGTTCCGGTCCGGTCGAGTTACACTTTCTGACGCCCTATGTCGAAGACGCACTGACCCCGGAAGACGGCAGCTACCGGATTAATATCGGTGCAACAGAGTTGCGCTGGGGCGGCTGGGACCGGCCACTGGACCTGACGGCAACTGATGTACAGGGGATCGATTCCGAAGGGGAGGTGATTGCGACGGTGCCGAGCCTCGCGATCGAGATAAGTGGCCCGGCCCTGTTGCGGGGCATGATTGCACCGCGAAGAATTCTGATCAACGGGCCGGTTGTCCGTCTGAATCGCGTGGCAAAATCCGGCTATGAACTGGATTTTGGCCGTGCAGCGGAAATTGAGCCGACCTCGTCCGAGCTGACCAGACGGCTGATCGATGAACTGCTGGATACGCCGGACCGAAGCCGGCCACTTGGCCATTTGACCGAACTTGCCATCCGGGATGCGGATCTGCAGATCAATGATCCGTCACTGGCACTGTCCCTGAGCATCCCTGACAGTGATATCCTGCTGCAGCGCAGCCCCAGTGGCCTGGAAATTCAGATATCGACAACAATCGGCCTGCAGGGAGAGCCGGCGATAATTGATATTGTCGGCAGCTATCAGGCTGAAACCGAATTGCTTGACCTGGTCGTCGGTTTCTCGAACGCGCGGATCGGCGGTCTGCAGGATATCTGGAGCGCCGCCGCCGATTTCGGGTCTTCCGACATGTCGGCAGCAGGCACGCTCACCCTGTCGGTTGGTCTTGACGGCGCGTTCCGCTCGGCCGGTTTTGATGTCCAGACCGGCAAGGGCAATCTGACACTGTATGACCCGGTCTATCACAGCTTTGACCTTGACCAGATCACCCTGCGTGGCCGGGCCATTGAAGGTCTCGATATTCTGGTTGTTGATGAACTGTCCGTCGTTTCAGAGGGGGCCAGTGCAGCCCTCGGGTTACGGGCTCTGGGGCTCCGGTCGGGGAATATCTCGTTCGCGGGGAATGTTGCCGGACGGGAGATCCCGAACAACCGGTTCAATGAACTCTGGCCGGCGACAATCGGTATTCTGGTGCGTGACTGGGTTGAAAAAAACCTGTCAGACGGAATGGTAACGACAGCAAATCTGAGTCTTCAGGGTACGCTTCAGGATGGAGAGCTCGCACTCGGTGACATGAAGGGTTTCCTTGACCTCAGGGATTTTACAGTTGGCTATCTTGAGGGAATGCCCCGGGTTCAGAATGTTGACGGACGGGCAGATTTCGATCTGACAACCTTTGATATTGCCCTGCATACCGGACATATCGACAAACTGAAGGTCGACGAGGGCCGGGTTCTTTTTACCGGTCTTGATCAGGAATATCCGGACACGGATATCGATGTCCGTCTGCACGGGCCGCTGGACCAGGCCCTGCATCTGCTCGACAGCAAACCGCTGGGCTATGCGTCCGAACTGGGACTGGACCCGGCAAAGGCATCAGGGGAGGCGTCAGTTGATCTGGCGATAGATTTTCCGGCGAAGCAGGCGCTCAGGCTTCGTGAAGTCGACATAACCGCAAAGGCAGACCTGACGGGGGTGGCGCTTCCCGGACTGGTGGCCAATCTTGGCATCCGCGGGGCCGATCTGGACCTTGATGTGAACAAGCAGCGCATGCTGATTGAAGGCACCGGCCTGCTGGGCCCGGTACCGATTACCCTGGCGACGACACGATACTTCACCGATCAGGCGCCATTTCGCTGGCAATACAAGGTGCAGGCGGAAATCGACGCCGCAAGCCGGAAGGAATTCGGTCTCGACTTTCCCCCCTTCACGGCGCCGTTTCTGGAAGGCCCGGTTGATGCGGACATTGTCTTTACCGAACTGGATGGCGGCAGGGGTGCCCTGAATGCGGAGCTCGACCTGCGTGGTGCCGTCATGTCATTGCCCGGCTTCGGCTGGTCGAAAGGGGCGGGCGTTGGAGGGAAAGCCCGGGCAACCCTGGTCTTTGTCGATGGCCGTCTGGGTGCCATTCAGTCATTCGATTTTGAGGGTGCGGGTATCGAAGCGGAAGGACGGGTTGCCTTCAATGAAGCGGGGACGAAACCCAACCGGATCGAATTCTCTAAAATCCGTTTCGGGGAGACCGATGTCACCGCAAACGTGGTGGCTGCGGCAGATGGCGGATTTGATATTGCCGTATCCGGCCCGTCATTTGATGCCGCAACAATTATTGGCGGTGATGAGGATACGGGAGAGACGACGACCGCCGTCGCATCTGCCCCGGACCAGCCCGGCGAGCGAGGCAGTCTGGTGCCCTTGCGGATCTCAGCCGAGATAGACCGTCTCTGGCTGTCGCCGGAACGCAGTGTCGAACAGGTTCGCGGGTTTGCGTCACGCAGTTCTTTCCGCTGGGAGACGGCCGATCTGCAGGGACTTGTCGGTGACGGGAAGACGACCCGGCTGGTCCTGACCCCTGTCCGGAACGGCCGGCGACTGGAGATCATCAGTGATGATGCCGGTGCAACCCTGCGGGTTCTGGGGTTCTATCGGGATATGCAGGGGGGGCGGTTGAAGATTGCTGCAAATATCGATGAATCAGAAGTGCTGAAAGTCAGTGGCGGGGCTGAAATTCAGGAGTTCCAGATTGTAAATGCGCCAACATTTGCCCGTTTGCTGAGCGCGCCGTCGGTCGCCGGGCTTATCAATATGGCGCAGGGTGAAGGGATCAATTTTGCCCGTATGCAGGTGCCGTTCACGATCAGCGATCAGCTTGTCGAGATTGATGATGCCCGCGCTTTCGGGAGCGAAATCGGCCTGTCGGCGAATGGTACGGTCGACATCAGCAAGGACCGTGTCGACATTTCCGGGACGATTGTCCCCGCTTATGCGCTGAACAGCCTGATCGGAAGAATCCCGCTGATCGGCGAGATCCTGACGGGGGAGAAGGGCGGTGGCGTGTTCGCGGCGAACTACAGCCTGACCGGCCCGCTCTATGACCCGAACCCGTCCGTCAATCCGATATCTGCCCTTGCGCCGGGCTTCCTGCGCAAGTTTTTTGATCTGTTTGACGGTGCCGGTGCTGTTCCCGGCAGCGGCAACACCCGCAAACCGGCAACCGGCGCGCCACAGGATAACCGATAGCAGCTCCGGGCTTATACCGGTCGCACCAGAATGTGGCGCTTTTTCCCGGCTGACAGTTTGATTGTACCGCCCTGAACAGCATCCCCGGCACTGATCATCTGATTCTCGTCCGTGATCTGAATATCATTCAGTCGTGCGCCGCCACCCCGGACCAGACGGCGGGCCTCGCCTCCGGAAGATGCCAGACCGGCAATCTGGAACAGGCTGAAAGCCGGGATCCCTGCTTTCAGGTCTGCGGCGGGCACGTCAACGGTCGGCAGCCCTTCAGCGGACTGGCCTTCCTCAAAGGTCTTGCGCGCAGCCTCTGCCGCTTCCCCGGCGGCGGCACGCCCGCGGATGACAGCCGTGGCTTCGGTGGCGAGAATTTTCTTCGCCTCGTTCAGTTCCTGCCCTTCGAGTTTCGACAGCCGGTTGATTTCATCCATCGGCAGCAGGGTGAACAGTTTCAGGAAACGGGAGACATCGGCATCTTCGGTATTTCGCCAGAACTGCCAGTAATCAAAATTTGAAAGCCGGTCTTCATTCAGCCAGACGGCGCCTGCCGCAGTTTTGCCCATCTTCGCGCCGGAGGCCGTGGTGATCAGTGGCGTGGTCAGGCCGAATACCTGTTTCGCCGTGATACGGCGGGTCAGTTCGACGCCGTTGATGATATTGCCCCACTGGTCTGACCCGCCCATCTGCAACAGGCAGCCATAGCGGCGCGACAGTTCCATGAAGTCATAGGCCTGCAGGATCATGTAGTTGAATTCAAGGAAGGTCAGAGGTTGCTCGCGGTCCAGCCGCAGCTTGACCGAATCAAATGTCAGCATGCGATTGATGGTGAAATGCGGACCGACATCACGCAGGAACGAGATATATTCCAGCTTGTCCAACCAGTCGGCATTATTGACCATGATGGCGTCATCCTCGCCATAGGTCAGGACGTTCTCGAAGGTGCGTCTTATGCTGGCGATATTGGCCGTGATATCATCATCGGTCAGCATCTTGCGGGTTTCGTCCTTGCCGCTGGGGTCGCCGACCTTGGTGGTGCCGCCACCCATCAGGGTGATCGGACGGTGGCCGAAATGCTGCATCCAGTGCAGCATCATGATGGAGACCAGATGTCCGACATGCAGGCTGTCGCCGGTTGCGTCATAGCCAACATAGGCTGATATCCGGCCATTCAGGATTTGCTCGTCGAGCGCGTCGAGATCGGTGCACTGATGCAGATATCCGCGCTCAATGATGAGGCGGAGAAAATCGGATTTCGGCTCAGACATGATTAGTCTTTTCTGATTACTGTTTCCGGATGAAGGGGCGATGATCTATCACAGCCCCTTGAGCGGGACAATGCGGAGGTTGAAATGTCTCAACGGCCCATGCGGCGGGTGATCGGTCTGATGAGCGGTACATCAATGGATGGTATCGATGCGGCGTTGCTGGAAACCAATGGCGAGATGATCCGCCTGTTCGGCCCGCATCTGATGGTTCCCTATCGCACTGAGCTGAAGCAGCGTATTCGCTCCGTTCTTGGCGGAAAGGGCCCGGTCGAAGAGGTCGAACGGGATGTCACCCTGGCTCATGCAGAGGCGGTCGGGTTGCTGGTGCAGCAGACCGGTCCGGTTGATGTGATCGGATTTCATGGCCAGACCATTTTGCATGAACCGCACAAGGGCCGGACCTGGCAAATCGGCGATGGCGCTCTGCTGGCGGAAAAAACCGGGACTGATGTGGTTTTTGATTTTCGCAGCAACGATGTTGCGCAAGGCGGTGAGGGGGCACCGCTTGCGCCGGTACTGCATCAGGCACTGGCAAGAAATCTGGGTCGTCACCCGGTCGCCGTGCTGAACCTTGGCGGTGTCGGCAATGTCACCTGGATTGGGGAGGGTGACGCCATGCTGGCTTTTGATACAGGGCCGGCCAATGCGCTGGTTGATGACTGGTTGGTCCAGAAAACCGGTGATTCATATGATAAAAACGGGGCGCTTGCTGTAACAGGCAATGTACATGAGGCGCTGATTGAGACGCAGCTCGACAATCCGTGGTTTGCACAGCTGCCGCCGAAATCACTCGACCGGTATGATTTCAGTGGCGACTTTGTTGCCGGGTTAAACCCTGCTGACGGGGCGGCAACGCTGACGGCGTTTTCTGCGGCCTGTGTGGCCTGGGCAGCCCGCCATCTGCCGGAACCGCCGGAAATATGGCTGGTCTGTGGTGGTGGCCGGCATAACCGTTTTCTGATGTCCGAGCTGCGCCGGCGACTGAATGCCGATGTGCAACCCTGTGAAGCGGTGCGCTGGCAGGGGGATGTGCTGGAGGCTCAGGCCTTCGCCTATATGGCCGTGCGTCATCTGGAGGGACTGCCGATCAGTTTTCCGGGCACCACGGGGGTGCCACAGCCACTGACCGGCGGTCGACTGGCGATCTCGCGCAGACCCTAGGCCTCAGCCGAGGCCGAGCCTGCCGTCCAGATAGGTCCCGACACGTTCGTTCAGGTCATCGAACTGTTCGGTGAAGAAGTGGCCCGCACCACCGACGACATCGTAATCTACAACGATATTCTTTTGCGTCTTCAGCTTCTGCGCCAGCTTGGCAACGGCGGCTTCCGGCACAACCTCGTCATTGTCGCCATGCAGGATCAGGCCAGATGACGGGCAGGGAGCGAGGAACGAGAAGTCGAACATGTTCGCCGGCGGGGCGATGGAGACAAAGCCGGAGATTTCCGGACGACGCATCAGCAGTTGCATGGCAATCCAGGCACCGAAGGAGAACCCGCCGATCCAGCAATCCGAGGCATTCGGGTTGATGGTCTGCAGCCAGTCCAGTGCCGACGCGGCATCAGAGAGTTCGCCCTGCCCGTCATCATAGCCGCCCTGTGAGCGACCGACGCCGCGGAAGTTGAAACGCAGTGTCGAAAAGCCGCGATTCACGAAGGAGTGATACAGATTGTAAACAATCTTGTTATTCATCGTTCCGCCATGTTGCGGATGCGGATGCAGGACCAGCGCAATCGGCGCATTTTCCGTCTTGCCGTGGCTGTATCGGCCTTCGAGGCGTCCTTCCGGACCGTTGAAAATAACTTCAGGCATAGGTTACGGCTCTCTTGGGGAAGGGATTAACCCATCACTTTTGTAGGAATTGAAAAATAGAGGCTATCAGGCATACCGAATATGATGTCCGTATTCTTGACCAATTTAGTAGGGTATCCTATATACCCGATAGTCGACGGGGCAAATGTCTGAACCAACGGATTGGCCATCGCGCCCGGCGAAGCGATTAATTACGCGACGAGAGCCATGTTTTTCAAGGTAATCCGTGAGGATATCAGGTCAATTCGGGATCGTGACCCCGCCGCCCGGTCGGTTCTGGAGGTTATTCTCTGTTATCCCGGGCTGCACGCGACTCTGATCTATCGTGTGACTCACATGCTCTGGAATGCGCGGTTTCACTTGCTGGCACGGGTTTTGTCGCATTTTGCGAAGCTTGTTTCGCAGGTGGAAATTCATCCGGGTGCAAAGATTGGCCGGCGTTTCTTCATAGACCATGCAACCGGGGTGGTCATCGGCGAGACTGCCGAGATCGGTGATGATGTTACGCTCTATCAGGGTGTCACGCTGGGCGGGGTGAAGCTGAATGCCGGCAAGCGGCACCCGACACTGGAAGACGGTGTCATTGTCGGGGCGGGTGCGCAGATTCTTGGCCCGCTGACCGTCGGTCGCTGCGCCCGAATTGGTGCGAATGCGGTTGTCCTCAGGGATGTCCCTGCCGGGGCGTCAATGGTCGGCATTCCGGCTCGTCAGGTGATGAAGGCACGCGATGAATCGTTCCAGGCCTACGGTACGCCAACCGGTGATATTCCGGATCCGGTTGTCCGGGCGATTGAAGACCTGCGCCGCGAACTGCAGACGACATCTGCCCGCGTTGCAGAACTGGAGAATGAACTTGAACGGCGTGATGCCGCAGACCGGCCTGAAGAGCCGCGTGCGGCAAACCGCTCATAACGGATTGAATGCAGGTAAGTGACATGAAACTTTCGACAAAAGGCCGCTATGCGGTGATGGCGATGGTGGATCTCGCGACCCACAGCCGCGGAAAACCTGTGTCGCTCGCGGATATCGCAGAGCGCCAGGAAATCTCGCTGTCCTATCTGGAACAGTTGTTTGGCAAGCTGCGCCGCGACGGTCTGGTCGCCAGCGTTCGCGGACCGGGCGGCGGTTATCTGCTGGCCCGCGAACGTGAGCAGACGCGGGTGTCGGACATCATCATGGCCGTTGACGAGCCGATCCGGGCAACGCGCTGTAAAAGCGGTTCCCCCCGGGGCTGTCACATGGACAAGAGCCGCTGTCTCACCCACGATTTATGGGAAGAACTCGGCAATCAGATCTATACGTTCCTGAGCACGGTTTCGCTGGATGATATCTGTGAGCGTCGTGTGCTGGGACTGCGCAATTTTCTCGGGGCTGATGCACGCGAAGGCGTGCGGGCAGCGGAATAGGGCAATCCGGTGATCTATCTCGATCATAACGCAACAACACCGGTTCGGCCGGAAGCGCGCGACGCGGTCGTCGCGGCGCTTTCGGAAACTGGCAATGCGTCGTCGATCCATATGGCGGGCAGGGCGGCCCGGCGGCGGATCGAGGACGCCCGTGAAGTAGCTGGCCGCTTCATCGGTGCCCGGGCGCAGGATGTTGTGTTCACGTCGGGCGGTACCGAGGCGAACAACCAGGCGCTGCGCGGTTGCGGTCGTGCGCGACGGATTGTCTCTGCGGCTGAACATGATTCGGTACTGGCGGCGGCTGGGTCCGGAGCTGAAATTCTGCCGGTCGACGGCAATGGTGTCGTTGATCTGGCGCAGCTTGCGTCAATGCTGGCGGAGCGGGGTGGCGAGACGGTTGTTTCCGTCATGCTGGCGAACAATGAAACCGGGGTCATTCAGCCGGTCAGCGATGTTGTCAGGATGGCGCATGATGCGGGAGCGCTGGTTCACGTGGATGCGGTTCAGGCTGTCGGCAAGATGGCGGTCAGTTTTACCGAGACCGGCGCGGACATGATGACGATCTCCGGCCACAAGTTTGGTGCGCCCGCCGGTATCGGGGCTCTGATCCTGCGGCCCGGATTACAGATAAGAGCACTGATTCGTGGCGGCGGGCAGGAGCGCCGACAGAGGGCTGGAACCGAAAACATTTCAACTATCAGCGGGTTGTCTGGTGCTATTAAGGCATTAGATGAAGGTCAGGCATGGATTTCGGTGGCGCTTGCTGCGCGGAACCGGCTGGAAACCCGCCTGTTACAGTCAGGCTATGACGTACAGATATTCGGGCGCGAGGCCGAGCGGCTGGCGACGACATGCTGCTTTGGTGTCGACGGCGTTGAGGCCGAGCGCCTGCTGATGGCGCTGGACCTTGAGGGGCTGGCTGTCAGTTCCGGTTCGGCCTGCTCGTCCGGCAAGGTTGCGCCATCGCATGTCCTGTCGGCGATGGGTGTTGCAGAAGGGCTGGCCAGATCAGCGATCCGGGTCAGCTTTGGCTGGACCAGTCAGCCGGATGATGGCGAAAGATTTTTCGAAGGCTGGATGCGGGTGATCGGGCGAATGCGCCCGGACATCGCATCTGCGGCCTGAAGCAAGTGGCTATTCAGCCAGGACTTTAACGAGAGGCAATGAGGCAGTTATGAGTGTTACCGGTCAGAATTCAAAGGATCGTCCAATCTATCTGGACTATCAGGCAACGACACCGACTGACCCCCGGGTCGTCGAGGCGATGCTGCCCTATTTCAATGCGCAGTTCGGTAATCCGCATTCGCGCAGCCATCAGTATGGCTGGGATGCGGAAGACGCAGTTGAGAATGCCCGGAAACAGGTCGCCGATATCATTGGCGCCGACCCGCGGGAGATCATTTTCACCTCTGGTGCGACCGAATCCAACAACCTCGCCCTGAAGGGCATCATGGGGTTCTACGGGGATCGCAAGAACCACATCATCACCTGCGTGACCGAACATAAATGTGTGCTCGACAGTTGTCGCCAGCTGGAACAGCAGGGTTTTGAAGTGACCTATCTGCCGGTACAGCAGAATGGTCTGATTGATCTGGAAGTTCTGAAAAACGCGATCACCGACAAGACGGCGATTGTCTCGATCATGACCGCGAACAACGAAATTGGCGTGATCCAGCCGGTTGCCGAAATCGGGGCGATCTGCCGTGAACGGAAGGTTTTCTTCCATTCGGATTGTGCACAGGCGGTGGGCAAGATCCCGCTTGATGTGAACGAGATGAACATCGACCTGATGAGCATTTCCGGCCACAAGCTGTATGGCCCGATGGGTATCGGCGCACTGTATGTCCGCCGCAAGCCGCGTATCCGGCTGGTCGGTCAGATCAGTGGCGGTGGTCAGGAACGCGGCATGCGTTCCGGTACATTGCCGCTGCCACTTTGCGTCGGCTTCGGCCAGGCCTGTGCAATCGCCAAAGAAGAGATGGCGGCGGAGGCTGAGCGGCTGATCTATCTGCGGGATCGTTTCCTGAAGCGGATCAATGATTCCCTGCCGGAAGTCTATCTGAACGGTGATGCAGAGCATCGCCTGCCGGGTAATCTGAACATCAGCTTTGCCTTTGTCGAAGGCGAAGGGCTGATGATGGGGATCAAGAACCTCGCCGTCTCGTCGGGCTCGGCCTGCACCTCGGCTTCTCTGGAGCCGTCCTATGTGCTGCGTGCGCTTGGCGTGGAGGTCGAAATGGCCCATACATCTCTGCGTATCGGGCTGGGGCGTTTCACGACCGAAGAGGAAGTGGATACCGCCGCTGATCGCATCATTGCCGAGGTGACGCGCCTGCGTGAGATGAGCCCGCTCTGGGAAATGGCCCAGGAAGGCATCGACATTTCAAAGATTGAATGGGCTGAGCATTGATCTGCGCATCCCGCGTGACAATATATACGGTATAACAAGGAGTTACATCTAATGGCCTACAGTGAAAAAGTTGTCGATCACTATGAGAACCCCCGTAATGTCGGTAATCTCGACAAGAACCTGACATCTGTCGGTACGGGTCTGGTTGGTGCACCGGCCTGTGGCGATGTGATGAAATTGCAGATTCAGGTCGGCGCAGATGGCCGGATTGAAGATGCCAAGTTCAAGACCTTCGGCTGTGGATCCGCGATTGCGTCCAGCTCGCTGGTCACCGAATGGGTCAAAGGCAAGACCGTTGACGAAGCCGAGGCGATCAAGAACACGGAAATTGCTGAACATCTGGCGTTGCCACCGGTGAAAATTCACTGCTCGGTGCTTGCTGAAGACGCCATCAAGGCGGCGATCAAGGACTACCGTGAGAAAGCCGGTCAGGCGAAACCGGCAGCGGCGGAGTAAGTCTTGGAATCGACAAGTAAAGACGGGGCGGTGAAAAAACGCCGCCCGCTGCCGCCACGCCCTGCGCCGATAACGCTGACGCCGGCTGCGATCGCGCGCGTGCATGCGCTGATTGAAGGCCGGGGAAAGGAAACCCTCGGCATTCGTATCGGTGTCCGCACGAAAGGATGCTCGGGTCTCAGCTATACGCTGGAATTCGCCGATGAGCAGAACGGGTTTGATGAAGCCATCGATATTGATGACGGCACCAAGCTGTTCATTGATCCGAAGGCCTCGATGTTCATCTTCGGCACGGAAATGGATTATGTCGAAGACAAGCTGGAATCCGGCTTTGTCTTTCGTAATCCAAACGAAAAGGCCCGTTGCGGCTGTGGCGAAAGCTTCCACGTCTGAGCCTTCCGGCCGGACGTTCTGACCGACTTGCCTGAATTCCCCGGCGCAGCTTGCTGCGCCGGGCCTGTTTCTGAGTGAAAAGGCCGCAATGGCTGACGAACCTTCCAGATCGACAAACCGAACCACCTGCTGGTCCTGCAAGGGGCCTGTGGCTGACGCGGCCCTGTTCTGTGATACCTGTTCCGCCATCCAGCCGCCGGGCCAGGCCGATCACTTTACCCGCTTCGGGCAACCGGTCGCTTTTGATCTTGATCCACCGGCGCTGGAGGCGGCCTATTTTGATCTCCAGCGGAAACTCCATCCCGACCGCTTTGCGACCCGCTCGGGGCGCGAAAAAGCATTGTCCCAGTCACAGGCTGTTGCCGTGAATGAGGCCTATGAAACGCTTTGCGACCCGCTGCGCCGTGCCGCCTACCTGCTGTCGCTTCGGGGACGGAAGGCGGATGTTGACCGTGACAGCACGATCAATGATCCGGCACTGCTGATGGAATCGATGGAGGCCCGTGAAGCACTGGCTGACGCTGAAACCGTCGACGAGGTCGTCGCCCTGTCGCAGGAGACCACGGCGAAGATCCGCGCCTGCGAGCAGGAGCTGGCGGCGGCTTTTGCTGCCAACGACCTGGATCAGGCGGGTGAACTGACCACAAAACTGAAATATCTCGGCAAACTGGCGGGTGAAGCACGTGCACGCCGACTGAAACTGGCTGGAAGAGGCTGATATGCTGCTGCAGATTCATGAACCAGGACAAACCCCGCTGCCCCATGAAGGGGAGCAGACCAAGGCGGTTGGTATCGATCTCGGGACGACGAATTCTGTGGTCGCCGTGATTCGCGATGGCGAGGCACAGCCGTTCCGTGATGAAGACGGTTCGGCCCTTGTGCCCTCGGTTGTGGCTTACGCGCCGGACGGCTCCGCCATTGTCGGTGCAATGGCACAGCAGCTGGCGCTCAGCCATCCCGACCGGGTTGTCTCTTCTGTAAAGCGGCTGATGGGCCGGGGGGCGGAAGATATCAAGACCGTCGCCGGTACATTGCCCTATGATATCGAGCCGTCTGACGGCGGTATGGTAAAGCTGCGGATTGCTGATCTGATCCTGTCGCCGGTCGAAATTTCCGCAGATATTCTCCGCGGCCTCAAGGAACGCGCAGAGGAAGCGCTCGGCGGCGAGGTGCAGAAGGCCGTCATCACGGTGCCGGCCTATTTCGATGATGCAGCCCGCACAGCGACCAGAGATGCCGCCCGGCTTGCCGGGCTGGAGGTTCTGCGTCTGGTCAATGAACCGACCGCGGCGGCACTGGCCTATGGTCTGGATGAGGGCGTCGAGGGGCTTTACGCGATCTACGATCTTGGCGGTGGCACGTTTGATGTCTCGCTACTCCGGATGCAGAAGGGAGTCTTTCAGGTTCGCTCGACCGGCGGGGATGCCGCGCTGGGCGGCGATGATTTCGATCATGTGATTGCGGAACGTCTGATGGCGGAGCGGGGAACAAAGGACCCCTCCCGTGCGGAAGTCCGTACAGCCCTGACCACCGCCCGGATGATTAAGGAAGGCCTGAGCGATCAGGACAGCGGCACATGGTATATGGAGGCAGAAGGCGTTCGCAGTGAACACAGCCTGAGCCGTGATGATTTCGAGGAAATGATCACGCCGCTGGTGCAGCGCACGCTGGATACCTGCCTGTCCGTTCTGGAAGACGCAGATGTTTTCCCGGAAGATGTCAAAGGCGTGGTGCTGGTTGGCGGATCAACCCGTGTGCCGCTGGTTCGCAGACGGGTGGCCGAGCTGTTCGGTCAGGAACCGCTGGCCGATATCAATCCGGATGAAGTCGTCGCCGTCGGGGCAGCCCGCCAGGCAGATGCGCTGACCGGTGGCTCGGACACCCTGCTGCTGGACGTGGCCCCGCTGTCGCTTGGTATCGAGACGATGGGCGGTATTGTCGAGAAGGTGATCGAGCGTAACACCTCGATCCCGGTGTCGATGGCACAGGAATTCACCACCTATCAGGACGGACAGTCGGCGATGATGGTGCATGTGGTTCAGGGCGAGCGGGAGATGGTCGACCAGTGCCGCTCGCTGGGCAAGTTTATCCTCGGCGGTATTCCGCCGATGACCGCCGGCGCGGCGCGGATCAAGGTAACCTATTCGGTTGATGCGGATGGCCTGCTGACGGTCAGCGCCCGTGAGGAGACGACGGGTGTCGAACAGACCATTGAGGTCAAGCCGTCCTATGGTCTGTCGGAAGATGATATGGCAACCATGCTGCGCAGCAGCATGGAAAACGCCCGTGGTGATATGGAATGGCGCCTGCTGGCCGAGGCCCGGGTTGAGGCCGGCCGTGCGGTTGATGCGCTGGATGCCGCCCTGAAGGTGGATGGGGACCTGCTGGAAGCGGCTGAACGCGAAGAACTGGTCGATGCCGGCAAAGCGGTCCGGACAGCCGTGCAGGGCGATGACCGTGACGCCATCAACAGTGCGGTTGAAAGGCTGGACACCGCCAGCCTGCCGTTTGCACAGAAGCGAATGGACAGGGGAATCGGCAAGGCCCTGAAAGGCGTTGCCATGAATGATCTGGAACATCGCGTCGGCCCGTCCGACGCCCAATAATCGAGAGGTAAGATACAATCATGGCCATGCGGAAAGCCACATTCATCCTGCGCGATGGCACCGAACAGGAAGTGGAAGCCGAAGAGGGGCTCTCCCTGCTGGAGGCAGCCCATCGCAACCACATCGATCTTGAGGGGGCCTGTGAAGGCTCGCTTGCCTGTTCAACCTGTCATGTCATCGTTGTCGAAGAAGATGCCTATGACGCCCTTGATGAGCCGAGCGAGGAAGAGGAAGACATGCTCGACCTGGCATTCGGGCTGACCCACACATCACGGCTTGGCTGCCAGATCATCCTGAACAGCGAGACTGACGGCATCCGGGTGAAGCTGCCGAAAGCCACCCGCAACATGATGGTCGACAAGACCTGAGCAACAGGAGGCAGAGATGGGTTACAAATGGAGTGACGTCTACGACATCGCCATTGATCTTGAAGAAGCGCACCCGGAAGCGGATGTGATCAATCTCCGTTTCACCGACCTCTGGCAATGGGTCCAGGATCTCGAACGGTTTGATGACGATCCGCAGAAATCCAACGAGAAAATTCTTGAAGCCATTCAGATGGCCTGGATCGAAGAGCGGGACTAGCTTCGGGACTGCGTATTGACGACACAGGCCGGACCAGCCGGATATCGGGAAGGATAACCAATGGACTACACGAAACCAGCCGCTGTTGATCTCTCCGGCAAGCGCGTCGCCTTCATAAAGGCCGGCTGGCATGGTGATATTGTTGACCAGTGCCGCGCAGCCTTTGAAGCGGCGGTTGTTGATGCGGGCATGACCGCAGACAACATTGATCTGTTTGAAGTCCCCGGCGCGCTGGAAATTCCGCTGCAGGCAAAAATGCTGGCCAAAACCGGTCGCTATGACGCGATTGTCGCCAGTGCCCTGATCGTCAATGGTGGCATCTACCGCCATGAATTCGTCTCGACTGCCGTCATCGACGGCATGATGCGGGTCCAGCTGGACAGCGGTGTGCCGGTCATTTCAGCCGTGCTGACGCCGGTCAATTTCCATGAAAGCCGGGAACATCACGATTTCTTCTTCAGCCATTTCACAAAGAAGGGCGGGGAAGCCGCCGCCGCCTGCCTCAGCATGCTGGCGAATGTCGCACAGGCAAAGGCGCTGACATAACTCACGGGGACTGGTTGCTACATCTGTGACACGGATGAACACTGATTCACACAGATTGGCCCGCGAACCGGGCAGGGGCAAGTCCCCGGCAAAAGACTGCGTTCCCTGTTAACAGGCCTTCATCCCGGACCCGTTCCGGGATCTCGACGCGTCGATCCTGTGCGGATACAAATCGCCCTGCAGCTCCGCCCATCTTGCATTCGCACCGGCTCGCCGTATATTCCGCCCATGGAACAAGTCATTGCCAGCAAGAAGCCTGCGGACACCCGGGTTGTCGTCGCCATGTCGGGCGGCGTGGACTCATCGGTGGTCTGTGCCCTGTTGGCCGAGGCCGGGTATGATGTCGTCGGTGTCACCCTGCAGCTCTACGACCACGGTGCGGCGATTCAGAAGAAAGGCGCCTGTTGCGCCGGTCAGGACATCTATGATGCCCGCCGGGTGGCTGACAGCCTCGGCGTGCCGCATTACGTGCTGGATTACGAAAGCCGCTTCCGTGACGCTGTCATCGATGATTTCGCCGACACCTATGCCCGGGGCGAGACACCAATCCCCTGCGTGCGCTGTAACCAGACCGTGAAATTTCGCGATCTGCTGGCGACCGCCCGTGACCTTGGTGCTGATGCGCTGGCGACCGGCCATTATGTGCGCCGCAGCCCGGACGGGGAGGGCCCGGCCCGGATGCTGCGCGCCGTCGATCCCGGCCGTGACCAAAGCTATTTCCTGTTCGCGACCACCACCGATCAGCTGGATTATGTCCGCTTTCCCCTCGGTGGCATGGAAAAGAGCGAAACCCGCGCCCATGCGGAACGCTTCAACCTGCCCGTTGCCAGCAAGCCCGACAGCCAGGACATCTGTTTCGTGCCGGACGGGGATTACGCCTCCATCGTCCGCAAGCTCCGCCCGGAAGCGGCAGAGCCGGGCGATATTGTCGATCTCGACGGTCAGGTCGTTGGCCGTCATGAGGGCGTCATTCATTATACGGTCGGCCAGCGCCGCGGTCTCGGCATCGGCGGCACTGAGGAGCCGTTATACGTCGTCCGGCTGGAGCCGACGCGGCGTCGTGTCGTGGTCGGCCCGCGCGAGGCACTTGGCGTCACCCGCTTCATGATTGGCGAAGTGAACTGGATCGGTGACCGGGCCGGGCTGCCGGCAGCGGGAATCGACTGTCAGGTGAAGGTGCGTTCCACCACGCCGCCGGTTGCCGCCACGGTGCGCCCGCTTGGCGAGGGACGGGCGGAGGTGACCCTGGCAGAGCCGCAGCGCGGCGTTTCCCCCGGTCAGGCCTGCGTTCTGTACGATGGCGATCTGGTTCTTGGCGGTGGCTGGATACGTCGTGAAGAACAGGCAGCCGCCGCGGCTTGACATGCCCGCCCCGACAGCCTAAATCCCCCGTCTGCCACGCATGGGGCGGAGTAGCTCAGTTGGTTAGAGCAGCGGAATCATAATCCGCGTGTCGGGGGTTCAAATCCCTCCTCCGCTACCATTTCCCCTGTGACATCAAGTGTCTCGAATATCCTGCTCCGGGTTCTGTCCGGATTTGTCGGGCAACGGAAGCAACTTTCTCATAGCTGACTTTTTGGTGAGCAGGCTGTCTCCCGTGGAGAGACTGCTCAGTGCTGCGTTATTTCCCTCATCGTATAATTTGTATATAGTATGCATAATTATATCTGAATTAAGAGGGAGGAGAACATGCCCGGTTCGACGTTCAAGCGGAGTCTGATGGCGCTGATATGTATGTCTGGGATTGTTGGCTGTGCGCCATCGTTACCGCCCAGCATTTCTCTGGATCAGGCCCAGACGCAGGTTATTCCGTATCTCAGGACGTTTCAGCCCGCCGGGACCGGGGCGCATCCGACGGTTATTTTCCTGCACGGTGCGAGCGATAAAAGCTGGTACTCCGTATATGACGATATGGCGCAGCGGTTTGTTGCGAATGGCTATGGAATCGTCTTCGTCGACATGTATTCCGGGCGCGGGTCGAACGGGCAGGCTGCCCGGTCTGGTCACCTTTTGCCAAAACAGACTGCGGGCGACCTGATGATTGCTCTGGACTGGGCAAAGCGGCAACCCTGGGTTGACGCTGACCGGGTTTATGCGGTGGGAACGTCATTTGGCGGCGCGACGATTATGGATGCGATGGTCTATGCAGACCCTGCCAAGGTACCGCTTGGGGTATCGGAGAATCCTGTGAACGAACTGGACGGATTGCGTGCTGCCGTTCTTTGGGCGCCTTTATGCATCGGGGATGTCATGGGGTTTAATATCGTCGCATCATTGCACGAGCCGTTTCATGCAAATGTTCCGGTTCTGGCGCTGATTCCGGAAGCAGATCAGGTATCAAGCCCGGAAATCTGCAAATCAATATTGAACCGAAACCGCACCGCCGACCGCCCGGTTGATATCATCGGATATCCGGCCACGGGCCATTCCTTCATGATTGAAGCGGATGAATATGGCGCGCAAATGGCTGACTATGATGCCGCAAAAGCTGAAGATGCCTGGAAGCGGACTTTTGCGTTTCTGGCTGGGTATGGCGGTCCGGCACAGCGGAACTGACAGTGTGATCTGTTAGCGGACAGACGGGACTGTCAGGCTGGTCTGGTGCGGTTAGCAGCAAGCAAATCAATGCTTATGAATATCCTATTTGGGACAATCCGGTATTGGCCCGTATGGTGGCGATTCATGTTGATCAGAATCGCAGGACCGTCCGGAAGGGTTTCTAAATGGCAGTTGAAAAAGTAGACACGCTGGTTGTCGGTGCCGGGCAGGCGGGGGTGGCGATGAGTGAGCATCTGGGTCGCTGCGGTGTGCCGCATCTGGTGCTTGAGCGGCACCGGATTGCCGAGCGCTGGCGCTCGGAGCGGTGGGATTCGCTGGTCGCCAACGGTCCGGCCTGGCATGACCGGTTTCCGGGACTGGAATTTGCCGGGATCAGCCCGGATGCCTTCGCCGGCAAGGAACAGGTTGCCGACTATTTTGTGGCCTACGCGGAAAAGATATCGGCCCCCGTTCGCTGCGGTGTCGAGGTTACCTCGGTTGAGAGGCTTGCCGGGCGTGCCGGATTCCGGGTTGAGACATCGGCGGGCGAGATCGAGGCCAGAAGTGTCGTTGTTGCCACCGGGCCGTTCCAGCGACCGGTAATTCCGCCGGTGGTACCGGAGGATGCGGGGGTGCACCAGATCCATTCAAATGCCTATCGCAATCCGGACCAGTTACCGGAGGGGGCGGTGCTGGTTGTCGGGGCGGGATCATCCGGTGCACAGATCGCCGATGAAATTCTGCAGGCGGGCCGGAAGGTCTATCTGTCGGTCGGCAAGCATGACCGCCCGCCCCGACGTTACCGGGGCCGTGACTTCGTCTGGTGGCTGGGTGTTCTCGGCAAATGGGATGCGGAAGCGCCGGGACCGGGCACCGAACATGTGACCATCTCCGTCAGCGGTGCGCATGGCGGCCGGACCGTCGATTTCCGGCGACTGGCGGATCAGGGTATGACGCTGCTGGGTGTCACTGATTCCTTCCGGGACGGGGTGCTGAGCTTCGCGCCGGACCTCGCCCGCAATATCGCGGCGGGTGATGCGAATTACCTGTCGGTGCTGGATGAAGCAGACGCCTATGTTGCCCGCACCGGCATCGACCTTCCGGAAGAGCCGGAGGCGCGGGAGATCGGGCCGGGCCCGGACTGCATGACCAGTCCGGTTCTCCACCTCGATCTGGCAGAGGCGGGGATTACCTCGATCATCTGGGCAACGGGTTTCACGGTTGATTACAGCTGGCTGAAGCTTGATGCCTTTGACGGGAAGGGGCGACCGAAGCATCAGCGCGGGGTATCGTCCCAACCCGGCCTTTACTTCCTCGGCCTGCCCTGGCTGTCGCAGCGCGGATCATCTTTCATCTGGGGTGTCTGGCATGATGCGAAATATCTGGCAGATCACATTCTGACCCAGCGCAAATATCTGGCCTATCACGACCAGGCGAAGAGGAAGTCCTGATCCGTCAGGCGGGGATACCCCGGTGGCTGAACCGGGGCCGGATTTTGAATTGACTATACCAGCACTGTTCAACACCATCGGGGCAGGCAATGCCGGATGACCGGACCGGCTGAATGATGCGGCACGGCTCTGATTGTTCAGACAATGATCTGTGCCTTACAGGAAAGACCCGATG
Organism: Rhodospirillales bacterium; assembly: GCA_040219025.1. Taxonomy (GTDB): domain Bacteria; phylum Pseudomonadota; class Alphaproteobacteria; order Rhodospirillales; family HT1-32; genus HT1-32. The sequence goes on along the minus strand of JAVJTE010000012.1, from coordinate 93,778 downwards.
CATAGTTTTGATGCCGGTTTTCCGGTGTGACGTTCCCCAGATTCACACTGCGTCAGCTTTCCTATTTCGCTGCGACGGGCGAGGCGGGCAGCATTCGGCTGGCGTCTGAAAAGATACATGTATCGCAACCATCCATTTCCAATGCCATCTCCCAGCTTGAGCAGGAATTCGGAATTTCGCTGTTCATCCGCCGTCATGCACAGGGACTGCACCTGACCCCGGCCGGCAGAGAGTTACTGCGCGAGGTCAGGATACTGCTCAATCAGGCGGAGGGGCTTTATACCATCGCCGGCGAGATATCCGACGAGATCAGGGGCCCGCTGAACGTGGGATGTATGCTGACACTGGCCCCGATGCTGCTGCCGAGGTTTTGCTACAGCTTTGCGTCACTGCATCCGGAGGTTCGGGTCAGGTCGCAGGCCTCGAACCATAAAGACCTGATGGCGGGCTTGCAGAATGCCGCTATCGACATTGCCATAAGTTACGATCTTGGCATTCCCGAGGACATCATATTTGAAACACTTGGTGCGATACCGCCCCGGGTGCTGTTGCCGGCGACACACAGACTGGCCGGACAGGGACCGGTCCCGCTTGAACAGATCGCGGAGGAGCCGTTCATTCTGCTCGACCTGCCTTATTCGCGGGAATATTTCACGTCTCTGTTTGCTGCGGCGGGCATAAAGCCCCGGATCAGTCATGAAACCGCGCATCCCGAGCTGATCAGGACCATGGTTGGCAACGGGCTGGGGTTCTCGCTGGTCAATGCCGTGGCCGATGCCCATTACTCCATGGACGGTCATGAGCTGGTAACGCTTGAACTGGCCGGAAAGCACCGTCCGATAAACATCGGGATGGCGTCACCGGATATTACCGGGCCATCACGTGTCATCACGGCATTCCGGCAATATTGCCGCGATCAGGTACCAGCGATCCCGATGATTGTTCCGGCCATGGTCTGATAACCGGAACGGGGCGCTTCCGGATCTGCTCCTGATCAGCGCCCCGCCGGTTAGTCGTCTGCTTCAGACCTTCAGCGTGAAAGCCGGTCTTCCACCCAGCGTGCCTGACGGAACAGCTGTTCGTCCCTGTCGGGCAGGCAGAGAAGCTGAAGACCCATCGGCAGGCCGGAGGGTCCGGTATAGACCGGCAGGGACAGGCAGGGCAGATAGAGCGGGGTAAAGATCGAGCCGATCTGGGTGGGGCCGGTTGTCTCCAGGCCGGTCGTTGCCTCGCCAAAGGCACTGGGCGTGATCAGGAAATCGATATCCCCGAACAGGTCGGGCAGGGCCGCCCGGCAGTCAGCCAGATAGGCCCGGGAGTCGCGATAGGTCTCGAAACTGCAGCCCATGCCATCGGCAATCCGGCCATCGCGCAGGCGCTGGCTGATCATGTCGTGATGATTTTCATATTCATGGGTGAAGTTGCGGGCAAATTCAAAACTGGAAACCCATCGGTGGGCGTCTTCCAGCCGGTTGAAGGCGGCCGGGAATTCGAAATCGATGACGGTTGCACCGGCTGCAGAGAGCTGACTGGCCGTATTCTCCAGCGCATCGCGCATGGCCGGCTCGAACCGGTCCCAGAGACTGGTGCGGCAGAAACCGATCCGGGGGGCGGATTCTGGTGCTGCACCGACAGGCCTGACCGGACGGCGCAGCAGAACATCGCGAACCAGCGAGATATCGTCAATCGACCGTGCAAACAGGCCGAGGCGGTCAAAAGAGCCGGCGGCCTCGCGCACGCCGGACATGCGGAAATCGCCCTGCGTCGGGCAGTAGCCGTGGACACCGCAATAGGCCGCCGGGCGGATCGTTGACTGCGATGTCTGGGTACCGAAGGAGAAGGGAACCATGAAATCGCCGACAGCAGCGGCGGAGCCGCTTGAGGAGCCTCCGGGGGTACGTGTCGGGTCGTGCGGATTGGCAGTCTTTCCCGGTGTCAGATTGGCGAATTCTGTGGTGATGGTCTTACCCAGCAGGGTGCCGCCGGCTGCCCGTGTGAGGGCAATACAGGCAGCGTCCCAGATCGGGCGGTGTCCGTCATAAATCGGCGAGCCATAGCCGGTGGGCATGTCGTGACTGTCGATGATGTCTTTTGCGGCAAAAGGTATGCCGGCCAGTGGTGTCTGACCAGTGTCAGCGGCGGTGGCCGCGCCGGCCAGGGCGAGATCACCGGCGACATGCGCCCAGGCACCGACAACGGGCTCGCGCAGTTTTATGCGGTCGAGACAGGACTGAACCAGATCTTTTGCGGTGAAGTGGCCATCCCTGATGGCGCTGATGGCTTCTGTTGCGGTGAGCTCGTTCGGGTGTTTCATCCGGGTCTGTCCTGCTTGTGGAGGTGGGGGAGGCTGGGTTTTCAGATAAAAAAGGCCCGCGATGGCGAGGTCGGTGAAGACCAGAGAGCCAGCGCGGGCCGGAAGTCATCAACTGCGACCGGATGTTCTGAAGCATCCGGTCGCCTGTGGTTATTTCGCGAAGACCGACTGGACCATGACATCTGGCAGCCAAAGCGCCAGAATCGGGAACAGCAGGACCAGAACAAGCACCACACCGTCGGTGATCAGGAACGGAATTGCGCCCTGCATAACCTTGGTAACGGGTACACCTGTGGTTCCGCTGACCGCAAACAGGTTCAGTCCGACCGGTGGAATAACACCGCCCATCTCGATCGCGATGGCGAACAGGATGCCGAGGTGGATCGGATCAATGCCGAGGCTGAGCGAGACCGGGAAGAAGATCGGTACGGTCAGCACCAGAATGGCAACACCATTCAGGAACATCGACAGGACCAGCAGGAACAGAATAAGCACGAACAGGAAGCTCATCGGCGTCAGGCCGAAGTTGATGACCCATTCGGCGATATCCTGCGGCCAGCCCTTGTTGGCGAGCAGAAACTGGAAGACACCGACGCAGCCAACCAGGAAGAAGACGATCGAGGTCAGGTTGATTGCGCGGAAGGTGACGGGCAGCAGTTCCTTGATGAATATCTTGGGCTTTTTGTAGAAGCCATAGGCCAGTGCATAGGCACAGGCCGCAGCGCCGGCTTCTGTCGGTGTGAAGACACCGCCATACAGTCCGCCCAGAATGATCACCGGCATCATCATTGCCGGCATCGATTCGATTGCCGCCTTGCCGAGGGCTTTCCAGCTGAACGTGCCCGCAGGCAGTTTCAGGTAGAACGACACACCCAGAATGACCACGGCGTTACTGATTGCCAGCATGAAGCCCGGAATGAACCCTGCGAAGAACAGCTTCACGATGGATTCTTCCGTCAGCACACCAAACAGGATGAGGGTAATGCTGGGCGGGATCAGAATGGCGATACCGCCGCCGCAGGCAATAACACCGGCGGACAGCCAGACCGGATAGCCGCGCTTGATCAGTTCCGGATAGGCGATCATGCCCATGGCAGCAGCCATGGCGGTCGACGAACCGGAAATCGCACCGAACAGGACAGCGGCCAGCAGGGTGGCATAGGCGAAGCCGCCGGGCACCCAGCCGATGATTGCGTCGGCAAGCATGAACAGCTTGTCGATCAGACCCGTCCGCTCCATCAGGTAGCCCGCGAAGATAAAGAACGGGATTGCCATCAGGGTGTAGTTGTCGAGGAAGCTGAAGAACGCCCGGAACACAGTGGACGGCGTCAGAATCGGATCGTACATGATGAACAGGGTGGCGGCACCCGCGAGGGCGACACCAATTGGCGCACCGATGGCCAGAAGGCCAAAGAGTGCTGTGCTAATAAAACCCATGACTAGATCTCCAGCCCTTCTTCAACCGGTGCCCAGGGGAAAACTTTCTTGCCCCGCATCGCCTGAATGTCCTGATAAAGATGGAATGCGGTCACCAGTGCCATCAGGGCAAAGCTGGCCAGCAGCGCGAGCTGGAACGGCCAGACCAGCAGAACCATGCTCTGTGACGTCCGCCCCATAAGCATGCTGCGTTCAACTGCCGGGATACCCCAGAGGGCGTAGGCGGTGAACATGGTCAATGACATCAGGGTAACAGCGGCGCGGATTGCGAGAACGGTCTTCTTGAAGCCCTTCTCTTTCAGAAGTTCTGTGCCGGCAGTGACAGCCAGATGCGAGCGGCGGGCCTGGGTAACAGCAAAGAACAGGAAAACCGAACCGGAAATCAGATAGGTTACGGCGTCCTGACCCCACTGGAAGACATTCCCGAAAATGTAACGGTTGATGATTTCAAAGATGGCAAAGCAGGTCGCGCCAAGCATCACGATTGCAGCCGTATTGCCGATTATCTGGTCCAGCAGGAACCGGATGATTCGGTAAGTGCGGTCAAGAAACTGCTCCATTTGAATTGGAGTCCTTCCATCAAGAAAAGATGCCGCGCGCCGGTGAAGGGCGCGCGGCAGGGAAACGCTGCTATCGCAGCAACGCTGACGACGTGATGAACGCCAAGATTATTTCTTGGTGTACTTGGCGAACATCGGCTGCAGAGCTTCGCAATCCGTCTTTTCAATCCAGCCGGAACCCATCGGGTGCTTCGCAACGGCAGCCTTGGCTTCCGCTTTGAACTTGTCGACCCACTGGTTGGCATCATCCGGGGTGTTCTTCTTCACCCAGTCGGAGGTTGCATTGCCAAGCTTGTCGGCAAGAGCCTGCTGTTCGGCGTCTTTCATGATGTAGATGCCGGGCTTCGTCGGGTCCTTGGTTTCATAGAGATCAAGGACGCGCTTGTCGTTGCACCAGTTGAGCTTCTTCGACATCGGGATGACGTCTTCGACGATCAGCTTCTGCAGGGCTTCGCGCTGATTGGCTTCGAGCGCATTCCACCATTTGGAGCCGACACCCATCCAGTAGTAATCACCAACGATGCCGTTGATACCGGCAACGGTGAAGTAGGGGGCCTGTTCCTTGACCTGGTTGAAGCCGCCGAGGCTGGTCAGCAGACCATCGATAACACCGGTCTGCAGGGCAGGCGGTACGTCACCAAAGGCCATCGTCGTCGGGCTTGCACCCCATGCGCCGAGAGCGGCGTTTTCAGCCGGGCCCATGCTGCGGATTTTCTTGCCGCCGAAGTCATCCGGATTCAGCAGACGGCTGCCGGCGCCGGCACCCATGTACATGCTGAGATGCGCGGTTGCGAGAAGCTTGATCGAATGGATTTTTTCAAACCGGTCACCAAGCATCTTGACGGTCTCAAATCCATCGAGCTCGTTCATTGCGCCAGGAGTGGTCAGCATCATCGGGCCGACAACAACGCTCATGAACGGATCAATCTGGGCGGTTTTACCGAACTGGCCCCAGGCCATTTCGAGGTTGCCGTCCGTCATGGCTTCAACAGCCTGCGGGATCGTGTAGAGAGCACCAGCGTGATAGACACGCAGCTCACTGCCCGGGATAACCTCTTTCAGGCGTTCCTTGAAATATTCCTGTGCGATGGCAGCCGGATGCGGCGGGCCGCTGTGATCGGCTGCGAGACGGATGGTTACAGGTTTGATGTCCTGTGCCGACGCCGGTGCAACTGAACCGACTGCCGAAACGCCGGCGGCCAGTGTCAGAATAGCCAGCGCATGTGCCGGCTTACGAATCATTTTAGTCATTAAATCCCTCCCAGAGGCATTAGATGGTTTCACTCAAATCTTGGCGTAGCGCCAGGATCTCTCACTGATTTTGGGGAAATCCCATTAGGTCTCTTACGCTCTTACCGGCGTATGCGTTGCATCATTCACTATCTGACGGGCACTTTCCAGTGTCTGTTCATTACTGGGCGAACTTTGTTTAGTCCGGACATGTTTTTTTCTCCTCCGACCACACAGCGCCCAGCACAATTTGTCCCGAAAGAACCGCAGAACTATGCGGGAATTTCGATCCTGCGTCAAAATGAAACAGCGATTTCATTATGTGAAAAACGGAAGCCTTGCCAGACGGGCTGAAATTCATCGCATAGATGCCTTCCGGTGGCTTCTGGCGGATCGACTGCTCGCGCTCGCCGGCGCGCTGTCATACTGTTCTGGCATACTGTCCCGGTGACCGGCTGGTGCCCTGCCTGAGGGTGAATTGCAATAAGAGAGAAGGATTCGCTGAGATGAGAAATATCAGAATTGCTGCCGCGCAGATGGGGCCAATCCAGCGGGCAGACAGCAGAGAGGTCGTGGTTGAACGAATGATCGCCCTGCTGGACGAGGCGGCGGCGGGCGGCGCAGATCTGGTGGCCTATCCCGAACTGGCGCTGACGACCTTCTTTCCTCGCTGGTACATGGAAGACCGGGCAGAAGCGGACAGCTGGTTTGAGCAGGATATGCCGAATCGGGCAACCCGGCCGTTGTTTGACCGGGCGCGTGAACACCGGATCGCAATCACCTTCGGCTATGCGGAGCTGACACCGGAAGGGCGGCGATTCAATACCTCTATCCTGACTGACCGGAACGGAAACATCGTCGGGAAATATCGCAAGGTGCATCTTCCCGGGCATGTCGAGTTCGACCCGGAGCGCAGTTTCCAGCATCTGGAGAAAAGATACTTCGAGCCGGGTGATCTGGGATTCAATGTCTGGCGCAATATGGATGCCTGGATGGGTCTGTGTATCTGTAATGACCGGCGCTGGCCTGAGACCTACCGGGAGATGGGATTGCAGGGCGTCGAACTGGTCCTGCTGGGCTACAACACCCCCTCGGTGAATTCCCAGGCAGATGAGGAAGGGCCGGAGCGGCGCCTGTTTCATTCGGAATTGTCGATGCAGGCCGGGGCCTATCAGAACTCGACCTGGGTTGTCGGCGTGGCAAAGGGGGGAACCGAAGACGGCTTCCCGATGATCGGCGGCAGCATCATCGTCGACCCCAACGGCTATGTTGTGGCACGGGCCAGAACCGAGGACGACGAACTGCTTGTTCATACCTGCGACATGGATCTGTGCAATTTCGGCAAACAGACGATCTTCGATTTCAAACGCCATCGCCGGACGGAACATTATCAGCGCATTACCTCTCAGGCAGGTGTGGTTCTGCCGGAATGACCGGGCACCGTGCCCTGGTGTTGCGGAACAGGCTGGTTCACACCGTCAGTTCGGCAATGATCATGTGCGGAATGTTGTTGCTGATTCCAGTTGATAGCTTTGCCGGTGGATGCGGGATGTCGGTCCGGCAGGTCTGGCTGGAAAGCTTTACTGCCGAGGCGGGGGACGGCGATGACTGCGCCGGTGATGTGATTACACTCCGGGTTCGCAATGGTGCAGGGACGATGGTTCATGAAACGAGCCATCGCAAAATTGATCTGTTCGGATTTGAGGATGTGAAGACACCTGCTGATATGCAGGTTGCACTGGAAGAATGGGTTTCCCGATATCCGGCGTCAGCGACGACAGAACGCCTGCCCCCCTGGCGCGAGGGTGAGGCATTGCCGGAACACCGGGAGTTTCCGTTCTATGTCGACGACCGGATGTCGAGGGCACGTTACGAACATATCCGGCAGTCAAACAGAGGCATGCAGTGCTATGTTCAGGGTCGGGAAAGCCTGCTCTGCCTGGTGCCTGATAAAAACGGAGACAGGCTGGAAGTGATCGGTATTCAGTCATTTCCTGGATAGGCGCGGTGCTTGCGCTTTGTCGGCAGAGTGCAAATGATGCTGTCTCGTTTCTGATATATTGCTCTCGGACCAAAGGACTGGTGCTATGACGGATGCCGCGAATATGATCGTCTTCCTGAGTGACAATCACGCGCGCTACATGCTGGGCGCTGCCGGACACCCGACGATCAGGACACCGAACCTGGACCGGATTGCCGGGAACGGTGTGCGCTTTACCAATGCCAGTTGCGTCAGCCCGCTCTGCTGTCCGTCGCGGGCGGCAATTGCAACCGGCCGTTATCCGCATGAAACCGGGTACTGGGACAACGCGCTGGCCTATGACGGACGGTTTCCGACCTGGCAGCAGCGTATCCGTGATCAGGGAAGTCTGGTGACGGCAATCGGCAAGCTTCATTACCGATCGGGCGAGATCGATAACGGCTTCTCCGAAGAAATTATCCCGATGCATATCGTCGATGGAAAGGGTGCCCTGATTGCACTGCTCCGGGCAACACCCGAGGGCATGCCGCAGCGGCTGGGTCACAAGAAGATCTATGAGAATTCGGGCGTTGGTGAGGCGGATTATCAGTTCTATGACCGTGATATCACGGATAATGCCATTGCCTGGCTGGAAGAACATGGGACATCACAGGGTAAGCCATGGGTTCTGCTGGTCTCCTATGCCAGCCCGCATCCGCCTTTCCGGGTGCCCGAGCGGTTCTGGAACATGTACCCTCTGGGTGAGGTGCCGATGCCGGTGCAATGGCGCAAAAGCGAACAGCCACAACATCCGGCAGTTCAGTATCTGTCCTGGATGAACAGCTTTGAGGAAGAGTTCAGCGAAGATCTGATCCGGCGCGTCGTCGCAGGTTATTGCGGTCTGGTTTCGTTCGTTGACGAGCAGATCGGCAGGGTGATGGATGCGGCCGAACGGCTGGGCCTGATGGACCGCACGCGACTGCTTTATACCAGTGATCATGGTGAGGCGGCCGGTCATCACGGGATCATGGGCAAGTCCAATCACTATGAACATTCGCTTGGTGTCCCGTTGCTGATGTCTGGTCCCGGCATTCCGTCCGGCAAGGTTGTCAGCCAGATATCAACCCATATCGATCTGTTTCCGACGATTGTCGAGGCGGCGGGCGCCAGTCTTGCGGATGAGGACAAGACATTGCCCGGCCGGTCGCTCTGGCCAGCTGTTACGGGTGAGGGCGTTGAGCGTTCATCCTTCGCTGAATTTCATGCGATGGGGGCACTGAATGCCGGATTCTCCTACCGCGAGGGGCGACACAAGCTGATCTATCATGTGGATATGCCGCGTCAGCTTTTTGATCTGGTGGCTGACCCTCTGGAAGAACGTGACCTGTTATCGGGTGATGACGTGGCGGCGGCTGCTCTCGCCGACAAACTGGAGGGAAAGCTCCGGTCGATTGTTGATCCGGAAGAAATCGATCGTCTGGCGAAAGCGGATCAGCTGACCCATGCCGACAAGTTCGGTGGTATCGAGGCGGTCAGGAAAGCCGGGGTGTTTTCGGTCTCCCCGGTTCCCGGCAAACAGGTCGATCTGGAACGTTCCTGAACGGCTTTTCCGCCGGATCAGCCTTCCATGAAATAGCGCAGGGCCTCGTCCGATTTGGTGCCGGCCTGATTGATCTGCATTTCCTTCTGTCGCTCGCGTTCGCGCAGACGGAATGCATATTCATTGGGCATGCTGCCGAAAGCATCGGGAAGACCGAGAGCTTTCGCCGCATGGGCGGGCCAGTCAGCGTTCCACAGCAGTTCCCGCGCCAGCGCGACCATATCTGCCTGTCCGTTCTGCAGTATGCTCTCGGCCTGATGCGGATCGGTGATACCGCCGACGGCAATGGTCATGATGCCGGTTTCCTTGCGGATCCGGTCGGAAAAGTTTGTCTGGTAGCCGGCAAGTCGTGGCACCATCGGCATTTTCGAATTACCGCTGATCCCGCCGGATGAAACATCAACCAGATCCACATCGCGATCTTTCAGCGCTTGCGACAGGATAATTGAATCCTTCAGGTTCCAGATTCCTCCGGCACCGTCGACGGCGGAAATACGCCAGAACAACGGCTTGTCAGCAGGCCAGGCCGCACGGGTAATTTCCGCCAGTTCCAGTGCAAACCGCATCCGTCCTTCGATATCGCCGCCATAGGCATCAGTGCGATGGTTGGATGCGGGCGACAGGAACTGATGGATAAGATAGCCATGGGCGCCATGGATTTCGAGAATGTCGTAACCTGCTTCCGCGCTGCGCAGTGTCGCGATCCGAAAGGCCTCCTTCACCCGGGCGATATCATCCAGATCCATTTCCTTCGGCAGGAACCGGCGGGGCGGTTCCGGCAGCGAACTCGGGGCAAGCCCCTGCCAGGGCGGCATGCCGTCAGCCGCATCTTCATCGCGGAGCGGACGCCAGTTTTCGACAGCGGTGTGGCAGGACGCCTTGCGCCCGGCATGGCCCAGCTGAATGGCGGGGACCGCACCCTGTTCCCGGATAAAGTCGTTCAGGCGCCGGTAGGCCGGGACATGTTCATCCCTGTACAATCCGGCGCAGGCATAGGTTTTCCGGCCAATGTCCTCAACGGCTGTTTCCTCGCCGAAAACAATACCGGGACCACCAACACACAGCCGGCCCAGATGCATGAGCTGCCAGTCGGTCGGTCCGCCATCGACGGAATGGTACTGGCACATGGGGGAAACAACGATCCGGTTCCGCGCGGTGACGCTGCGAAGCTTGATCGGGGTGAACAGAAGCGGGGTGTCATTGTTTGTCATAGATACATTATATCCACAGGTGACCATGGCCGTACAAGACCGGACATCGGAATATTTGTGCCGGGAATATCCTGCTGCATCAGGTCAGCGAATCCGGAGGATTGCATTACCGATCAGCCTGCCGGATTCGACGGCTTCATGCGCATCGATGATTTCATCCAGGTTGAAACGCTCTGCAATCCGGGTCCGGATGAGTCCGGCTTCAAGGATCGGCAACAGGGCGGCTTTCGATGCGGCGAGAATTTCAGCCGGAAGGGCGTAAACGTTATAGAAATGCAGACCAATCAGTTTGACCCGGAGTTTGCCGGCATCCAGCGTTGCCATCGCGCCATCTGAACCATAGATGGCAACGGTTGCGCCGGTCGCGAGAAGATCATGAAGTGATCCGGCGTTGGCGGTCAGGTTGACCTCCACATAATGGTCAACGCCCTTGCCACCGGTAATTTCTGCGACGCGTTCAGCAAGGTTTTCGGTGCGGTAGTTCAGGGTAAAGTCAGCGCCGGCTTCGCTTGCCGCATCGGCCTTGGCGTCAGAGCTGACACTGCTGATGACACTGGCTCCGAGCGCCTTTGCCAGCTGAATAGCATACAGCCCGACCGCGCCGGCCCCGCCGCTGATATAGACCCGCTTGCCCTGCACCGGTCCACCAATGGTGACACCGTGGCAGGCGGTAAGCAGGGGCACGCCAAAACAGGCGGCTTCTTCAAAGCTGATATTCTCCGGCAGGATTGCAGCATCGTTCTGGGGAACGGCCACCAGTTCCGCTGCTGTTCCCAGTACGCCGGTAACATTGGTGTTGTGAACCCAGACCCGTTGTCCGATGCGGGCCACATCAACATCCGGCCCGACCGCGATGATAGTACCCGCACCGTCATTATGCGGAATACGGGCACTGCCTTCAAAAGGGCGGGCGGTTTTGCCCTGTCGGGTCTTCACATCTGACGGGTTGATGCCGGACACCGCCATTTCGACCAGTACTTCACCCTGCGCGGCGACCGGGTCGGGGAAGTCACCGATGCGGAGCACATCGCGGGCCGGCCCGTTCGCGCTGTAGAAAGCGGCCTTCATCGGGCTGTTCCCGCTGGTCTGTCAGGGCAGCTACCAGACCGGAGAGATATCACAGGTCTTCCAGCAGTTTTTCTGCACTGGTCTCGCCGAATCCGCTGTCTTCATAATGAACGGATTTAACAACACCATCCACCACCAGGGCCGAGAAACGCTTGCAGCGGGGACCATAGCATTTGTCGTTAAGGTCAACCTCAAGGCCCGCAGCTCGGGTGAAATTCAGGGCGCCGTCACCGATCATCATGACCTTGTCGCCAACGTCCTGCGATTCGCCCCAGGCATGCATTACCCAGGGATCGTTGACGGAAAGACAGACAATGCTGTCGACACCTTTTGCCTTCAGTGCACCAGCGTTCCGCACATATCCCGGCAGATGCTGGGACGAGCAGGTCTTGGTGAAGGCACCGGGCAGACCGAACAGGGCGACGGTCTTGCCGGCAAACAGTTCTTCGGTCGAAATTACACCGGGACCGTTTTCGGTCATGACGCCAACATTGACGACGGGTGTCTTGTCACCTTTTGAAAGGGCCATCTCAGCCTCCTTGGTCGGTTTAATTTGTTGAGGGGATATTCCCTGTCAGCGAAGGATCGGGCAACCGATAAAATCCGGGAGACAGGGCGGCTTGTTATCTGTGACGGGCTGATCTGGATTATGCCTGACGGGCAGGATAGCTTGCCCGCCAATGCAGATATTTCATATTCTCAGACAATTCAGGGATCATTTGTCGGCCGGCGGCGGGGCAAGTGCGGTGTGGTTTCTCATGCATCGGCTCGCGGGTGGCAAGAGACTGGTCCGGGTCCGGCTCCATGGCATTGAAATCCGGGTGCGCAGCGGGACTCCTGATCTGAATGTTGCCCTTGATTGTCTGCATTTTGGCGAGTTTTCGGATGTCTCCCGGCTGGCCTGTTCCGCAAAGGTCATTGTTGATGCCGGTGGCTATATCGGAACCTCGGCTATTGCCCTGGCGTGTGCCTGCCCGGACGCGCGGATCATTGTTCTTGAACCGTCAGCAGACAACTACGCTGTCCTTTGTCAGAATGTTGCGCAGTGGCCGGCCATCACCCCGGTCAATGCAGCACTTTCCGACCGGGACGGGCGGGCTGTTCTGTATGACCGGGGTACGGGTGAGTGGGGCTTCACGATGGTTGCTGACAGCAATGATATCAGTCGGGACGACTCTCTCGGCGAGATCGACATGATGTCGTTGCCGACACTCATGGAGCGTTTCTCAATCAGGCAAATTGATGTGCTGAAACTTGACATCGAAGGTGGCGAGAAAGCGGTTCTGGAATCCGCAGATCAATGGCGGGACCGCGTCGGGCTGATTGTTGCCGAACTGCATGACCGGGTGCTGGCTGGCTGCAGCAATGCCTTTCAGCACGCCACCCTTGGATGGGATGTGGTTGCCTTCGAAGGGGAGAAAGAGGCGCGACAGAATCCGCAGTACCTGATCACAGATATGAAAGACTAGTGACCATGTCAGAATTTGCAGGATGTTCTGCCTTCATTGCCGGTGCCGGCGGGGGGATTGGCCTGGCCATTGCCAATGAGTTGCTGGCAGCCGGTGCCAGTGTCGGCATGGCGGACCAGAAACCGGAACCTGAAGGAATCACCCAGGGCCAAGGAAAGTACCGTTATTTTCAGGGCGATCTGTCGGATGAGGGGTTCGTTCGTGCCGCGGTTGGCGGTACAGCCGTTGCCTTCGGGGGGCTGCGCTATCTCGTCAATACGGTTGGTGTTCTCTGGTTTGACCGTGATCTGTCCTGCCTTGATCCGGCGATGGATATGGCGGTCTGGGATCGCGTATTCTCGATCAATGTAAAATCGATGGCACTGACGGCCCGGTATGCGGTGCCGCTGATGCGGGCCGGTGGTGGCGGGGCGATGGTGCATTTCTCGTCCATCGACGCCACGATGGGGGACAGCAAACCGCAGGATGCCTATGGTGCCTCAAAGGCGGCGGTCATCCGCCTGTCGAAGTCGCTGGCCATCCAGCTGGCCGCCGATGGAATCCGCTCGAATGCCATTCTGCCGGCAGGGACCGCTTCACCGATGCAGCAGCGATGGGAAGATGATCCGGCGGCTCGCGACCGGCTGGCCGCAGCAATTCCGCTGGGTCGCGTTGGCACGGTTCAGGATATGGCCAATGCCTGCCTGTTCCTGCTCTCGGACAAGGCGGATTTCATCACCGGTACTGAACTGGTTGTGGATGGTGGCGTGACGGCAGGCAGCTGAGGCTGGTCGCGGTTGTCACATACCGGCAAAACGCTCCCTGCCGGGTCAGCACCAGTCCGAAGCGGTCATGTTGATGCGCAGTTCCGGCGTCCCGATAGCGTTCCCGGAATATTTCCGCCATGGTACTGGCGAACCCGATTCTGTAACGCTGGATACCTGCGACGATGAGTGATGAGAACGATACCAAAATCTATCATGTCGAGGAGGCCATTGGTCATGTCGTTCGTCGTGTTCATCAGCGGGCAACGTCAATTTTTCTCGACGTGATGTCCGAGACCGGGCTGACACCAACCCAGTTCGCGGCCCTCGCCAAGCTCCATGATGAAGGTGCCCTGTCGCAGAATCACCTCGGGCGGCTGACGGCGATGGATCCGGCAACCACGCAGGGTGTGATCCGGCGGCTGGTTGAACGTGGTCTGATTCAGCGGGCAGCGGATGAAGCTGATCGCCGGCGGGCGGTGCTGCGTCTCACCAAAGCCGGGGAAGAGCTGACGCAGCGGGCTGTTTCTCTGGGCTTTGACGTGACGAACCGTGTTCTGGAGCCGTTATCTCCGCGCGAGCGGGCGCGGCTGGTCAGCCTTCTGGAGAGACTTGTCTGACAGACGGGCAGTTTATGATCGCCTATTGACAGGAAAATCATATCGGCGCAAAGTTTGTACGTACACATACAATAATTGGACGCAAAACAAGCAGTCCGGTGTGTGCCGCGCCTCGGCGCAACGGGGAGGAGCGCAGATAAGGGAGCACTGCGCATGGGAGCGTATGTCAGACCATCCACTCTGGCTGATGCCGTGTCGGCAATCGGGTCGGAGGATTATGTCATTCTTGCCGGTGGAACGGATTTCTATCCGGCGCGGGTCGGAAAGCCTGTGCGGGAGAATGTTCTCGACCTGTCAGGTCTGACAGAGCTGCGCGGGATATCGGATCAGGGTGATCACTGGCGCATCGGTGCGACAACGACCTGGACCGATATCGTCCGTGCGGATCTGCCGGCCTGTTTCGACGGGCTGAAGCAGGCGGCGGTCGAAGTTGGCGGTGTCCAGATTCAAAACGCCGGAACCATCTGCGGGAATATCTGCAATGCCTCTCCCGCGGCGGACGGTATGCCGCCATTGCTGACCCTTGACGCCACAGTGGAACTTGCGGACCGGACGGGACTCAGCAAGATCGCGTTGCCTGATTTCGTTCTGGGTAACCGCAGGACGGCGCGACGCCCGGATCAGCTGGTGACCGGATTGCTGATCCCGAGGGTCTCCTCATCTGCAAGATCTGCTTTCTATAAACTGGGTGCACGCAAGTATCTGGTGATCTCCATCGTCATGGCGACGGCGATCATTGAGGCCGATCAGCAGGGTCGTGTCTCTGCCGCCCGGATCGCCGTCGGGGCCTGCTCGGAAGTGGCCCGGCGTCTGCCGTTGCTGGAGGCTGACCTGAAAGGCAGGCAGATCGGGGGGAGGCTGTCGACAGTGCTGGCACCTGACCATTTTCAGAATCTGTCACCGATTGATGATGTCCGCGGCTCTGCCGGATACCGGCTGGAGGCTGCGATCGAGGCTGTCCGACGGGTGCTTGACGCTATCGAGGAGAAAGCCTGATGGACGGGCAACAGAGAACGGCCATTGATGCAGAAAATATCAGTTTCCGGGTGAACGGCAGACCGGTTTCGGTCTCCGGTTCGCCGCTGCGTCGTCTGGCCGAGGTATTGCGTCATGATCTGGGCCTGACCGGGACCAAGATCGGCTGCAATGCCGGGGATTGCGGTGCCTGTACCGTGCTGGTTGATGGCGAACAGACCTGCGCCTGCATGATGCCCGTCGGCCAGGCGACAGGGCGCGATATTTCGACTGTTGAAGGTCTGTCATCCGGTGTTGAGATGAACCCGCTGCAACAGTCGTTTCAGCGCCACGGCGCGGCGCAATGCGGTATCTGTACGCCGGGTATGCTGATGGCGGCGACCGATCTGTTGCGCCGTAATGCAACCCCGGACCGGCAGGCGGTAATGGATGCGCTGGGCGGGGTGCTTTGTCGCTGCACCGGCTATCAGAAAATTGTCGAGGCGGTGCTGGATGTCGCGGGAGACGGCGGCGCGGAGACCGGTGCGGACGGTTATGTCGGTGCACGGCTGCCCCGGATCGACGGTGTTGCGAAGGTTACGGGCGCAGAGCGCTTCGGCGCGGATGCGATCCCTGAGGACGCACTCTGGCTCCGGGTGATCCGCTCCCCTCATGCATCGGCAGAGATCACGCTGGGTGACATGTCGGCGGTGCTGGCGCGTGACGGGATCGAGCGTGTGCTGACCGCAGCCGACATTCCGTTCAACGGATTTGGCATATATCCCGACATCAAGGACCAGCCGGTTCTGACCGATCGTATCGTGCGCTATCGCGGTCAGGCAGTTGTGGCGGTGGTCGGCTCGTACGAGGCGATTGCCGCGCTTGACCCGTCCGACGTGCCCGTCAGCTATACAGCCTTGCCTTCAGTAACAGGTATCAGCGAGGCGATGGCGGAGGGTGCGCCGCAGGTGCTGCCGGACAGGCCGGGGAACCTGCTGATTGACGGCTGGGTGCGGAAAGGTGATGTCGCACAGGGTTTTGCTGCTGCGGCAGCGGTGGCGGAGGACGATTTCCGGACCGGATTCGTCGAACATGCCTATATCGAACCGGAAGCGGGCTGGGCGCGTCGGGTTGGTGACCGTATCGAGATTACGGCCTGCACGCAGGCCCCGTATATGGACCGGGACGAAACGGCGAATGTCATGCAACTTGCCCCGGAGGATGTGCGGATCATTCCGACGGGGTGCGGCGGCGGGTTTGGCGGCAAACTCGATATTTCGGTGCAGCCCCTGGTCGGGGTGGCCGCCTGGCTTTGCAATCGTCCGGTCGCGACAATTTATGAACGGCCGGACAGCATGATGTCCTCGACCAAACGCCATCCTTCCCGCATTCACGCGAAATTTGCCTGTGACAGGGATGGCTATCTGCTGGCCTGCGAGACCGATGCGATCTTCAACACGGGTGCCTATGCGTCCTGGGGACCGACAGTTGCGAACCGGGTGCCGGTTCATGCCAGCGGCCCGTACTTTGTGCCGCATGTCTCAAACCGGGGCCACGCCTATTTCACCAATGAGCCGCCGTCAGGTGCATTCCGCGGGTTTGGTGTGCCACAGGCGGCGATTGCACATGAATGCCTGCTGGACGATCTGGCCGAACAGATCGGGCTGGACCGTCTGGAACTCCGCCACCGGAATGCGATCGCTGCCGGGCAGGAAACCGCCTGCGGTCATCTGCTGGAGGCAAGTGCCGGGCTTGGCGAATGTCTCGATGGATTAAGACCGCACTGGCAGGCCGCGCTGGCCGAGGCCGACAGGCTGAATGCGGCGGGGGGCAGGACCCGCCGGGGTGTCGGGATCGGCTGCATGTGGTACGGAATCGGCAATACCTCGATGTCCAATCCGTCGACCATCCGGGTCGGACTGAAACCGGATGGCCGGTTCGTCCTGTTCTCCGGCGCCGTGGATATCGGTCAGGGCTCCTACACCATTGTGCCGCAGATCGTTGCTGACGCACTGGGCGTTGGTCTTGATCATTTCGACTTCGTGTTTGGGGATACCGATCTGACCCCGGATGCCGGAAAGACGTCGGCATCGCGTCAGACCTTCGTCACGGGAAAGGCCGCTGAGCTGGCAGGCATCGATCTTCGCAGCCAGATTTTGCGTGCCGCCAATGCCGGGCCTGACGCCCGGATTGTGATCACGGCTGGCCGGCTGACCGTGACCACGGGCGAAGATGTCCGCGAAATTGACCCGGCCCGGCTGCCACTCCGTGACGACGGCAGTTTCGTGCTGATGGGTGAGGGAACATTCGATCCGCCAACCGAGCCGCTCGATGAAAACGGGCAGGGGATACCTTATGCGACCTATGGCTTTGCGGCACAGATGGCCGAGATTGATGTCGATCCGGTTCTGGGAACGGTCAAGGTACGGCGCATTGTTGCGGCCCATGACGTTGGCCGTGCGATCAACCCGACGCAGGTTGAGGGCCAGATTCATGGTGGCATTGCCCAGGGGCTCGGTCTGGCGCTGATGGAGGAGTACCTTCCCGGGCGGACTGAAAACCTGCATGATTACCTGATCCCGACATTCGGGGATATGCCGGAGATGGAGGTGATCCTGATCGAGGATGAGGAACCCCTCGGCCCCTATGGGGCAAAAGGAGTTGGCGAGCCGGGGCTGGTGGCAACCGCACCTGCCATCTTTGGTGCCGTGCGTCATGCGGTTGGTGTCAGGGTTCGCCAGGCACCCTTGCTGCCGCATCGTCTGCGACAGATGATTGTCGAGAAGGAGACAAGCTGATGGCTGAATCCACAAATTCTGATGACGGTCTGGTTCGCTGTGATGCCTGCCCGGTGCTGTGCCGGATACGTGATGGCAAGACGGGGGCCTGCGATCGCTACGCCAATGTCGACGGTGTTCTGACCCGTGTTGATCCGCTGGTCATTACCCAGCGTGCGGACAAGATTGTTCCTTTCGTTGAAGGGGAATGGGACGGCAATCCGGTAACGGAGCCGGAGAAATTCATTACCGGCATCGGCTCGGGAACGACCTATCCAGACTACAAGCCCGCACCATTCATTGTGTCTTCGATGGTTGATGGCGTGGACACGGTAACCGTCGTCTCTGAAGGTATTTTCAGCTACTGCGGCCTGAAGGCAAAGATCGATACTGATCGCTACCTCGGCCCGGAACAGGCGGCTGTCCGCTGTGAAGGTGAACAGATCGGGCATGTGACGACGGCGGAATATGGTTCGCAGATGCTGGCGCTGGGCGGTGTCCGCCACCTCACCGGCGGCAGCAAAAAGGAGGGCAACGTCACCTGTCAGGCGATGCTTGATCTCTGTAACCGCAAGGCGGTTGAACTGACAATCGATGATGGCTCCACGCTGATCCTGCAGGCCGGGGAGGCACCGGTTGTCGACGGTCTGAAAGAAGCCCGCATGCGGGTCGGCTGCGGTTCGGCGACAATCGGCATCTTCGCGAAGCAATGGCAGGGACATGCGGATGAAGTCATCGTTGTCGATGACCATATCACCGGCGTTCTGACCGAACATCAGGCAGGCCGTTTTCTCGACATGCCACCGGCGGGTATTCGTGTCAGGGGGCGGAAATCGACCCCCGGACGCTATTTTCAGGTTGCCGATCATGGCTCCGGCTGGGGCGGCACCAATGTTTCCGATCCGCTGGCGATCATCGACCGGATCAATCCGAAGACGGCCTGGCCCGGTATGCGGCTGCTGATGGTCTCGACAACCGGCGAGGATTCGGCCTGGTTCGTGCTGGATGATGACCTGAAGCCGCAACCCGCTGATATGCCGGAGCCGGTGCAGGTTGTGGTTGACCGTATCGCCGAGAACTGCGAGCCGGCGCTTTGCAGCATCCTGTTCATGGCGGGTGCCGGTGGCTCGCTTCGGGCGGGGGTGACGGAAAACCCGGTCCGGCTGACCAACAGTGTGAAACAGTCACTGACCCGGGTTACCTGTGGTGGTGCGCCGGTTTATGTCTGGCCGGGTGGCGGCATCACCATCATGGCGGATGTCACCCGGATGCCGGAAAATTCGTTTGGCTATGTGCCGACACCCGCACTTGTCGCCCCCATTGAATTCACCCTGTCGCGTGAGGATTATGTCGCGCTGGGCGGGCATTCCGACCACATTGTCACGCTGGAGCAGGTTCTGCAGCGCGACCGGCTGAAGCTTGAGAAGAACCGCCCGGAAAACCCCTGGCCGTCAGCGGGGAAATTGCATTGAGCGGAGGCCCGCAGATCGCCCTGTTACCGGACGGCCGGCGGCTGCATCTGCAGCATGGCCCGATTGACGTGATCGCCGATGCCCGCGGGGATACGGCATCGGTGCGGGCGGCCTATCGTGCTGCGGGATGGCGGTTCGGGGATATTCTGGCTGAACTGGTTCAGGATCTGGCGGTGCTGCGTCAGCCGCCTGCGGATACTCAGCCGGATTTTGTCAGCCCGGTCGCTGCCCGGATGTATGCTGCGGTGACATGGCATTCCGACAGGCATTTCGTGACACCGATGGCGGCTGTCGCCGGGGCCGTTGCAGAAGACATTCTGAAGGTCATGCAGGATGCGGCACCGGGACTGGACAGCATCATCGTGAACAACGGCGGCGATATTGCGCTGCATGTTTCCGGCGATGCCCGGATAACTGTCGGCCTGGTCAGCAATGCGGATGCACCATGTCTGGATGGAGATCTGACGGTTGATGCGGACAGCCCGGTTCGGGGCATCGCAACGTCCGGCTGGCGGGGCCGCTCGCAATCGCTGGGTATTGCCGATTCCGTGACCGTTCTGGCAACTACGGCGGCGGCGGCGGATGTGGCGGCGACCCTGATCGCCAATGCGGTGAATATTGATCATCCGGTGGTTCGCCGGGCGCCTGCCAGCAGCCTGCGCGATGATACTGATCTTGGCGACCGGCTGGTCACTGTTGATGTCGGGATTATGGATCCGGACAGTGTTGAAGCAGCTCTTGAAGCAGGCCGGGTGGTTGCCGGGGATATGGCAGAGCGCGGGCTGATCCTGTCTGCCAGTCTGATGCTGCAGGGGGTGGTCAGTGTGGTGTCCGCAGCTTCCTTGCCGGAAACAGCGATGACCGCCCTGCATGAACCCGTGAAGTGTCGACCAGAACTCGGGAGGGGCATGTGACCTTCATTCAGAATGCCTGGTATGTTGCGGGCTGGAGCGCGGATATCGACCGCAACCTGAAGCGCAGTACGGTCATCGGGCAACCCCTTGTCGTTTACCGGACAGAAGCAGGCGAGGCAGTTGCGCTGGAAGACCGCTGTCCGCATCGGTTTCTTCCGCTATCGATGGGGACGTTGCACGGTGACGTGGTTGAATGCGGCTATCACGGGCTACGCTTTGATTGTTTCGGGAAATGCGTCCGCATTCCGGGGCAGGAGCGTATTCCGTCCACGGCACAGGTGCGAAAATACCCGGTTGCCGAGAATATGGGACTGGTCTGGGTCTGGATGGGGAATGCGGATCTGGCAGCAACCGTCGAACCTTTTGACCTGCCGGAATATCATGATCCGGAATGGGGCGTGGCGCATGGCGATGCACTGGCGGTTGACGCGCATTACCTCAGCCTGGCGGATAATCTTTGCGATCCGGCGCATGTCAGCTTCGTGCACGGAACAACACTGGGCAGTCCGGCAGGTGAGGAAATTCCGATCTATTCCGAACGACAGGGCGACAAGATACTGACCTGGCGCTGGACGCTGGATTCTGAACCTGTGGCGTTCTTCAGGATGTTCGGAAACTTCAGCGGGAATGTCGACCGGTGGCAGTATTATCATCTCCACGCCCCGTCGACGGCGATCATCGACTTTGGCAGCGCGGATGCCGGAACCGGTGCGCCGGATGGCAATCGTGATGACTGTATTCAGGTCTATTCCTGCCACTTCATGACACCGGTCGACGAGCGGAAAACCATCGATTACTGGCTGCATGTCCGCAATTTTGCTGCTGGTGACGCATCGGTCGGTGAACGCATAAGCGATGCCTTCCGGATAGCTTTTGCAGAGGACAAGGCTATCCTGCAGGCTGTGCAGGCTGAAGAGGACCGCCTGCCGGACAGACAACCGGTTCGTATCGCCATCGATGCCGGGGCGAACCGGCTGCGGAAACTGATTAATGAACTGAAACACAAGGAAATTTCTTCTGCTGTTGCCAGTTGACGGCGGCGGCATACACCGGGAGCCAACGGTCCATCCAACCACCAAGGGAGACGATAGGAAGATGACTATGAAACGCAGAACATTCATCGCAGCAGCAGGTGTTGTTGCGATGCTGGCGCCGGGACTGGCGCAGTCCGCCGATACCATCAAGATTGGTGATATCAACAGTTACAAGACCTTGCCGGCACATACACTGCCCTACAAATACGGTGTCGATCTGGCGATTGAGCAGATCAACGCCGCGGGCGGTGTTCTGGGCAAGCAGCTCGAAGTGATATCGCGTGATGACCAGGGCAAGCCGGGTGAAGCGGTCAAGCTGGCCGAAGAACTGTTCGTGAAGGAAGACGTTGCGCTGATTTCGGGTTCGCTGTTCTCGCATATCGGCCTGGCGCTGACTTCCTATGCCGGTCAGAAGAAAAAGCTGTATTTTGCGGCTGAACCGCTGGCCGACGCGCTGGTCTGGGAGCAGGGCAATCGCTACACCTTCCGGCTCCGCCCCTCGACCTATATGCAGGCTGCAATGCTGGCCGAAGTTGCTGCGAAAAACCCGGCCAAGCGCTGGGCTACAATCGCGCCGAACTATGCCTATGGCAAAGATGCGGTTGCGGCATTCCAGAAGGTTCTGAAGGCGAAAAGACCTGATGTCGAGTTTGTCGGCGAGCAGTGGCCCGCCCTGTTCAAGATTGACGCAGGCTCTGAAGCCCAGGCGCTCGAAGCGGTCAAGCCGGATGCAATCTACAACGTGACCTTTGGCTCTGATCTCGCGAAATTCGTGCGTGAGGGGGAAGTGCGCGGCCTGTTCAAGGACCGTCTTGTGGTTGGCCTGCTGACCGGCGAGCCGGAATATCTCGATCCGCTGAAGGACGAAGCTCCGAAGGGCTGGCTGGTCACGGGTTACCCCTGGTACGACTTCAACGAACCGGCTCACAAGGCCTTCGTTGATGCCTATCAGGCGAAGTTCAACGATTATCCGCGTGTTGGCTCGATCGTTGGCTATAACGCCATGCTGGTGATTGCCGAAGCAATCAAGAAAGCCGGTTCAATCGACACGGAAAAGCTGGTCGATGCCATGGAGGGTCTGGATACCGAGACGCCGCTGGGCACAGTCCATATGCGCGCTATTGATCATCAGTCAACGATGGGGGCTTTTGTCGGTACCACGGCGCTGAAGGATGGCAAGGGCATCATGGTTGACTGGAGCTACCTTGATGGCGCTGACTATCTGCCGTCTGATGAAGAAGTCCGCAAGATGCGGCCTGCGAACTGACGTCTGAAGTCTGAGACGGCGACCGGTCATTTGCTGGCCGGTCGCTGCAGACCTTTGTTTTCTGACTCCGACAGACAGGATTTTCCCCGTGGGTTTTTACGTTGTCCAGTTCCTGACCGGCCTGGCGAATGCAGCGGCCTTGTTTCTGGTTGCCTCCGGTCTGTCGATTATTTTCGGTGTTACCCGTATCGTGAACTTTGCGCATGGCTCGTTCTACATGCTCGGAGCCTATATCGGTTACACGCTGATCAATGCCATCGGCGGCAGTTTCGCCGGCTTCTGGGTGGCCATCCTGCTCTCCGCGCTGGCTGGTGGTCTGGTCGGTGTGGTGGTCGAGATGACGATCCTGCGCCGTGTTTATCAGGCACCGGAGCTGTTCCAGCTTATTGCGACCTTCGGCGTTATTCTGGTTATTCAGGATCTGGCGCTGCTGACCTGGGGATCGGAGGATCTGCTCGGGCCCCGGGCGCCGCTGCTGAAAGGGGCGGTTGATATCGGCGGGGCGTTGCTGCCGACCTACGATATTGCCCTGATTGCGCTCAGTCCGATTGTGCTGGGCGGGCTCTGGCTGCTGTTCAACCGGACCCGCTGGGGCATTCTGGTGCGCGCCGCGACGCAGGACCGGGAAATGGTCGGCGCGCTCGGCGTCAATCAGGTCTGGCTGTTCACCGGTGTTTTCTTTCTGGGTTCGGCGCTGGCGGCGCTGGGCGGTGCGGCGCAACTGCCGAAGGGCGGCGCGACGCTGTT
Source organism: Rhodospirillales bacterium (assembly GCA_040219025.1). Lineage (GTDB taxonomy): Bacteria > Pseudomonadota > Alphaproteobacteria > Rhodospirillales > HT1-32 > HT1-32. The sequence goes on along the minus strand of JAVJTE010000012.1, from coordinate 70,401 downwards.
AATGGATTTCAATATTCTTGCGGCGGTGTTCGTGGTCGTTGTGGTCGGCGGGATGGGGTCTATTCCCGGCGCTTTTCTGGCTGCGGTGCTGATCTCGGAACTGAACAGTTTCGGTATTCTTGTCTGGGCGGAAAGCACGCTGGTGCTGATGTTCGCCGTCATGGCGGTTGTGCTGATTTTCCGGCCCTACGGATTGCTGGGGACGCCGGAGGATGGGTCGAAAGGCGAGGCGGGGCCGCTTGAAGCGCCCTACCGGAAGGCACCGCCACGGCTGCGGCTGTTGATCGCGGTCGTGCTTGTGGCCATCGCCGCACTGCCACTGACCGGGGACGATTTCCTGCTGGTGCTGGCAACCGACATGCTGATTCTGTCGCTGTTCGCGGTCTCGCTGCATTTCCTGATGGGGCCGGGGGGCATGGTGTCGTTTGGTCATGCCGCCTATTTCGGGGGCGGAGCCTATGGTGCGGCCCTGCTGGTGACCTATGCCGGCAGCTCGATGGAACTGGCAATGCTGCTGGCACCGCTTTGCGCGGCGGCAATGGCGGTGATTGTCGGCTGGTTCTGCGTCCGGCTGCGGGGCGTCTATTTCGCCATGCTGACACTGGCCTTCGCACAGGTTGGCTGGTCCATCGTTTTCCAGTGGTCCGACGTGACCAACGGTGATGACGGCTTGCTCGGCATCTGGCCGTCATCCTGGGCGAGTGACGGGATGATCTTCTTCTATCTTGTCCTGCTGATCTGTACCGGTGGCATTCTGTTCATCCGGCATGTGCTGTTCTCGCCTTTCGGCTACGGCTTGCGGGCAACCCGTGACTCAACCCAGCGGAGCGAGGCGATTGGCATCAATACCTCGCGCCAGCAATGGGCCGCCTTCGTGTTTGCCGGAACCATGGCAGGTCTTGCCGGTGCGCTGTACGTTTTCTCGAAGGGCAGTGTTTTCCCGGATGAAATGTCGATCCAGCGGTCGTTTGACGGGTTGCTGATGGTCCTGCTCGGCGGTGTGCAGACACTCTCCGGCCCGTTCGTAGGGGCCTCGCTGTTCACCTGGCTGCACGACGCGCTGACAACCTTTGAATACTGGCGACTGATTATCGGGCTTATCATCATCGCACTTGTCGTGCTGTTTCCGCAGGGTGTTGCAGGATCGTTCAAACGCTATTTCGGCAAGGCTTTTGGCATGGAGGAACGGTGGTGAGCGAAACAGACAACATCGCCCTGGAAGTCAGGGGTCTGTCGAAGTCCTTTGGCGGCGTGAAGGCCGTCTCTGATGTGCATTTCAGCGTGCGGCAGGGCGAACTTCTGGCGCTGATCGGCCCGAACGGGGCTGGCAAGACAACCTGCTTCAACATGCTGAATGGTCAGTTGCGCCCGAACGCCGGGAGTGTCGTCTTTGATGGCAAACAGCTGGTGGGGCGGCGTCCCCGGCAGGTCTGGCGTATGGGCGTTGGCCGTACCTTCCAGATCACCGCGACCTTTCAGACCATGACCGTACGTGAAAACGTACAGATGGCACTGATCAGCCATCACCGGGGTATTTTTGACCTGTTCCGTTCCGCCGCCTCGCGTCATGTGGCCGATGCGGATGCGCTGCTGGAACTGGTTGGCATCAGCGATCAGGCTGACCGTGCCTGTGGTGTGCTGGCCTATGGCGACCTGAAGCGGGTGGAACTGGCAATTGCACTGGCGAACGAGCCGAAGCTGCTGCTGATGGATGAGCCGACGGCCGGAATGGCCCCGAAGGAGCGCATGGATCTGATGCGGCTGACCAAGAAGATCGTCGCCGAAAAAGGACTGAGTGTCCTGTTCACGGAGCATGACATGGATATCGTCTTCGGTCAGGCCGACCGGATCATTGTGTTGAATCGCGGTGAACTGGTGGCGGAGGGCAAGCCGGAAGAAGTGCGGGCCAACCCGCTGGTGCAGCAGGTCTATCTTGGTGCCGGCACCACCTACGGCGCGGAGAAGGCGGATGCTTGAGGTCAGTGATCTGAACGCCCATTACGGTCGTGCGCACATTCTGCATGATGTCACCTTCACGGTTGGGCGTGGTCAGGTGGTGGCCCTGCTGGGGCGCAATGGTGCCGGCAAATCGACAACCATGAAGACGATTGTCGGCATGGTCCGCCCGACCAGCGGAGAGGTGCGGTTTGACGGAAATTCGGTTGCCGGACAGCTGTCCCACAGCATTGTCAAACTGGGGCTGGCCTATGTGCCGGAAGAACGCCGGATTTTCTCTGACCTGACCGTAATGGAGAATCTTGAGGTCGGTCGCCGTCCGCCACGGGAAGGCACCCCGACATGGACGCCGGAGCGCCTGTTCGAGCTGTTTCCGAATCTCGGCGAAATGCGGACCCGGCCCGGTGGCCAGATGTCCGGCGGCGAACAACAGATGCTGACCATCGCCCGGTCACTGATGGGTAATCCGACGTTTGTGCTGCTGGATGAACCCTCGGAAGGGCTCGCCCCGATCATTGTCGAGCAGATGGCGAACACGATCCGGGAACTGAAAAGCGAAGGCCTCACCGTGCTGATTTCGGAACAGAATCTGCACTTCGCGAAGCTTGTGGCGGATCGGGCGATCATCATCGAGAAGGGTGAGATCAGATATACCGGCACGATGGATGAACTTGCGGCGGATGAAAGCATCCGGGCCGCCTACCTGACGGTGTAGAGATGTCTGAACAGAACAATATCGTCGTCGGCGTTGATGTCGGCGGAACCTTCACCGACCTCATCGTTCTGGATACCGGAACCGGTGAGGTGCGTGTCGCGAAGGTGCCGACAACCGTCGAGAATCAGGCATTTGGCGTGATGTCGGCGATTGAGGCGGGTGGCGTTGATCTGCCGACGACCGGCAGTATTGTCCACGGTACGACAACGACCACCAATGCCGTGCTGGAGGGCAAGGTTGCCCGCTGCGGGCTGATCACCACCAAAGGATTTCGTGATGTCCTCGAACTGGGCCGCCGGACCCGGCCGAAGCCCTATGGCCTGATCGGCTCGTTCGAGCCTGTGATCCCGCGTGAATTGCGCATGGAAGTGCCGGAACGCATGGATGCGGCGGGCGAGATCATTACGCCGCTGGATGAAGCTGCGGTGATTGCCGCGATGGCGGCACTGCAGGCGGCGGGATGCGAATCGCTGGTTGTCCATTTCCTCCATGCCTACCGGAACCCGGTGCATGAGCTGAGGGTGCTGGAGCTTGCGGCAACGCACTGGCCGAACAGTTATGTGACCGCAGGCCACAAGATATTGTCGGAATACCGGGAATATGAACGGGGTGTCACAGCGGCGGTGAATGCCGTCGTACAGCCGGTGCTGCATCGCTACATCGACCGGCTGTCGAGCGAACTGACAAAGGGTGGCTATCAGCGTGACCTGCTGGTGATGCAGGGCAATGGCGGCAGCGTGTCGGCGGCTGTTGTCTCGGAGACCGCAGTGCAGACGGTGATGTCCGGCCCGGCCTCCGGCGTCATGGCTGCGGCGGCAACGGCGCGGGCGGCAGGTGTTGACCGGGTCATCACCTACGATATGGGCGGTACCAGCTCCGACGTGGGTGTGGTGATCGACGGGGTGCCGCAGGTCACCTCCGACATGGAACTGAAATATGCCATGCCGATCCATGTGCCGATGGTTGATGTCCATACCATCGGTGCCGGCGGCGGATCAATTGCATGGATTGATGATGCGGGGATGCTGCGGGTTGGCCCGCAAAGTGCCGGGGCCACACCTGGACCGGTCTGTTATGGCCGTGGCGGGACATTGCCAACCCTGACCGATGCCAATCTGGCGCTTGGTCGGCTCGACCCGGCGGCATTGCTGTCGGTTGATAACCCGGTCACGATTGATGACATCCGCAGCGCCATCATGCGCGAGGTCGGTGACCCGCTCGGTCTGTCACTGGAAGATGCGGCGGCGGCCATCCTGCGGGTCGGCAATGACCTGATGGCAGGGGCGGTGCGCATGGTCTCGCTGTCCCGTGGGCGGGACCCGCGGGATTTCGCGCTGTTTGCCTTCGGCGGGGCAGGACCGATGCATGCGGCGGCTCTGGCGCGGGAGCTTTCGATTCCCCGTGTGTTTCTGCCGGCCCGGCCGGGCATTACCAATGCGCTGGGCTGTATCGCCGCTGACCTGCGCCACGATTTCGTCAATACGCTGAATATGCCGCTGTCGGTACTGGATATTGATACTGCGCGTGAACTGGTTCGCACCCAGGTCGCCAGCGGCAGGGCGGCCATCGAACGGGACAATGTGCCGGTGGAAGCCATCGAGTTTCTGTATACTGCCGATATGCAGTTTCAGGGGCAGACCCATGTGCTGTCTATTCCGCTGGAAGGTCCGGATTTCACCCTTGATGAACTGCGGGACACATTCGAGAAGGTTTATTTTGAACGGTTTGCTGTTGAGCTGCCGGAAATCCGGCCGGTTCTGGTGAACCTGCATACCGCCGCCATTGGACGCCGGAAACCCGTGCCGATGGAAGCACTTGCGCCAAAGGGAGATGCTCTGACTCTTGAGGGGGCGAAGGTGGGATCACGGCAGGTCTGGTTTGCGGAAGGTGGCTGGCAGGACACGCCGGTGATCGAGCGCAAGCGGCTGTCGCCGGGAGCAGCCTTCAGCGGCCCGGCCATCGTCACGCAGATGGATTGTACCAGTGTCATCGAGCCGGGTGACAGGGCAACTGTCGATGCGGTGGGGAACATCATTCTGGAGGTCGCGACATGAGCATGCTTGATCCGGTTACCCTGACGGTCATCCAGAACGGTCTGCAACAGGTCTGTAATGAAATGGATCTGGCCTTTGTCCGCTCGGCCTTCAGCCCGGTAATTTCGGAAGCCCTCGACCGTTCTGACGGCATTTATGATGCAACAACCGGTGATCTCATCGCCCAGGGCGATCTGGGACTGCCGGTGTTTGTCGGCACCATGCAGTTCGGAACACAGGAGCTTATTGCCCGGGTGAAGAAGGTGGTTCCCGGTGATGTGTTCATCGCCAATGACCCCTATCTTGGTGGCACGCATCTGATGGATGTGCGGTTCTACCGACCGTTTTTCTACAAGGGAAAGCTGTTTGCCTGGCTGGCGAATACCGGCCACTGGCCTGATACCGGCGGCATGGTTCCCGGTGGCTTCTCCGCCAATGCGACGGAGGTAGAGCAGGAGGGGCTGCGCCTGCCGTTCGTGAAGCTCTACAAGGCCGGGGTCATGGATGAGGAAATCCTCTCGATCATTCTGTCGAATATCCGGATTGCCGACCAGCGGATCGGGGATATCAAGGCCCAGGCTTCGGCACTGGCGGTTGGTGACAAGCGTCTGACCGCCTTGCTTGACCGTTACGGTGATGATGTTGTCCGCGAGGCGATCAACGAGCTGCGCGCCCGGGCGTCACAGCAGATGCGGGCGCGCATTACGGAAATACCGGATGGTGATTACGAAGGCCGGGCGATTGTCGATTCAGACGGCGTGATCGATGAGCCGCTGGAGATCGTCATGAAGGTCCGGAAATCCGGGGAAGAGCTGTTCTTCGACATGTCGGACTCCAGCCCGCCCTGCAAAGGTCCGATGAACAGCGTCATCGCGACGACGAAGTCCTCCGTCTATCTGGCGATCAAGCATATCTTTCCGGAAGTCCCCATCAATGCCGGCACCTTTGAGCCGCTGCATATCACCGATCCGGAGGGGACGTTTCTTTATGCCCGCTATCCGCGCCCGGTGTCCGGCTGTGCGGCAGAAGTCAGCCAGCGCATTGCCGAGGCGGTTTTCGATGCCCTCGCCCCGTCGATGCCGGACCGGATGTTTGCCGCACCGGCGGGCAGCTCCGGTAATTTCAGCCTTGGCGGGCATGATCCGAAATCGGGGCAAAGCTATGTGATGTATGTGATTTCAGGGGGCGGCTATGGCGGGTCAAAGAATCTCGACGGGCTGACCAACGGTTGCTCGACCATCGGCATCTCCAAAACCACGCCGATCGAGGTGATGGAGCAGCGGTTCCCGGTTCTGTTCGAGGAATATTCCCTGCATGAAGGGTCCGGCGGGGCAGGGCGGACCCGGGGCGGGTTCGGTGTCAATTATACAGTGGCTGTCCGCCGGGGTGAGGCACAGGCCTCCATGGTGATGGATCATGGCCGTGTCGGCCCTAACGGTGCGTTCGGCGGCAGCACCGGAGGCATGAATCAGGTGGAGATTGAGCGCGGGGGAGAGATCTATCACCCGCCGCATCGCTCGAAGGATCAGGGGATCGAGTTGCGTGCCGGTGATCGCGTGCGTGTGTCGACGCCGGGCGGCGGCGGCTATGGTGATCCCTTCACACGCCCGCCCGAGAAAGTATCCCGGGATGTGGCGCGCGGCTATTACACGATTGAACAGGCAAGAGATCGCTTTGGTGTTGTGATCGAGCCGGTTTCACTGACGGTAAACGCAGATCGGACCGATCAGTTACGCCGTCAGCAACGGACGTGAATGAATTCATCGCGATATCCGGTTGTTCCGTCTAGACATGACGGGTGCGGGACGGTCATATGCCCCCGGTTTGCGGCCCGCGATGACGGAGGAATATGTGCCAGGTTTGACCAGTCGGGTTCTTGTAGGACTCCGGCGTATTGCACGCTACCGGCTGGTGATCCCGATCAAGCGGGATCGTAATCCGCCTGACTATGTGGCGCGCGGTGTCGCTGTGGGCATGGTGGTTGCGCTGACCCCGACCGTTGGCATTCAGATGCCGATGGTTGCCCTGATCTGGCTGGTGTTGCGGACGATCTCCAGACAGTTTGATTTCAGTGTCATCACGGCAATGGCCTGGACTTGGGTGACCAACGTTTTCACGGTCGGGCCGGTCTATTATATCTTTTTTGTTTCCGGTCAGCTGATGCTTGGTCAGCATATGGATGTCCGGGGATACAGTACCTTCGTCGCCATGCTCTCCCAGAGCATGATCACCGAAGCATCCTTTCTGGAATCGCTCTGGATATATACGGCGGGTCTTCTGCGAACATTCGGGGTGCCGATGTTTATCGGTTCCATTCCCTGGGCGATTGTCGGCGGCTGGGTTACTTACCGGCTGGCCCTTCGCTACAGCACGGCGCAACAGGCGCGGCGCAGAAGAAAGCGCGAGCTCAGGCTTCAACGGCGAAATAAGCCCAGTTCAACAGCGTTGTAAGAAACGCTTCCCGGCTCATTTCCGCTTCCCGGTAGTTTTCAAAAATCCTCACCGCGCCGAATCCGGCATCTGCCAACTGCTCCAGGACGGTTTCCGGCTGGCTGTAATAGGTGATCAGACGAAAGTTGTGTGACGCATCGCGTACCAGACTGTAGGGGGCGGCATCGATATTGCGCACCCCCAGATTATGCCAGTGAAACAGCAGCCTGAGCCGCCAGTCACTCAGCCAGTTGTCAGAGTTGGGATTGGCTGTTGAGGCAAAGCGGGACTTGAGGCTGGGGGTAAGGTGAGTCGAGAAGATAAACAGACCGCCGGGTCTCACGACACGTCTGATTTCTCTCAACGCAGCCAGTCGCCCCTGATGCGGAATATAATCGAGACCGTTGAAGCTGAAGAGCACGATATCGAACGACTGGTCGCCAAACATCGACATGTCACGAACATCACATTGCCGGAAACTGCCGGCTTGATCCGGAAACCGTAACTTACAGGCATCAACCATCTCGTCCGACAGATCGACGCCAGTATAATGTTGGACCATATCCAGCAGAAAGGCGGTTGTTCGCCCGCCACCGACACCGATATCGAGCAATCTGCTGCCAGACAGGCGTTCGCGGTATGTCCGGAACAGCAGTTGTTCGCCCGGCAGGATGTCGGAACGGCGCTGATATTGAGCTACAATGGCCCTGTTCCGGTAAGTTGACCGGTTGAGGCCCTCAAGACTGTCGTCATTCAGGGTCAAGTTGCAGACCTTATCTGTTCGGCTTTTCGCAATCGCAATATATTTTGCCCTTGTCGGCCAGAAAAATGCTGCGATTGCGAAATCGCAGTTGACAGGATGGAACCGGATTGCCATTATTTTCGTGTTGCAGCGGTTTCCGTTGCAACGTCCATCTTGGACGTTTCCTCCCTAGACTTGGGCCGTGCTTTAAGCACGGCCCCTTTTTTATGTCTATTTTACAGCATTTTACCTTGCCTGTTTGTCTTGGTTCAGTCCTGCTCTGCCGCACCCGTGCGGATAGTGATCCGGTTATTATGTCACTGGCACTGTCTCTGTCGCTTCAACGCGTGCGGCGCAATATTTCAACTCGGCAATCTTGCCGGTCGGGTCCAGTGCCGGGTTTGTCAGCCGGTTTGCCGGTGATTCCGCGAAGCAGAAGGGAATGAAGACCATGCCAGCCGGCACACCCCGGTCTGCACGGGCCTTCAGGGTGACGTTACCCCTGCGCGTTGCCACGCTGACCCAGCCACCGGCCTCCACACCCAGCCGCTGCAGGTCTGACGGAGCCAGATGGGCAACGCCCTCCGGCTCCAGCGCATCAAGGTTGGTTGCCCGCCGGGTCATTGCGCCGGTATGCCAGTGTTCAAGCAAACGGCCCGTTGTCAGCACCATAGGGTAGTCATCATCAGGTATCTCGTCCGGCGGGATAATATCGGCGGCAACAAATCTGCCGCGGCCATCCGGCGTTGGATAGCCACTGGCGAACAGGACCTCCTGACCGGGTTCATCAACTGCTTCGCAAGGGTAAGTTACAGCGTCTTCCCGCACCAGCCGGTCCCAGGTTATTCCCTTGAGCGGCGGCATGCAGTCCCGCATTTCGGCAAAGACCTCGCTGATATGGCTGTAGTTCCAGCCGAGACCCATCCTGTTGGCAAGCTGCTGGATCAGTTCCCAGTCCTGCCGGGCCTGACCGGGCAGGGGGACGGCAGCCCGCCCGATCTGCACCCGGCGGTCGGTGTTGGAAACCGTCCCGTCCTTTTCCGGCCAGGCGCTTGCCGGCAGAATGACATCGGCGAACATCGCGGTTTCGGTGAGGAAGATTTCCTGTACCACCAGATGGTCAAGTTTTGCTAGTGCATTGCGGACATGCAGCTGATCCGGGTCGGACATGGCCGGGTTTTCACCCATGACATACATACCGCGAATATCACCGCGATCGGCGGCGTCAATAATCTCGACCACGGTAAGACCGGCATTCGGGTCCAGCCGTGCATTCCAGAACTGTTCAAAGAACGCATGGTTGGCCGGGTCCGTGACGGGCGCATAGTTCGGGAACACCATCGGGATCAGGCCGCTGTCTGACGCGCCCTGAACATTGTTCTGCCCCCGAAGCGGGTGCAGGCCGCTGCCGGGACGCCCGACCTGGCCGGTCATCAGCGCGAGGGCGATCAGGCAACGGGCATTGTCGGTACCATGCACATGCTGGGAGATGCCCATGCCCCAGAAAATCATCGCCGTCTTGGCGTTGGCATAGAGCCTGGCAACGGTGCGGATGGTTTCAGCGTCGATGCCACAGACCGGTGCCATGCTTTCCGGTGTGAAGCCTTCGACATGAGCCTTTATATGGCTGAAATCACGGGTGAATTTATCGATATAGTTCTGATCGTACAGCTTTTCCGTCACAATCACGTTCATGATCGCATTGAGCAGCGCCACATCGGTTCCCGGCTTGAACTGGAGCTTGTGACTGGCATAGCGGTCGAGGCCCTGACCCCGAGGGTCCATGATGATCAGCCGGGCACCCTTTTTCGCCGCGTTCTTGATATAGGTTGCGGCGACCGGATGGTTGGTGGTCGGCTGTGCCCCGATGATGATGATGACCTCGGCATTCCGGCACTCGGAAACCGGGGCAGTCACGGCGCCGGAACCAATGCCCTCCATCAGGGCGGCGACGGAGGAGGCGTGGCAGAGCCGGGTGCAGTGATCGACATTGTTGGTGCCAAAGCCGGTGCGAACCAGCTTCTGGAACAGATAGGCTTCCTCGTTGGTGCCCTTGGCAGAGCCGAAACCGGCAAGCGAGCCCGGGCCATGGGCGGATCTGGTTTTCAGGAATCCCTCTGCGGCTGCTTCCAGCGCTTCATCCCAGCTGGCTTCGCGGAAATGGGTCCATGGATTGGCCGGATCGACATAGGAGTCAGCCGCCTTCGGCGTATCCTTGCGGCGGATCATGGGGGTGCTGAGGCGATCGCGGTGATGCGCGTAGTCGAATCCGAACCGTCCCTTCACACAGAGCCGGTTCTGATTGGCCGGACCTTCACGACCTTCAACCCAGGCGATCCTGTCATCCCTGATCTTGTAGGTGATCTGGCAGCCGACACCGCAATAGGGGCAGACGCTGTTCACTTCACGGTCAGCCGTTCGTGCACCGATACCCTTCTCGTCGACAATGCTTGCGGGCATAAGGGCACCGGTCGGGCAGGCCTGTACACATTCACCACAGGCAACACAGGTGCTGTCGCCCATGGGGTCGTCGAAATCGAAGACGATCTTTGATTCGTGACCCCGCCAGGCCATGCCGATCACGTCATTGACCTGTACTTCCCGGCAGGCGCGAACACACAGATTGCAGTTGATGCAGGCGTCCAGATTGACCCGCATCGCCGGATGGCTCGAATCCGGCACCGGCGTTTTCCTCGCCGGAAAGCGGGAGCTTGTGACCTCCATGGCATCCGCCCATTTCCAGAAACCGGCTTCCCGGTCGTGGGCTTCTGTCTGCGGAGGCTGGTCGGCGATCAGCAGCTCCATCACCATGTTGCGCGATGCTCTGGCCCGCTCGCTGGCGGAACTGACGACCATTCCCTCAGCCGGTTTACGCAGGCAGGAGGCAGCAAGAACCCGCTCGCCCTCAATCTCTACCATGCAGGCGCGACAGTTTCCGTCCGGGCGATAGCCGGGTTCCGGCCGGTGGCAGAGATGCGGGATCTCCGTGCCAAGGCGGTTTGCCACCTGCCAGATTGTTTCGTCTGCTGCTGCCTCGACCGCTTTGCCGTCGAGGGTGAACCTGACTGGCGCGCTCATGCGAGTTCCTCCGGGAAAAAGCGGAATACGGAACGTAGCGGGTTAGGGGCCGCCTGGCCCAGACCGCAAATGCTGGCATCCGCCATCGCATTGCACAGCTCGGTCAGCAACGGCTGGTCCCAGTTGTCCTGCTGCATCAGTTTGACCGCCTTTTCGGTTCCGGCGCGGCAGGGTGTGCACTGGCCGCAGCTTTCATCTTCAAAGAAGCGCAGCAGATTCAGCGCCGCGGACTTCGCTGTATCCTTGTCCGACAGCACGACAACAGCGCCCGAGCCGGTGAAACAGCCATGTTTTTCCAGATGGCCGAAGTCGAGAGGAATATCCGCCATTCTGGCCGGCAGGATACCCCCGGACGCGCCGCCGGGCAGATAGCCGTAAAAACTGTGCCCGTCCGCCATGCCGCCGCAGAACTCGTCGATCAGTTCCTGCATGGTGATGCCGGCAGGAGCCGTCTTGACACCCGGATTGCGGACGCGACCGGAAACAGAATACATGCGGTAGCCCTTGCCACCATGCCGGCCGAGGCCTGCCCACCAGTCGGCTCCGCGCTCCAGAATTTCCGGAATCCAGTAAAGCGTCTCGATATTGTTGACGAGTGTAGGGCAGCCGAACAGACCGACTTCGGCAACATAGGGTGGCCGGTGCCGGGGCAGTCCCCGCTTGCCTTCAATACTCTCGATCATGGCGGATTCTTCGCCACAGATGTAGGCCCCGGCTCCCCGGCGGAGATGGATGGTAATGCCGTCCGAATGGCCGCTTTTGATCAGGGCTGCGATCTCGGCCTGCAGAATGTGACGGGCCGCCGGGTACTCGTCGCGCAGATAGAGATAAGCCTCGGTAATGCCAACAACGCGACAGGCCAGCAGAATGCCTTCAAGCACGCGGTGGGGACGGGTTTCCAGACAATACCGGTCCTTGAAGGTGCCGGGCTCGCCTTCGTCCGCATTGATGGCCATCAGTTTGCGGCCATCCATCCCGGAGACGATGCGCCACTTTCGGCCGGTCGGAAAACCGGCACCGCCAAGCCCGCGCAGCCCGCCATCTTCGAGCACCGACATGATGTTGTCGGGAGAAATCGCGTTTGCTTGAAGCTTTTCCAGAATCTTATAACCGCCGGCTTTCCGGTAATCGGCAAGGGTCTCATATGGTGGCAGATTGTCGGAAGGGTGAAGAGCAGCTTCAAGCACCGCAGCAGCAGTTGCATGGTCAATCTGGGCATGTCCGACTGCGGCAACCGGGGCACGGTCACAGGCTCCCATGCAGGGGGCACGTACCACCCTGATGTCATCCGGTGCACCGGATTGCAGGGACTGCAGCAGCTGGCTCGCACCCTTCATCTCGCAGGTAAGGCTGTCGCAGATCCGAATGGTAACGGGCGGGGGCGGGTTGTCGTCCCCGGTTACCACATCGAAATGTGCATAGAAGGTCGCAACCTCGAAGACTTCGGCCATCGGCAGATTCGTGATTTCAGCCAGTGCCGCGAGATGTCGGGCACTCAGATGCCCGTACTTGTCCTGAATAAGATGCAGATGTTCGATCAGCAGGTCACGCTGCAGGCTGCTGCCTTCCAGTATCTGTAATACTTCCTGAACTGCGTCGGATTCGACCTGACGGCCTTTTGGTGTGGCCCGCATCCCGCCCTTGCCAAAGCCCGGATGAGGAGGGCGTTTCGGGCTGCCTTGCGGGTCAGTTCGGGTCATTTTTTCAGTTCTCCGGGACGTCTGTTATTCAGAACGGCACACCGGCATTTCGTGCCAGTCCACCCGGCAACATGCAACAACCAACCGCAGGTTCGCAATGGGCCGTCCGCGCCAGATTCTGACTTGATCGCGACGAAAACATCTCTCCCGGATGTAGCAAGGTTTTGCATTATCTGTCGCATTGGTGTCACAATTCATGGTGTAACAGGGTGACACGCACATTCGTGGGGAGCTGGAGCGGGTGATCCCGTTCCAGTCAAGTGATCTCGTGAAGCTCATTCAAACGATTCAGAAGGGGACCATAACATGTCGAAAATTGTTCAGCGCGCAGGTGCGTTGATTGCAGGCGTTGCCATGGCAGGATTTGCTGCACAGGCGGTGGCTGCCACAGAACTGACGGTTTACACGGCTGTCGAAGCAGAAGATCTGAAGCGCTATGCTTCGGCGTTCAATGAAGATCATCCGGATATCAAGATCAACTGGGTGCGGGATTCAACCGGTGTCGTGACAGCCAAGCTGCTGGCCGAAAAAGAAAACCCGCAGGCAGATGTGATCTGGGGACTTGCGGCAACCAGCCTGATGCTGCTGAAGACCGAGGGAATGCTGCAGGCCTACAAACCGAGCGGTGTCGAGAAGCTTGATCCGAAGTTTGTGGATTCAGCGAATCCGCCGTCATGGACCGGTATGGACGCCTGGATTGCAGCAGTCTGCGTCAATACGGTCGAAGCCAAGGCAAAGGGACTGCCGATGCCGACCTCATGGAAGGACCTGGCGAAGCCGGTCTACAAGGGTCATGTGGTCATGCCGAACCCGAACAGTTCCGGTACCGGCTTCCTCGACGTGTCGTCATGGCTGCAGATCTTCGGTGAGAAAGAGGGCTGGGCCTACATGGATGCCCTGCATCAGAACATTGCCTGGTACACGCATTCCGGCTCGAAGCCTTGCCGTCAGGCAGGGTCCGGCGAAGTTCCGATCGGCATTTCCTTCGCCTTCCGGGGTGCCAAGGAGAAAGCCCAGGGTGCGCCTATCGAAATTATCCTGCCGTCTGAAGGCGTCGGCTGGGATATGGAAGCAACCGCTATCGTCAAGGGCACGAAGAAACTCGAGGCAGCCCAGAAGCTGGTTGACTGGTCGATCACGAAAAAGGCCAACGAACTCTATAATTCCGGATATGCTGTTGTCGCTTATCCGGGCGTTGCCGTACCGGTGGAACATTTCCCGACCGGTATTCTTGAGAAAATGATCGATAATGATTTCGAGTTTGCGGCGAAGAACCGCAAGGCGATTCTTGCCGAATGGCAGACGCGCTACGATTCGAAGTCAGAAGCAAAATAAGACCCTGCGTTCGGGTCAGGCGGCCCGCCGGATCAACTGTCCGGTGGGCCGCTGCTGTTTGTTATCAGGGGAAATACAGGCATGTCTGAATCTGCGCCATATCTGTGCGTTACCGATGTCACCAAGAAGTTTGGCGACTTCACGGCGCTGTCGGAAGTCTCGCTTCTGGTAAATGAAGGGGAGTTTGTCTGCTTTCTGGGCCCTTCCGGTTGCGGCAAGACGACCTTGCTGCGGGCGATTGCCGGGCTGGACTTCCAGACCAGCGGACGGATCGAACAGGCCGGGAAGGATATTTCCAACCTGCCGCCTGCGCTGCGTGACTTCGGGATCGTCTTTCAGTCCTATGCCCTGTTTCCGAACCTCTCGGTAAAGGCCAATGTCGCCTATGGCCTGGAAAACCGGCGGATGCCGCGGGCGGATATCAACCGTCGGGTTGACGAGCTGCTTGGTCTCGTCAGTCTGGCCGATCAGGGCAGCAAATATCCGTCCCAGCTTTCGGGTGGCCAGCAGCAGCGGGTTGCGCTTGCACGGGCGCTCGCACCATCGCCGGGACTGCTGTTGCTGGACGAGCCGCTGAGCGCACTGGACGCCAAGGTCCGGGTGCGGCTGCGCGGGGAAATCCGTGAACTGCAGCAGCGCCTGGGGGTGACCACCATCATGGTGACACATGATCAGGAAGAGGCCCTGTCGATGGCGGACAGAATTGTCGTCATGGACCATGGTTGTATCGAACAGGTCGGTACACCGGAAGAAATCTACAGCACACCGGCCACGCCCTTTGTTGCCGATTTCATTGGTGCGATGAATTTCCTGCCGGGAATGGCATCGGCCGGCCATGTACAGATTGGCAAGGCCGGCTTCATCGCCGAGACCCCGACAGGTCTGGTGGGTAAACCGGTCATTGCGGCCATCCGCCCGGAGGATATCCAGCTTCAGGGTGTGGAATCCGGCGGCGGTAACGTTGTCGATGCGGTGATCCGGTCAATGGAATTCCTCGGCACGTTCTACCGTGTTGATCTGAAATGTGCCGCCTTCGGTGATGTTGATCTGTTCGCTGATATGTCACCGAACATGGTGCGGCGACAGAACCTCGTCACCGGGAAGGAACTCCCTGTGCGGTTTCCCCCCGAACTAATGCGGATTTTTCCGGGACGTGGCGCATGAGCGCTAAAGACAGCGCCGCAACACCGCCTCTGAAACCGGTTCTGGGCCGTGATGACTGGATCATGCGGCTGTCGATGGTGGCGATTGGCCTGTTTCTTGTGGTCGCTGTCATGTTGCCGCTCTATGCGATGCTGTCGAAAAGCCTTGAGGACAAGGACGGTAATTTCCTCGGGCTGGCAAACTATGCCGAGTATTTTGCGACACCGGCCCTGTTCAATTCGATCTTCAACAGTCTTTCGATTGCGCTGATCTCCACGGTGGTCGTGATCACTGTTGCCTTCATTTATGCCTATGCACTGACCCGTACCTGTATGCCGTTCAAATGGGTATTCCGGATTGTGGCTCTGGTTCCCCTGCTGACACCGTCGCTTCTTGGCGGTATCTCGCTGGTCTACTGGTTCGGCAATCAGGGTGTCGCCAAGGCATTGCTTGGAGGTGAGTCGATATACGGTCCGATCGGGATTGTTATCGGATCCTGCTACTGGGTGTTTCCGCACGCCCTGATCATTGTGATTACGGCCCTCTCGATCTCGGATGCGCGGCTGTATGAAGCGGCAACGGCGCTGCGGACCACACGGTTGCGGACCTTTCTGACGGTGACACTGCCGGGCGCCAGATATGGCCTGATAAGCGCCAGCTTTGTCGTCTTTACCCTGGTCTTCACCGATTTCGGTGTACCGAAGGTGATCGGCGGGAACTACAACATGCTGGCGACCGATGTGTACAAGCAGGTGATCGGCCAGCAGAACTTCCAGATGGGGGCTGTGGTATCCGTGGTGCTGCTGGCGCCAGCACTGCTGGCGTTTTTCGTGGATCGCTGGGTGCAGCGCCGGCAGGTCGCCCTGCTGTCTGCCCGCGCCGTGCCGTTGCAGCCGAAACCTGACCGCCGGGTTGATATCGCGATGCTGATTTTCTGCACCATCGTTGCCCTGCTGATTCTGGGTATGCTGGGTATGGCGCAGTATGCGGCTCTGGTGAAATTCTGGCCCTATAATCTGGAACTGTCGCTCAATAACTATCGCTTCGACCTGATGGACGGGGGCGGCTGGGATTCCTATTTCAACTCCATCCGCATGGCGCTCTACACCGCGCTGTTCGGAACGGTGATTGTGTTCTTCGGTGCCTATCTGGTCGAGAAAGGTCGTGGTTTCCGGACAGGCCGCATGGCTTTTCAGTTTCTGGCTATTGTGCCGCTGGCTGTTCCGGGGCTGGTGCTGGGGCTTGCCTATATCTTTTTCTTCAACAATCCGGACAATCCGTTCAACTTTCTCTATCAGACGATGGGCATTCTGGTCGTCTGTACCGTCGCGCATTTCTATACGGTCAGCCACCTGACGGCGACGACAGCATTGCAGCAGATGGATGCCGAATTTGAATCCGTCTCGGCCTCGCTGAAAGCGCCGTTCTACCGGACCTTTGCGAAGGTAACGGTTCCGGTTTGTCTGCCGGCGATTCTCGATATCTCGATCTATCTGTTCATGAATGCCATGACGACGGTTTCGGCGGTGGTGTTCATCTATTCGACGGATACAACGCTGGCCTCTGTCGCCGTCATGAATATGGATGATGCGGGTGCGATTGCACCGGCTGCGGCGATGGCGATGATGATCGCCTATACCTGTGCCATCGCCCGAATCATCCACGCCCTCCTCAGCAAGGGTGTGGTGGCACGGACACAGGCCTGGCGGGGGCGCTAGAATGAGGGGTGGGGAGATGGCAGCGATGATTGAACGTATCATGCCGGCGGGATCGCCCGCACCGGTTGCCCCCTACAGTCACGCCGTGGCCTGCGGGCCCTTTGTCTTCATTACCGGACAGATGCCGATCGATACGGCAACAGGCGAGTATGTGCGCGGCAGCTACGCCGACCAGACAGATGCCTGCATGCGCAATCTGGAAACCATTCTGGCGGCCAGCAACAGCTCATGGGATCAGGTGATGCATGCCCGTCTGTTCATCACCGATTTCGGTCGCTATGACGAGGTGAACGAGGCCTATGCCCGCTGGTTTGAGCCGGGAAAACTGCCCGCGCGGACCTGTGTCGGTGTCACCGGGCTGGCCGGCGGTGCAAATGTCGAGATTGATCTGATCGCCGCCCGGTCAACAGACTGAAGATATTCAACCTGCTGCTGTTCGGTCACGGATTTCCCGCGACAGATCCATGAAGGCGCGGACGACGCGGAGACGGCGGCGTTCACGCAGGCAAACCAGATACTCCGTCATGCCGACATCGGCGTTCTCGATATCGAGAATGGCGAGGCCGGCGGCTTCGCCGATTTCTGCGTTGGAGACGATACCGATACCGAGACCGGCCGAGACGGCTTCGCGAACCGCTTCGCGGCTGTCCATTTCCATGATCGTGTGAGGGACGATTTCCGCATGGTTCAGCGCGTCCTCGAATATCTGCCGGGTCACGGAGCCGGACTCGCGGAGTATAAGGCGTTCCTGTGCGATTTCGGTCAGGCTGATGCCTGTCCGGCTGGCAAGCGGGTGATCTGATCTCATGAACACGACCAGATGATCCTCGCGCAGGACGATGGAAACCAGACGGTCGTCGACCTGCAGGCGGGCGACGACGGCAATGTCAGTCCGATAATCCAGCAGATCATGCAGCACCTTGTCGGAATTGCCGGTCGACAGGCCGATGGTGATGCCGGGGAAGCGTTTGACGAATTCGGTCAGGATCGGGGTGACATGCATCGGGCTGTCGATACCGATCTTCAGATGTCCGCCTTCCAGCGCCCGGTTGGCGGTCAGCAGTTCGGCCGCCTGTTCTTCAAGGTCGAACAGACGGCGGGTGATCTGTAACAGAGTCTCACCCAGATCGGTCAGCTCAATGCCCCGGCCACGCCGGTCGAACAGGCGGATACCATAGGAATCCTCCAACCCCTTGACCTGAGCGGAAATCGTCGGTTGTGTGACGCGGAGTGCGGCGGCCGCCTTGGTAAAGCTGCCTTCAGTTGCGACCTGATGAAAGGCTCTGAGCTGGGCATGATTCATGATCTCAAATAGATAGGATCAATGCAGAGCATTGGCAATACAGATTGGACTTATAACGCTGTTTTGCGCGATTTTGTCATCGCGCTGGATACAGCCAACGCAGGAGAATGACATGACGACAGATAACCGTGACCCCTGGCTGCTGACGCCCGGTCCGCTGACGACCTCGCTGACTGTCAAGCAGGCGATGCTGCATGACTGGGGCTCACGCGATGCGCGGTTCATCGAGATGACGGCCCGTATCCGGTCTTCCGTTCTGGCGCTCGCCGGCGGGCAGGGGACCCATGTTGCGGTTCCCCTGCAGGGCAGCGGGACATTCATCGTCGAGGCGACGATTGCAACGCTGCTGCCGCGTGATGGCAAATTGCTGGTGCTGGTCAACGGGGCTTACGGTCATCGCATGGTCAGGATGTGCAAATATCTCGACCGTGCCTGTGACTTTCTGGAATGGGCCGAGGATGTTCCCGTCAATCCGGATGAAGTTGCAAACCGTCTGGAACAGGACAAGTCGATCACCCATGTGGCGGTTGTTCATTGCGAGACCACGTCCGGCATTCTGAACCCGTTGTCGAAGATCGCCGGGGTTGTTGCGGCCGCGAACCGGTCACTGCTGATTGACAGCATGAGTGCCTTCGGGGCGTTGCCGGTCGATGCCCGTGAAATCCGTTTTGATGCCCTGATGGCGTCGTCGAACAAATGTCTCGAAGGGGCGCCGGGTGTCGGCTTTGCGATTATCCGTCAGTCTGTTCTCGAAAAGACGGCGGGCAACAGCCATTCGCTCAGCCTTGACCTGTATGACCAGTGGAAAGCACTGGAGGCAAACGGACAGTGGCGTTTCACACCACCGACACATGTGCTGGCGGCACTGGATGTGGCGATTGCAGAACACCAGGCTGAAGGTGGTGTTGCCGGTCGCGGGGCACGATATGCCGATAACTGCCGCATCCTGATCGAGGGTATGCGGGGAATGGGTTTCGAGACCCTGCTGCCGGACAGCCTGCAGGCACCGATCATCATCACCTTCCATATGCCGGAAGATCCGGCATTCGATTTCGGCAAGTTCTATGACCGCCTCGCGGCTATGGGCTTTGTCATTTACCCGGGCAAACTGACCGTCGCCCCCAGCTTCCGGATGGGATGCATCGGGCGGCTGGGTGCCGATGAGATGCGGGGCGCACTGGCTGCCGTGAAGACGGTTATCGCAGAACTGGATGTAACACGCCTCGGGCCGCCCAGGGCCGCCTGACGCTTTAAACAGGAGACGACAAGATGGATGGATCAACCGGTTCAGTCGCACAGACCGTGCGTGACGAGAAAATGCGCATTGGCGGCGAACTGGTTGATACCTCCGGCCGGATTGAGGTTTTCAATCCCTGGAACAATCAGGTCATCGGCACAGTGCCCCGTGGCACCTCGGCCCATGCTGAAAAGGCGTTTCAGATTGCGGCTGATTACAAACCGAAACTGTCCCGGTTCGAGCGTTCGGAAATCCTCCGCCGGACGGCAGAGAATATCACGGCACGCCGGGATCTGATCTCGGACGTCATCACCGCAGAATCCGGTTTGTCGAAGAAGGATTCACTCTACGAATGTGGCCGGGCCTATGACGTGTTCTCGCTGGCTGCGCAGATGACAATCCGCAACGATGATGAGACCTTCTCCTGCGATATCACGCCGCAGGGCAAGCAGCGTCGCATTCACACGATGCGCGAGCCGCTTCGTACCATCAGTGCGATCACACCGTTCAATCATCCGCTGAACATGGTTTCGCACAAGGTCGCGCCGTCTGTTGCGACGAATAACTGCATGGTTGTGAAGCCGACTGAACTGACGCCGCTGACCTGCCTTCTGCTGGCAGATATGCTGTATGATGCCGGCCTGCCGCCGGAGATGTTTCAGGTTGTCACCGGCCTGCCGGCTGATCTCGGGGACGAATTCATCGTCAATCCGAATATCGATCTGGTGACCTTCACCGGCTCCGTGCCGGTCGGCAAGTATATTGCCGAGAAAGCCGGATACCGACGGACCGTGCTGGAACTTGGTGGCAATGATCCGCTGATCGTCATGGAAGATGCGGACCTCGACAAGGCGGCGGAACTGGCCGTTGCCGGTGCCTACAAGAATTCGGGCCAGCGTTGCACGGCGGTCAAGCGGGTCCTCGCGCATAATGCCATCGGTGACGAACTGGCTGCGCTGATTGTCGAGAAAAGCCGGAAGATCAAAGCCGGTGACCCGATGGACCCGGAGACGGATCTGGGGACTGTCATCCATGAGGAATCGGCAAAGACCATTCAGCGACGGGTCAAGGACGCGGTGTCGCTCGGCGCAAAACTGCTGCTCGGAAATGATCGTCAGGGCGCACTGTATCCGCCAACGGTGATCGACCATGTGCCCTATACGGCAGAGCTGGTGATGGAAGAAACCTTTGGTCCGGCCTGTCCGATTATCCGATTTGACTCGATTGAACATGCCATTCAGTTGTCCAACGCGACTGCTTTCGGCCTGTCCTCGGGGGTTTGCACGAACCGGCTGGATTACATCACCCGCTTCATCGAGGAACTGAATGTCGGTACGGTGAATATATGGGAAGTGCCGGGCTATCGTATCGAGATGAGCCCGTTCGGTGGCATCAAGGATTCCGGCCTTGGCTACAAGGAAGGCGTCATCGAGGCAATGAAGAGCTACACCAACGTGAAAACCTATTCACTGCCCTGGTTCTGACCGGACCTTTCTGAAAGACCGCCGGCACATCACTGCATCAGGGCAGGGGACCCACTGGATTACTGCTTTTGGGCGGGCGGAAGCACGATATCGCGGAGTGGTGCGAGCCTGCGTTCAAAGAAATCCGGCCTGGCATCATCACGTGGCGGCAGGCCGATACGGTTGTGCCAGTATACCGGCATGCCGACAGCCTTGGCACCCGGCACATCCGAGGCGGAACCGGCCACAAACAGTGTCCGTGCCGGATCAGTATCCAGCCTGTCGAGCACGGTACGGTAAACTTCCGGCCGGGGTTTATAGAATCCGGCACTTTCTGCTGTGACGACGACCGAGAAATTGCCGCCGGCCCGCTCCGCAGCGATATGCCCGAGGCGCTCCGAGCAGTTTGTCGCCACCGCCATCGGCAGGGCCTTGCCGATGGCGGCCAGAACTTCCGGGGCATCATCCCAGGGTTCCAGCTCTGCCCAGCGGCGCTCCAGTTCGTCGGCGAACCGGGCTGGCAATCCGGCCAGGGCAGCAGCTTCATGGACCAGCGTCTCGTAGGGCCGGTAGCTGCCACAGCCATAGGTGATCTCAAGATAATGCCGGCGCCATTTCAGTCCGTCAGCGTCGGAACCTGCTACATCATTCCACAGTTTCCATGAATCAATCAGGGCCGTCAGCAGATCGAAGATAACGGCGTCATAGGGGGTGGATGCTGACGTTTTCATGTCATCTCACGAGGTCTGGACGGGGCTGGTTTGATCCGGAGCGGCCCGTCCGGCGCTGTCTGGGCCAGTGTGACGATAACGGTTGTGCCCTCGCCGTAGCGGCTTTCGATCTGGACATCACCACCATGACGTTCTGCAAGTTCCCGGACGATGGACAGTCCCAGCCCGTTGCCGCTACCCGGACGGGAACGACAGTCATTAACCTGGAAAAAAGCTTCCGTGAGCCTGGAGAGTTTGCTTTCCTCAATACCGATACCGGTATCGGTGACCGAAATGAATATCCTGTTATCACCCGTTTTCCCGGCTGACAGCCGCACCGTTCCCTGTTGAGTGAACTTGATGGCATTTGACAGCAGGTTGATACAGATCTGCCGCACGGCACGTTCATCAGCGACACATTCCAGTTCCGGCGGTAAATCACACTGGAGATCAATGTCCTGCCGGCTGGCCAGCTGGCGGACCATCGCGGCGGCCTGCTGCGCCAGCTTTGCGATATCAACCGTTTCAGGCTCCAGAATGAGACTGGTATTATCCATCTGAGCCGAGAGCAGCAACTGGTTGATCAACCCCAGCAGATGTTGTCCGCTGTTCGAAATATCATTGGCAAATTCTGTGTAGCGGGGTTGTCCGACAGGACCGAGTATTTCGCTTTCAATCATATCGGCGAAACCGATAATGGCGTTCAGGGGGGTGCGAAACTCGTGGCTGATCTGCGACAGCATTTCAGTTTTTGCTTTCGCTATCTCTTCTGCCGCTTTGCGGGCTTCACGTTGTCGCAGCAGCGCAGCCTGGTTCAGCAGCGCATAGCGGAGTACGCGGTCAATGGTTTCCGGCGACAGACTTGCCTTGTCCACATATCCGGCGGCACCGGCACTGGCGGCGGCGACATCGGCAGCTGTATTACCCTGTCCGGTCAGCAGTATCATGGCCGTGGTGTTTTCAGAGGCTGTCACTTCCCGGATCAGGTCGATACCGGAATCGGGGCCAAGATGGTAGTCAACCAGCGCGGCGTCATAGTTGTTTTGTTCGAGCGCGGTCACCGCATCGCCGTAGTTGCTCACGCTCGTTACTTCATATTTCAGCATAATGGATGCAGCCAGGTAACGCTCCATCAACAGAACGTCGCCATGATCGTCATCGACAACCAGTATCTTGACAGAAGCATCATTAATCATGGTGTCTGCCCCGATCGTTATGCCCGGGCAGAACAACCAGCCGGAACCAGTAACGTTCCAGACAGGTGAGCGTTTCCACAAGTTGCTGGAAATCTGCCGGTTTTGTAATGTAGGAACTTGCACCGGCATCATAGGCGCTCAGGATATCTTTTTCCGCGTCTGAGGTTGTCAGGATGATGACCGGCAGGCGTCGGTGCTGTGGGTCCTGGCGGACCTTTTCAAGTGCGGTCCGGCCATCCATCCTTGGCATATTGAGGTCGAGCAGAACCAGATCCGGATAAGGGTGCCGGTCCCGGTCGGCATACTCATTCTCGCCATTCAGATAGGCCAGCAGCTCGGCACCGTCCGCTACCGTACAAAGGGTGTTGTCCAGAGCGGCATCTTCAAACGCCCGTCGGGTCAGCAGAATATCTGCCGGATCATCGTCGGCCATCAGGATGACGCAGCCATGGTTGTTTGATGCCGTCATGATGCCGTACCGGTGGTCTGTTCCTGGTTTTCCCGTACCGGCAGCTCAATGACAAATTCGGCACCACCGAGATCCGGGCTGCTGCCGACTGAAATATGACCATCATGCCGGCTGACAATTTTCTGGCAGATGGCAAGGCCGATGCCGGTTCCCGGATATTTTTCGCGATCATGAAGTCGCTTGAAAGGCTCGAAAACCGACTTTCGATACTTCTCGTCAATGCCGATGCCATTGTCAGAGATACGAATGACGGAAACCGGTCCCGGAAGATTGTCGGAATGCGGCACAATCTCGTGCTGTATGGTGATCACCGGGCTGCGTTCCGGATGTCGAAATTTCAGGGCGTTGCCGATAAGATTTTGCAGCAGCTGATGAAACTGGCTTTCGTCGCACAGGATCTCCGGCAACGGACCGGCAGTAACGTCGGCCGAGGCGGCGGATATGGCGGGTGCAAGGTCACCCATTACATCATCATATATTTCCTGCAACGGAGCCGGGCGGAATGGCTCGGTACGCGTTGCCACTCTGGAGTAGCTGAGCAGGGCGGCAATCAGACGCTGCATCCGGCTGGCGGCGTCGGTCATCAGGCCGAAATATTCCTTCCCGCGGTCATCGAGATTTTCCGCCTGATCATGCTGGATCAACTGGCCGAAGGCCTGAATTTTCCGCAAAGGTTCCTGCAGGTCATGCGCCGCCACATAGGCGAATTCTTCAAGATCGCTGTTCGACCGGCGCAGTTTTTTGTTACTGACCTCGATTACCTGAAAGGCTGCGGCCAGATCACGGGTTGCGCGTTTGACGGATTGCCGCAGCGTGACGGTCCAGACGGTACCGGCAACAAGCAGCAGGCTCAGGATACCGATAATCCAGTAGATGACCCTTTGTCTGGTCTCCTCTGCCTCAAACGCCAGTCGTTCCGGATCGAAGATGAACGCTTCCACATTCAGCGGATTTTTCAGGACATTCATCCGCAGCAGACTGTCGTGAATCGCTTCCCACCGGTGCGGGTTGGTATTGCCGAGCCTGACGATCGGATAGAGCGTCAGGTCCCGGACTTTCTCTGCCTGATCCAGATTCAGGGCTGTCTCATTACTTGCCGGGGTTCTGCGGTCGTAATTGTCGATGATCTGTTCAATCAGCTCACGCGGCCGGTTCATCGCATATTGCCAGCCTTCCAGCGTCGCAGCGCGAAACCGGGCGACGAGTTCCGGGTTCTCCACCGCAAATTTCCGGCTGGTGAACAGCGAGTCCCCGTAGAAATTGATTCCGAACCTGGCGGGATCGATTCTCCGCGGGGGCTTGCCCAGTGCGTTGGTGATAACCTGTTCACCAAATCGGTGCCCGACAATCGCGTCACCCTGACCCGAGACGAACATCTCCGTATTGTTTGTCCCCGTAATGAAGGTGATGTTTTCGATATCTATGCCTTCCGAATGGAAGAAGGCCTGCATTTCCAGATCAAGCATTGAGCCGTTGCGGTTCCGGATGATCTTCAGGCCCGCAAGCTGGTCGGCGGTGACGGCATCCAGCGCCGGATTGATGTAGAACACTGTCGGGCTTTGCTGGAAGACCGAGGCAACAAGGGACATCGGTGTTCCCGTATCATTCTCCTGCAGGAAATCGAGCGATCCGATACCAAACTGCGCGTTCCCCGATGCAACCTCACTGACCGCATTCCGGTATCCCTGGCCACCATCAAAGGCGTGGCGGATTTCGACATCCAGACCAGCCTTTTCATAATAACCCTGCCAGAGCGCAGCGTAGTACCCGGCGAACTGAAACTGCGGTTCCCAGCGAAGTTGCAAGGCGACCTTGTCCTGCGCAAGGGCAGCGCTGAATATTGAAAGAAAAACAAGAAATGCAGAACAGGTTATACGAATAATACTGGTCAAAAACTGATTTCCCAAATTGGACAAGAACACAGCCTGAAAGCAGAATAGAGAAACAACAGCCCGGACATAAGCCTTTTGAGCCGTTTTGCGGAAATTACGTAATCCGGCAGGTTGACGCTTGCGCAGTCATTATGCCGGTGTTGCCCGGGCGTTATCCACGCTACCCCGTGTCATTCGCCTTGCGGGTAGTAGCGTTTTGGCTAGCCTGTGGAAAGCCATATAGAGGGGGATAACATGCAGGCGAGTGACGTCAGAACAGCAGAAGATGCCATCCGGCTCATTGAAGATCGCGAACTTGATTACATCAAGGTGGGGCTGTTCGATACAGACGGTGTGATGCGCGGCAAGTATATGTCGCGTGATAAATTCATATCCGCGCTGAAGGGTGGCTTCGGATTTTGTGATGTGGTCCTCGGCTGGGATTCCAATGACCAGCTCTACGATAATACCAGCTTCACCGGCTGGCATACCGCCTATCCCGATGCGCCGGTTCGCATCCTGCCGGAAACCTGTCGTGAACTGCCGATGGAGGACCAGCGCAGCGTGCTGTTTCTGGCGGAATTTGCCGAACCGGCCGATAGTGTATGCGCCCGTGGGGTATTGCGCCGGGTACTCGACCGGGCGGCGGGTCACGGCTACAGCGTCAAATCGGCCTGCGAGTTTGAATTCTTCCTGTTTGACGAGGATCCGGAGTCTGTCCGGGATAAAGGTTATCGCGACCTGAAACCGATCTCGCCCGGTTTCTTCGGATATTCGATGCTGCGCAATTCGGTTTATGCCGAATTTTACCATGACCTGCTGGATACCTGCACCCTGATGGATATGCCGATCGAAGGTCTGCATACCGAGACCGGTCCCGGTGTGCTGGAGGCAGCCCTGGGGGTTGATGATGCGCTTCGCGCGGCGGACAAGGCGGCATTGTTCAAGACCTTTACGAAGGTGCTGGCGCAACGCAATGGCTGGATGGCGACGTTCATGGCGAAATGGTCGCCGGACTGGCCGGGCCAGAGCGGACATATTCATGTCAGCCTGCGCCATGACGAACGGGGGGCCGTATTCTTCGATGAGGACAAGCCCGACAATATCAGTGACGAGATGCGCTGGTTTATTGGTGGCCAGCAGGCGCTGATGCCTGAATTGCTGTCGATGATTGCCTGTACGGTAAACAGTTACTCCCGCCTGATCCCGGGATTCTGGGCCCCGACCGAGGCATCATGGGGTGTCGAGAACAGGACCTGTGCGCTTCGTACAATTGGTGGCAAGCCGTCATCCCAGCGGGTGGAGTACCGGGTTGCCGCTGCTGATATCAATCCGTATATCGCACTTGCAGCCGCCATCGGATCCGGCATCTGGGGAATTGAGAACCGGATCGAACCGGATGCGCCGGTCAAGGGGAATGCCTATGAAAAGACGTTTCCACCGAAACGCCGTTTCCCGGCAACCCTGTTTGAAGCCGCAGGCCGGCTGAAAAAATCCAAAGCCGCCCGTGATCTGTTCGGAGACGCCTTTGTTGAACATTATGCCGCCACCCGGGAGTGGGAGGAGCGCGAGTTCCGCAAGGCGATTACCAGCTGGGAGCTGGAACGTTATTTCGAGATTATCTGATCGACTGCGGAGTTGCTGTCATGACATCCATCCAGAAATGCATTTCCCCGGTTGATGGCCGGGTTTATGTCGAACGTCCGCATGCGGACGACGCGACTATTGTCCGGGCGCTGGCCGGTGCTGCGAAGGCTCAGGCGGCCTGGCGGTTGAAATCGGTCGCCGAGCGTGCGGCGATCTGCAGCGCTGCCGTTGACGCTTTTGTCGCACGGAAATCACAGATCGCCGAGGAAATCACCTGGCAGATGGGTCGTCCCATTGCGCAGGCTCCGGGTGAAGTTGGCGGCTTTGAGGAACGGGCATGCCATATGATTGCGATTGCCGATACGGCACTGGCCGATCTGCATCCGGCGGTCAAACAGGGCTTTAACCGGTTTATCCGCCGTGAACCCCTCGGGATCGTCTTCACCGTGGCGCCGTGGAATTTTCCCTATCTGACGGCGGTCAACAGTGTCTGGCCGGCGGTGATGGCGGGTAATGCCGTTCTGCTGAAACATTCCGCCCAGACGCCGCTCTGTGCGGAACGCTTTGAGGAAGCTTTTGTCGAAGCCGGTGCGCCGGAAGGTCTGGTCAGACATCTGCACCTGACCCACGACCAGACCGCGTCCGTGATGCGATCTGCCGATGTTGATTTCGTCGCCTTTACCGGATCGGTCGATGGCGGACATGCGGTGCAGCATGCGCTGTCGGATCGTTTCATCGGCTCCGGTCTGGAACTGGGTGGCAAGGACCCGGCCTATGTGCGGGCCGATGCAGACCTGTCGCAGGCTATTGATACGCTGGTTGACGGCGCGATGTTCAACAGCGGGCAGTCCTGTTGCGGGATTGAGCGGATATATGTCCATCAGTCAGTTTTCGATGACTTCCTCTCCGGTGCCGCAGAGCTGATCCGGAGCTACCGGCTGGGCGACCCGACCGACAGCAACACCAACCTCGGGCCGATGGTGCGTACCAGTGCGGCTGATTTCGTTCGCGGCCAGGTGGCGGAAGCCGTCGCCGCGGGGGCAACCGCGCATATCGATCCGAAACTGTTTGCTGCCGATGCTGCGGGAACGCCCTATCTGGCACCGCAGATCCTGAGCGGGGTCGATCATTCAATGCGGGTGATGACGGAAGAAAGCTTTGGCCCGGTTGTGGGTGTGATGCCGGTGGCTGATGATGCCGAGGCCATCAGGTTGATGAATGACAGCGATTTCGGCCTGACCGCCTGCGTCTTCACCGGAGATGAGGAAGCGGCGATTGTCATCGGCAATCAGGTCAGTACCGGCACCTTCTTCATGAACCGCTGCGACTATCTTGACCCGGCACTGGCCTGGACAGGGGTCAAGAATTCAGGCCGCGGCTGTACCCTGTCATCGGTTGGTTATGAGAGCCTGACACGCCCGAAAAGCTATCATCTGAAACGTCCGGGGGCGTGACGCCGAAAGCATATCCGGTCGGCAGGCCGGGTTGCTATTCCAGGTTCTGCAGGGCGGCATCCAGCGCATCGAAAGGCAGCAGCACGCAGTCCTGCCGGCTTTTCCGGTGATGGACAGGGGAGAACGCTGACATGTCCTCCCAGACCGGTGTGATATCTTCCCCGTGCCTGACAATGGCCTCGATATTCTGCCGGGCGGTCGTGAGGGCAGGGCGGTCCAGCCCGGTGGCATTTCCGGCGATCAGTGCGGCGGAGGCTTCACATAACGCACAGCCGCGAACCTTGTGCCGGACGGCGGCGATCCGGTTACCCTCCATGTCGATCTGCAGCGTGATCCGGTCGCCGCAGAGCGGGTTGTCGATTGTCGCCTCGGCACCGGACGGGTCTTTCAGGCCGCTCCCCGTCGCCGACTTCGCCAGTTCCATGACCCTGTCATGATAGATGCTGTCACTCACCGTAGCCTCCTGATCGCATCCGCCAGTCCCGCCAGAAACGCATCAATGTCGTCAGCGTTGTTGTAGGCCCCGAGGCTGACCCGCGTCAGGGCGGCGACGTCGATGGCATCCAGCAGCGGCTGGGCACAATGATGCCCGCCACGGACAGCCACATGATGCAGATTGAGAATTTCGCAAATATCGTGGGCGTGGATCGTCTCGTGCGAGAATGAGACGACGGGCGCGCGGGATTGCAATCCCTGTGGTCCGGCGATTGTGATGCCGGGGATGCCGGAAAGACCGTTGAGAAGGCGTTCGGTCAGGCCGCGCTCCATCTGGCCGATTGCAGTCCAGTCCTGCCGCCGCATCCAGTTGATGGCAGCATTCAGCCCCGCAGCCTGGGTAACCGGCGGGGTGCCGGCTTCAAAGCGTCCCGGGGGTTCGGCGTAGGTTGTTCTCTCCATCGTCACCCGCCGGATCATTTCGCCGCCACCATGGAACGGCGGCATCTGCTCCAGCAACTCGCCCCGGCCCCAGAGGAATCCGATACCCGTCGGGCCGTACATCTTGTGGCCCGACCCGGTATAGAAATCGATGCCGAGATGCTGCACATCAACCGGCCCGTGGCCCATGGCCTGCGCGCCATCCAGCAGTACGGCAGCCCCGGCAGATCTGGCGATCGAAACAACCTGGTCAATATTCGTGACGGCGCCGGTAACGTTGGAGATATGCGTGACAGCAATCAGCCGGCAGCGCGGGGTGATGATCTGCTCCAGCCGGGAGAGGTCAAGAATACCCCGCTCGTCGACGGGGAGGACTTTGAGAACAATGCCGGCCCGGTCCCGCAGCATCTGCCAGGGAACGATATTCGCGTGATGGTCCAGCTCTGAAATGATGACTTCATCGCCGGGCTGCATCAGGCTGCCGAAACTGTGGGCGACAAGATTGATCGCCGCTGTACAGCCGCTGGTGAACACCACCTCCCGGTCCGAAGCGGCGTTGATCCAGCCGGCCAGATTTTCCCGGGCGCCTTCATAAGCCGCGGTCGCACGCTCTGCCAGATCATAGACACTGCGGTGAACATTGGCCCGCGAAGTCAGGTCATGGGCGGAGACCGCATTCATCACGACATCCGGCACCTGGCTGGAGGAGGCATGGTCGAGATAATGCAGCGGGCCCTGATCGAAGACCGGGAAGTCAGCGCGGAGATTTTTAAAGTCGGAGGTCATGAGATCATAACTGCGCGATGGCGGGGCACAGTTCAAGGGCTTCTAAATTCTGCTGATACAGTCTATGCCTCGGGGGTGGGAAAACGGAGGGTACGGAATGACGTTTCGCTGGTGGATTGCTGTGCTGATCCTCTGCGGCGGGTTGCTACCGGCAAGCCTGTCTGCGGCGACGCTGAGCCGCATCGGGATCAAGGGTGAAGATAACCGCGTCGTCATGGACAGTCGCGAATATCCGTGGAGTGCCGTCGGGCGGGTCAATGTCATCACCGGGCTGCGCAGCCGGGGGCATTGCACGGGAACGCTGATCGGCGAGGCGGTGGTGCTGACGGCAGCGCATTGTCTCTATAACCGTCTGACACAGGATTATGTCCGCGCCGGGTCGGTCACCTTCGTCGCCGGTTACATGCGCGGTGAATGGCTGACCGACGCGAAGGCCCGTGAAATTATTCTGCCGACCGGCTTTGATCCGCGGATACCGCCGGATGCGAATAACAATGCAAATGACTGGGCGCTGCTGAAGCTCGACCGGGATATCGGGCGCGAGGTCGGCTATATCGGTATTTCTCCGCTGGGGCCGGAAAATTTCCAGCGGCTGGTGGATCGCACGACGGTGTTTCTGCAGGCCGGCTACAGCGGTGATGCCCCGCATGTGCTGAGCGCTCATATCAATTGTCAGGTCGACGGATTTTTCAAAGGCCAGCCTGTGCTGGGCCATAAATGCGATATTGTTCAGGGTGATTCCGGCTCGCCCCTGCTGGTCTGGCGTGATGGCGGGTTTCGCGTGCTTGGTGTCAACATCACGATCTCCCGGAGCTATAACAAGGCGCTGTCGACTGTGGTCATGTTCAACCAGGCCCTGCGGGCAGGGGGGCTGACCTCGCCCGGCATTCCCCGCGGTATGCGCCCGCCCAGACGGACGGTATATGAAATCCTGAAGCAGAAATTCCCGGAAGCCGACAACCTGCCGACGGCGATGGAAATCTGGGCTCGCAGGGGTGGCCCGGCGGTGCCGGATGAACTCGATATCCCCTATCTGGGACGGGCAATGGAAGACCTGAAAAAGTGATCCGGGTTTTGCGCCGGAGGCACGGCCGGCCGGGATCTGTCATCAGCCTGAAGGAGCAGGCGGCGGCCGGTTGATGGACTCGAGCAGACGGGGATAGGAGAGATGCAGTGTCAGTCCCCGCAACAGATTAAGCAGCAGGATGGCCGGCCACATGGCGTCGGGGCCAAAGAAATGGGTGCCGCCGTAAAGTGCAGCAAGGAAGACAACAAGACAGAAGGCCGAGGTGTTTCGGAGTGGCAGTGTCTCGGTGGCACCGAGGAAAACGCCATCATACAGAAACGCCCAGGTCGAGATCGTTGTCAGCAGGGCCAGCCAGGGCAGATAATGCTTCGCCAGTTCCCGCACGTCCGGAAGGCCGGTCATCACGTCAATCATGACGCCGCCAAACAACATGAAGACGGCCCCGATCAGCAGGCCGAAGATCACCGACCAGTGCCCGGCGGCACGCACAACGTCTTCAAACTGCTGGCGGTCGCCGGCACCATAGGCCGCTCCGGCAACGGCCTGCGCCGCATTGGCGAAACCGTCGAGGGCATAGGCCATGATCTGCATGAACGTCATGAGGACCGCATTTGCGGCCAGAATAACGGTTCCCATCTGTGCGCCGACCGAGGTGAACACGGCCCAGCATGAGACTAGGCAGAGTGTCCGGATAAACAGGTCACTGTTTGTGCTGAAGAGTTTGCGGTGCTTTGCCGCGTTGAAAAGCGCCGGAAGGCTCCAGTTACCCGGATACTGGCGCAGACCGCGGGAGACATAGAACCATCCGATCAGGGCTGCAACATAGCTGGCCACAACCGTCGCCCAGGCAACGCCTGCGACCCCCCACCCGAATTCGACCACAAACAGCAGGTCGAGGCCGATATTCAGGATATTCAGCGCCATCGTTATGATCAGGTTGGCGCGGGCATTCTGCATGCCGAGCAGCCAGCCGAAGAAAACATAGTTGGCCAGCGCTGCCGGCGTGCTCCATATCCGGATGCTGAAATACAGATCGGCAAGTTCGCTGACATCCTCTGCCGCCCCGATAAGCGGCAGGGCGAAGGCAAGTATCGGTCGCTGCAGCAGGATCATCGCCAGCGATATGCCGGCAGCAATCAGCATGGCACGACCGAGCACCGCACGCAACTCATCGCCATCGGATTTTCCGAATGCCTGCGCCGAGAAACCGCCAGTCGCCATCTTCAGAAACCCGAAGGCCCAGAAGACATAGGAAAACAGCATCGCGCCAACAGCGACCGCGCCGAGATGCTTCGGGTCAGGCAGATGCCCGACCACAGCCGTGTCGACAGCACCCAGCAGGGGCTCCGACACGCTGGCCAGCATCATCGGCAGGGCGATCACCCAGATCCGCCGGTAAAGCGCCCTGTCGGCCAGTCGGATCATGATGTCCCGGCTTTACGCTGAATCCGGGCGTTCAGGCCTTTCACGCAGCTTTCAGATAGCCGGACAGATGCCCCAGCGCCTGAAGCTGGCCGATCAGGTCAGCCTTCGCTGCGGCTGACATCGGCTCCAGCGGCGGGGAAAGCCGTTCCCACTCCGGATCGCCGGTGACATGTGCCTTGACCGCCTTCTGACCGGCGAAGGTCGGGAAATTCTGGAAGACCTTGCGCACGGCGGTGACGGCAGCCTGATAATCCGCCGCCGCATCGCTTTCCCAGTTGGCGTAAACCTTCTGACAGATCGCCGAGGAGATATTGGTCGAGGCCGAAATGGTGCCCGCGCCACCGGCCCGAAGCGTATCCAGCAGGAAGGTTTCATTGCCGCAGAAGGCACCGAAACCCGGGATTTCCTGCAGGGTTTCTGCCGTATAGGCCCAGACACCCGAGCTGTCTTTCATGCCGGCGACCAGATCGCCATATTCCTTTTTCAGGCGCAGGGTCAGTGAAACCGGGATCGGCGTCGCCGACATCTGCGGGAAGTGATAGAGATAAAGCCGCATCCGGTCATCACCAACGCGCTGGATCACTTCCGAGAAGAACGCGAACAGGCCGTCCTCGCTGGGGTTCTTGTAATAGAACGGCGGCAGCATGAGCTGGCCGCCCGCTCCGGCATCAATGGAGGCCCGGGTCAGCCGGACAGCCTCGGCAATGGCGCAGGCACCGGTTCCGAAGATGGCCGTACCTTTCGGCAGTTTTGACTCTCCGAAGGCGGCAATCATCTCCAGCCGTTTTTCGAGACTGATCGAATTGGCCTCGCTCGTCGTGCCAAGCGGTGCCAGACCGTTGCAGCCGTTCTCCAGCAACCAGTGGCAATGCGCCAGCCAGCGACCGATATCCGGCTCGTACTCTTTCGTGAACGGGGTGGCGACAGCAGCATAGACGCCGCGAAGTGCAGTATTCGGCATGGGACATTCCTCGAAAAGAGCAGGCTGATTTGTTTGCGGACTATAGCGTTTGTCATATGCCTGCTACAATTAAATTGGCAAGAATCTATGATATTCAGGACCGGATCTTCCAGTACGGTCGTCCTCTGCCGGCGGTCATTCCGGGCCAATGAGTCGTGTTGTCTCATGACTGCCCCTGCAGTCTGGCCGGGTATGTCAGGGGAATTACGAAAGTTGTGGTGGAACCGGAAGCGGTCGATTTTCTGTGGTTTTTGCTCTCTGATGCGTCGGGTTATGTGACGCGGGTGATGCTGCCGGTGGACGGTGGCTATCTGACATTCTAAAACGCCTCATCCAATTCACAGAGGCAACATCATGACCAGTCAGGCTATTCAGGAAGAAGAACTCAGCGGCTTCAACATAACTGTCGGCTACGAGCTGACGGAATGGTCGGACGGGCATGCCGTACTGGAACTCGACCTGGAGCCTCGCCATCTCAACCGAACCGGCGTTTTGCATGGCGGTGTTATCGCGACGATGCTGGATGCGGTCTGTGGCTATGCCGGACAGTATTGCAGTGAGCCCGGCAACATCCGATATGCCGTAACCCTGTCACTGACGACAAACTTCCTCGGACAGGCGAAGGCCGGACGGGTGCGCTGTGTCGCGCGGCGCACGGGTGGTGGCCGCAAGATTTACTTCTGTGCGGGAGAAATGTTCAACGCGAACGGCGACCTGATCGCAACCGGTGAGGGTGTCTATCGCCTGCGCACCGGCTCCGAAGACCTCAAGGGTGTACCACGGAATGCGCCGATCTGATCTGCCGGACAGTCAGACAGCTCCCGCGATGCGATGCAGGGCGGATTCTGTCTTTGCCAGATCCTGTACCAGCGCGACGCGGATATATTCGGCGCCGGGGTTTCCCAGCGCATCGTCGCGGGACAGGTAGCTTCCGGGGACGACCTTTACGCCTTGCCCGGCCCAGAGGCGCCGGGCCGCGGCGACGCCATCGCCGACATTCAGCCAGAGGAAGAAACCGCCGGGGGGAGTGTCGTACCCGGGTTTCTGACCGAGTATCCGGTCTGCGGCGGCAAACTTCTGGCGATAGAGGTTCCGGTTCGCCTCGACATGGGCATCATCGTTCCAGAGCGTCGCCGATGCATGCTGGACCGGCAGCGGCTGGATGGCGGAGGCATAATCCCGCAGGGCACCGAATTTTGCCAGTATGTCCGGATCACCGGCGACGAAGCCGGAACGCAGTCCCGGTGCGCTTGAGCGTTTGGACAGGGAGTGGAAGACCAGAACATTGCGCATATCGCCCCCCGTCGCCGCACAGACTTCCAGTCCGCCCGTCGGTGGCAGGTCGTTGTAGATTTCGGCATAACATTCATCGAGCAGCAGAACGAAGTCGTGCAGCCGGGCCAGTTCGATCATGCGCCACAGCAGTTCCTTCGATGCGAATACACCCTGCGGGTTTGCCGGTGAGCAGAGAAAAAATGCGCTGGTACGTGCCAGCAGATCGTCATCCAGTAGCGCCGGGTCAGGCAGGAACCCGGTATCGGCACGGGCGGAGACAAAGACCGGTTCAGCACCGGCCGCAAGCGCCGCGCCGGCATAGGCATGATAGAACGGATTCGGAATCAGGACGGCGGGCTGTTTGCCGGCTTTCACCGGCGGGGTCACCAGATTAACGACGAGGAACAGTCCTTCACGGGTGCCGGTCAGCGGTACGATGTGACGTGCCGGTTCAATCATCCCCTGCGGCAGATGATAGCGCCGGGTGAGGTATCCGGCGATGGACTGCAGCAGCGGGAGGGTGCCCCGACGCGGTGCATATTTGCCCCAGAGATGGCGTGCATCCTGAATATCCCGGGCAATCCAGTCCGGATAGGGGTGCTGGGGCTCGCCGATGGTCAGGTCGAGAGGCTCCAGCGGCGGTGCGACACCCGTCAGCAGACTGCCAAGGCGCTCGAAGGGGCTGTTCGGCAGATTTGCCAGACGGGTGTTCAGCATCTGAATAATCCCTGTCAGATCAGGCGGCGGATTGCAGGGCCTGACGGCGAAGGGCGCGGCCTGGCCGGGCGCCCGTATGGGTACCGGATTGCCAGACGGCCTGACCGTTCACAACCACCAGATTGACGCCGGGTGCAGGCTGCATCGGGTTCTCGAAATCTGCCGCGTCGATGATCTCGTCCGGATTGAACAGGGTGATGTCGGCATAATTGCCGACTTTCAGGACACCCCGTTCACTGATTCCGAATTCGCGGGCGGTCATGCCGGTCATCTTGTGCACCGCCTGCTCCAGCGTGAACAGACCGACGTCACGGGCATAATGCCCGAGGACGCGGGGGAAGGTGCCCCACAGCCGCGGGTGCGGTTTGGTATCATGCGGCAGACCGTCGGAGCCGATCATCGACAGGCTGTGGCTGAGGACCCGCTGCACGTCGGCCTCGTCCATGCTGAAATAGACGGCACCGGCAGGCTTCAGTTTTTCGGCAGCTTCAAGATCGCTGAGGCCCATCTCGGCGGCGATGTCGGAGAGGTCGCGACCGGCCATTTCCGGCATTGATTCCGACCATGTGACGATGACCCGTTTTGAGACACCGATGGAGCTTTCCTGCAGAATGGTCGACGAGGCGAGGTAGGGATAGACATCCATGGCAATGCGCTGGCGCTCCCGCGCCTTTTCGATCATCGGCAGGGTGCGCATGACCTTGCCCCAGTTTTTGACGCCGGTTGCCTTGTGGTGCGAGATGATGACCTGCACGTCGGCATCGGCACCAATGCGAATGGCTTCTTCCACCGATTTCTCCAGATGGTCCGCCTCGTCACGCATATGGGTGACATAAATCCCGCCAGCGGGTTTCAGGTCTTTGGCCAGTTCGATAATTTCTTCGGTCGGGGCACAGCGCGCGGGCGGGTAGAACAGTCCGGTGCTCATGCCGACGACACCGGCGTCCAGTGCTTCGGCAAGTGTCTTTCGCATCACTTTGATTTCTGCCGGTGTTGCCGGACGGTCGAGCTGCTCCATCGCCCCTTCGCGCAGGGTGGCGTGACCAACCAGAAAGATTGCGTTGACGGCTGCCGGGTCTTTGTCGAGCTGCTCCAGATAGCCTGCGAATTTCGGATACTTGTAGCTTTGTGTGCCACCGATCAGGTCGAGTGGTGGCGGGACCGGGCGGCGGATTTCGAGGGGTGCCAGGCTGACGCCGCAATTTCCGGCAACAACTGTTGTCACACCCTGGCTGACTTTTGGCGTCATGTCCGGGCGGGCCAGCAGCACGGCATCGTCATGGGTATGGGCGTCGATGAAGCCCGGGGCCAGAACCTGACCTGTGCCATCAATGCTGCGCGAGGCTGTCATTTTCGACAGATCACCCATGGCGGTAATCCGGTCGCCGGTCACCGCAAGGTCTCCCGTGATGCGGTTGGCGCCTGTTCCGTCGATGATCGTCGCATTGCGAATCAGCAGGTCGCAGCTGTCTGGCTTGGTCATTCCTGTTTCCCTTCGGTTTTGGTCAGATAGATTTATCACGCCCCGTTGAAGGCAGTACAAGTGCGTTCAGAGCGCCCGGGTGATCGCGGCTACCTTTTGTTCTGATGGTCGCCACATTGTAGACTGGTGAGACAACCGATAAAGCCGGGTATCATGCAGGAGCAGCCGACAGAAGCTAACAGACTCACAAGGCCGGTGGTGCTGGTCTGGCGCGGTCTGGGGTTGCTGTTTGTCGTCATTGGGTTTGCCGGCGCCGTTCTGCCGGTGCTGCCGACCACGCCCTTTATGCTGCTGGCGTTATGGGCCTTTGCGAAGGGTTCACCCGCCCTGCATGCCTGGCTGATCACGCATCCGAATTTTGGCCCGCCATTGCAGGACTGGTCGCACCATGGCGTCATCCCAGTACGGGCAAAGACCGTCGCTCTCGGCGTGATGTCACTCAGCCTGGCGATGACTGTCTACATGGACGTGGCCAGTCCTGCAGTGCTTGGCCTGATCATTCTGCTGATGCTGGTGGGCGCAGGTTTCATCCTGACCCGCCCGTCGAAGCGGCCTACTGAATGAGTATCTGGTGCGCAAAAGCGTCGCCGTCACTCACCGTTATCTGCGCGAATCCCATCATTTTCAGCAGGTCCAGATAAGTGAAGATATCATCGACCTCGAATTTCTGAAAAACCGGCATTGTCCTTGCCGTACTGGTCAACTGGGCGAGCAGCGCCCGTACCCGGTAGATCGTGTTCAAATGGCCGTCCTGATAACCGACAATCAGCAGTTTCTCGGCGTCATCGCCCTTCACGAAGATTGCGTAGGGCGGGGGATAGGGGCGCGAGAGAATCGCCTGCGTGAAGCCGACGACAAAACCGATCCGCTGGCGGCGGTTAACTCCCTCGATTGTCTGGGCACGGGAGATGTAGGTCTCGATTCTGTCGGGTTCCGGATAGTAATAGCCGGCATGACGATCCGCCGCGTTACCGGCAGTCAGCGGTGCGATGGCAAGCAGCAGCACAAGTATGAACTTCTTCACAGCATTATTCCCCTTCTCCGAGGATGAGGATGGCCCGGAAATCATTGACGTTGGTATAGGTCGGGCCGGTCACGACAAGATCATTGATGGCGGCGAAATATCCCCCGGCATCGTTGGCTTTCAGGCGGTCATCGGCAACCAGTCCCGCCTTCACCCCGCGTGTCAGGGTGTCCGGTCCGATGACGGCCCCGGCGACATCATTACTGCCGTCGACACCGTCTGTATCACAGGAAATGGCATAAATCCCGGCGCGCCCTTCCAGCGCCATGGCCAGTGCCAGCGAAAACTCCTGATTGGGACCGCCGGCACCATCGCCCCTTACCGTTACTGTCAGTTCACCGCCGCTTAGCAGCAGGGCAGGCGTTGCGCAGGGGGTGGCGCTTTCCTGAATGCTGCGGGCGATCCCGGCCAGTGCCTTGGCGACTTCGCGCGCTTCACCTTCGATACGGTCGCCCAGATTGATGACATTGAGACCCTGTCGCCGGGCTTCGGCCTCTGCGGTATGCAGCATCTGCAGCGGCCGTGCGACCAGCTGATTGACGGTGCTCTCAAAGGCGGGGTCGCCCGGCTTCGGGGTTTCGTTTGCAGGATCGTCAAGTGCACGGGTAACCGATGCGGGGGGGGTGATCTCATAGCGGCGCAGGATGTCGCGGGCATCGGCCAGGGTGGTCGGATCAGGCACTGTTGGTCCGGATGCGATGACAGCTGGGTCATCACCGGGCACGTCGGAGATCATCAGGCAATGCAGTGCCGCCGGGGCGGCAAGTGCGGCCAGCCGTCCGCCCTTGACGCCGGACAGATGTTTGCGGACACAGTTCATCTCGGTGATATCGGCACCGGATTTCAGCAACAGCCGGTTGACCTCCTGCTTGTCTTCCAGGCTGACACCGTCAACTGGTGCAATCATCAGGGACGACCCGCCACCGGAAATCAGGGCAACCAGCAGATCATCCGGTCCAAGCGTCTGGGCCAGCTGCATGATACGCGACGTGGCATCCCGTCCGGCAGCGTCGGGAACCGGATGTGATGCCTCGACAATCTCGATTTTCTCGCAGGGCCTTGCAAAACCGTAGCGGGTGATGACCAGCCCTTCGAGCGGCCCGTCCCAGGCCCGTTCAAAGGCCTGTGCCATCGCCGCCGACGCCTTGCCCGCGCCGATGACAACCGTTCGCCCGGCAGGGCGGGGGGGCAGCGCAGGGGGTACGCAATTCTCCGGCCGGACATCAGCCAGTGACATCGACATCAGATCCTTGAGGAATGTTTTCGGGCTGGCGAGGATTGCGGCTGGCGTGTTCAATTTCATTTTCCGGGATGTCGTTGCGGCGGTTGAGCCTTCGATTATGGACGAGTAGGCTCCTCCGGCAACATCTGGTTAGATAGAAATGACTGAAGAAGCGATATGGGTCGGGCCGCGCAAGTTTGATGTCTGGCCGGCAGGGCAGAAGATTGGCAAGTTTACGGATAATGTTTTCGCCACGGTTTTCGAGGATGCGGCGGATTACAATGATGTCCTGACGCGACAGCTTGTCGAATGGGAAGAGAAAAAACGCGCAGAGACGCCACCGCAGTCCCGGGCCATTGGCGGCACAAAGTTCCACAACGTCCATGAGTGGGGCAATCCGGCAGCCGACCTGATTCATGCCAGGGCACTGGCCTTGTTCCGGAAGCTGTTCAGCACGGAAACCGCCTTTGTCGATTACTGCTGGGGCAATGTTTATCGTGCCGGTGACTTTGTCATGCCACACAGCCATCGCCGATGTGATGCCAGTCTGGTGTATTGTCTGGCCGAGGGCGATGAAGATGAAAGTGATCTGCTGGCCGGGAAATTCTGTTTTGTCGATCCGCGCATGCCCGCTTGCTGTTCACAGGAAAAGCACCGCATGACGACGCCCGCCTATCCCGGCTTCAAGGCGGGGACAATGCTGATCTTCCCCAGCGAGCTGGTACATTTCGTCATTCCCTATCATGGTCAGTCACCGAGAATCACCATGTCCTGGAATGTGGCAGAAAGAGAGTTCGAAGGCTCGCCAGAGGACGCCTGGCAGAAATGACGTTTTGGAATTAGAAGTTGTCCGGACCATTCGGCAGCCATAAGTTTCTATCAACCATCTTGTAATCAAAAGTCAGGTATCAGACATGGACGGCGACAGTTTCCAGAAATTCGGCATCGGCCAATCTGTAAGACGGAAGGAAGACCCGCGTCTGCTGACCGGGGCCGGCAAGTATGTCGATGACATCAATCTCGATGATCAGGCTTATGCTGTGGTGATTTATTCGCCCCATGCGCATGCCCGAATCCTGTCGGTTGATACGTCAGAGGCGGAAGCGGCTGACGGGGTGATCGCGGTCTACACGGGTAAGGACTGGGCCGCCGGGGAGTATCCTTCACTGCCGATCCTGAGTGCGGTGCAGGAAAGCCGCGATGGATCGAAGATCCGCGCCCCGTTCCGGCCCTGCCTGGTTTCGGACAGGGTGATGTATGTCGGTGACTCGGTCGCCATGGTCATTGCCGAAAGCTGGGAACAGGCACGAGACGCGGCGGAGCTGGTCATGGTCGATTATGAACCCTTGCCGGCAATCATGGATGCCCGGAAAGCAGTTCAGGATGGCGCACCGCAGCTGTGGAAGGAAATTCCCAACAACATCTGTCTGGATTTCGAGAAGGGCGACGAAGCAGCGACAGCGGCGGCCTTTGAAGAAGCAGATCACGTAATCTCGCTGGAAATGCATTCCAACCGGGTCCAGGCGGCCCCGATCGAACCGCGGGCCGCTCTGGGGGCCTACGACGCGAAAACCGACAGTTATATTCTCTATAACTCCAGCCAGAACATTCATGCCAACCGGGATCAGGTGGCAAAGATTCTGGGTGTCGACCCGCAGAAGATCCGCCATGTGGCCTATGATGTCGGTGGCGGTTTCGGGGCGAAGAACGGTATTTATCCGGAGCATGTTCTGGTGCTGTTTGCGTCCGAGAAAATCGGTCGTCCGGTGAAATGGCGGAAGGACCGGACAGATACTTTCCTCGCTGATATCCATGGCCGCGACCAGCGGAGTGTCGTAGAACTGGCGCTCGACAAGGATGGCACCTTCAAGGCACTGAAGGTCAGTTCCTGGGGCAATATCGGTGCCTATGCAGCCTCGAACGGCCCCTTCACACCGACCGGCGGCAGTGCACGCACGCAGGGCGGCCCCTACCGGATGGCAGCCATGTACTTCCATTCCTATGCCGTGTTTACCAACACATCCCCGACGGCTCCCTATCGCGGGGCCGGACGACCGGAAGCCAGCTTCCACATCGAGCGGGTGATTGATTATGCCGCCCACAAGCTGGGTATGGATCCGATTGAACTGCGTCGCAAGAATGCCCTGACCGGGGCGGAGACACCGCATGTCACCCCGATGGGTCTTGATATTGATTCCGGTGATTTCGCGGCGATTTACGAGCAGGCACTGGGTCTGATTGACCATAAGGGATATGAGCAGCGCCAGAAGGATTCGGCGGCCCGCGGCCTGCGCCGCGGTTTCGGCACCTGCCTGTATCTCGAATGTTCGGGTGGCGGCCCCAAGGAGTTTTCCAGAATCGTCTTTGAAGATGACGGCCGGGCCACCCTGTCGGTCGGCAGTCAGTCCACCGGGATGGGCCATGAGACGGCGCTGCCGCAGATCGTAGCGGCCCGCCTCGGACTTGATTTTGACCGGGTCGATTATGTTCAGGCCGATACAGCGGCAACGCCGATCGGCGGCGGACATGGTGGCTCACGTGGCCTGGAAGTCGGCGGCAGCGCGGTGATGAAGGCGGTCGACACGGTGATCGCCAGGGCACGGCGCATTGCGGCCCAGAAGTTTGAGACCTCCGTCGAAGATGTAACCTTTGAGGATGGCGAGGCGCGGGTTGTCGGAACCGACCGGGTTCTGAAGATCGATGAAATCATTCGTCTCTCCCGACAGGATGACTATCGGGGGGAGGGGCTTGAGAACGGCCTGGACTCCGAAGAAATCTTTGAGCGGAGTGCGATCACGGTCCCGAATGGCTGTCATATCGCCGAAGTTGAAGTGGATCCGGACACAGGTGTCGTGCGTCTTGACCGTTATGCGATCATTGATGACTTTGGCAATGTCGTGAATCCGATGCTGGCAGACGGGCAGGTCATGGGCGGAACCGTTCAGGGGATCGGTCAGGCCCTTATGGAAACCATGATCTATGATGATGACGGTCAGCTGCTGACAGCATCCTTCATGGATTATGCCATGCCGAGAGCTTCTGATATCGCCGACATGGCGATTGAGTATTACGAAGACGCACCGACAAGCAAAAATCCGCTCGGCGTGAAAGGAG
Organism: Rhodospirillales bacterium; assembly: GCA_040219025.1. Classification (GTDB taxonomy): domain Bacteria; phylum Pseudomonadota; class Alphaproteobacteria; order Rhodospirillales; family HT1-32; genus HT1-32. Next base: position 28,351 of record JAVJTE010000012.1, on the reverse strand, counting down.
CGGGTGAGGCCGGTTGTGTCGGGGCAATGGCCGCGGTTGTGAATGCAGTTATGGATGCAACGCATGAACTGGGCGTTTTGCATGTTGATATGCCGCTGACACCGATGCGTGTCTGGGCCGCCCTCCAGGAAGCCGGGACGAACTGATTGACCAGCTCCGGCAAGCGTCGTTATTGCCGGGTTTTCGATATGTTCAGCCGGGTACATTTACCCGGCTGATATTTTGGTTATTCTGGTAAGGCGTGGAGGGCTGCCTCCGCATCTCAGGGAGGACGTCTTGAAACGCTGTGCCGGAATGTTGGCTGTCGGCATTCTGCTGGCCTCAACGACGCTTGCTGAAGCTGACGAACTTAACGTTGCCTTCAATTCTGACTGGAACCCCTATTCAAGCGGCGACGGTGCCGCGGTGTCCGGTGATCTCGTCCGTTTTTTCTCTGAGCTGATTACCGAAGCGACGGGACAGGATATTCGGGTCACAGGGCTGCCCTGGGCGCGTGCCCAGCGGGAGGTTGAACTGGGCCGGCTGGATGCCATGGTGACTTATCCGTCCCGGGAACGTCTGGGATATGTGAAGGCATCGAAGGAAGTGGTGTTCTATCTCGAAACCCGCGCGTTTCTGCGGGTCGGATCTGATGCCCATACTGCTCTGCGCGAGTCACAGGAGATCGAAACGCATCGCCGGTTCCGGCATTGTGTGATGCTTGGCGATGGCTGGTCTCAGGACTTCATGACCAGCAACCGCGTTGCCTTTGATACGGCACGCGAGACGGATGGTTGCCTGCGGCAGATTGATGCCGGCCGGCAGGATATTTTCCTGCATGTTACAGGTACCACAAAATATTCCATCGAGCGGCTTGGACTGTCCGACCGGATTGTCGCAATGCCGAAGGTCTATGGTGCTGTTCCTTTCCATCTGCTCGTCTCTGATAAGTCGGAATTTTCCGGGGAATTTCTGGAGCGTTTTGATGAGGGCGTGGCACGGTTGAAAAAAAACGGCCGGTTTGCAGCCTTGCTTGCAAAATATAACAGCCCCGGCGATGAGCTTGTCCTCGCCTCGCTCAACTGGCCTCCGTTCGTCGGGGAAGATGTTCCGTTCGCCGGGGCGATCAGTGAAATAATCAGCCGGGCCTTTGCGATCAGGAACGGGCGCTCGGTCAGGACGGATCTGTTGCCCTGGAAGCGTGCCATCGCCTATGCCAGTACAGGTATGAACCGGACAGCCGGGTTTTTTCCGGCACCGGGCTGCGATCAGGAAGCCGGTTTCATTCAGTCTGACCCAATCGGTACCAGCATGCTGGCCGTGGTAGAACGCAGTACAAATGATGTGACCTGGGAAAAGCCGGAAGATCTCTGCCAGTATCAGGTTGGCACGGTTGTCGGCTATGCCAATACTGACGAGTTTGACGAACTCGTTCGACAGGGGCGAGTGACCCCGGTCTCCGCACATGATGACAAAACCAATCTGCTGAAGCTTGCAGAAGGCAAGACTGACATCGCCATCATCGACGCGCGGGTGTTCGAATATCTGATGTCGGCAGATGCCGACCTTGCCCGTTACCGGGATATGCTGCGTCTGGACGGGAAGACGCTGGGGCAACGGTCTCTCCATTTGTGCCTTCGTGATGATATGTATGGTCGCCAGTTGATGACATCCTTCAACGCCGGCCTGAAAGAATTCAATCCGGAAACGGTTTGGGATGACCTGAATGCCCGCCTTGACCTGCGCTGATTACGGGAAGGCAGCGTAATGGGCGTCCTTGAGAGGTTTGTAAGATTTAATCGCTCTGCGACGTCGATTCAGCGACGGTTCTCGCTGCTGTTTTCGCTCGCGTTTTTCCTGTTCTCGGCTTTTTTCATCGCCGGCTTTGCCTGGTTCAAATACGATAACGAGGGCAACCGGAAACTGGAACGCTTCGACGCCTTTGTCACCGCACAGAGCAATGTTCTCGCGGATTCGCTGTGGCATCTGGATCATGACCGCCTTGATGTGATCCTGAAGGCAATTGTCGCCGAACAGGATATCGTTGACGCCATGGTCGTTGATGAATTTGGCGCAACACTTGCCTATGCCGGGGAGCGACAGACCCCGGGTAGCAGCGATCTGATATCGGTGGTCCGGGATATTGTGATTTCCTCAGTTCCCGGTGACAAACCCGCCATCATTGGCAAACTGAATGTCAGCTATACCAATGCCGAGTTGATTGACGAGCTGCGGCGCAGTGCAGTCCTTGAAATGGGGTTCGCGGCGGTGCTGTTGCTCGGCGGACTTGGCATTGCCGGATTCGTCAACCGGCATATCATCGTGACCCCGATCCGCAATCTTGCTGCGGCGGTCAATAATCCCCGGCGAGGGGATGAACGGGTTCGGGTCGACTGGCAGGCAAAGGATGAAATCGGCACCCTGATTGAAGCCTTCAACAAGATGCAGGAAATCGAGCAGCAGGGCGAAGCCAGGCTGACAGAAGCCCGCGACAGGCTGGAGGAACGGGTGCGCGAGAGAACAGCCGAACTCGCCAGAGCTGTCGACGAAGCAGAGAAAGCAAACCGGGCCAAGTCCGAGTTTCTTGCCTCGATGAGCCATGAACTCAGAACACCGCTGAACGCGATTTCCGGTATTTCCGAGATGCTGATGCTGGTCGACAGTCTGCGGAGCGACCAGAATAAGCTGATTGAATATCTCGGTGATATTCGGTTCAGCAGTCAGCATCTGAACAGTCTGGTCGATGACGTGCTTGATCTTGCCAAGATCGAGGCCGGACATGTCGAACTGGATCCGGAAGTGTTCCTGATCGCGCCGGTGGCCAGCGATGTCGTTAAATCACTGATGGTATCCGCAGAGCAGCAGTCGACGACGGTCGAGACAGAATTCGGGGATACTGCTCTGGCTGTCTTTGCGGACAAGCGGGCGTTTCGCCAGATCCTGCTCAATCTGGTCAACAATGCGATACGCCACGGCGGTTCAAACCTGCGGGTGACTCTGTCGGCCCATCTTACGGCCGAAGGTAATGAAGTCTGCTTTACCGTAGAGGACAATGGTCAGGGAATGCCACAGGAAATGATCGGCGTGGTTGGTCAGCCTTTCATCCATTCCCATACCCCCTATATCCGCAGCGCAGCGGCTGATGATACCCAGGGAACCGGGCTCGGCCTGTCGATTGTCACGGAGTTGTTGAAAGCCAGCGACGGTACATTGCAGGTCAGCAGTGTGGAGGGGGAGTGGACCAGAGTCAGCTTTACCCTGCCGGTAACGGCCGGAACAACAGGCCGGCAGTCTCACTGATAACCGGGTGAGTTTCTGCCGGCCCGTATCCCTGATCAGGGGTTAACCGTCCCAGACGTCAGTCGGAACAGGCAGCCCCTTGTAGTCTTCCATCGTCAGCGGTTTGTCCGGTGTGACACCCAGCTGTTCCAGCAGCGACATCAGCTGGCGGATATGCTGGCCGGAATGCCAGGTTGTCCGCTCCAGGACATCATGCAGCTTGTGCTGGCCATAATAGGTTTTGACAGTTTCCTCGCATGCCTTGTCGGTGTGCGATTCCCACCACTCATTCACCTGTGCCTGCACCTGCTCGCCAAACCGGGCAATGCTTTCCGGTGTGGTCATGTCATCCGGCGGCATGATCACTGTATTCTCGTACTTGAATTCGCCCTCTTCAAAGATGTCGAGGAAAGCACGGGGGATCTGGAAAATGTGATGCATCAGCATGCGATAGGACCGCGGCCGGTTGGGCAGCATGTCCTCCAGATGATCCTGCGGCATCTGCCGGACAAAACGTTGCGCCGAGGTCATGAACAGATTCATCCTGTCCATGAGTTCCTGCGGGTTTAGCACCGGGCCGGTTTCTTCATCCAGCTCCAGAAACTCCACAACGTCGGAGATAACCTGTGCAAAGGTGAAACGATCACCCTTTGAGACAACCGGAATTGATCGGGCTCCCAGTCTCTGAAGCTCGGCCATGCCGTCGTTATTTTCACGTATATTAATCGATTCGAACTCAATCCCACGGACCGAGAGAAACTCTTTGAGTCTCATGCAGCTGCTTCACGCAGGCTGCCAGAAAACCTTGATCTGTTCGCTCATGACGAGCTCCTTATCTGTTCGCGGCGGTGCACGATTTGTTTACCGCATCACCGGCCGTCTTGACGCTCGACGACAGTTGCATACCTGCTGTTCGAGGTAAACAGGATAGGGCAAAAGGTATGGCTAAAGCAACATTTGCCGCCGGTTGTTTCTGGGGCGTTGAGGAAACCTTTCGGACCACACCCGGTGTGACCGCTACACGGGTAGGCTACATTGGTGGCACCAGCCGTTCGCCGACTTATGAGGATGTCTGTACCGGGCGGACAGGGCATGCCGAGGCTGTTGATGTCGAGTATGACCCCGACAGGATCAGTTATGAGGAACTGCTGGAGACGTTCTGGAGCGCCCATGACCCGACGCAGCTGGACCGTCAGGGGCCGGATATCGGCACGCAGTATCGCTCGGCAATCTTTCCCCGGGACGCGGCACAGAAGGCCGTCGCTGAAAAAGCGATTGCTGCCCTGAATGCTTCCGGTCGCCTGCGCAGGCCCGTGGCGACAAGGATAGAGACTGCGTCAACATTTTGGGAGGCGGAAGACTATCATCAGCAATATGTGGCGAAAAAGCGCAGCAAGTTTTTCGGTTTCTTCGGATAATTCCGGAGCTTATGCCTTGAAACCTGCCATCCGATGACAAAAATGGGTGATATGCGGTAAGAACATGACAGGTTCTTGAAATTTTTGGTTCACACGAAAATAAGTTTAGTGTAAACCAACGCATTCATACATCACTGTACGCAACTACTCGGAGGGCCGAATGGCGTCGTCCGCTCGGAACGAATCAAACAAGAAGCCGGTTAATGAAGCACAGATCAAGCCAAAGGCTCGTCGGTGCCTGATGTGCAGCAGCGAGTTCCAGTCGCTGCATTATGGCGAACGGATCTGCAAGTCTTGCAAGGAAACCGCCGCATGGCGTGAAGGTGGCTGGGCCGCCTGATATTGTTCATGCGCGGGCTGCAATGCCTGCGTTAGACTATCGAAAACCCGCCTGGTCAGGCGGGTTTTCGTTTGCCCGGAAGAAATTATGTCTGGACGCCCGAAGATAGCCGGTATTTCGCTTCCCCGGTCGGTAGCCGGGCGGCGGGCCATCGGTGCTGCACTCTGTGCAGGAGGTGTTCTGGGTTTTCTTCCCGTTGTCGGTTTCTGGATGCTGCCTCTGGGCATTGTCGTGCTGTCGATGGATTCGGCATGGTTGCGACGACAACGCCGTCACATTACAATCTGGTGGGGTCGTCGGCGGAATCAGGACAGAACGTGAACCAGTTCACAGCGCGGCGGACAGAATGTTGTACTGTTTGCTGATGAAACAGACATCTTCCTTTCTTTCCATCACAGCCACAGTTGCCATTTGCGCTCTGGCTTTGTCAGCCTCGCCATCGGCATCGGCCGCCGAACAGGCCGGGGTTTCTGCCGCGGTCCGTGGTGACGTGCAGCTGACCCGCCTGCCGGAAGTGGTCGGACGCCAGATAAGCAGTGGCGAGCCGATTTTTCTGACCGACCGGATTCTCTCCGGCCCGTCATCAGGTATGCAGATTCTGCTGCTTGACGAGACCATTTTCACCATCGGTCCGGGCAGCCAGCTGACAATCGATGAATTTGTCTATGACCCGGAGACCGGGGCAGGGCGCGTGACAGCGACGGTTGCCCGGGGTGTGTTCCGCTTTGTCACTGGCAAGGTTGCATCAAATCGTCCTGAAGACATGAAGGTCAAGACGCCGTTCGGCACGATCGGGATCCGCGGTACCATCGTGGCGGGGGAGGTGACGGCCAGTGGAGCGGATGTCGTTCTGCTGGGTCCGGGTGTGGAAACCAATACGGCGGAACGGATAGGTCGTATCGAGGTGTCGAACGAGAGGGGCAGTGTGATTGTTACCCGTCCGGGTTTTGGCACATCGATCGGGGGTACTGAGCCGCCGACCGCCCCGGTGCAGGTCCCGCCCGAGCGGATTTCCGCCCTGACAACCTCTATCGCCCGGCCGGATGCGGCTGCGTCCCCGCAGCAGGATGCAAACGCCGGTGCGCCATCGGACAATCAGAATTCCCGGCCCGCACAGTCGGCTCAAGGAGCTCCCGCTGTTCAGGGTAATCAGAGCACGCAGGGGAACAATCAGGCTTCGGCTTCATCCGGTGCCGGATTCAGCGGACAGACACAGGCATCCGGCATCGTCGGACTGTCCGGTCTGCAGGTTACCCAGAGCAAAGTGAACAATCAGAATTCAGCGGGACAGCAGATTGTTCAGCAAATCCATGTTCAGGACGGGGTATCGACGATCGCCGACCTGAACAGGATCCAGTCCGGAAAGTTTCATTTCGACCAGACGGTGCCGCTGGCGTCAGGTGGTACCTACCGGTTTGTCGCGGAACTTGATTTCGGGGCACGTCATGCCGGCGGCGGGAATTCCCGGGTGGTGATCAATTCCCTGCATGCTGAAATCGGTAATCTGGTTCATACGCTGTCTCCTCATTCATTTGACGAGCTAACGAGCGGGCTGGCAATTTTTGGCGATGATGCGGGCGGTCCGGGAACGGTTGACTGTGCTTCCGGCACGGGTGCCTGTCAGATTGATGTCAAAGCGACCCTGAGTAATCTGGATGGCATCATTGCGAAAAAAATGGCGCATGAAGTTTCAATCTCGAATACCGTTGGCCTGGCAAAGACAGACAGCGGGAATGGCGTTACTCTTCGCCAGCCCGGGGCAGCTCCCTGATTTCCGAGTCGCTGCTTTGTTGCGACTCGGAGGGCTTCAGCCTATAGCTTCTCTGTTAACGGGGAGCTGGTTCGGGTGCAAAGACATAAATGAACGAATCTGGATGTCTGAACGCGGTTCGTTGGGCCTGCATCGGGGCGGTCTTGTTTGCCCTGCAGCTTTCGTCGGTCACCCCTTCGTTCGCGCAGACAGTCGATAACCGCACCATTCCCGATCAGGATGACGAGGAAGAACGTCGCCGCCGGGAGAAGGCGGCTGAAGACGCCCGAAACCTGCCGGTTGACGACGACGTTACTTTTCAGGACATTCTGAAGGACCCTGACAACCTGGAACTCAATCTGCGTTATGCGAAGGCGCAGATAGCCCGTGGTGAACTCAAGGGGGCTTCCGCCACTCTGGAACGGATACTGCTGATTGACCCGGATCAGCCGCAGATCCGCCTGTATTACGCCATCGTCCTGTACCGTCTCGATAACACTGACGAGGCAGAGCGGGAGTTGCGGGCGCTGCAGGAACTGCAGCTGCCACCGGACGTAGCCGCCGAAGTTGACGGATTTCTGTCGGAGATTGCCCTGCGACGCCAGCGCCTGCGGTTTGTGGTCGGACTGACGTTTGGCGGGTATTTCGATGATAACAAGACCGCTGGCAGCAAGACCGGGCAGCAGCTGGTGGTCGGGACGCTGGTTGATCTCGCAGAAGCTGACCGGGACCATGACGATTTTGGGCTGCTGGGCGTGGCATCGGTCGATATGCGCTATGATCTCGGGCTACAGGACAAACATGAGATCATCGGATCAGCCAGTCATTACATTTCAGAACAGGCAACGCAGGAGACCTTCAATACCCAGTCACTTTCCGTGGAAGGAGGGCTGGAACTGAATTTTCCGGCATTCACCTTCACGCCGACCGCCTTTACCCAGTCGACCTTTCTGTCCCGGGAACGATATTATCGGGGCTGGGGTGTTGCGGGTGCCCTGTCGGTGCCGGTTGGCGGCGATCTGACTCTCAATCTGGATGGCCGTTATACGAACGAGAAATTCAACGGCATCAAGGAAAGCAGTTCTGCTGTCTTGCGCAGCGGCCACAGCCATGACTACGAGATCGGACTGGATTATACGATCAATCCGGCGAACAGAATTTCGCTGTCCTATCATCAGAAATTCAAGCGCGCGCGGCGGGTGTTTTATCAGTATGTCTCGGGCGAGGTGGAACTGTCGCACACACTGCTGCTGGGCGGCGGACATTACCTGCTCAATTCCCTGTCCTTCGAGAAACGGCTTTATTCAGGTCCGGATGAAGCGGTCAGTGCCGAACGGCGCAAGGACCAGATTACGCAATACCGCCTGACCTACGGCATGCCGGTGTCAAAGATGATCGGGGAATATGTTTTTCCTGACCTGCCGTCGTCACAGCTGACCAGAACGGCACTTGGTGGCTGGGTTCTCAACCTGACGGGCGAAGCCTATACCCAGAAATCAAATCTGGTTACCTATGACTACCGGAACTGGCGCGGGCAGGCTCTGCTGTCAAAGCGGTTTGAATTCTAGCCGGTTTATTTTTCGCTGAAGACGACACGTACACCCTGTTCGCCGCGGACAAGACGGTCACGGTGGAATTTTGCCAGGCTGTCCTCAGGCCATATCTGCAGCAGTTCCCGAAAGGCGTTCAACGCACCGGGGTCCAGCTGTTCCATCAGTCCATAGGCGTGGCGATAGGCCTGGATATGTTCTGATCCATTTTGCTTTTCTGACAGCGGCTGAAAACAGCTTTCAGCTTCGGAGCGGCCTTTCAGGACCAGTTCACCGATTGGCCGTCCGACGAAATCAGTCATCTGTGATGTGGTATTGCCAGCAACACATATCCGCGTCCCAAGTTGCTTGTTGACGCTTTCCATACGGGCCGCTGTATTGACGGCATCGCCATGGGCGGAATAGTCAAAGATCGCATCACCGCCCATATTGCCGATAATCACGTTTCCTGTGTTTACGCCAATACGGGTGATGCCGATGGGAACACCAATGGCATTCTTGTCGCGGCGAAAGCTCTCGGAAAACTCGTCGATGTCGAGGGCACAACGGATGGCGCGGCTTGCGTGATCCGGCTGATCGGTCGGGGCATTCCAGTAGAAAGTCGTCGCATCCCCGACAATCTTGTCGAGCGTGCCCTCGTGACGAAAGCCGATCTTTGTCACGCCGTTCAGATATTCGTTCAGCAACGGAATCAGTTTCTCGGGAGAGGTGCTTTCCACCAGCGGCGTAAATCCGGCAAGGTCGGTAAACAGAAACGTCATCTCACGGCGTTCCCCGCCAAGTTTCAGCTGCTCGGGGTTTTTGATCAGCAGCTCGACGATACCGGGGGAGATATAGCTGGCAAAGGCCGTCTTGATCCATTGCCGGTCCTGTTCAGCCTGAATATGCCGCAGGATCGAGAAGGTCAGATAGGTCAGCAGCAGCCCCAGTGACGGCAGGACAGGGTCAAACAGCAATCCTTGCGTGGAAAATGACCAGAACGCGCCGCCGGCAGCGGTGATAACGGCAAGCAGGGCGGCGATGGCCGAGGGCAGGGCGCCAAACCGCAGCATGAACAGAATCAGGCATATCGACAGCAACAGCATGCCCAGCGTTTCCGCACCGGGCGACCAGTCCGGACGGACCAGAAACTGCTGTCCGGCCAGGTCGGCTGCTTCGGGCTGTTGGGTGATGATCTGCCGGGTGATGATCTGTTCGAGCGCCTGTGCGTGCAATTCAACGCCCGCAACCGGCTGGCCCAGCGGGCTGAAACGAATATCGAGCAGGCCGGATGCCGAGGTGCCGATCAGGACGATATGGCCATCAATCAGTTCCGGAGATACGGAATTGTCGAGAACGGCCGATGCCGGCACATATCGGGACGCATGGTGCGGTGCCATATAGAGCCGCATGGCACCGTTCGCATCGGTTGGAATGATGACGTCGGCAATGCGAACGCTGGCGATGGCAGCCGCACTGCCGGCACCATATTCCTGACTGGCACCAGTACTCTTGATGACATAGCTGTCAGCGTTCTGTGCCACCCGCAATGCCTCGGCGACGATGGACGGATAAATTTCCCCTTCCATCGTGACAAACAGGGGCGCGCGCCGGACGATACCATCTGTATCAGGGATGAAATTGAAATTTCCGACACCGGACGCGGCCTGTTCCAGGATCTGGAGATTGGCAACAACCGTGCTGTAGGAGGGCAGGCTTTCGCGCGGGTTATCCCCGCCAAAGGCAACGCCGGACAACCGTGTCGGTGGGCGGGTTGTCTTGCCGCTGTCACCGAAGGCGACCCCCATCACGGCGGGTGAATTGGCGATAGCCTCCGCAAACAACAGGTCATGATCGGGAAGTTCGCTCAGCAGGCGCTGTGCCTCGGGCCCGGCTTTCCAGTAGGACAGGGCAGCAACAGGCGAGGTCCGGTCCGGCTCTGCAAAGACCACATCGAAGACAATTGCTGTGGCCCCGTGACCGGTGAGCCTTTGCACCAGATCGGCCAGGGTTGTGCGTGGCCAGGGCCACTGGCCGATTTTGCTCAGGCTGTCATTGTCGATATCGACAATGCGTACCGGCACGTCGAGCGCGGTGCGGGGCTTCCATTGCTGAAAGCTGTCGAACACCAGATTGCGCAGGGTTGTCAGCGGCCCCAGATTCGCCTGCATGGCGAGCGCCAGTGCCATCACCAGCATTCCTGACAGTACAGGCGCAAGCAGCTTCCCCGATTTTATCGACATTCAACCTCCTGTCCTGATGCCGCAGTTGAACACGGATTCAATAAATTCAGGCAACGGTTTTTGCGCGGCGCGAATACGGTTATTATTCGCCAAACGATAAACAAACTCCCGGGAGAGATTATGGCCTGTTGTCACCATTACATCGAAACCGCCAGCGGTGATGCCGGTTTTACCATTGATATGTCGCGGATTACCTTTGGTCGCGGCGTTATGTCAGAGCTTGGCGACCGCGCCAAAGCACAGGGCATGACCCGCATCGGCCTGTTCACTGACCCGAGGCTGAAAGCGCTGGAGCCGGTCACCCGTGCTCTGGAGTCGATCCGGAAAGCCGGTCTGGATGTCGAGGTCTATGACGAAATTCTTGTCGAGCCGGATTCGATTTCCGTCATGAAAGCGGCGAAATGGGTTGAGGAAGGCAAGTTCGACGGCTTTGTCTCCGTTGGTGGTGGCTCAGTCATGGATACGGCAAAGGCGGCGATTGCCTATGGTGTCTATCCGGTTGATTTCATGACCTATGTCATCAAGCCGCTGGGTGGCGGCGCGACATTGCCCGGACCCTTGCCGCCGCATATTGCCTGCCCGACGACAGCCGGTACCGGATCAGAAACAACGCCGATCTCGGTTGTTTATGTGCAGGGGCTCGATTTCAAACTGCCGGTCGTGCATCGCCAGATGCTTCCGGTCGAGGCGATTGTTGATCCGACCTGCACCTACAGCCTGCCGACCACTGTCATTGCCTGCAGTGCTTTCGATCTGATCAGCCATGCGCTCGAAGCCTTCACGGCACGACCACATACGGTACGCCCGGCACCAGACCGGCCGACGCTCCGCCCGACCACGCAGGGGGCGAACCTGTTCAGCGACATCATTGGCCGGGAAGCATTGAAGCTTGCGGGTGAATATGCGGTTCGCGCGGTGGCGGATTCCCGCGATATCGAAGCCCGCGACAATATCAGCTGGGCCGCGACGCTCGCCGGGATTGCCTTCGCCAATACCGGCACCCATGCACCGCATGCAATGTCGTACCCGGTTTCGGCACTGAACTGCGAGTATCATGCCTCCGGATATGCCGATACCCACAAGATTGTGCCGCATGGCATGGCGGTGATCATAAATGCACCGTCGGTATTTCGCTTTACCGCCGATGCCTGCCCGGAACGGCATCTGTCAGCGGCAGAATGGCTGGGGGCGGATATTCGCGGCGCAGGCGATGAAGATGCGGGCGAAGTGATCGCCAAGCGCCTGATCTGGATGATGCAGCAGACCGGCATGCCGAACGGCATTGGCGGTGTCGGTATGACCCGTGAGCGGGCACCGGAACTGGCGAAAATGTGCCTGCATCAGCCGGCGATCAACAACTCGCCGAAGCCGATTGATCTGGAATCCCTGACCGGCCTGTATTCCAACGCGGTATCTTACTGGTAAGTCCGGATTTATATGGCTCAGACGGTTTTGAGTGCCGGGTAGGGAACGGGTTCATCATTGCCTGCGCGGGATGTCCGGAGTGGTTTGCGCCACCAGCCGACATCCTGCCAGCTACCCATTTTGAAACCGACTTCCCGGTAGATTCCAACCGGCTCGAACCCCAGTGTTTCATGCAGGCCGACACTTCCGGCATTCGGCAGGGTTATCCCCGAGAAGGCGGCGTGGTAATTCTGCTCTGCAAGGATTGTGAACAGGTGGCGATACAGGGCAGAGGCAATGCCCCGCCTGTGATAGTCAGGATGCATGTAGACCGTGACATCGACCGACCAGCGATAGGCTGCCCGTGTGCGATGCTGGCTGGCATAGGCGTACCCGGTGATTACCCCTCCATCGGCGGCCACCAGCCATGGAAAGGTTTTCAGGGTATCGATGATGCGCTGCGCGATCTCGGTATCCGATGGCGGTGAAATCTCGAACGAAATCACGGTATCCCTGACAACCGGGGCATAGATTGCAGCGATTTGTGCTGCATCCTCCGGCGTTGCATCACGAATGACGGGTGTCATCTTCAGTTCTCCGATACGTCAACGCCATACTCGCGGCCGGCATTGATAAGCCAATCAGAAAGAAAGACGGCATAGCTTCGCGAGATATACAGATCGAACTGGTCGGTTCCACGGCACTCAATCAGGACAGCGGTATGGGCGATGGATGTCTGTGCACAATGGTCGGTGGTGAAGCGTGCCGGGTGGAAATCCAGACCGCATCCCTTGGCCAGTACATCCCGGACATGCGTCCCGGATATGTTCAGCACAGCACGGGCATGGCTGAGGTCAGTGACCGCAGCCGGATTGTCAGCCAGCAGGTCGGACAACTGATTGTTCAGACCGGAGGGACCGTCATGATCTGCAACGAACAGCCATCGGCAGGGGCCGGTCCAGATCGCGGCAAGCCCGGTCTCCCGGTTCGCCATATTCGGATCAATCGGTGGCGTGACCCGAAGCCCCGCGGCAATCGCTTTTGCCAGCCCGGTTGTCTGTTCCGGACGCCCGGCAACCTGAACGATCTGCAATTCTGGTCGCGGGATAACAGTCAGTCGCGGCTGTCCGTCGGGGCGGCCCGTCCGGCCGGGCGGCAGATGACCGGCAAAAGGAGACAGGCGGGGTGACGCGGTATCAGACATCAAGGCGCTTTCCTTCCGGGTCAATAAAGTCGGGATAAACGACACGAACCTTCACCACCCTGTTCTGCAACGGGGACATCGCATGCAGAACCTGACCTTCCCGTTTCATGCCGCCCTGGATCAATGCAAGTGCAATGGGATGGCCAAGGTTCGGGCTGTGGCAGCTTGACGAGACCCAGCCGATTGTCGGAACGGGTGTCGGCAGGTTCGGGTTCTCGACCAGATGGCTGCCGCCGGAGACCGGTGTTTTTCCGTCCACAGGCACCAGCCCGACCAGCTTTTCCTTGTCGGGGTGTTGCAGGGCAGGGCGTTGCAGCATGTGGCGTCCGATGAAGTCTTTCCTTGAGGACACCATACGCCCCATGCCCAGATCATCGGGCGTGGTTCTGCCATCCAGTTCGGCACCCGCGACATGGCCTTTCTCGATCCGCAGATTGGCCAGCGCTTCGGTGCCGTAAGCGATGATGTCATATGGTTCACCGGCTGCCATCAGGGCGGCCCAGACAGTAACACCGTGATCGGCGTCGCAGAGAATTTCATAGGCCAGTTCGCCGGAAAAACTGATGCGGAACAGGCGAACGGAGATCCCGGCGATATGCGCTTCCCGAACCCCGAGATAGGGGAAGCTGTCGTTATCCATTGTGATGTCCGCTGCAGCTTCCAGCACCTTGCGGGAGAGCGGCCCGGCAAGGGCCATCCCGGCATACTGGTCGGTGACTGATGTGACCTGTACATCAAGCTCTGACCAGACCGCCTGCAGGTGGAATTCCAGATGCTGCATGACCGCCACCGCGTTGGCTGTGGTTGTTGTCATCAGGTAGTGGTTTTCGCCGAGGCGGGATGTCGTGCCATCATCGAAGACGAAACCGTCCTCACGCAGCATCAGCCCGTATCGGGCTTTGCCCACAGGTAATGTTTTCCAGCCATTGATATAAACCCGGTTCAGAAATTCGGCAGAATCCGGCCCCTGAATATCGATCTTGCCCAGTGTCGAGACGTCATTCAGCCCGACCTTTTCGCGGACATGACGGGTTTCCCGCTGATGTGCCTGTCGCGTGGTCTCCCCGGTTTGCGGATACCATCTCGGTCGCATCCACAGGCCGACCTCCACCATGTCGCCACCATTCCTGATATGCCAGTCATGCAGTGGGGTGCGGCGGACGGGCATGAAGTGCAGACCGATTTCCTCACCGGCAAGGGCACCGAAGGCAACGGGGGTGACGGGCGGGCGAAAGCTTGTGGTGCCGACTTCCGGTATGTCCAGCCCACGTGCTGCGGCCATGATGGCGAGACCATTGACGTTCGAGGTCTTTCCCTGATCCGTTCCCATGCCGAGGGTGGTATAGCGTTTGAGATGCTCGACCGAGATGAAACCTTCCCGGTGGGCAAGACGGATATCATCTGCCGTCACATCATCCTGATGATCGACGAAGGCTTTGGACCGGCTGTGCGGCGCAGGCGGAACCTCCCATAGCGCCATCAGCGGCCTGACTGGCTGTGACGGTGCATCAGGCAGGCTGACGGCGACCGTGACCTGGCCGATATCTTCAAGTGCATTGCAGGCCGCCTGCGCCCCGGAAGTCAGGCAATCACTCAGGTCAAACAATCCTGCTGCAGCACCGACGGAGGTCTCCTGCTGTTTTGAACTTTTCGGGACGAACGTGCTCAGGACCGGATCGTAGTGCATACGCCCGCCGGACTGACTGGCCAGATGAACATTCGGTGTCCAGCCGCCGCTGATAGCCAGCAGGTCACAGTCGAGACGTTCTGTCTTGCCCGTCAGTCTGCCATCATCGCGGATGCCTTGAATATCAACATGGCTCAGGGCGCGGGCACCATCGGTCTCAACGACAACGCTGTTGCGATATACCGGGGCCGTTCCGGCCAGTGCCATCGCGGCCTCGCCGGGGGCATCGCGCGGATCAATGATCGCTGCGACCGTAACGCCCGCCCGCCGCAGATCCTCTGCCGTGCGATAGCCATCATCATTGTTGGTAAAGATAACCGCACGTCTTCCGGGCTGTACGGCGAAGCGGTTGATATAGGTCCGAACCGCAGACCCCAGCATGATGCCCGGCCTGTCATTGCCGGGGAAGACCAGCGGGCGTTCAGTTGCACCTGTCGCCAGAACCACCTTTCTCGCACGAACGATCCAGAGCCGCTGCCGCGGCATCCAGTCGGGCGGAACCGGAAGGTGGTCGGCGACCTGCTCGATCAGGCCCAGTGTGTTGTGGTCGTAATATCCGAAGACGGTTGTGCGGGTGAGAATACGAACATCCGGCGATGTCGCGAGCCGTGACGCGGCAACCGCAACCCAGTTCAGCGCCGGCTCATTATCCAGATAATCATGTTCCCGGCGCAGCGCGCCACCCGGGGCATTGCCCTCATCACAGAGGATGACGCGTGCACCTGATTCGGCGGCGGTCAGGGCTGCGGCCAGACCGGCCGGGCCTGCGCCAACCACCAGCAGATCACAATGGGTATGCATCTTCTCATAGCGATCCGGATCGGCCTCATGCGTGGCGATTCCCATGCCCGCTGCGCGGCGGATGATCTTTTCATAGACGCCGGTCCACCAGTTTCGCGGCCACATGAAGGTCTTGTAGTAGAAGCCGGAGGGGATGAAGGGCGCGATCAACCCGTTGAACCCCTGTATGTCGAGGGCCAGCGAGGGCCAGCGATTCTGGCTGGTTGCGGTCAGTCCGTCGAACAGTTCGGCCATTGTGGCGCGGGTATTCGGTTCCTGCCGGTTGCCGTCGCGCAACTGCACCAGTGCATTCGGCTCTTCCGGCCCGGCGGAGAAAACACCTCTGGGGCGATGATATTTGAAGCTGCGCCCGACCAGACGGATGTCGTTTGCCAGCAGAGCAGAAGCCAGCGTGTCGCCGGGATGCCCGGTCAGCCGTTTGCCGTCGAAGGTAAAATGCAACAATCGGGACTGATCGACTTCGCTTTCCATTGGCAGTCGCCGGGTCTGGGTAACGCCGGAACTGAGCCGGCGAACGGGTACCTCCGTCATTATTGTTTCCCCGGCACAGGTGATCCGTCGGCCAGATGTCCGTGGCTGACATCAGTGGTTGCTGTCGCTGTATCCAGAATTTCGTGGGTCAGGGTGTCACGCAGGACCTTGAACCAGACACGGCAGGCGGCACTGTGCTGCCAGTATTCCCAGTAGGCACCGCGGGGGTTCTCCCGGTTGTACAGATAGTCCATCCAGACATCCGGCGAGGACTCCTCCGGTTCGGGGCGGGTGACGGTTGCATCCGCGCGAAAGGAGAACTCGGTGAAATCCCGTTCGCCGCAATGCGGGCATGTCAGGCGGATCATTTCCCTGCTCTCCTAATGCGCATTCGGCGTCGGGCCGGCACCGCGTTCATCAATGACCGCACCGGACGAGAAGCGTTCCAGTGTCATGTCCTCATTGAACGGGTGAGGGGCGTCGTTGGCGATGGTGTGGGCGAACACATGCCCGGAACCCGGTGTCGCCTTGAACCCGCCATAGCACCAGCCGCAGTTCAGATAGAACCCCTTGACCGGTGTCTTTCCGATGATCGGACTGCCATCCATCGACATGTCCATGACGCCGCCCCAGTGCCGCAGCATGCGGATCCGGCTGAGTGCGGGATACATGGCGACCCCGCAGGCCATGACATGTTCAATCATCGGCAGATTACCGCGCTGGGCGTAGCTGTTATAGCCATCCAGATCGCCCCCCAGAACCAGCCCGCCCTTGTCGGACTGGCTGATATAGAAATGGCCCGCGCCAAAGGTCACGACGGTATCAACGAAGGGTTTCAGCGGTTCGCTGACAATAGCCTGAAGCAGATGGCTTTCGACAGGAATGCGCATGCCGGCCATTTCGGTGATCCGGCCGGTATTGCCGGCAACGGCGACCCCGATCTTCGGTGCCCGGATGGTTCCCCGGCTGGTTTCGACGCCGGTTACCCTGTCGCCCTCGCGCAGGATGCCGGTGACCTCGCAATTCTGGATGATATCAACGCCCCGCATGTCAGCGCCCCGGGCAAGACCCCAGGCCACCGCATCATGCCGTGCAGTGCCGCCCCGGCGCTGTAGTAACCCGCCATAAACCGGAAAGCGGGCATTCTCAGAATAGTTGAGATCGGGCACAAATTTCTGCACTTCATCCCGGCTCAGCAGTTCCGCATCGATGCCGTTCAGCAGCATCGCATTGCCGCGCCGGCTGTAACTTTCCATCTGCGAGCTGGAATGCGCGAGGTTGAGAACACCACGCTGGCTGAACATCACATTGTAGTTCAGATCCTGACTTAGCCCCTCCCATAATTTCAGGGAATGCTCATAGAAATGCCCGTTGGCATTCAGCATGTAATTTGAGCGGACGATGGTGGTGTTGCGCCCGGTATTCCCGCCACCAAGCCAGCCTTTCTCCAGCACCGCAACATTTGTGATACCGTGATTACGGGCCAGGTAATAGGCGGTTGCCAGGCCATGGCCGCCGCCACCGATGATGATCACATCATAGGCAGGTTTCGGTTCCGGATCGCGCCAGGCCCGGCCCCAGTCTTGCTGGTTGGACAGGGCATTGCGGAAAACTGACCAGGCGGAATATCGTGTCATGGATGCGCGCGCCCCGGACGGCTGAACAGGTCGCGGATTTCAGCATGGGCCGGTTGCTTTGTCACATGCCGATATGTGACGTACCGGCCTGTCCGTGACGGGGCAGCTGCGTGCCGGTCTTTTGCCCGGCGGCGAATGGTCATCCTGCATCAGTCCAGAATTCGACCACCGTTCCATAATGTCCGGAAAATCAGGGTAAGCAGGATGCCGATGCCGGAGGTCATGGCCATCGCAATGAATGCCTGTCCCTGAAAGTGGTCGTACATCAGGCCGGAGACCATCATCAGGCTGCCGAAGACAACTCCCATTGCGAGAGAATCGTAAAGGCTTTGTGCGGTTGCCGACATCCGGTCGGGAATGGCGGCTGACATGAAGCGGATCATCCCGAGATGTGTTGCCCCGAAGGTGAAGGCATGGAGTAACTGGACAGCGACCAGAGCACCGAGGTCAGTCGTCGCCCCGATGGTTGTCCACCGGATGATTCCGGCAACCCCTGCAATCAGCAGCATGGTCGACGGGGTGAGACGGGTGAGGTATTTCCCCGCGAGGGCAAACAGCAGCACCTCGGCAATCACGCCTTCGGCCCAGAGCAGGCCAATGACCTGATCCTCAATCCCGGCCTTGCGCCAGTGCAGGGTGGCAAAGCCGTAGAGCACGGCGTGGGTGGATTGCAGCAGGGCGGAGGCAGCAACAAATGCCAGAAATGCCGGTTGGCGGATCAGCTCGCCAATCGCCGCAAAAGACCGTTTAGCAGGTGTTGTGCGGATGCCGGGCAACAGAAATCCGATGATACAGAGCAGCACACCACCGGCCATGATGCTGTAGAGAATACCGTCCGGTCCCGCCGAGGCCAGAATGTAGCCCCCCGCAAAGGATGCCAGAATAAAGGTGATCGAGCCCCAAAGGCGTACCCGCCCGTAATCCAGTGCGCTCTGGCGCTGCGCCAGTATGGTCAGGCTGTCGGTCAGGGGCATGGCGGCGTTCATCAACGAGCCGATGAATCCATACAGCAACAGGATCTGAAAATAACCTTCGGTGACGGACAGCAATCCGTATCCGCAGGTGACGGTGATCGCGAGAATGATCAGGGGTGTACGTCGCCGGCCGGTACGGTCTGCCCATAACGCAATTGTCGGTGCGATAAAGATGCGGGTCCAGAAAGCCGCAGCGGCAACCAGTCCGATCTCCGCCGCGCCAAGTCCCCGGCTTTCCAGCCAGACCGGCCAGTAGGGCAGGTTGGTTCCTACCAGCCAGAAAAAGGCGGCATAGAACAGCGACAGACGAAGGGCGGGGGACGCAGAACTCATGCCAGCGGCATACGCCTGACCGTCAGTTTCGGCAAGCTGTCATGTCCTGACGCAAATCTTCAGCTTGCGGAAATCTGTGATGTCGGTCGGTAAAGTCCCGGCCTGTCCGGGGTCTGCGGTTGAAGTACCACCCGCTCCGGAATGGGCCGGAGCGGGCGGGATGGTCCTAGTTCTCGGTGATACGGTCGTCCTTGTACGGCTTGTAGTCACCTGATTTGGCAACATAGTCCGCGACGACATCTGCCAGATCGGGGCCGAAATCGTAAGGATCGATAGCGTTTTCAGCAAAGGCAACATAGCCGTCGCCACCGCCACGGATATAGTTGTTCGAGACAATGCTGTAGGTTGCTTCCGGGTCAATGGCGGTCCATGCGCCGTCCTTCATGACCAGAACTTCCTTCACACGCCCCTGATTTGCCGGAACGCTGCGGGTCCATGTGAATTTGAGACCGGCGACCTGCGGAAACCGGCCCTTGCCTTCTTCCACCTGGCTGACAGCAGATTCGAGGGCGGCAACAATGTCCTTACCCTTGAGACGGAAAGTCGACAGCGTGTTCTGGAACGGCAGAACCGACAGGACCTCACCCATTGTCACTTCACCGGCATCAATCGAGGTGCGAATGCCCCCGCCATTGGTGATGGCAATGGTAACGCCCTGCGATTTGGTCCGATCGAGGATCGCATCAGCAACGAGGACACCCATTTCGCAAACCCCGGCGCGGCAGGATTTACGGTCACCATCAATGGGGGCTGCCGTGCTGCCGATGACCTTGTTGCGGATTTCATCAAGCGGTTTGGCCAGTTCGGCAATCCGTGCCTTCAGGCTGGAATCCTCGGCAATCTTGCCGTCTACGACAACCGGCTCGCCGACAGCAGCTGTTATTTCGCCGGTATCATTGAAGGTCACGTTCAGCATGCCGAGATATTTGCCGAAAGCATAGGCCTGAACGATGGCGACCTTGCCGCCATCCGGTCCATTGCGCCATGTCGGGTAGGGACCGTCGGCCTTCTCTGCCGCGTTCGACAGGAAGGTGTTGCTGTGGCCACCGACGATAACATCGACGCCGGAGACTTTCGAGGCGATCCACAGGTCAATGGTATAGCCGGAATGCGACAGCAGGATGATCTTGTTTACTCCCGCAGCCTTCATCGCATCGACTTCACGCTGAACGGCGGGTACGGGATCGCCAAATTTCACATTCGGTCCCGGCGATGCCAGTTCGTTTGTATCCTGCGGGGTAACACCGATCAGGCCGACCTTCTGGCCGTTCTTCTCGACGATTTTCGACGGCATCAGGACCCCGGCCAGCGTCGGCTCCTGCGAGATGTCGGCGTTGGCCATCAGGACCGGAAATTTTACCGCATCCATGAAGCCGCGAAGTACCTCCGGGCCATCGTCAAATTCGTGGTTACCGACGGTCATCGCGTCATAGCCGAGCGCATTCATCATCTCGGCCGCGACCTTGCCTTTGTAGTAGGTATAGAACAGCGAGCCCTGAAACTGGTCGCCACCATCGACCAGCAGGCTGTTCGGCGATGCCGCACGGGCGGCGCGGATGGCGTTGACGAGGCGGGCATATCCGCCGAAACATTTTCCGGCATCGTTGTCCTCTGCGCTGCAGCCCGAATCATACTTGCTGATCGGCTCTACCCGGCTGTGAAAGTCATTGGTGTGCAGGATGGTGATGGAATAGTCGGCCAGTGCACTGCCTGCTGTCAGGGCGCAGGCGGCGGCGGTTGCGAGAAAGACCCCGGTTTTCATGGTTTTGCATCCCAGTTTGTCGATTGCGAACGGTGATATCGAAACATCAGGTAATTTCCGGAACAGTTTGTACCCGGGCGGCAGATCCCGCAACAAAACTGTCACCCGCACAAACCTGTGAGATACCGGAAAACCGGTTTATGCGGCCGAGCCGGGTGGTTAGCCTGTGCTTCGGGATTGTCAGACGCAGGACAACCGATAAACTCAAATCCCTCGAGGGGATAATTTAACCAGGGACAGACATCATGATACGCCTGATCAGCGTTGCGGCCGCAGCCGCATTTCTTTCGGTTTCCACTGCACAGGCGGCGGATATTCAGCCTGCTGTCGTCTTCGATATGGGTGGGAAGTTCGACAAATCCTTCAATGAAGGGGTCTTCAACGGCGTTGAAAAGTTCGCCAAGGAGACGGGCATCAAGTACCGGGAATTTGAAGTCACGAACCCGTCGCAGCGCGAACAGGCGATTCGCCGCATGGCGCAGCGCGGCTCCGACGTTGTGCTGGGCGTAGGCTTCGCCCAGGCCGCAGCCATCGAAAAGGTCGCGAAGGAGTTTCCGAAAGTGAAATTCGCGATCATCGATGCGGTTGTTGATCTGCCGAACGTCCAGTCCATCGTCTTCAAGGAACATGAAGGTTCGTTCCTGGTCGGTATTCTGGCAGCGATGGCCTCGAAAACCGGAAAGGTCGGCTTCGTCGGCGGCATGGATATTCCGCTGATCCGAAAATTCGCCTGCGGCTATGCGCAGGGGGCAAAGCATGCGAACGCCGATGCTGAAGTGTTCGAGAACATGACCGGCTCCACACCGGCTGCCTGGAATAACCCGACAAAGGGTGCCGAACTCGCGAAAAGCCAGTTCGACCGCGGGGCCGACGTTGTCTATGCCGCAGCAGGCAGCACCGGGATCGGCGTTCTGCAGGCCGCCAGGGATAACGACAAATTCGCAATCGGGGTCGATTCCAATCAGAACCACCTGCAGCCGGGCACCATGCTGACTTCCATGCTGAAGCGGGTTGATGTGGCCGCCTATGAAACTTTCAAGTCCGCGATGGACGGTACTTTTGAACCGGGCGTCAAGGTTCTGGGTCTTGCTGATAACGGTGTCGGCTGGGCGCTCGACGAGCATAACGAGGCGCTGATCACAGCCGATATGAAGGCTGCGGTCGAGAAGGCGTCAGCGGCGATTATTGCCGGCGACCTGAAGGTCCATGACTATATGGCCGATAATAAATGCAGCCTGTAGGACGTTAACGTCCGGCTGCTGTGATGACATCAACGGTATCATCTGAACCGGCGGGGGGCGGGGCTACGGTTCCGCCCCCGGCGATTGAGTTGCGTGGTATCGACAAACGGTTCGGTGCCGTGCATGCCAACCGGGGTGTTGATCTGGTGGTTCCGAAGGGGACTATCCACGGTATCGTTGGTGAGAACGGGGCCGGCAAATCGACACTGATGTCGATACTCTACGGCTTCTATGAAGCTGATTCCGGGGATATCTATTTAAACGGTCACAAGGTGCGCATCCGTTCCTCGTCGCAGGCCATCGCGGCGGGTATCGGCATGGTGCACCAGCATTTCATGCTGGTGAACACATTCACCGCCATCGAGAACGTGATGCTGGGCAGTGAAGGCGGCCTGACACTGGCAAAAGGTGCGGCCCGGTGCCGGGCTGAACTGAAAAGACTGGCAAAGGATTATGGCCTGGCGACACCGCTCGACACCCCGGTTTCGGAACTGACAGTCGGACAGCAACAGCGGATCGAAATTCTCAAGGCGCTCTATCGGGGGGCCGAGATTCTGATCCTTGATGAGCCGACGGGGGTGCTGACGCCACAGGAAACCGATCAGTTGTTCGGTATCTTCTCCGCACTTCGTGAGCAGGGTGTCACGGTTATCCTGATCACCCACAAGCTGCAGGAAATTCTGGCGATCACAGACAATGTTTCGGTCATGCGCCGGGGCGAGATGGTGGCCCACCGTGCAATCGCGGATACCGATCGCGAAGAACTGGCGGAACTGATGGTTGGCCGCAAGGTGGTCATGCGGGTGCCAAAGGGCGATGCGAAACCCGGCAAGGTCCGGTTGCTGGTCGACAGCCTGACCGCCTTCGATCCGGACGGTGTGAAGCGGATCGACAATCTCAGTCTGGAAGTCCGGTCTGGTGAGATCGTTGGAATTGCCGGAGTATCCGGTAACGGGCAGAGCGAGCTTCTGGAAGTGCTGGCGGGCATCAGGGGATTCCGCAAAGGCCGGATATCCGTCAACGATCACGACATTTTTCCAAAGACGGAACGGACGGCGGCCAGCCTGCGCGACATGGGACTGGCACATGTTCCGGAAGACCGGATTCGCATGGGGCTGGTCACGCCTTTCGATGCCAGTGAGTCCTCTATCCTCGGCTATCACCGTCATGACCGGTATAATGACAGGGTCCTGATGAATGCCGGTCATATATTGCAGGATTGCGTCGACAAGATGGAGGGGTATGACGTTCGCCCGCGCAATCCGCGACTGAAATCCGGTAACTTTTCCGGCGGTAATCAGCAGAAACTGGTTCTGGCGCGGGAAATGATACGCCAGCCGGATGTCCTGCTGGTTGGCCAGCCGACCCGGGGCGTGGATATCGGGGCCATCGAGTTCATTCATAGAAATCTGGTGGCCCAGCGTGACCGTGGGGCGGCCATCCTGCTGGTTTCTGTCGAGCTGGAAGAAATCATGGCGCTGGCGGACCGCATTCTGGTGATGTTTGAAGGGCGGATTGTCGGGCGGGTCGACGGGGCGAAAGCGAACGAGCGCCATCTCGGCCTGATGATGGCCAATGCCAACCCGATTCTGCCGGGGGCCTGACAGATGGCTGTCTCCTCTGACACGCTGCCACGCTGGGTCGATGTCCTCGCTATCCCGCTGATCAACCTGACGCTGGCCTTCCTTGCCGCAGGTCTGATCGTGCTCGCCGTCGGCGAGAGCCCGGTTGAGGTTCTGCTGGTGCTGATCAATGGCGCTTTCGGCTTTCAGGAGGCAATTGGCTACACCCTGTATTACGCAACCAATTTCATCTTTACCGGCCTTGCGGTTTCCGTCGCCTTTCATGCCGGGCTGTTCAATATCGGGGGCGAGGGGCAGGCCTATATCGGCGGGCTTGGTGTAGGGCTGGTCTGTCTCTGGCTGGATCCGTATCTGCCGGGATTCGTGCTGATTCCGCTGGCAGTGCTGGCTGCTGCGGCTTTCGGCGGGTTCTGGGCCTTCATACCGGGCTGGTTGCAGGCCTATCGCGGCAGCCATGTTGTCATCACCACCATCATGTTCAATTTCATCGCGGCCTCGCTGATGGTCTATCTGATGGTGAACGTGTTCATCCAGCCGGGCCAGATGTCACCCGAAAGCCGTGAATTTGCCGAGAGCGCATGGCTGCCCTTTGCCCATGAAGTTGCAGGCTGGGCTGGCGTTCAGATCACTCCATCACCACTGAACCTGTCGCTGGTCTGGGCGCTTATCTGCTGTGTTGCGGTCTGGCTGCTTATCTGGAAGACCCGCTGGGGCTATGAAATCCGGACGGTCGGCTTTAATGAGGCTGCGGCCATTTATGCCGGCATTGACCCGAAGAAGGTGATCGTGCTGGCGATGTGCATCTCCGGCGGCCTTGCCGGGTTTGTCGGGGTTAATGAGCTGATTGGTGTGCAGCATCGCCTGATGCTCGATTTCACGGCGGGCTACGGCTTCACCGGCATTGCAGTGGCACTGATGGGCCGGAACCATCCTTTTGGCATCGTGCTGGCCAGCCTGCTGTTCGGGGCGCTGTATCAGGGCGGGGCCGAACTGGCCTTTGAAATTCCCGGCATGACCCGCGATATGGTTGTGGTCATTCAGGGGCTGGTGATCCTGTTTTCCGGGGCGCTGGCCCTGATGGTGCGACCGCCGCTGGAACGGCTTTTCCGCAAACGCATGCTGGCGCTTGCTGCGGCCCGTGCAATGGAAGGCTAGGCCGTCATGGAACACTGGCTCACCCTGTTGCTGACCCTTGATGCGACCCTGCGGGTTGCGGCTCCGCTGATGCTGGCCGCAATGGCCGGCCTGTTTTCCGAGCGCTCCGGCGTGATCGATATCGGTCTGGAGGGTAAAATGCTGGGGGCGGCTTTTGCCGCCGCCGCAGCGGCATCCTATACCGGGTCGCCTTGGGCCGGGCTTGGTTGTGGCATTCTGGTCTCTGTCGGGCTGGCCCTGATTCACGGTTTTGCCTGTATCACCCACAGGGGCGAACATGTGGTCAGCGGTGTCGCCCTCAACGTGCTGGTTGCCGGTCTGACCATTGTCCTCGGTATTGCCTGGTTCTCCCGTGGCGGCCAGACCCCCAGCCTGCCGGATGAAGCCCGGTTTCTGCCGATCATCCTCCCGGGGGCGGAAGCCATTGGCCAGCTGCCGGTCATCGGCCCGCTCTATCAGGAATTGCTCAGCGGGCATAACCTGCTGGGATATGTGGCCTTGCTGACGGTCCCCCTGACCTGGTGGATTGTCTTCCATACAAGGTTCGGGCTGCGTATCCGGGCGGTTGGCGAGGCACCGAATGCGGTGGATACCGCCGGAATTTCGGTCGCCGGCCTGCGCTATTCTGCGGTGATCTGCGCCGGGCTGCTCTGTGGCATTGCCGGCACCTATCTGTCGATCGGGCAGAATGCGTCCTTCCTGCCGCATATGACGGCGGGGCAGGGATATATCGCGCTTGCGGCGCTGATCTTCGGCAAATGGCGTCCCTTTATGGCCTTCGCGGCCTGCCTGTTGTTCGGATTTCTGGATGCGGTTGCGGTCCGCCTGCAGGGTGTTGATCTGCCGTTCATCGGTGAAGCCCCGGTGCAGCTTATTCAGGCATTGCCCTATATTCTCACCGTCATCCTGCTGGCCGGTTTCATCGGCAAGGCGACGGCCCCCAAAGCACTGGGCGTCCCCTATGTGAAAGAGCGCTAGGATATGGATGATCTGATACAGGCAGCCCGCGCGGCGATGGCAAAATCATACGCGCCCTATTCCGGCTTCCCGGTCGGGGCTGCCGTGCGGGGGGAAAGCGGTGCGGTTTATGCCGGCTGCAATGTCGAGAACGCGGCCTATCCGCAGGGCTGGTGCGCGGAGGCTTCGGCCATCGCGGCAATGGTCATGGCGGGCGAACGGCAGATCAGGGAAGTCTGCGTCATCGGTCCCGGCGATGCACTGGTCACGCCCTGTGGCGGCTGCCGTCAGAAAATCCGTGAATTCGCAGGTCAGGACACGGCCATCCATATCTGCGGGCCGGAGGGACATCGCCGCAGCTTTACACTGGCTGAATTACTGCCGGAAAGTTTCGGCCCGGAGAACCTGCGATGACAGCTGCCGCCGACATCATCCGCGCAGGAACAGATATCTCCCCCACCGTCGGCATTGTTCTGGGCAGTGGCCTTGGCGGGCTGGGCGATGCGGTTCTGGACCGCAGTGTGATCGACTATGCAGACCTGCCCGGATTTCCGGTTCCGTCCGTTCAGGGTCATGGCGGCAAGCTGATTCTTGGCCGCCTCGGCAACAGGGATGTCGCGATGTTGCAGGGCAGGGCGCATTATTATGAATCCGGGCGGGCCGATGCCATGCGCCCGGCAATCGAGACGCTGGCGGCACTTGGCTGTGAAACGCTGGTTCTCACCAACGCAGCGGGGTCGCTGCGTCCGGATATGGGGCCGGGCCAGCTGATGCTGCTGTCGGACCATATCAATTTTGCCGGGATAAACCCGCTGATCGGGGAAGCCTCCCCGAAACGGTTTCTGAACATGGCCGATGCCTATGATGCGGATCATGCGGCCGCCCTGCACAGGGCCGCGGAGGCGGAGAGCATCGACCTCCATGACGGTGTCTATGTCTGGTTCTCCGGCCCGACCTTTGAGACCCCGGCGGAAATCCGTGCGGTAAAAATGTGGGGCGGCGATGCGGTCGGCATGTCCACTGTCCCCGAAGTCATCATCGCCCGCTTCCTCGGCCTGCGCGTCGCCGCCATTTCCAACATCACCAACATGGCGGCGGGCATGAGCGACGAAGTCCTCAGCCACGACCATACCATGGAACAGGCAAAATCCGGCGGCGAAAGCCTCACCCGCCTCCTCACCCGCTGGCTGACCTGACCCGCAGACACAGCTCACCTGACAGACTACAGATACCGCCAACCAATCACTCGCCCTCATCTCCTTCCCCCCTCATCCTGAACTCGTTTCAGGATCACCCCCGTTCAGGTCAGCCGCCGGGTCCCGAAACAGGCTCAAGGTGAGGAGGGGGGGAGCTGAAACCGGGTCAATCCTGCCCTGCCGCCATCCTTCGAGACGGGCTTTCAGCCCTCCTCAGGATGAGGATTTCAACAAAAAAAGATCTCATGAATCAGGGAGCGGCGAAGCCGGGTTTCGGAGGATCGCCTATTTGATCCGGAACCGGTTACGCAGCGACAGCCCGAGTAAAAACACAAACACCGCTCCCAGCAGACTTTGCGCTCCGGAGAGGGCCAGAACGGTTCCAGGTAGATCTTTCATAAACTCAGCAAAAAATTCTTTCCGCATTCCGAAGAATCCACCGACGCTGGCCAGACTGAAGCCGTAGAGAGTGAGGCCGTCTATTTCGGCGGCCCCTTCCAGCCGGAGCAATGCGCGACAGAATGGCGGACCAGATGCCCAAAGCCCGAACAACCAGACCAGTGGCAGCCCCACACTTGCCCCAAACCCGCAACTCCACTCATACAGCGAGATCAGAAACCCGGTCGCCCCACCAACTGCCGCTCGCTTCGCCCGCAATTCCCGGCCATAGAAATCCAGTTCCGCCTCATGATCCTGAATAGCATTCGACCGTCGCCGCAGATGACTGTAGGCATCGGCCATATCTCGGGCTGCTATCGGGTCGTCTGGTGTCCCCGGCCATTGGACCCCATGCCAGGTGGTGCCTTCGTGGAGTCTGGTGTTGGCGAAAACGGGTGCATGGGTATGGAAAAGAGTGTCATTGAAGGAGGTCGTATTTAGAAATTCTCGATTTGTAAAATCTACTGTTTTGGAAAACGTCACATCATCAAAACGGACGGTACCAGTTATTCGTTTGATGTCTTCTTGGTTGGCTGCTCCCCTGAGATCAACGTTCTCCCCAAAAGTGACTTCTCGAAAATTAACATGCCATTGGAACTTACAGTGGTAGAAGGTAGCGAGTTCATCAAATGTCGAACTCTTGAAGATCGCGATAGATTGAAAAATCGCACGCGTAAAATCAGCAGTTTTTCGAAAGGAAGTACTCTCGAATTTGGCAAATTCTAGGAAATTTGTGTTTCGGAAATTGGCATCATTCTGAAACATAACTTGGTCAAAGCGAGCTAATTTGTTGAAGGTCGCTCCTTGATAGTTGGCTAACTCGTGAAATTTAGGCCGTAGACTCATTAAATCGCAGCCATATTCTGATCGCGGCGAGCTTCACCATCGCGAGATAAGTTGATCCGAGCTTGTCATATCGGGTGGCGATGCGTCGGAAGAACTTGATCTTGTTGAAGAATCGTTCAACGAG
>JAVJTE010000011.1:0-39965 GCA_040219025.1 Rhodospirillales bacterium | reverse complement strand
GCGACGACATAGCCCTGGATCAGTTCGGTGACTTCTGCGCCGACCATATGGGCACCCAGAAGCTGACCCGTCTTCTTGTCGAAGACGGTCTTGATCAGGCCGTCCGGCTCTCCCAGGGCGATGGCCTTGCCGTTACCGATGAACGGAAAACGCCCGACGCGAACGTCATACCCGGCTTCTTTGGCCTTCGCTTCAGTGAGGCCGACACTGGCAACCTGCGGATGGCAGTAGGTACAGCCGGGGATATGTTCTTTCTTCATCGGATGCGGGTGCAGCCCGGCAATTTTTTCGACGCAGATCACGCCTTCATGTTCTGCCTTGTGCGCCAGCATCGGCGGTCCGGCAACATCGCCGATGGCATAGACGCCCTGTTCTGCTGTCCGGCCATACTCATCAATGACGATGCAGCCACGGTCGGTTTTGACCTTTGTGCTGTCGAGACCGATATCCTCGATATTGCCGACCACACCAACGGCAGAAATCATCCGGTCTGCCTTGATCTCGATGGTCTTGCCCTTCGCATCTTCAACCGTCGCAGTGACATCATTGGCGCCTTTTTTGACACCGGTCACCTTGGCCTTGGTCATGATCTTGAGGCCCTGCTTTTCCAGCTGCTTGCGGGCAATCTTTGAAATCTCGGCATCTTCGACCGGCATGATCTGGTCCATGACCTCGACGACCGTCACATCCGCACCCATGGTGCGATAGAAACTGGCGAACTCGATACCGATGGCACCGGAGCCGACGACGACAAGACTTTTCGGCATGGTTTCGGGAACCATGGCCTCGAAATAGGTCCAGATCAGTTTTCCGTCCGGCTCCATACCCGGCAGTCCGCGCGGGCGGGCGCCGGTGGCGATGATGATATGTTTCGCGCTGTAGTCACCGATGCTCTTGCCGTCTTTCGAGACGCCGACCTTGCCGCCACCGAGCAGACGGGCAGATCCGTCGATGACGGTCACCTTGTTCTTCTTCAGCAGATGACCGACGCCGCCGTTCAGCTGTTTCGAGACGCCACGGGATCGCTGTACCACCTTGGTGATATCGAAACCGACCTTGCCGGCGGAGAGCCCGTAATCTTCGGCATGGTTCATGTAATGATAGATTTCTGCCGACCGCAGCAGAGCCTTGGTCGGGATACAGCCCCAGTTCAGGCAGATGCCGCCGAGATGCTTCTTCTCGACCACCGCGGTTTTCATCCCGAGCTGGGCAGCCCGGATAGCAGCGACATAGCCGCCGGGGCCGCCGCCGATGATGAGGATATCAAAATTGTTATCGGCCATGACCGGCCTCCTCTAAATCCTGTCCAGATGTTCGACGGTGCGTTCGTTATGAACGTTCCCGGTATTCAGCACGCTGTCCGGCTCCACCAGCATCACCTCGCAGACACCGCCGACCGCAACCGGACGGTGTTCGGTACCCTGTGGCACGACGATGAATTCTCCGGGCCCGACCTCGACGGTCCGATTCCGGAATTCCATGTTCATACGGCCGGAAATGACCAGAAACATTTCATCTTCATCGTCATGGTGATGCCAGACGAACTCGCCTTCCAGCTTTACCAGCTTGATGGCGCAGTTATTGACCTGACCGACCACCTTTGGTGACCAGCAGTCATCGAACTGCGCCAGTTTGTCGCTGATGTTCACGCACTCCATGTGCATAAACTTACAGCATCATTGAAAGCGGCTCTTCCAGCAGCTTTTTGAAGGCTGTGAGGAAGCTGGAACCAACGGCCCCGTCAACGGCCCGGTGGTCAACCGACAGGGTGCAGGACATCACGGTTGCGGCCTGTACGGCCCCGTCCTTGATCACCGCGCGCTGCTGCCCCGCACCAATGGCCAGAATACAGGCCTGTGGCGGGTTGATGACGGCCTGGAAGTTGGTGATGCCGAACATACCGAGGTTGGAGATCGAGAACGTTCCGCCCTGATATTCTTCGGGCTGCAATTTGCCTTCCTTCGCCTTGCCGGCCAGTTCCTTCATTTCATTGGAAATGACGGAAAGCCCCTTGTTCCCCGCATCGCGGACAACCGGGGTAATCAGGCCACCATCAATGGCAACCGCAACCGACACATCGGCCCGCTTGTAGAGTTTGATGCCATCAGCGGTGTAGGACGCGTTTGCGGCGGGAACCTGCCGCAGGGCAACGCCAACCGCCTTGATGACCAGATCGTTGACCGACAGCTTGTAGGCACCGTCAGCACGGTCATTCAGCTTTTTGCGCAGCGCCAGCAGTTCATCCAGTTCGACATCCACCGTGAGGTAGAAATGCGGGATGTTCTGTTTTGATTCGGCGAGACGCTTGGCGATGGTCTTGCGCATATTGTTGAGTTTTTCGAGCTCGAATTCCGGCTCGAACGGATTGTCGGTGGACATCGGCGCCGGCGGTGTTGCCGCTTTCTCCGACGGTTTTTCGGCAGCCTTGTCAGCACCCTTTGCCTTGCTGCCTGTACCGCTTTTGATGGCTTCCTCAACATCGGCCTTCACGATACGGCCATGCGGTCCGGAACCCTTGAGCGCGGTAAGGTCGACGCCTTCCTGGCTGGCAATGCGGCGGGCCAGCGGGCTGGCGAAGATACGCTCGCCACTTTCCGATTTTGGTGCTGCCGGTGCTTTGGACCCCTCGGACAACTCGACACCACCGGATTTGGATTTGCTCTCGGCAGGCTTGTTGTCAGAAGCCGGTTTTTCAGGTTCGGCCTTGGCTTCCGGTTTTTCTTCCTTCGGCTTCGAACCGGAACCTGAGGGCGCGCTGGAACCGGCGTTTTTCACGGCAGCGTCCAGTGCACTTTCGTCCTCGCCTTCTTCCAGCAGGATGGCGATGGCCGCATTGACGGCGACACCTTCCGTTCCGGCTTCGACGAGAATTTTCCCCATCACACCTTCATCGACGGCTTCGACTTCCATCGTTGCCTTGTCGGTTTCGATTTCGGCGATCACGTCACCTGACGCAACGGTGTCGCCTTCTTTCTTGTGCCAGGCAGCGAGTGTCCCTTCCGTCATCGTCGGGGACAGGGCCGGCATCAGGATTTCAACGGTCATGGTTCTTTCTCCCTACCGGCTCAGTCGCGATAGCAGACGGACTTGGCGGCTTCGACCACCTTGTCTGCCTGCGGAATGGTGAGGGCTTCAAGATTGGCAGCATAGGGCATCGGCACGTCGGCACCACAGACGCGAACCACCGGCGCATCAAGCCAGTCGAAGGCCTGTTCCATGCAGATCGCGGCGATTTCCGACCCCATACCAGCTACCGGCCAGCCCTCTTCGACCGAAACGATGCGGTTGGTCTTCTTGACCGACTTGACGATGGTCTCGGTATCCAGCGGGCGCAGGCTGCGCAGGTTGATGACTTCTGCCGAGATGCCCTCTTCTTCCAGCTTCTTGGCAGCTTCAAGTGCGCGACCGACCATCAGCGAATAGGCGATGATGGTAACGTCGGAGCCTTCCCGTTCGATCTTGGCCTTGCCGATCGGCAGCACCCAGTCCGGATCGGTCGGAACACCGTCGAAGCTCTGGCCATAGAGAATTTCATTCTCCAGCACGATCACCGGATTCGGGTCGCGGATGGCCGCTTTCAGCAGACCCTTTGCATCGACCGAATTCCAGGGCGAGACGACTTTCAGGCCCGGTACATGAGCGTACCAGCTGGCATAGCATTGTGAATGCTGTGCGCCGACACGCGATGCCGCACCGTTCGCACCCCGGAAGACGATCGGACAACCCATCTGCCCGCCAGCCATATAGAGCGTCTTGGCGGCAGAGTTGATGATATGATCCATCGCCTGCATGGCGAAGTTGAAGGTCATGAATTCGACAATCGGGCGCAATCCGCCGAAGGCTGCACCGACACCGACGCCGGTGAAACCATGCTCGGTAATCGGGGTGTCAATTACCCGTTTGGAGCTGAATTCATCAAGCAGGCCCTGGCTGACCTTGTAGGCACCCTGATATTCGGCGACTTCCTCACCCATCAGGAACACGCGTTCGTCCTTGCGCATTTCCTCGGCCATCGCATCACGCAGCGCCTCGCGAACCGTGCAACTTGTCGTCTCACCGGAATATTCCGGCTCTGCCGGGGCGGAGGGAATCGGGCTGGCGGAGGATGCCGTCGGTTTCGGGCGGGATTCCGGGGCGCTGTCCGGCTCTGCCTTTGGCTTGTCGGAGTCAGAACCGGCATCCGGTTTCGGCGCAGATGAGGACATGTTTTCCATATCCGCTTCGCTTTCGCCTTCTTCGAGCAGGATGGCAATCGGCGTATTTACGGCGACCCCTTCGCTGCCTTCGTCGATCAGGATCTTGCCGATCTTGCCTTCATCGACGGCTTCGACTTCCATCGTCGCCTTGTCGGTTTCAATTTCAGCAATGACGTCGCCGCTGGCAACGCTGTCGCCTTCCTTGACGGCCCATTTCGACAGTGTGCCCTCGGTCATGGTTGGCGAGAGGGCCGGCATCAGAATTTCGATTGGCATGGATCAGGCCTCCACCAGAATGTCGGTCCAGAGTTCGGAAATATCGGGTTCAGGGGACTGCTGTGCGAAGTCAGCCGCATCGGAGACGATAGCCTTCACCTCCTTGTCGATTTCCTTCAGCGATTCCTCCGTGACTTCCTTCGTATCGAGCAACATGGCCCGTACATTGTCGATCGGGTCACGTTCGGACCGCATCTTCTGAACTTCTTCCTTTGAACGGTATTTCGCGGGGTCAGACATTGAATGTCCGCGATAGCGATAGGTGCTCATCTCAAGGATATAAGGCCCCTTGCCGGCCCGGATATGCTCGATGGCTTTTGCCGCCGCCGCATTGACGGTCACCACATTCATGCCGTCGACTTCCTCGCCCGGAATGCCATAGGCGCTGCCACGGTTAAACAGGTCGGTATGAGCCGAGGCGCGGGCGACTGATGTGCCCATGCCGTATTTGTTGTTCTCGATGATATAGAGGACCGGCAGCTTCCAGAGAGCGGCCATGTTGAAGGCTTCGTAGACCTGGCCCTGGTTGATCGCGCCGTCGCCGAGATAGGTGGCGCAGAGATTATCCTGGTCTTTGTACTTGTGAGCGAAGCCAAGCCCCGTGCCGATCGGCACCTGGGCTGCCACAATGCCGTGACCGCCGAAGAAGCCCTTGTCGCGGGAAAACATATGCATCGACCCGCCCTTGCCGCGGGAATAGCCACCGGAACGACCGGTCAGTTCTGCCATAACGCCACGGCTTTCCATCCCGGTTGCCAGCATATGCGCATGATCACGATAACTGGTGATGACGGTGTCACCCTCCTTCATCGCGGCCTGAATACCGACCACAACAGCTTCTTGACCAATATAGAGGTGGCAGAAACCGGCGATCAGACCCATGCCATACATCTGTCCGGCTTTTTCTTCAAAGCGGCGGATCAGCAGCATCTCGCGATAATAATGAAGCAGGGTATCCTTGTCCGGCCCCGCGGATTTACCGCGCGCGGACGATTTGCGTTTGGTGGATGTCGCCATCATTCCCTCCAGAAATTGCGCTCTAGTCTGCGCGGTCAGTCAGCCAGTCATCAAGGATCAGGCCTGATCTTTCTTTTGAGGATAGTGGTGATTTTTCAGTTATGCAATAGACGGAAAAAACGCAAAAAATATTAATGCATTGATTTTATTGGATAAAATAGAAAATAACTTGATAGCAGTTAATTTATGCTTCCCGGAACCGGAATGATGCGGTCGTCAGGATGAACCAGATTGAGCATTTCACGGGCGCGTTCGTCCATCATGTCCGGATCCAGATTTTCCGGCTGCAGCAGATGCACCCGGCGAGCCCAGGTTTCACGCAGGCCTGTTGCCTCTGCCAGTTCAGTCTGGGCAACTGTAATCTCCTGGTTCAGCCGCCACCAGGCGACAAGACCCAGATCACCCTGCAGAGCATGATAGACGAAGTAACTGAAGAACGCGATGGCACAGGCCGGCATCACTGCACGACGGCTGCGCATCCTGATTTGTTCGACAATACTCATTGCCAGATGAAGATCCCCTGCCCCGAAAACAAAGCGGCGGAGGTCAGATAACACCTCCGCCGCTTTAAAAAGCGTAAATGCAGACGATTTTATCTGGCCAGTGCTGCACGTCCCGGATACCGGGCGGCGGCACCCAGCATTTCCTCAATGCGGATAAGCTGGTTGTATTTCGCCGTTCTGTCGGAGCGCGACAGCGAGCCGGTCTTGATCTGGCCGCAGTTTGTGGCCACCGCAAGATCGGCAATGATCGAGTCCTCAGTCTCACCCGAACGGTGCGACATCACGGCCCGGTAGCCAGCCTTGTGCGCTGTCTCGACGGCTTCCAGTGTTTCTGTCAGGGTTCCGATCTGGTTGACCTTCACCAGAATGGCATTGGCCCGCCTGTTGGCGATGCCGTCGATGAGACGTGCGGTGTTGGTGACAAACAGATCGTCACCGACAAGCTGTACCTTGTCACCGATCTCGGCTGTCAGATGCTCCCATCCCGCCATATCATCTTCACCCATGCCGTCTTCGATCGACAGAATCGGATAGCGGGCACAAAGGTCTGCCAGATAGGCGACATGGCCGGCAGCATCGAGCTTCTTGCCCTCACCTGCCAGATCGTAGATGCCGTCCTTGAAATATTCGGTTGAGGCACAGTCGAGGGCCAGCAGCACATCATCACCCGGTCGGCGTCCGGTGGCCTCAATCGCCTTCATGATGAAAGACAGGGCTTCATCGGCACTGTTCAGCGAGGGGGCGAATCCGCCTTCATCCCCGACATTGGTATTATGTCCGGTAGCGGACAGGGCTTTCTTCAGGGCATGAAAGATTTCTGCACCAACGCGAATGGCTTCCGACCCGGATCCGGCACCAACCGGCATCACCATGAATTCCTGAATGTCGATCGGGTTGTCCGCATGGGCACCGCCATTGACGATATTCATCATCGGCACCGGCAGGTCACGGGCGAATACGCCACCGACATAGCGAAACAGCGGCTGTTCCAGTTCGATGGATGTGGCCTTGGCCAGTGCCAGGCTGACCCCGAGCGTGGCGTTCGCCCCGAGGCGGCTTTTGTTCGGGGTGCCGTCCAGCGCAATCATGATCTGGTCCAGGGCTGTCTGGTTTTCTGAATCCATGCCGGAGAGCGCGTCGAAGATCTCACCGTTCACGGCCTCGACTGCTTTCAGAACACCCTTGCCGCCATATCGCGATGCATCGCCGTCGCGCAGTTCAACAGCTTCGTGGGCACCGGTGGAGGCGCCGGACGGCACAGCCGCGCGACCGACAGCGCCGGTTTCGAGATGAACATCGACTTCGACAGTCGGGTTACCCCGGGAATCGAGAATTTCGCGGGCATGAATATCGACAATGGCAGACATGATACCTCCGGACTCGGGCGTCAGTGAAAGGACGCAGCGGTTCTAGACGAGGCCGCCTAACGGCGCAAGCCAAGCCCGCTCCGATGCGGGGATACCGGCTTCCAAAAGGGCTGCCGGGACTCTGTGATGGCATCTTCGGTTGTCAGCCCGATGTCGGCCAGCAGGTAGCTGTCCATGGCGGCCAGATGACGCCGGGTTCTGATGCGATAGCGCCAGCATTTCAGAACTTCAGGAAGACCCGGCACTGAAGCTCTGGCAGAGACGAGTATATCTGTGAGGACTGTTCTTATTCTAAAAACTGATACATTGATGGTCATGTCATTTTCCGTATATGTCAGAAAGTAAGGTTATTTGTTGATATCACGGCCTTCAAACGGATAGATTTAATCCATTGCATGATAAAAAGTGATGCCAGAGATGCGACGCCTTCCATCATTGAATGCGCTTCGGGCGTTTGAAGCAGCTGCACGACATCTGAGTTTTTCGGATGCGGCAGAGGAGTTACATGTCACCCAGAGTGCGGTGAGCCGCCATATCAAGGGACTGGAAGCCTATCTCGGGTTTCCGGTGTTCCGGCGCTTGCACCGTGCGATCAGTCTGACTGACCGTGGCGCAGCCTTGCTGCCAGACCTGTCTGTGTCATTTGACCGGCTGGCGGATGCTGTCGCTTCTGTCATGGAAGAACGCAGGGAACTGCGTATCAAGACCCCGCCAACCTTTGCGATTCGCTGGATGATTCCACGTCTTTCTGAATTTCAGGAACTGCATCCGGATATCGATGTCCGGATCACAACGGGGGACAATGCGGATTTCCGGCGCGAGGAGTTCGACGCAGCCATTTATTGCGACCGAAATCCCCCTGTGGGTCTTGTCAGTGATCATATTCTGACGGAGGTTCTGACCCCAGTATGCTCCCGTGAATATCTGGAACGGCACCCGCTTTCATCGCCGGCCGACCTGGCCCGTCATGTGCTGATTCATCCGACACCCAGTCGGGAAGACTGGCGGGACTGGCTGGACCGGATCGGATCATCGCAAACAGTCGAAACCACCGGCGGCCTTGCCTTTTCGACTCTTGAAATGGCCGTCAGTGCCGCGATGCGCGGGTTGGGTGTGGCGATTGCCGATTATGGTTTTGTGAAGTCCGACATTGAGAATGGCAATCTTGTGATGCCTCTCGATATACAGTTAACCAGCTGTTTTAATTATTTCTTTGCTTGCCCGGAACAATCAGCAAAACGTCCGCTGGTTAATCAGTTCCGGCAATGGCTGGTGGAGACTTCGTCATCTGAGCGCGCAGAGATGGAGCGATTCCGAGAGCATTTCGGGACTTCTGCCTGAATGTAAGAAATCACAATGCGTGAGGCGGATGATCTCAAAATTTCAGATTTGATCGCGCATCTACTGAAGCGACTTTGACAGCCTGTCGAATCCGATCAGGGTCTGAAGAACGCCCTTTAACTCCTTGATCGGGATCATGTTTGGGCCATCACTCGGAGCGTTGTCGGGATCCTGGTGGGTCTCGATGAAAACGGCTGCAACGCCAACGGCGACGGCGGCGCGGGCCAGTACCGGGGCAAACTCGCGCTGGCCGCCGGAGCTTGTCCCCTGCCCGCCTGGCTGCTGCACCGAATGGGTCGCATCAAAGACAATCGGGCAGCCCGTCCGGGCCATGATCGGCAGCGACCGCATGTCGCTGACCAGTGTGTTGTAGCCAAAGCTGGCACCACGTTCGCACAGGGTTACCCGGTCATTACCGGTGGCGCGGATCTTGTCGACGACATTTGCCATATCCCAGGGAGCGAGGAACTGCCCCTTCTTCACATTGATCGCCCGGCCGGTTTCACCGGCGGCAATCAGCAGGTCCGTCTGGCGGCAAAGGAATGCCGGGATCTGCAGGACATCGACCGCTTCGGCAACCGGTGCACAATGGCTTGCGTCATGCACATCGGTCAGCACCGGACAACCGACCGTTTCCCGGACTTCGGCAAAGACCGGCAGCGAGGCTTCAAGCCCGACACCGCGGGCTGCGGAAACGCTGGTGCGGTTCGCCTTGTCGTAGGAAGTCTTGTAGATCAGGCCAATGCCGAGCGCGTCGGTGATTTCCTTGATTGCGGAACTCATTTCCAGCGCATGCTGGCGGCTTTCCATCTGACACGGCCCGGCAATCAGCACCAGAGGCAGGTTATTACCGATCCTGACGGAACCGACTTCGACAGTCCGCTGCTCAACCATGCGGTTGCTCCTAGACCAGCCGGGAATGCTTCCGTGCCGCCTCGATAAACGAGGTGAACAGCGGATGCGGATCAAACGGCTTGGATTTCAGTTCGGGGTGATACTGGACGCCAATATACCAGGGATGCTCCGGAATTTCGACGATTTCAGGCAGAATACCATCCGGTGACATGCCGGAGAAGATCATGCCGCTTGCTTCCAGGCGTTCCCGGTAGTCGGGATTGACCTCATAGCGGTGACGGTGCCGTTCGGAAATGTTCGCCGTGCCGTAGATCTCGCGCACGCGGGAGCCTTCTTTGAGGACTGCGTCATAGGCACCGAGGCGCATGGTGCCGCCGAGGTCATCTTCCTCACTGCGGGTTTCGCGCCGGTTGCCACGAACCCATTCGGTCATCAGTCCGACCACCGCCTCGTCGCAGGGGCCGAATTCGGTTGATCCCGCGCGGGGGATGCCGGCCAGATTCCGCGCCGCCTCGATCACCGCCATCTGCATGCCGAAACAGATACCGAAATAGGGTACGCCACGCTCCCGGGCGAAGCGGGCGGCGGCAATCTTGCCTTCAGAGCCGCGTTCGCCAAAGCCGCCGGGAACCAGAATGCCGTCAACACCTTCAAGGCGCTGAACGGCCCCGTCCGTTTCAAATATCTCGGACTCGATCCAGTCCAGATTGACCCGAACGTTATTGGCAATGCCACCATGGGTAAGCGATTCCGCCAGCGATTTGTAGGCATCAAGCAGAACAGTATATTTGCCAACCACGGCAATGGTCACATCGCCGCCTTCCGGG
This sequence comes from Rhodospirillales bacterium, assembly GCA_040219025.1. Lineage (GTDB taxonomy): Bacteria > Pseudomonadota > Alphaproteobacteria > Rhodospirillales > HT1-32 > HT1-32. The sequence continues at coordinate 29,583 of JAVJTE010000011.1, read as the reverse complement.
GCGCTGACGGTCTGCGAGATGCGCCGCCAGGTGCTGAGATTGGGGGACGGTGCGCCGGTCAGGCCGAAATGCCGGCAGACCACGTCATCCATCCCCTTGGCATGATAGCTGATCGGCACTTCATAGATGTTGGAGACATCCAGTGCCGGGATCACGGCATCCTGACTGACGTTACAGAACAGCGCGATCTTGCGGCGTTCGGATTCAGGGATATCCCGCTCTGCCCGACACAGCAGCATATCCGGCTGAATACCCACGCTGAGCAGTTCCTTGACGGAATGCTGGGTCGGCTTGGTCTTCAGTTCACCGGCTGCGGCGATATAGGGCAGCAGGGTCAGATGTACGAACATTGTCCGCTCGCGGCCCAGTTCGTTACCCAGCTGGCGGATGGCTTCGAGGAACGGCAGGCTTTCGATGTCACCGACCGTGCCGCCGATTTCGCAGAGAATGAAATCTTCATCCTCCACGTCATTCAGCACGAATTCCTTGATGGCGTCGGTGACATGCGGAATCACCTGAACGGTTGCGCCGAGATAATCGCCGCGCCGTTCCTTGGCGATCACATTCTGGTAAATGCGGCCGGTGGTGACGTTATCGGCCTGTCGCGAGGAAACGCCGGTAAAGCGCTCGTAATGTCCGAGATCAAGGTCGGTTTCTGCCCCGTCATCGGTGACATAGACCTCGCCATGCTGATAGGGCGACATCGTCCCCGGATCGACATTCAGATAGGGGTCAAGCTTGCGCAGCCGGACCGTATATCCACGGGACTGAAGCAACGCACCGAGAGCCGCTGACGCCAGCCCCTTCCCGAGAGAGGAAACCACGCCGCCTGTGATAAAAATATACCGCGCCATGGGCGGTTAACCTACAGCAATGTGTGTCGCAACCGAAAGGATTGCGTTGGGAAAAACAGAAATAGCCCTGAAATCAGTCGTTTGTCGGCGCAGCCGGAACCGTCGGCTGGGCCGGCTGTTCGACAGCAGGCGTGGGAATCGACTGAAGGGCACCGGCGTTGCGATCTGACTCACCAAAGACAGCAAGGGCCAGACTTGTCGCCATGAAGCAGGCTGCGAGGATTGCCGTCGAGCGTGTCAGCAGATTGCCGGCACCACGGGAGGTCATCAGCCCGCCGCCGCCACCGCCCATGCCAAGTGCGCCGCCTTCACTGCGCTGCATCAGAACGACAGCGATCAGAAAGATTGCGAGAAGCAGGTGAACGGCGAGAAGGACAGCAACCATGAGTCATTCAGTCAGTAGTTCGCAGAATTTGTAGCCGGTACATAGTCACTGATCTCAATTTTGGCCAGCGCAAACTTGGGCAATTTCCCAGAAGTCGTCCGCTTTCAGGCTGGCCCCGCCGACCAGGGCACCGTCGATATGTTCGCAGGACAGAAACTCCGCCGCATTGGATGGTTTTACCGAACCGCCATAAAGGATGCGGACCGTTTCGGCATCACCGACCTTCTGTTCCAGCATCCGGCGCAATGCACCGTGAATGTCGTTGGCTTCGGTTGCCGTCGGGGTGCGCCCGGTGCCGATTGCCCAGACCGGCTCGTATGCCAGCACAAACCGCTTTGCCCCCAGACCGTCGGGCACGGACCGGGATATCTGGTCGCCCAGCACATCAAGGGTGCGTCCGGCATCTTTTTCCGCTTCCGTCTCGCCGACGCAGATGACCGGGACAAGCCCTGCATCGACGGCTTTCAGCGCCTTCTCTGCAACCATGTCACTGGTTTCGCCATGATCGGCCCGGCGTTCGGAATGGCCAAGGAGAACGTGGCTGCAGCCAAGGTCGGCCAGCATTTCCGGTGCAATATCGCCGGTATGGGCGCCACCGGATTTTGTGTGACAATCCTGGCCCCCGACCAGCAGGCCGGTATTCGCGACGCTTGCGGCGACCGCATCGACCAGTGTCGCCGGCGGGCAGATCAGCATATCAAAACCGGCATCCGGCCCGGCCGCTTTCAGGCGTACGCCAAGTTCTCTCGCCAGTAAGAGCCCGGCCTGTTTCAGGCCGTTCATTTTCCAGTTCCCGGCGATAAGGGGGCGTCGCGCCATGATTCGTTCTCCTGATCTGATTTGTCTGAAACCTGTATGTTCGACCGGCTACCATGCTGCCCTTGCATAATCCAGCCGCCGAACACATTATCCGGGCCGGTTCGGCGCTTTTACAGCCTTTTCGATGATTGCGCCGTTCATCGATTTATTGTTTCCGGATGAAAAAATGCTTCAAGCCATACGCAGTCAGACCGGCTCCTGGGTCGTCAAAGCCTTCCTGATTCTCATCGCCTTGTCTTTTGCCGTATGGGGAGTGGGCGATTTCGTTTCTGCCCGTATTCAGGCTGATGACCGACCCATTGAAGTGGGCGATGCCTCCATCAGTGCGGTCGACCTGTCCCGGGAAATCCGACAGGAAACGGTGCGGATGGCACCTCTGTTCAATGGCCAGTTGACGCCCGAACTGATGCGCCAGTTCGGCCTTGTCGATCAGGTGGTGAACCGGCTGGTTGCCCAGACGGCGATTGATGCCCTGGCGATTGAGCTGGGGATTGCCGCCGGTGACGGCGTAATCGGCCAGCAGCTTGCCGCCGAACCGGCATTTCATAACGCCAGCGGCAAATTTGACCCGAATGTTTTCGCAGCGGTTCTGCGCAACAGCGGGATGAGCGAAAGCAGTTATCTGGATATCTTGCGACAGGATATCCGGCGCCGCCAGCTGGTTACCGCCACGACAGTTGGTGTGCAGCCCCCGTCGGCTCTTGTCGACAAGCTGTTTGCCTATCGCAATGAACAGCGGGTTGCGGAGACCATTACGCTGACCGCCGACAAGCTGCCGCCAGTGGCTGAACCGACAGAAGCAGAGCTTCAGAAATTCTACGAAACGAATGCAGAGCGTTATCGTGCGCCGGAATATCGCAAGGTTGTTGCCGTGAATCTTGCCCCTGCCCTGCTGGCGCGTGATGCCAGCATTGGCGAGGAAAGCCTGCGGGCGGCCTATGACGAACGGCTGAATGATTTCACCGCGCCCGGCCGTCGCAAGCTGACGCAGCTGCTGTTTGAGAAAGAAGAGGACGCGGCTGCGGCTTATGCACAGCTTTCCGAAGGACGGGATTTCGCCGATGTTGCAGGTGCAGCCGCCGGTTCTTCCGGTGCTATTGACCTGGGCTGGGTGAACCGTGGTGACCTGCTCAGTGATGTTGTCGCCGAAGCGGCCTTTGCGGCTCCTGAGGGAGGGTATAGTGCGCCGGTTAAGAGTGATTTCGGCTGGCATATCTTCCGTATTGATGAGCGCGAAGACCAGTCCGTGCGCCCGTTTGAGGAGGTTCGCGACGAGATCGAAACACAGCTGGCTCTGGACCGGGCAACAGAAGACAGCTTCGATCTGGCCAACAAGCTGGAAGATGCGGTCGGTGCCGGTGCCTCGCTTGAAAATGCCGGTCGCCAGATTGGCGTTGAGCCGATCATTATCGACGCGGTCGACCAGAACGGCAGGTCACCGGGCGGAGATGTGCTGGTTGAGCAGTTCCAGCTGTCCGGTCCGTTTCTGACCACGGCTTTTGAAACGGAGTCCGGCAAGACCAGCATTCTGACGGAAGCCCCGAATTCGGGTTTCTTCATGCTGCGTGTGGATGCGATTACCGAGAGCCGGGTGAAGGATCTGTCCGAAGTGCAGCAGCAGGTTGTTGCGGACTGGAAAAGCGAGCAGGTCGAGGAAGGTCTTGAGAAACTCGCTGCGGATATTGCCGAGCGGCTGCGTAAGGGCGAGACGATGAGTGAAGTCTCCGCAGCCTACGATCTGCCGGTCACCCGGTCGCAGGCTTTCGTCCGCCAGACCGGCGACCCGACGGCGAATATCGGCCCGGCGCTTTCGACACAGCTGTTTGGTCTGGATGTAAATGGTGTGGCAACGGCCCCCGGCGAAGGCGGCGGGCTGACGGTAGCCAGACTGGCGGAAATCCGCCCGGCCGTGCAGGACGAAACCCGTCGCGCCGCACTGACCGACCAGGTGGCGGCCCAGCTGCAGAGTGATGTGATCGAGCAATTGACCAGCGACCTGCGGGCCCGCTTTGGCGTGATCGTCAACCGCGAGATGATCGATCAGCTCTATTGATCCGTTGTGCTGGCTGCGACGTCAGTTGCCTGGCGTCGCAGCAGCCATCCGCCGGCGGACAATTTCACTGACCGGTGCCAGCTGAAAACCGCGTTTCTCGATATCTGAAAGCCACTGATTCAACGCTTCCAGCGTTGCTTCATGCGGATGACCGATGGCAATTGCCGTGCCGTCACGGCGGGCGACGCGCTCCAGCCGGCCAAGCTGGACCAGAATCGGCTCGAACGCATTGTCATTGTCCAGGAACACATCCCGCCGGGCGGTTGGAACCCCCTGCTCCCGGGCGACATCCCAGGCAACCGACCTGGCACTGGTTACTGAATCCAGAAACAGCAGCCCCCGCTGCTTTGCGATTGCGGCAACCTGCGTCATGACGGTGCGGTCGGAAGTGAACTTGCTGCCCATATGGTTGTTGAAACCGACAAAACCCTCGAACCGGCCCAGCGCCCAGTCCAGCCGTTCGCGAATCTCGGCTGCGGTCAGATCAGTGGTCAGGGCATTCGGGCCGGGATCTTCCTTTGCCATTGGCTCCATCGGAACATGCACCATGACCTCATGCCCGGCCTTGCGTGCGGCCGCAGATTTCGCCGGCAGATCCTCGGCGTAACTCAGGAATGCAATGGTGACCGGTGCCCGGAGGCTGATGACATCCCGTGTGCGGTCACCACTCAGTCCGACATCATCGATGACAATGGCGATCATCGGCCGTTTGCCCTGTGGTCTGAAGGGGGCGGCATAGCGCCGCCAGGGCAATGTGTCCTGCCCGGTAGCGGATACTGCTGCGGGGCGCGTTGTGACAGGTGCGGGTGTTGCTGCCGCTTTTGGCGAAGCCGGTGCCGCTTCCGGCGGAGCAGCGTCTGCCGTATTCGCCGGTGGCGACGGCGTTGCCGCGGAATGCAGAGGTGCCGGTGCGGCTTCCGGTGCCGGCGGCAGATCGCTCCCGGCCCGGATCGGGCGGCTGTCAACCGGGACAAAGAACAACCAGCCCAGCCCGATCAGGGTCAGCAAGAGAAGTGCAACTGTCGCTATGGTCCAGACCCGTGACGACATTCCGGCAATTGTTCCTTTGTTATGCTGCGAACAGACTGGTGCAGGGCGGCGGGCAGGCCCGACTCACTCCCGCAGCATAAGCCGACCGGGGGCGCAGGAAACAGGCTTCTTTGCCTCCGCTTGCTTGACGCTGCCGAAGGTGGCGCGCATTCTCCGCACACTTTTGCGGGCAGTCCGGTAGGCTCTGCCTGGGTCGGAGCCAAATACAAGGGAGAGCGTGACGCGATGAGCAGCGACATGCGTGATATGAAGGCACTTCTGGCACTGGTGGCCAGTGGCGAATGCCTTGACGAGAAACAGGCAGAAACAGCCTTTGATATTCTGATGTCCGGTGATGCGACGCCGTCACAGATCGGTGCCTTTCTGATGGCATTGCGGGTTCGTGGTGAAACCGTCGAGGAAATTACCGGCGCGGCGCGTGTCATGCGCTCGAAAGTTCTCAAGATCGATGCGCCGGAGAATGCCATCGATATCGTGGGGACCGGCGGTGACGGACGGGGAACCTTCAACATTTCAACAGCTTCAGCGATTGTCGCGGCGGCAGCCGGTGTTCCGGTCGCCAAGCATGGCAACCGGGCGCTGTCGTCGAAATCCGGGGCGGCTGACGTGCTGCGGGAACTCGGGGTGAATGTCGATGCGGAAATGCCGCTGGTGAAGCGGGCCCTGTGGGAAGCCGGCATCTGTTTCCTGATGGCCCCCCGCCACCACAGCGCCATGCGTCATGTCGGCCCGACGCGGGTAGAACTTGGCACCCGGACAATTTTCAATCTGCTGGGTCCGCTTTCTAATCCGTCGATGGTCTCCCGTCTTGCCGTGGGCGTGTTTGCCGCGGGCTGGGTTGAACCTGTCGCACAGGTACTTAATCGACTGGGTGTGGAAAAGGCATGGGTGTTCAACGGTGATGACGGAACCGATGAACTGTCGGTGACCGGCGGGTCGACGGTTGCTGAACTGAAAGATGGCAAGGTCACCTGTTTCCGGACCCATCCCTCGGATGCAGGGCTTGATACCCACACGATCGAGGCGCTGAAGGGTGGCGAAGCATCTGTGAATGCGGAGGCCATGCGGGCGCTGTTCCGTAGTGAACCGGGTGCCTATCGTGATGCGGTCCTGATGAGCACGGCGGCGGCACTGGTGGTTGCGGACAAGGCCCGGAACCTGACCGATGGTGTCAGCTATGCAGCGGAGGCAATAGACAGTGGTGCCGCAAGCGAGAAACTGGACCTGCTGATTGCCATCACCAACGGAGACTGATGCCTTGGCCGATGTCCTGAAACGTATCTGTGATGACAAACTGGTTCATATTGCAGCCTGCAAGGCAGCCAGACCGTTGTCGCAGGTTGAATCCGCTGCCGCCCAGGCATCCGCGCCGCGCGGGTTTCATGCGGCGCTGAAATCGGCTTCCCGGACGGGTTATGGCCTGATTGCGGAAATCAAGAAGGCGTCACCGTCGAAAGGTCTGATTCGCCCGGATTTCGATCCCCCGTCCCTCGCCCGCAGTTATCAGGCCGGCGGGGCGACCTGCCTCTCGGTGCTGACCGATACACCTTATTTTCAGGGTGAGGACAGCTATCTTGTCGCGGCCCGGAATGCGGTTGACCTGCCTGCCCTGCGAAAAGATTTCATGCTCGACAGCTATCAGGTCGCTGAGGCCCGGGCGCTGGGGGCGGATTGTATTCTGCTGATTATGGCCGCGCTCTCCGACGCACAGGCGGCTGAACTGGAGGCGGCGGCTGTTCACTACGGCATGGATGTTCTGGTTGAGGTGCATAACCGCGAGGAACTGGACCGGGCGCTGAAACTGAACAGTCCGATGCTGGGCGTCAATAACCGGAACCTGAAAACGCTGGCGGTGGATCTGGCGACCACGGAGGCGCTGGCCAGTGCCGTCCCGGCAGACCGGATGCTGATCTGTGAAAGCGGCCTCTACAGCGCCGCAGACCTGGCGCGGATGGCGGAGGCGGGTGCGCGCTGTTTCCTGATCGGGGAAAGTTTCATGCGTCAGGATGATGTGGCTGCGGCTGTCCGGACGATTCTGGCTGACCCAACACCGGCACAGATCAGCGCATGAGTGACGGTCTCACCCATTTCGATGGCGACGGCAATGCCGTGATGGTTGATGTCTCGGCCAAGGACGTTACCGAACGTGTCGCGGTTGCCGGTGCCGATGTCATCATGATGCCGGAGACGCTGAAGACCATAATGGAACGGGGCATGAAAAAGGGTGATGTGCTGACTGTTGCCCAGCTGGCCGGCATCATGGGGGCCAAGCGGACGCCGGACCTGATCCCGCTCTGTCATCCGCTCGGTCTCACTTCGGTGAAGGTTGATCTGGTCTGTAATCCGGAACGTAATGCCGTGGAAATTTCAGCGCGTTGCCGGGTCTCCGGCCAGACCGGCGTCGAGATGGAGGCTCTGACGGCGGCTTCTGTTGCCGCGCTCACCGTCTATGACATGTGCAAGGCCGTGGACCGGGGGATGCAGATCACCAATATCCGCCTGCTGCATAAATCAGGCGGCAAATCGGGCGTCTGGAACGGATGATCTCAGTCGCGGAAGCTCTGGAACGTATTCTGGCGGGGGTTTCTCCGCTGGGAGTTGAACAGGTCGGGCTTGATATCGCCCATGGCCGGGTGCTGGCTGAACCGGCAATCTCCCGTCTGACGCAGCCCCCGGTGGCCGTCTCGTCGATGGATGGCTATGCGGTTCGTGCCGCCGATGTGGTGTCTGTTCCCGCAGTGCTGCGCCGTGTCGGCGAAGCTCCGGCCGGCGGCAGCTATCCGCATCCTGTCAAACCCGGTGAATGTGTCCGTATCTTCACCGGTGGACCGGTGCCGAAAGGTGCCGACGCCATTGTCATTCAGGAAGACACGGATGTGGAAGGCGAGCGGGTCACCATCCGTGAAAGCTCGGTGTCCGGCAGATATATCCGCCCTGCCGGTCTGGACTTCGGTCTGGGTGATGAACTGATCCCCGCCGGGCGAATTCTCACGGCGCGGGATATCGGCCTTTGCGCGGCGATGAACCGGCCTTCGCTGACGGTGCGGGCAAGGCCGCGTGTTGCTATTCTGTCGACCGGCGACGAGCTGGTGAATCCCGGTGAACAGCCTGGCCCGAACCAGATCGTCAGTTCCAACGGCGTGGCTCTGGCCGCACTTGTTCGATGTCTGGGGGGCGAGCCGGTGAATGTCGGGATCGCCGGTGACAGTGAGGGCGCTCTGGACAAGGCGGCGCAGGCCGCAAAATCAGCTGATATGCTGGTCACAATCGGTGGGGCATCGGTCGGGGATTATGATCTGGTGCAATCCGGTCTGGCCCGGCATGGCCTTGAAATCGGTTTCTACAAGATTGCCATGCGACCGGGCAAGCCGCTGATGTTCGGTCATGTCGGATCAACGCCGATGCTCGGGCTGCCGGGTAATCCTGTCTCGGCGCTGGTCTGTGCCACGATCTTCCTGCGCCCGGCCCTGATGAAGATGCTGGGAACTTCGCAAGATGTCGGCGAGAGCAGCCTGCCGCTTGCGGCTGACCTGCCGGAAAATGACCAGCGTCAGGATTATCTCCGGGCGGTCATCGAGACGAATGCGGCAGGCGAGTCGGTGGTTCGCGCCTTCGGAAAACAGGACAGTTCCATGTTGTCCCGTCTGGCCGCCGCCGATGTGCTGATTATCCGACCGCCGCATGCGAAAGCCGCAAAAGCTGGCGAGTCGGTCCGGGTGATACATCTGCAGGCGAGTACATTTCGCCTCTGAGCGTCGGCCAGCCCGTCAAAAAGACTTGATCCGAAAAGAGAACCAAACTAGAACATGTGGTGCATGTTTGCTTTTTGTTCCATATCTTGCCGGATGCTTCGGCAGCGACTGGGGCAAGGCAGATATATCATGGAAAAAAGGCCGATGCCCAGATGCTGACCCGCAAGCAACACGATCTCCTCATGCTGATAGACACCCGCCTGAGCTCCAGCGGTGTTCCCCCCTCCTATGACGAGATGAAGGATGCGCTGGGCCTCAAGTCAAAATCCGGTATTCACCGGCTGATCACCGGTCTGGAAGAACGCGGTTTTATCCGCCGGCTGCCGCATCGTGCACGGGCAATCGAGGTTCTGAAGCTGCCGGGTGACGCCCATCGCCCGCAATCGCGCGAGAACTTCTCGCCGAATGTGATTGAGGGGAATTTCCGGGCCAGCAAACTGCGTGGCAAGGAACAGGATGGTGCGGCGGGTTCAACCATGACCCTGCCCGTCCATGGCCGGATCGCAGCCGGTACGCCCATCGAGGCCCTGCAGAACCCGGGCCGGACGGTAGATGTTCCGATCTCCATGCTGGGCGGCGGTGAGCATTACGCGCTTGAAGTTGAAGGTGATTCAATGATCGAGGCGGGTATTCTGGATGGCGATACGGTTATCCTGCGGCGCTGTGATACGGCGGACAACGGTGATATTGTTGTGGCGCTGATTGATGATTATGAGGCAACACTGAAACGTCTGCGCCGGCGCGGCGAATCCGTTGCGCTTGAGCCGGCAAATGCGGCCTACAAGACCCGTATTTTCGGGCCGGATCAGGTTGCCATTCAGGGGCGGCTGATCGGGTTGCTGCGGCTTTACTGACGTTTTCGCGGACGACAGGCGGGAAGTCTGCTCCAGGCACGGCAACCCTGATGGTCATGAACCGTCTCGATTGAGGGCCCGGCACCAGACAGTGTGATAGCGTGAGCACCGTAGCGCCAGAGGTCAAACCGGTCGATGACAATATCCGGCCCCGGACAGTTTCGCGGCGCCGGTTCCCGGCTGATCAGAATGCCGGGCTGCCGGCAGTCCTCGGCCAGCGCATGACCACTGATGGCATAGGAAATCTGATGCGGCCCGAGGCGGACCCGGCATCCGATCACATCACAGCGCAGTTCTGGCGATCCCGGCTGATGACCAAGGCTGATATCCAGTTTGCGACGTGTGAAGTCGCCGATATGCCGGGTGCCGGCAATTTCAACGGACTGGTCCGATAACCGGACGGCGATCCACTTTCCGGTCCGTTCGACCATCAGGTCCGGCTGTTCACGCATGATTATCAGGATTATGGCAAGGCCAAGGGGGAACAACCCGGCAAATCGTAACGGCCGTCGCCAGATCAGCAGCCACAGGCCGCCTGTCGATATCAGGATCAGGGATGAGTGCGGCAGAAACAGTCCGTCCAGCGCAGCGTTTGGCAACCCGGCAACGAATTCTGCCCAGTCCAGTATCTGTGCGATGCCCCAGCCCGCAATCCCGGCCACAGGGTCCGCGACGCCGAATGGCAGCAGCAGCACAAACAGCAACAGGGCCGGCATCACCGTATAAGCAGCCAGAGGCACAGCAAGTATATTGGCCAGCAATCCGTAGAGGGCGAACTGTCCGAAATGATAGGCGGCGAATGGCGCGGTCGCGATGCCGGCGGCAAGGGTCGAGATCAGGGTTGTCCCGAGAGTTGATGCCACCCGGCTGGCTGACTGCCGGATCAACGACATGTCCCTCCCCGAGTGGAATCGCGACCGGAACCGGTCACTGGCCTGCTCATAGACCGCAATAATCAGGGTAACCGCTGCGAACGACATCTGGAAACTGGCCCCGGTCAGGGCATAGGGTGTGGTCAGCAGGATGCCGATTGCAGCAATGGCAACCAGCCGGAGCGAGATGGCCCGGCGATCTGCCAGCACTGCCAGCAGGACAATCGCCGTCATAATGAAGGCCCGTTGGGTCGGCACCGTTGCGCCAGCCAGCAGCATATACAGGAAAGCCACCGGCAAGGCGGCTGCAGCGGCCAGTTTCTTTATCGGATATCGCAGCGTGATAAAGGCAGACAAAGCCATTACCGCGCGCAGGACAAAGAAGGTCATGCCCGCGACCAGACCGATATGCAGACCGGAAATAGCCAGCAGATGCGCCAGTCCTGAAACCCGCAGAATTTCGATGTCACTCTGATGGATACCGCGGCGCTCGCCAATTGTCAGGGCGACCGCAATCTCGGCGGTACGTTCAGGCAGGGATGACCTTAGCGCTGTCGCGATGTAGAGGCGAACCCGGTCGATGTCGGCACCTCCTGCGACCGGTCCTTCGGCTGCTTCAAACCGCCAGGCGAATCCGCTTGCGGATATGCCGTCGAACCAGGCCCGGCGTTGCGGATCATAACCACCGGGAATGTCCGGTGGATCCGGCGGTTCTATACGGGCATTGAAGATCACCCGGCTGTAGCGGACCTCACGATCGATGAATTTGTTTGAAACGATAAGGTCAATCGCTCCCCCGGTGATTTTCTGCCCGTCGCTCTGCCGGACATCATGCAGACGAAACCGTGTGGTATTCCGGGCTGGCTGGATTCTGGTGACAATGCCGGTCGCATCAATCAGCACCAGCCTTTTCTCTATCGGTGATGTGCCGCTGATGCGGCTCGACACCCCCGCTGCGGCAAAGCCGAGCGACAGGCACATAATGGCTGTCATGATGATACGCCGGACCGAATATCGTGGCGTGAAGGCCAGCCCGGCACAGACCGTCATCAGGGGGGCGATTGTTTGTGCCGGTGACGGATCAGCCGGTAGCAGGAAGAACGTGCCGATGCCGGTTGCAATTAAAACCGGTGTCCAGAGAAACCACTGATCCCGATCCTCCAGGATCTGATCGCAGACTGCTGCAACGCAACGACGTAACAGCCGGAGAACGGCTGAAATATACGAGATGTCATAAGTGTAAGATGAATGCTGCACTTGCGAGACCTATATGCTAAAACGCATTCGCCTCCGTTCGTGAGGCCAACCAGAAACATAACCGAGACGTAATTCCAGGATGCCTGTCGTCACACGTTTTGCCCCCTCGCCTACCGGCTATCTCCATATCGGAGGTGCCCGTACGGCCCTGTTTAACTGGCTGTTTGCCCGGCATCATGGCGGCCGGTATCTGCTTCGTATTGAGGACACAGACCGCAAACGGTCGACGCAGGATGCGGTTGACGCAATTTATGAAGGTCTGGGCTGGCTGGGCCTTCAGTCGGACGAGCCTGCGGTACTGCAATCAGCCATGATGGAGCGCCATGCGGCGGCGGCACATCAGCTTCTCGAACAGGGAAAGGCCTATCATTGCTACTGCTCGCCGGAAGAGCTGGCAGAAATGCGGGAGACGGCAAAAGCTGAAGGCCGCAAGCGCATGTATGACGGACGCTGGCGTGATCGTGACCCCGCCGAGGCACCGCAGGGTATTGCGCCGGTTGTCAGGCTGAAAGCTCCGCTGACGGGCGAAACCACCATTGCTGATCTGGTTCAGGGCGATGTGACGGTCTCCAACGAGCAGATGGATGATCTGATCCTGCTGCGGGCCGATGGTACGCCGACCTATATGCTGTCGGTCGTGGTGGATGATCACGACATGGGAATCACTCATGTCATCCGGGGTGACGATCATCTTACCAATGCCTTCCGCCAGACACAGATTTACCGGGCTTTTGGCTGGGATGTGCCGGAATTCGCTCATATCCCGCTGATCCACGGTGCGGACGGGGCCAAACTGTCGAAACGCCACGGGGCGCTCGGTGTTGATGCCTGGCGCGAAATGGGGTTCCTGCCGGAAGCAATGAAAAACTATCTGCTGCGTCTTGGCTGGGGTCATGGCGATGACGAGATCATCCCGACAGAAAAGGCGATTGAATGGTTTGATGTCGACGGTATCGGGAAGTCGGCTGCCCGTTTCGATACGGACAAGCTGACATCGATCAATGCGCATTATATCCGCGAGATGGACGGGGCCTCCCTCGCCCCGCTGGTTGAACCCTTCCTCTGCGCCAGACTGGGCTTTTCCGGTTTGACCGGGGCTCAGCGCAGCCGTCTGATTGCCGGCATCCCAAGTCTGCGCGAACGGGTAAAAACACTTATCGAACTTGCCGAGCAGGCAGAGTATCTTGCTCGTGAAATACCACTCCCTCTTACCGGCAAGGCAGAAAAACTGCTGACGCCGGAAGCCAGAAGCCTGTTGCAGGAACTTCTGAATATCTTGTCCGACGTCCAGCCCTGGGAAAGCGAAGCGCTCGAGACAGCAGTGAACGGCTTCATGGAGGCCCGATCACTGAAGCTGGGTGCCGTCGCCCCTCCGCTGCGTGCAGCGCTGACTGGTTCGACGGTTTCTCCGGCCATTTATGACGTCATGGAGGCGCTTGGCGCTTCCGAAACACTCGCGCGGCTTCGCGCCGCTGCCAAAGTCAATATGGACTGACCGCAGCACAGCAACGAAAGGAACTACTCATGTCTGATACAAACCACACAGGTTTTACCCTGACCGACAAGGGAACAGGAAAAACTTACGATTTTCCGGGCATGGACGGATCGGTTGGTCCGCGGGTCATCGACATCCGCAAACTTTACGGTGCTTCCGGGCTTTTCACTTATGATCCGGGCTTCACCTCAACCGCGTCCTGCGAGTCGAAAATCACCTATATCGATGGTGAGGAAGGTGTGCTGCGGCATCGGGGGTATCCGATCCAGGAACTGGCCGAAAATTCCGACTTCATGGATGTCTGCTATCTGCTTTTGAATGGCGAGTTGCCGTCACAGTCCCAGAAGAGCAAGTTTGATCGTGATATCACGCTGCACACGATGGTGCATGAGCAGCTGATGAACTTCTATCGCGGTTTCCGTCGCGATGCGCATCCCATGGCAATCATGTGCGGTGTGACCGGCGCCCTCTCGGCCTTCTATCACGACTCAACCGACATCAATGATCCCTGGCAGCGCACAGTTGCCAGCTATCGCCTGATTGCGAAAATTCCGACGATGGCAGCGATGGCCTATAAATATTCACTGGGTCAGCCCTTCGTCTATCCGCGCAATGATCTGAACTACGCAGAAAACTTCCTGCATATGATGTTCTCGGTGCCGGCGGAAGAATATAAAGTTGATCCGGTTCTGGCGCGGGCAATGGATCGCATTCTGATCCTCCATGCCGATCATGAACAGAATGCTTCAACCTCAACCGTCCGGCTTGCCGGTTCTTCCGGTGCCAATCCGTTCGCCTGTATTGCGGCCGGTATTGCGTCGCTCTGGGGCCCGGCCCACGGTGGTGCCAACGAAGCAGTGCTGAAGATGCTGAACGAAATCGGGTCGGTTGACCGGATTCCGGAATTCATTGCGCGGGCAAAGGACAAGGATGATCCGTTCCGTCTGATGGGCTTTGGCCATCGCGTCTACAAGAACTACGATCCGCGTGCCAAGGTGCTGCAGAAGAGCTGCCATGAGGTTCTTGAAGCACTCGGCGTCAAGGATGAGCCGCTTCTGAAACTGGCCATGGAGCTGGAGCGGATCGCGCTCGAAGATCCGTACTTTGCCGAGAAGAAGCTTTTCCCGAATGTCGATTTCTACTCGGGCATCATCTTCAAGGCGATGGGTATTCCGACGGATATGTTCACCGTGCTGTTTGCCGTCGCCCGCACGGTCGGCTGGGTCGCGCAGTGGAACGAAATGATCGAGGATCCGCTGCAGCGGATCGGGCGTCCGCGTCAGCTCTATACCGGCGAGGTACTGCGGGAATTCGTCCCGGTTGGTAGCCGTCCGGAATAAGTCTTCCGGTCAGTTTTGACCGGCAGCAGAAAACGGCGCTTCGATAACCGAAGCGCCGTTTTTTTGTCTGCCTGATAAGGCAGAGCCGGGATTACTTCCGTTCGATCAGTTCGACCTTGTAGCCATCCGGATCTTCAATGAAGGCAATCACACTACCGCCATGCTTCATGGGGCCGGGTGGCCGCGGAATCTTTACGCCCTCTTTCGCCAGGGCCTCGCAGGTGGCATAGATATCCGGCACACCGATGGCAAGATGACCGAAACCGGTCCCCAGATCGTAGTCTTCCTTCTGGCCCCAGTTGTGGGTCAGCTCGATAACGGTACTGTCCTTCTCCTCGCCATAGCCAATGAAAGCGAGGGTGAATTCGCCTGACGGATAGTCCTTCCGCCACATCAGGTTCATGCCAAGAAAGCGGGTGTAGAAATCAATCGATTTATCAAGATCCTTCACCCGGAGCATGGTGTGTAGCAATCGATAATCGGAGGTGGCGGTGTTGCTGCCGTCCATCATCTGCTCTCCTCTGGTCTTCAGGTTGATGTTGCCCCAACATTCCTCTGCCGGGCCAGCAGGTCAAGCACCACCCCCGCCGCCCGGGCCGATGGTGCGGCACCTTCCAGATGCATCAGGGACGCGAAACGCCGGAACCCCTCAATCTGTGCCTGTCGCTCCGTACCGTCGGTCATCAGCGGACGCAATGCGGTGAGCAGATTGTCGAGGGTGCAGTCGTTCTGAATGAATTCAGGTATGAACCTCTCACCGGTAATCAGGTTCGGCAGGACGGCTGTATCTGTCAGGATCATTCGGCGGACAATCCAGGCTGTAATCGGGGCAACCCTGTAGCCGATGACCATCGGGGTGCCCGTCATGGCCAGTTCCAGCGAGACGGTGCCGGATGCGGCGAGAGCCGCCGTGCAGGCGGCAAAGACCTGATAGCGCTGACCAGGGTTATGCGACAGCAAGACCGGGCATTCCCGGTTTCTTGCAAGTTCCGAGACTGCCTCCCGGACAGACGGCGCGACCGGGACGACAACCCTGTCGATCAGCCCTTCCCGCCAGAGCGTTGCGGCAACATCGAAGAAGTCCGCCCCTAACCGGCTTACTTCCGCATGGCGGCTGCCGGGCAACAGGCAAAGAAGCTTTTCCTCTGAGCCGATGCCCTCCGACCTGCGCCAGGCAGCGCCGTCCGCGCCCATCGGATTATCTTCGACAGCGGAATGCCCGACATAGGTTGCGGGCAGGCCGACCGCTTCAAAATAAGGCGGCTCGAAGGGCAGCAAAGTCAGGATGTGGTCAAGGAACGTCGCGATCTTTGCAGCCCGACCCGGCTTCCAGGCCCAGACCGTCGGCGCGACATAATGAACCAGCGGAAAGTCGGTTTTCCCAAGTTTCCTGAGCACGCGGAAACAGAAATCCGGGGCGTCGATTGTCACGACGATATCCGGCCTCACCTGCCGGATATGTTCTGCTGTCTGGCGGATACGTCTCAGCAACCGGGGGATATGCGGCAGGATCTCGGCGATTCCCATGAGGCTGAGTTCGGACATGGGAAACAGACTGTTCAGACCGGTGGCGGTCATGCTCTCGCCGCCCACGCCGCAGAATGTCAGGTCGGTTTCACCGGCCTGTGTCTGCAGTGCCTTCATCAGACGGCCACCCAGCACATCACCGGAATTTTCACCGGCTATCAGATAGATTACCGGCATTGCCTAATCCGTTTCCGGTGAAAACCCGAACAGGAAAAAACCTGCCTTGTCGGCTGTTTCAATAACGGCAGCACGGTCCATGATCATGGTTCCGCCGGTCTCTACCGCAAGCCCGGCAAAACCGTTCTCTATCATGGCCTCGACAGTCGACAGCCCGACCGTGGGCAAATCAACACGCCGGTCCTGCTGTTGTTTCGGCGCCTTGACCAGAACCGGACGGGCGCCTTCCCGTTTCAGCAGGCCACAGCGCCGGATCAGGGCATCAGTGCCTTCAACGGCCTCGACGCCCAGCACAAGGCCGGCCTGAATGACGACCGCCTGGCCGACATCGACCGGGGCCAGAGCGGCCAGAACCCCGATCCCCCGGCGGATATCAGCCTGTGTTGCGGCATCCGGTTCCGGACCGGCGAGCCGGCCTTCACCGGCCATCACATCCGACAGAAGATCGCCTGCGCCGATCACCTGAAAGCCCTCTTTTTCCAGTGCTTTGGCAATCGCGCTCAACAGTCCGTCATCACCCAGCAGACCGGCACCGGAGCGAAACAGGAACTTTGCACCCCAGGCATCCGGACGGATTTCGGTCAGGGAGGGTCGTCGTACCGGGCCCGCCATTACCAGTTCGGTGACACCGGCAGCGCGAAAATGAGAAATGATATCACCGGCGGCCCCGATCCGGAGCACCGCATCGGCATAGGGCAGCACATCATCGGCATGATTGTTCAGGGCGACCGTGGTGATCTCATGACCGGCTGCCCTGCAGGCTTCGATGATTCTGACCGGCAGCGTGCCGCCGCCGGCAATCAGACCAATCCTACGCATTCTCGTTCAGCGGCTGGCAGATCGCCCGCGAGGATTGTTCGCCAATGAAATTGACGATGTCCATAACCGGCTCGTTCTCGCCAAACAGGGCGGCAACATCGACCAGCCGCTCGCCCAGGGTGCCCTCCGGAGCAAACAGCAGGCGGTAGGCATTGCGGAGATCATGAATGACATCGCGCGAGAAACCGCGGCGTTTCAGGCCAACCAGATTGAGCCCGGCCAGATGGGCCCGGTTTCCCAACACCGAGCCATAGGGGATGACGTCGTTTTCAACACCGCTGCATCCGCCGATCATGGCATGTTTGCCGATGCGGACAAACTGATGCACCGCAGACAGCCCGCCAATGATGGCGAATTCACCGATGCTGACATGTCCGGCCAGTGTGGCATTGTTGACCAGAATGGCGTTGTTGGCGATCTGGCAGTCATGGGCAACATGTGCGGCAACCATGATCAGGCAATTATTCCCGACAGTAGTTTTCATGCCGCCGCCTTCCGTTCCCGGATTGATGGTGACCTGCTCACGGATGACGTTGCGGTCACCAATGATCACTTCGGACGGCTCGCCCCGGTATTTCAGGTCCTGCGGCGCATGACCGATGGAGGCAAACGGGAAGATCTTGTTTTCCTCACCGATTGTCGTCCGTCCGGCAACTGCGATATGACTGTGCAGCACGGTTCCGGCACCAATGGTCACCTCCGGGCCGATGACGCAGAACGGCCCAACCCTGGCGCTGGCATCAATGCGGGCACCGTCTTCAACGATGGTCGTTGGATGAATGTTGCTCATATCAGTTATCAACGATCATGGCAGCGACTTTGGCCTCGGCAACCAGCTTTCCCATCACCCGGGCTTCACAGTCAAACCGCCAGACGGCCCCCCGCGCACGGTCTTTCCGTACATGGATATGCAACTGATCACCCGGTTCCACCGGCTTGCGGAATTTTGCACCGTCAATCGACATGAAATAAACCAGCTTGCCCTCGGCCTCGGCACCCAGTGTATGAACGACCATGACCGCCGCGGTCTGTGCCATGGCTTCGATGATCAGGACACCGGGAAAGATCGGCCGGGACGGAAAGTGACCGGAGAATATCTGTTCATTGATGGTGACATTCTTGACACCGACAGCACTTTCGCCGGGATCTATATCCTCAACCCGGTCGATCAGCAGGAACGGATAACGGTGCGGAATCATTTCCATGATGCGGTTGATATCGACACTGGTCAGCAGGTTGCCCGCTTCCTGAATATTTTCGTCTTTCACGACCTTCCCCTGCCGCTGTTTCTCTTGACCCATATGAGTTGTCGTATGGCTTCTTTTTTAGGCTGCGCGGGCGATCCGAACCATTCCTCGCCCGCCGGTATATCATGCATGATGCCGGATTGAGCGGCTACCCTGGCTCCGTCGCCAATCTTCAGATGACCGGCGATACCGACCTGACCACCCAGCACAACGCCCCGTCCGAGTTCTGTACTGCCGGAGATACCGACATGGGAGACAATGACGCATCCTGGTCCGGTTACCACATTATGGGCGACCTGGACGAGATTATCGATGATGGTGCCGGCACCGATGACGGTATCCGGCCCGGCCCCGCGGTCGACACAGCTGTTCGAGCCGATTTCAACGCCATCCTCTATCAGAACCCGCCCGAGTTGCGGCACCCGCAGATGCCCGGCAGCACCCATGGCATAGCCGAATCCATCCTGTCCGATGCGTACACCGGGAAGCAGGCGCACTCTATTGCCGATAAGAGCATGGGAAATTGTCACATTGGCGGCGATATGGCACTCCGCGCCAATTTCAACGCCGGTTTCGATAACGCTGTTCGCACCGACAAAACATTGCGGGCCAATAATGACCCCGGCCCCGATCACGGCCCCGGGACGGATAACACAGCCCTCACCTATTCGGGCGGTCGGATCAATGATTGCCGCAGCGGAGATATCCGGTGGTCCGGCTGTCTCCGGGTAGAAGGCAGCGGCCGCCTTTGCATAGGCCCGGTAAGGATCAGCAGAAACCAGCAGTGTACAGCCATCCGGCGCATCACCGGCGCGGTCCGGATGAATGATGCAGCCGCCGGCCCGGGTGGTCCGGAAATCATCAACATATTTCGGATTATCAAGGAACGAGACCGCGTTTCGTCCGGCCAGCTTCAGTGCGGCAACATCGTCAAACAGGGTATCCGGCGAGCCGCTGACGATTTCCGCGCCGATCAGCTCTGCAAGCCTGGCTGCCTTGTACGGGCCTGCTTTTTCAAAAAATCGCGGGTCAGCCATCCCGGGACTATTTGAAATTCAGTTTGAGTGTCGGCATTTTTTTGTTCAGTTCGGCCAGAACATTATCCGTAATATCCATCGCTTCCGACGCCATGTAGACGTTTGAGCGTCGCAGGATCAGGGTGATGTTATTGGCTTTGGCAATTTCCTGAGCCACGATAAAGATCTGCTGGTCTGCAGCTTTCAGGGACTGCTGGTTGGCTATCGTTATCTGATCTGAACTGCGTTTTTGCAGCCGGTTAAATTCGGCAACGTCTTTCTCAAAGTCTGCCCGGCGCTTCTGAAAGGCCTCCGGGGACAGGACGGTGCGCTGGCGCTTCAGTTCAGTTTCGGCAGCCTGCAGCTCCTGCTGACGTTTCTTGATAATACCCTCAAGTTCCTTTCCCTTCGCATTGATCTGGTTCGCAGCATCCTGCATGGCCTTGGAGTCGCGAAGCAGACGCTGATAGTCGATCAGAGCGATGGTAACAGCCTTCGGGCCGTCAGCCTGTGCGACCGCAGTCCTCACCGGGATGAGGGAAAGAGCAGCCAGAATAACAGCGACGGTGATTGATTTGGATAACATTAGAACCTCGTGCCAAAACTAAGACGAATGAGTTCGTCCTTGTCGTATGATTCATCGAGAACGGGAACGGCAATATCGACATTAATCGGCCCAAGCGGTGATTCCCACCCGATACCTGCCCCCATCGCCATGCGGAATGAGGCCTCGTCATTAACCAGGCTGGCAGGAGAATCATCGGTGCCGCCGTTGCTGCCGAAATCAGAGAACACGCGTGCTGTAATCCCGAGTTCCGAGGGCAGACCGAGCGGGAATGTCAGCTGAACGGTGCCTGCATACATCCATTTTGCGCCGAGGGCGTCATCGGTCAGTATGTCCCGCGGTGATATACCGGAGTCAGCAAAACCGCGAAGGTCTGTTCCGCCGACAAAGAAGCGGTCCAGAACCTGAACGTCATCGCCGATACCAAAGATATAGCCACCTTTCAGGCTGGTCTCCAGAATGAGATCGTCATCATTGAGGTTGAAGTAGCGCTGGGCCTCTACAACGCTCCGCAGATAACGGACCGATCCGCCGAGCCCGGCCAGATCGTTGCTGAGGCGGGTTACATAACCCTCTTTTGGCTTGATGCGGTTATCGCGCTTGTCATAGGTCAGCCGGTGACCGACAGATGAAACATAGCTGGTACCGGCGTCACGTGCGATGAACTGCGAGACATCCGATGCGAGGTCACTGATTTCCTTGGCTTCAAGGGTATAGTTGACACTGTGGGTCAGATCGTCAGCAAGAACATACCCGGCCCGCAAGCGACCACCGGTGTTCTTTTCATCGAAAGAACTGGCTGTCTGGCGGTCCCGGACAATTCGGAAGAGGTCGAAACCGGCAGCAAGCTCCCGGTCGAGGAAATAGGGTTCGGTAAATCCGAGGTCGACCTGACTGCGTTCGGCAGCAATGGTTACCGACGCCCTGAGATCCTGACCGCGCCCGAGCAGGTTACGCTCCCGGATGCCGATATCGACAAGCGGGCCATCCAGTGTCGAGAAGCCGGCACCAAGCGACAGCTCACCGGTTGACTGTTCGGAAACCTCAACGTCAACAACGGTCTGCCCTTCAGTCGAACCGGGGCTGTGCTGGACATCAGCCTTTTCGAAGAACCCCAGGTTCCGGATCCGCTGCCGTGACCGGCGAAGCTTTGCCGAGGAGAAGGCGTCCCCTTCGACAAGCTGGACCTCCCGGCGGATGACCTTGTCCTGTGTCCGGAAGTTGCCGGTGATGTTTACCCGTTCAACAAAGACCTTCGGTCCTTCCTGGATTTCATAGGTAATGTCGATCTTCAGTTCGTCCTTGTTGCGCCGGATACGGGGCTGGATTTCGACGAAGGCATAGCCCAGCGTTCCCACAGCATCGGTCAGCTTTTCTATCGTCTTTTCAACGATATCCGCGTTGTACCAGTCATCATCGGGGGTCAGCAGTTCCGGGTCGATCATCGACTTGTCGAATTTCGGAAGATCGGCGACGATATCGATCGTGCCAAATTTGTAGCGGGGTCCCTCATCCACCGTAATGGTGATGAAGAAGCTCTGGCGATCCGGTGTCAGCTCGGCGATTGCTGACAGCACCCGGAAATCGGCAAAACCTTCGGACATGTAGAACCGGCGCAACAGTTCCCGGTCAAATGTCAGACGGTCAGGGTCATAAGTGTCCGCGGTCGTCAGGAAGCGGTACCAGGCTTCTTCCTTGGTCGCGACAAGTTCCCGCAGGTCGGAATCGTCGAATGTTTTGTTGCCGACGAAGCGAATGCTGCTGACCGTGGTCAGTGGGCCTTCATCGATTTCAAAGGCAACATCGACCCGGTTTTGATCAAGCGTGATGACCTTGGGGTCAACGGTTGCTGCAAACCGGCCGCTGCGGCGATAAATTTCAAGCAGTCTCTCGACATCGCTCTGCACCTTGGTACGGCTGTAGACCACACGCGGACGAAGCTGCACCTCGGTTTCAAGCACATCATCCTTGATGCGCCTGTTACCCTCAAAGGCGATCCGGTTGATGATCGGGTTTTCAACGACGGTGACGACCAGCCGGTTACCATCAAGACGGAATGACACATCGGCAAACAGACCGGTCGCAAACAGGGCCTTGAGAGAATCATCGACGCGGCGGCTTTGTACGTCGTCGCCCGGCTGTACCGTCATGTATGATTTGACGGTTTCGGGTTCGACACGCTGTGCGCCTTCAATGACGACTTCTTCGATCAGACGGGATTGCGCCAGCAACGGCGCAGCCGAGAAGACCAGCATCGCACATGATGCGAGACCCAGCAGCAGTGCGCTGACCCTGTTAAGTTTCCCACCCATGACTACTTGTCCGCTCCAACTGATTCTGTAAACGCCATAATTGTCAGAAGATTCTGCCAACGTCGTTCCAAGTCGCAAACCCGAACAACAGCAATATCAAAACAAGACCAAACCTGAAACCATATTCCTGTGCCCTTTCGCCCAGCGGACGTCCTCTTATCGCTTCCGCGGCATAGAAAGCCAAGTGCCCACCATCCAGCATAGGTACAGGGAAAAGGTTAATAAGTCCGAGATTGATGGACAAAAGTGCGGCGAAGAAGATGTAGTCGCCCATTCCCCGCTTTGCCATTTCCCCGGAAACCATGGCAATACCGATTGGCCCGCCAATATTGTCAGAAGATTCCTTGCCAACGATGATGCGGCCCAGGAACAGCAACGTCTGTTCTGTCAGACGATAGGTGTTCTCAACACCTAGCCAGGCAGATTCCAGCAATCCGCGGGTTTCATAGGTAACCGGCGGGCGGATGCCGATCTGGCCGATCTCTGTTCCGGCTTCCGTAACGAAAGGTTTTGGTGTGACCGGCAGACGTATCTCCAGCCCGTCACGTTCAACGGTTACCGTCAGTTCAACGCCGGGATTTACCGACACGATATCGCGCAGATCCTGAAAACTGCCGACCGGTTGTCTGTCGATCGCCCGGATAAGGTCGCCCTGTTGCAGTCCGGCGGTATCGGCGGCAGAGCCTTCAATCACCTCGCCTACCCGGGAATCCGTCTGGTAGGACGGGGTTCCGACAAAGGCGTAGAGGACGGCGAGCAGGAAGATCGCGAAGAGGAAATTGGCAACCGGGCCCGCTGCGACAATGGCAGAACGCTGCCGGAGGGATTTATGGTGGAAGGAGACAGCTTTTTCCTCGGATGTCATGGTCTCAGAGTTATCGGCTCTGCTGCTGGCCGGATCGGCATCCCCGAACATCTTCACATATCCACCAAGCGGAATGGCGCTGATTCTCCAGCGTGTCCCTGACCGGTCCCGCCAGCCGATCAGTTCCGGGCCGAAGCCGATGGAAAATACCTGCACCCTTACACCGCAACGGCGCGCGACATAATAGTGACCAAGCTCGTGCACAAAGACGAGGATCGTCAGCAATACCAGAAAAGGCAGAACAGTGCCGGTCAGTACATCCATCTTCTAACTCCGTTTCAGGCAGCAACCCGTTCAGCCGCGAGTGATTCCGCGATCTGCCGCGCCGTGGCGTCGAGATTCTTGATCTCTTCGATCGTATCGACCCTGTGGTCTCCGAGGCGTTGCATGCATTCCTCGACAATTGCGCAGATATCAAGAAAGCCAATGCGTGATTTCAGGAAATGCGCCACACCAACCTCATTGGCGGCATTCAGAATTGTCGGCATGCCGCCACCGGCATCAAGGGCTTCCCGGGCCAGACGCAGGGCCGGAAAACGGATGGTGTCCGGCTGCTCGAAAGTCAGGCTGGTAACAACTGAAAAGTCCAGTCTGGCCACCGGGGCCTGCATACGCTCCGGCCAGGCTAGCGCATAGGCGATCGGCGTGCGCATATCCGGCGATCCGAGCTGGGCCAGGACCGAACCGTCAACATAACCGACCATGCTGTGAATGACCGACTGCGGATGGACAACAATCTCGATCTGGTCACCGGTAACCGGAAAAAGATGAAAAGCTTCAATCAGTTCCAGTCCTTTGTTCATCATGGTCGCTGAATCGACCGAGATCTTGGCCCCCATGCTCCAGTTCGGATGAGCAACCGCCTGTTGCGGGGTCATCTGTTTCATTTCCGCCAGTGAGGCTTTGCGGAACGGCCCTCCCGATGCGGTCAGGATGATCTTTTCAATACCTTCCGGTTTATCGAAATCGAAGACCTGGAAAATCGCATTATGTTCGGAATCGACGGGCAGCAGGGCGCCGCCGCCCCGTTTCATGGCATCCAGCAGGATATCGCCGGAACAAACCAGACATTCCTTGTTTGCCAGTGCCACATCAGCGCCGCGTTCTGCGGCGATCAGTGTCGGTGTCAGGCCGGCAGCGCCGACAATTGCTGCCATCACCATATCAGACTGCAGGGCAGCCGCCTCTGCCAGTCCTTCAGCACCGGCTGCGACGCGAATTCCGGTTCCGGAGAGCGCGGCCTTCAGGGCACGGTAGCTGCCATCATCGGCCACCACCGCCAGTTCAGCGTCATGGGCTTTGGCCTGTGCTGCCAGCTGTTCGACATTCGAATTGGCTGTCAGGGCCTTGATCGTGAACCGCTCCGGCTGCCGCTCCACAAGGTCCAGCGTGCTGCAACCGACTGATCCGGTCGAACCGAGGATGGTGAGGCTTTTCGGTGCGCGATTTTCAGTTCTGTCCCGGTCCGTCATGAAGGCACCCAATCAGATAGTCGTTGAGAAAAGAAACAGCTGTGCACAGAGCGCGACCGGTGCGGCAAACAACAATCCGTCAAGACGATCAAACAAGCCCCCGTGGCCGGGAATTATTGAACCGGAGTCTTTCACGCCAAGTTGCCGCTTCAGGCCGGATTCCACCAGATCGCCAATCTGCGAGATGACCGACAGACCAAGCGCCAGAAAGATGGCAACATTCAGGTCGAGATCCTTGAGAAAGACGGAAATCGGCGCAGACAGAATTACCGCGGCCAGAACACCCCCGACAGCACCCGACCAGGTCTTGTTGGGGCTGATCGCAGGGGCAAGCTTTGGCCCGCCAAAAGTACGCCCGGCCGCGTAGGCCCCGATGTCGGTCGACCAGATGACGACAAACAGCCAGAGTATCCAGACCTCCCCCTCACCGCCACTGCGCATGGCAATGAATGCGGCGGAGGGCAGGCAGATATAGAAAACCCCGACGGCGCGAAGTATGGGCCGGGCACGGCGGCGTATTTTTTGTTCGATCCAGACCAGACCGGCTCCGGCAGCGATCAGGCTGGTGAACAGCAGGAGATCTGGCGGACTGCCTGTCCGGTCGTAGCTGAGCCCGACATAGGCTGTCGAGAAGGCGCATACGGCAGCAAGTGTAAAGCCGGCACGGGGAACGCCTGAACCGGTATTCATCAGCCTGTCCCATTCAACCGCCAGCAGGACCGCCAGTACGGTCACGAACAGGTTGAACCAGACACCACCCAGCCAGTCGAGAGCGATCACCGCCGGAATGAGAACGGCAGCGGAAAGGGACCGGGTCAGAAGTTCGCTGCGTTTGACCGTCACGCCGGGCCTGTCATTCCGAACCGTCGTTCCCGCCGCGAAAACTCGGCTACCGCGGCTTCAAGATCTTCGCGGGCGAAATCCGGCCAGAGACGATCCGTGAAAACCAGTTCCGAATAGGCTGTCTGCCACGGCAGGAAGTTGCTCAGACGCTGCTCACCACTGGTCCGGATGACCAGATCCGGATCAGGAATATCGTGACTTTCAAGATGCGCGGCAATTTTCTCGGGTGTGATATCTTCCGGTTTAAGATCACCGGCCTGAACGGCTTCGGCTATTTTCCGGACGGCCTGGGTAATCTCCTGTCTGCCGCCATAGCTGAGTGCGAGAATCAATGTCATACGGACATTCCCCGCCGTTGTCCGCTCTGCCTGATCAATCAGGTCATTGATATCAGGCGACAGCCGGTCACGCTGACCAATGACCCTGATGCGGATGCCATTTGCATTGAGTTCGGAAATCTCTGAACGGAGATAGAGCTTCAGTAATCCCATCAGATCGCGAACCTCGTCCAGCGGTCGCGACCAGTTCTCACTGGAGAAGCTGTAGAGCGTCAGATAGGAAATTCCGACATCAACGGCCGCACGCAAGACCCTGCGAACGGCTTCGGCACCCTGACGATGTCCTGCTGTGCGTGGCAGGCCACGTTGTTTGGCCCAGCGTCCGTTGCCATCCATGATGATGGCAACATGCTGTGGCGGCTGAAACGGGCCGGTTGTCTGTAAGGATGGCTCCAGCATTGCTCAGACCTGCATGATCTCCGCTTCCTTGGTGTCGAGTGTCTCGTCGATCTCCTTGATATACTGATCGGTCAGTTCCTGAACGGTCTTTTCCCAGCCGCGCTGTTCGTCCTGGGAAATTTCGCCGTCCTTTTCCAGGGCTTTCAGATTATCCATCCCGCTGCGGCGGACATTACGGACAGAAATCCGGGCTTCTTCAGCATACTTTCCGGCAATCTTGCTCAGTTCCTGACGCCGCTCTTCATTAAGAGCCGGAATCGGGATGCGGACCAGTGTGCCGTCGCTTGCGGGGTTGAGGCCAAGACCGGCATCCCGGATGGCCTTCTCGACCGCACCAACCATCGATTTGTCCCAGACCTGTACGGACAGCATCCGCGGTTCCGGTACGCTGATCGAGCCAACCTGATTGAGCGGCATCGGTGATCCGTAGGCCATGACCTGAACCGGCTCCAGCAGGCTTGTCGATGCGCGCCCGGTTCGCAGACCACCGAATTCCTGTTGCAGAACTTCGAGCGCACCCTTCATCCGGCGTTCGAGATCTTTCTTGATACTACCAATATCAGCCAAGGTTGGTTTCCTCCGTAATGATCGTGAACTTGCCCTCGCCCCTTAACACACGGGAGAAGGAGCCGGTTTCGTGAATTGAGAAGACAAGTATGGGGATACGGTTCTCTCGCGCCAGTGAAATTGCCGATGCATCCATAACTTTCAGATCCTGCGCCAGCACATCCCGGTAGGTCAGCGACTCAAACCGTTTGGCAGCCGGATTGGTTTTCGGGTCAGAGTCATAGACACCATCGACCTGGGTCCCTTTCAGCAGCGCATTGCAGTTCATTTCCGCGGCACGGAGCGCAGCAGCGGAGTCAGTTGTGAAAAACGGATTGCCGGTACCGGCCCCGAAGATCACCACCCTTCCCTTCTCCATATGCCGGATCGCCCGGCGGCGGATATAGGGTTCGCTGACGGTCGCCATCGGAATTGCCGATTGCACGCGGGTCTGGACATTACGCTGCTCAAGGGCGTTCTGCATTGCCAGCGCATTAATGACGGTGGCGAGCATTCCCATATAGTCAGCCGAAGCCCGTTCCATACCGGCGGCTGCACCCGATACACCGCGGAAGATATTGCCGCCGCCAATGACGACACAGACTTCGACACCGCTTTCCGTAACGGCCTTGATTTCATCGGCAATGCGTCCGACCGTCTGCGGGTCCAGACCATATTCCCGGGATCCCATCAGGCCCTCGCCGGAGAGTTTCAGGAGAACGCGCTTATAGGCTGGTTTTTCTGCTGTCATGATAGGCTGTGGTCCGCGATTTTCCGTTTAGATCATTTACCCATAGAAAAGGCGGCGGATGATACACCAACCGCCGCCTTTGGTCACATGCCGCCTTGCCGTTCATACAGAACTGCAAAAAATGGCGGAATTCAGATGATTAACCTTTGAGGGTTGCCGCCACTTCCGCGGCAAAGTCCTCTTCTTTCTTCTCAACGCCTTCGCCAAGAGCGAATCGAATGAAGCCTGCAACCTTGATCGCGCCGCCGGCATCCTTGGCGGCGGCCTCAACGGCCTTGCTCACCTTGGTTTCACCGTCGATGACGAATGTCTGGTCCAGCAGGCAGACCTCTTCGTAATATTTGCGAATACGGCCTTCGACCATTTTCTCGATGATGTCGGCAGGCTTGCCGCTTTCGCGCGCCTGTTCAGACAGGACCTCACGCTCACGCGTCAGAAGTGCCGGGTCGAGATCGTCGCGGCTGACGGATTCCGGTTTGGCAGCGGCGATATGCATGGCCAGCTGCTTGCCGAGTTCCTGAAGCTTGTCAGCGTCACCGGTTGATTCGAGGGCAACCAGTACGCCGATTTTTCCAAGGCCGGGGGCAACAGCGCCATGAACGTAATTTGCAACAACGCCCTGACTCACCGAGATCGAGGCGGTGCGGCGGAAGGTCATGTTTTCACCGATGACGGCAATCAGGTCGGTCAGCGTACCGGCAACCGACTTGCCC
Source organism: Rhodospirillales bacterium (assembly GCA_040219025.1). GTDB lineage: Bacteria > Pseudomonadota > Alphaproteobacteria > Rhodospirillales > HT1-32 > HT1-32. Next base: position 1,262 of record JAVJTE010000011.1, on the reverse strand, counting down.
GAACCGGGATAGTCAGCCGCAGCAACGATATCAAGACCTTCGCCGGCTTTAAGGGCAACGTCGGCAACATTGGCTGCAAACTTCTGGAAGTCTGCATTTCGGGCAACGAAGTCGGTTTCAGAATTGATTTCAACAACGGCGCCCTTGTTGCCTTCCGTCGCAACCGCGACCAGACCTTCAGACGCAACGCGACCGGCCTTCTTGGCGGCAGCAGCAAGGCCCTTGGTGCGAAGCCAGTCAACAGCGGCTTCAAAGTCACCGTCGGTTTCGTTCAGGGCCTTCTTGCAGTCCATCATCCCTGCGCCGGTGGATTCGCGCAGTTGCTTTACAAGCTGTGCGGTCACAGCAGCCATAATAAGTCTCCGTTCTCTGTATCTTGTTCGGGGTACATGGCGGCTGTTACACCGCCATGACACTCAAATTCAGCTTGCCGGCTTCTCTTCAGCAGGTGCGCTTTCGGCTTCCGGAGCAGCAGCAGGTGCAGCCTCGGCTTCCGGAGCAGCAGGTGCGGTTTCAGCAGCTGCTACCTGTTCCAGAGCTTCCGGAATGATCTCAACCGGTGCTTCTTCCGACGCGCCGACATCCACGCCCGAGGCGGCGAGTTCGGTGGTCAGACCGTCGAGGACGGAACCGGCAATCAGGTCACAATACAGGGCGATGGCACGCAGCGCATCGTCGTTGCCGGGGATCGGGAAGTCGATGCCATCCGGATTGCTGTTGCTGTCGACAACGGCGACAACCGGAATACCCAGCTTGCGGGCTTCCATGACGGCAATGTCTTCCTTGTTGGTGTCAATGATCACCAGAATATCCGGCAGACCACCCATGTCCTTGATACCGCCAAGTGCGCGATCCAGCTTTTCTTTCTCGCGTGTCAGAACCAGCAGTTCTTTTTTCGTCAGACCCGTGACTTCGTTGCCGCTGCCCAGCTGTTCTTCCAGTTCCTTCAGACGACGAATGGAGTTCGAGATTGTCTTCCAGTTCGTCATCATGCCGCCAAGCCAGCGGTGGTTGACGTAGTACTGGCCGCATTTGCCTGCGGTTTCGGCGACAAGGCCGGCCGCCTGACGCTTCGTGCCAACAAACAGCACGCGGCCATTGCGGGACACGATGTCGCGAACGGCCTGCATCGCACGATAGAGCATCGGCACGGTCTGCTGCAGATCGATGATGTGAATGTTGTTGCGGTCCCCGAACAGGTAGGGGGCCATTTTCGGATTCCAGCGGCGTGTGCTGTGACCAAAGTGAACGCCAGCTTCCAA
>JAVJTE010000010.1:0-36013 GCA_040219025.1 Rhodospirillales bacterium | reverse complement strand
TCGTTGAACGATTCTTCAACAAGATCAAGTTCTTCCGACGCATCGCCACCCGATATGACAAGCTCGGATCAACTTATCTCGCGATGGTGAAGCTCGCCGCGATCAGAATATGGCTGCGATTTAATGAGTCTACGGCCTAGTCTCATCTGCTAATTCTGGCAGTAGGTTTCTGAAGTTTTCTGTTGTGACAATGAGTGTGTGGCTTTGATCGCCATGACGCTCTCTTATCGCGTTGAGGGTCCGGATTCTCACTGAACCGGGTATATTATCGTCCGATATCATAAGGGAAACGTTTTCACCCTCAGTGGAGTTCACTAGTGCGATATCAAGCCTGTTCTTGATTTCTTCGGCTAGGTCACGAGTGGGAGTTACAATAATGTAATTGTCTTGATTATGGTCACGTATGTGACGGATTAGAGCTTCTGTTTTCCCACTACCTACTGGTGCGGATAGGAATTTGATGCTTCTTTCAATATTGTGAGCTTGCTCTTGGAATCTGGTTTGACGAGCATTTAGCATAATGTTGGTTCTCTTAGTTTGGTGGCCAGGAGGGGCTGTTACTGGATTGCTGTTTTTGCTCGAGTAATAAGTTCCCTACAAATTTCCAGGCAGTCATCAGCTAAATCAGAGGCATCATCCGGTGACATTAATTTTTTATTGTGGTCCCATTTACTTTTTCCCACAGTAAATTGGCCGTCTTTGGCTCGTGTATGTGCATAGCTACCGCGAGCAGTGGAAAATTTCTGCAATGCACCATCAGATATTGGATCTTCTGGTATGTTGATAGCTACTGGTGTGAGAATTGTCCGTAGATATTTTTTGGAGAATCCGTTGTTGTCATCAATCGCTTTTCTATGGAGGATCTTGATTTTTTCTATTGTAATTCGCAACTGATCTATGACTTTGTCTTGTTTATCCTGTTCATTGTTTTCAATAGATAATTTTTCTTGATAGAAAGCTGTAAGGCTGAGGAGAACTATATTTATCTGGCGCGGTTGCTGATCCCACTTTGCAAGTGAATCGTCGCAAACATAGATCGATAGATCCTCGGCAAAATCTTCGAATGCAGCGTGACTCAATATGCAGAAGCTCTTTACTGCATAACTCCATTCGTCAGGGCCGCTCGCGGGATTACTTAGATGAGTTTCTAAATACTCTTTGCGGAGCGTTTTGATTTCGGTTTCTAAACTATCAAAAAGTTTAGGGAGTCCTCTCATTTTCAGGCTTCACTCTTTGATTGGAACTTCATCAATGTCAGACCGAAATACCGAGTTTGTTAGCTTCATAATAGAGCGAAACCGTTTTTCAAATTTGGTTTTGGTTTTGGTTGTCGAACTGATACTTTCGACAAATTCGTGATCGTTTGTACATAGAGTTTTAAAATCTTTCAGATACTCATTTAAGTCTGCTTGAGAAAAAAGATCTTGAGGCACATGAGACATATAAAATAGTTGGGCCTCGAATAGACTTTTATTGAACCGTCCTTCCCATTTGGTGCCCAAGTGTTTTCTTCCCACTCGCTTTGCGTCCCCGAATATTTTAATTAATCGGGCACAACCAATCTCAGAATTTCTAAGGCACTGGTATATATCTCCTTTTTTAGCAACCCAGTCATTATTGAACTTTATTGTCGCGTCATCTAGAAACTGTTTTAAAGCGCCATGATAGGTCTCGGGAGTTAGGCAAATTGCCAAATATCTCAATAATAATTCAGCATCTCTTAAGCGACGGTCGGCGCCCTTTGACCCTAATACTTCATGAATAGGACGTTCTTCGTTTGTATACTCGACCAGAAAATTAGAAAAATCTCCGGCATGAAGGGCTTGACGCAATTCTTGTGTGCTCAATGGCACAGACCCTGAATTTATTCGATTAAAAATATCATAAAGAACATCTTCTGATGCATAGTGGGAAATGATGGTGCATCTCATCGGAGAATTCATAATTGATCGTTGAACTTCGCTCTCAGAGCCATTTACAGACATCTCTGAGTAACTCAATTTATTCAGTTTGGAGAGGTTTATTAGCTTTGACAGGACTGGTTTTTCCCATGAACCATACACATCTGGATTTATGAACCCAGCGATTGCCAATAGCCGTTGCTTTCCATCTACAACCACATAGGCCTTCTTTTTATTAGGTTGTTCTGCCAAAATTATTTCTGGTATCGGAACGCCAAGAAGCAACGATTCAATGAGCCTGCTTCTCTTAGTATCGTTCCAAGCGTTACGACGTTGGAACTTTGGGTTTAAGTTGATGTTTCCTTTTGAGATTTGACTGAGAATGGTTTCAACTGTCCAGTCCCGCGAAAATACGATGATTTCTGATTCGGAGCTAACGTCTAGCTCTTCAATGATGTCATCATTCCATTCCTCGTCCTCTAACGTGTGGATATCATAATTCTCGTCAGCCATTATTTTTACCCAATGTTCCAGAGAGTTTCTTCATCGAACTGTTTTTAGTTTAGTGTTTCAGGACTAATCAATTAGCTCAATTACGTCTTGCACACTGAGATGAGTGTATCGTTGAACACTTCTAATGTCACGATGACCACTCACCATCATTATCTGAGCCTGATTCAGGCCTTTCTTTGCAACTTCTGTGATCCTTGTGTGGCGTAATTGGTGTAAGCGAACATCATCATCTAGCCCAACCTTGTTCCTCGCCCGTCTGACAGCCGTAGAGACGCTGTGAGGTGCTACTGGGAACATCTTTGCATCATCCCCAGAACATCAACTCAAAGAGGCTCTGAGAAGCTCTAGCGCACGTTTAGTAAGGGGTACTGAGCGATCCCCCGTCTTTCCGTCGATCACAGATGCTATCCGAGAATCCAGATGAAGATGTTTTGGTGTCAGTTTGATGATCTCGCTGCGACGCATCGCTGTTTCATAAGCGAGTTCGACTATCACTTTCATCATGGGGGACAGGGCCGACAGGAGTAGGTCCAGTTCTGGCTTGGTGATGACACGGGAGCGTGGCTTGCTAGCTGGTGGCATGTTCACCCCCAAACAGGGAGAAGGATGCTGTTCCCGGTCGAGGAGCAATTCCCGGTGCGCCCACAGATAGAGACGATGTATCAACTGGAGTTCATCACGACAGGTGACATTGGAAACCTGATCAAGTCTCATCAGGCGATATCTGTTAACGTCAAACTTGGTCATTGCCCTGGCGTCATCTGGTAAGTGCTGTGACATGATCTCAATCCGTCTCAAGGTGAATGACCTGGAGGGGCGTCCTTTAAGCACTCTGTCGCAATATCGCTTGCCGAGGTCCATGAATGTCAGAAGAGGGTAGGTTTCAGAGGAATTCAGCTTTGGTAGTTTCTGGTTTTCCAACTCCCTCAACCATTTTTCTGCCAAATCCCGATTGTCGAACGATCTAGAAACAGGCTTAGCCCCTGACCGTCTAATCTGAACATTAAACCTTCCCGATGGTAGCTCTCTGATGCTTGCCATTCACAGTCTCCGTTGTGAATGGAAGAGCTAAGCTATTGAAATATTTGGTAAGTAACCCTCGTTGACATCGAGGGGGTCACTGGTTCAATCCCAGTCGTGCCCACCATGAAAACCCCGGCGGAAACGCCGGGGTTTTCGCTGTTCTGGACCTTATTCGTGAAAGCTGTCGGGGGTGTCGGTCTGTTTGCGGAAGGCGCGGAAGGGGCGGGTCAGGTGGCGGCGGGTCAGGATGTGGTAGAGCCGGTTCTGCCAGCCAAGACCATAGGCGGCATAGTCGATTTCCTGATAGCCGTAGATTTCGGTCACCAGCCTTGCGGACTGCCGGTAGGCGGGACGGACGGCGTCATCCATGAAGAAGATACCACCAGCCTCCAGCAACTGGTTCATCAGGTAAGTCTCGTAGAGCAGATGGTCGGATCGCCGCCAGCCGTCGAACAGAATGAAATCGAACCGCCGTCCGGCCAGCATCATCCCGGCCAGCGCTTTTTGCGAGACTGTCTCGATATGGGTATGGCGGGCTGTCATACCGGAATGGTCGATGGTATTACGGCCCAGCTGGTTGAAGGCTTTCGGTGACCAGTCTATCGAGATGACGGAAGCTTCCGGGGCGCTCTGTGCCGAGAGCATGTAGAGTGCGGTCGAGCCGGTCCCGAAACCGGTCTCAAGACAGTGCAGACAGTCATTGTTGCGGATCAGCTGGAAGAGCAGATCCCCCTCGTCAACCGGACAGACGGGCATACCGGCAAGTTCCGGGCGCTTCAGCTGATCGCGGACGGCCCGGGTCAGGTCAAGCGGGCGATAGGTCAGCCAGGTCTTGAGAAGACGCCGTATCATGTTCGCAGGGTCCAGGCAGCCGGAGGATTTTACCTGTGGTACTGAACCGCCGATAATCCTGCAAGTCGGGAAAGTCGGGCCGGGTTTCCGGTGCAGGTCAATCATCTGCGCCGTTATCGGTTTGTGATCAGGGTTTCAGTTCATAGACGGCAACGGTGCCGCTGACCTCGAACGCGGCGATCAGTAGCGGTTTGCCGTTCGGGCTTTCCGCCGCCGGGATGAAATCGAGGCCTTCCGGTGAGTTATGGCGTGCATCGGGCATCAGATATCCGGCGAACTGCGGGCTGACAGGATTGGTGATGTCATAGGCAAAGATTGCGTTATTGCGTTCCATTCCGATGAAGGCGTAATGGCGTCCGTCGATGGCGCCCAGCACAAGGGCTTCCGGCTCGGGTCCCTTGTCATCTGAGCGGTTGTCCTTTTCACCGGCCCGGCCATCAGCATTGAACAGTTCCGGATTGCGCCCGGCGATAATCGCCTCGAAGGCGTTGCCGCTGTCGAACAGCAGCTTGCCGGTTGTCGTCCAGATCGAGAAAGAGCGACCGCCAAAACCGTAGATCTGATCGTGGTCGCCGTCACCATCCGTGTCCCCGAGAGTCGTTGTGGTCTTCATACGCCCGAGATTTTCCGGTTTCTGAAGGATTTCTGCGTCAGGAAAGGCATCCGGATCGAGCTTCAGGCCGGCAACCCGGGTTTCTTCCGAGAAGCCGTCATAGTCCTTTGAATCACCTTCGTTCGCGGTCACCAGATAAGTTTCGCCACCAACCCGGTAAGACTGAATCGCATCCGGCTGATACATCAGGCGAACCGGCCAGCTGCGCATGTTCACGCCGCCGTCCTTGTCCGACATATCATGCGGCTGATGGCTGATACTCTTGAAGCCAAAACCATACAGGCCGGTCACCGTGGCGGCCGGAAGGTCGATGACGGCAAGCGCGTTGTTTTCCTGCAGGGTGGCGTAAGCGGTGCGGCTGTTACTGTCGACGGTGACATATTCCGGCTCGGCATCGCTGGCAAAGCTGGCGCCGGGTTTGACGATGCGTGCGCCGTCAGGCATCTGGCTACCATAGAGCGAGACCTGGCGGACACGCGGTTTGTCGGGGCCGTCGATCAGATCAAGGATGGTGAAGCCGCCCGCCGGATCGGTTTTGTAATCCTTTGACGGCTGGCCTTCATTGGCTGAAATGACAAAGCGCCCATCCGGCGAGAAGGCCAGATTGTCTGGCAGCGGCCCGGTTTCAGCGGTCGCCAGGCGCTGACTGCCCTTGCCAAACAGGATGATATGCCCGGCATCGCCTGCTTTCTTGCCGGGTGTGCTGGCGGCAACGAGATCGCGGTGGATTGCTACAGCCGTGACTTCGCCACCCTCCAGGTCAAGCGGAGCCGCCTTTAAAGGGTGAGACGGGTTTGAGATGTCGATGCGGGAAAGTTGTCCCTTGGCAGACGAGGTCACGATAATCATGCCGGTGGCGGACTGATATCGCAGCATTTCGGCATAACCTTCGCCAACACCGATCCGGGCTGAGCCGATTTCTTTCAGTTCAAGGGCGGAGGCCATCCCTGTTGACAGCATCAGGCCACAAAGGCCGGTAAGAATGGTGCGCATCAGTTTATATCTGCTTTCATGTTTGGAAATCTGCAGGCAGAAAACACGCTACTATTGACGGTTTTATGACAGGGGCGGGCTGTTTCGTAACGACCCGCAGATGCCATCTGATACCATCAGGCGTGATATTGTGGCATTCGCGATTGCTTTTCGATGACCTTCATTGAACATTTCACCGGCTATTTAACGGTCAGAAACAGGCACAAGGCTGCGGGTGCTTTTCAACAGTCTCGAATTCATCTTCATTTTCCTGCCGATGTCGCTTGTTGCCTTTTATGGTGCCAGATGGCTGTTCCGGGGGTCGGTCAGGCCGCTGCTTGCAGTGCTGCTGGTCGTCTCGCTTTTTTTCTACGGGTACTGGAACGCTGACTACCTCTGGCTGCTGGCTGGTTCTGTTGTCTTCAATTACGGCTGTGGCGAACTGTTGCGCCGATACCCGGGAAAGGGCCTGCTGGCTGTCGGAGTAACATTTAACATTCTGTTGCTCGGCATCTTCAAATACACCGGATTTCTGGTGTCGGAGATCGGTGATCTTTTTCATACCGGCTGGTCAGCGCCCGATATCCTGCTTCCCCTGGCCATTTCTTTCTTCACATTCCAGCAGATTGCCTATCTGGTCGATTGCTATCGCGGCCAGGCTGAGGGCAGCGGCGGATTGCTGGAATACGCTGTCTTTGTGAGTTTCTTTCCGCAGTTGATCGCCGGTCCGATTGTCCGGCATTCAGATGTGGCACCGCAATTCAGAAGCAGGCTTGGCGGCAGGTTTTCATCACCGCTGATGGCAACCGGGATAACCCTGTTTGTGCTCGGTCTGTTCAAGAAAATCGTCATCGCAGACAGTCTGGCGCCGATGGCGGACAGGGCCTTTGGCATCGTCGAGTCCGGAACGCTGCTGAGCCTGTTTGAAGCCTGGGCCGGCCTGATGGCGTTTACCCTTCAGATCTATTTTGATTTTTCCGGCTATACGGATATGGCGCTGGGGCTGGCTGCAATGTTTGGCATCAGTCTGCCGATGAACTTCAGATCGCCCTACAAGGCGCAGTCAATCATCGATTTCTGGCGCAGGTGGCACATCACCCTATCAACCTTCCTGCGTGATTATGTCTATATCCCGCTGGGGGGAAGCCGGGGGGCATCCCGCAGGCGGTATGTGAATCTTCTGATTGTGATGCTGATTGGCGGGCTCTGGCACGGGGCGGGCTGGACCTTCGTTCTCTGGGGTGGTGCCCATGGTCTGATGCTTTGTCTCAATCATCTCTGGATAAGATCTGCAGTGGCCTGGCGTCCTGCTCTCCCGCGCTGGGCCGGATGGGTTTTTACTTTTATCGGGGTGGCGCTTGCCTGGGTCTTGTTTCGGGCAGAAACCTTGCCGGGGGCAAGTGCGATGTATGCGTCGCTTGCCGGGTCTGGTGGTGTGATGATACCGGAGACAGTGATCAGCCGACTGCCCGGCATGGCGGGATCTGTCCTTGCCAGCTTCACGGTGCCGGTACAATGGGATGGCGAACGGGTGTTTCAGGCGACAGACCTGCTCATGCTGCTGGCTGCCTTCGGGCTTTGCCTGCTGGTGCCAAGGTTTGATGAAATCCTGTCCGGGCTGAAAGAGGGCCGGATGTTCAGATCATTCAGTGTTCAGAATCTGGTTGTATCGATTGCGGGAAGCCGGACTGCCGGGATGCTGTGCGGGATCGGGGTTTCGATCATGCTGTGGGTTGCCGTCCTGTCTGCTGTCCGCGACCGCACGTTCCTGTACTTTCAGTTCTGATGCCCGGCCGATGAACTTTCTGCGTCCGTTCCTTCTGATGTCGCTGGTTTCCCTGGTCATTGGTTTTGTCGGGGCGGTTGGCGGTCTTGTATTTTCGTGGCGGGCCGGCGAGACCACTGATATCCGGGAGGTCTCGGCGAGAGCAGAAGCACAGCCATTGCTGTATAATGGTTTCTCCTGGGGTGTTGAGGCCTATCACAAGGCCCGGTACCTTGATGTGAAGCCTGCCGTGGTCAGCTATGGCTCGTCGCGGTCAATGCAGTTCAGGTCGTCATTTTTCGCGACCCGGTTCTACAATTTCGGCGGCATCTCCGGAACAGAAGAGAAGCTGTCTGACCTGACCTCGGCGCTGCATCAGGCGCACAGTCCGCAGACCATTCTGTTTGTTGCGGATTTCTGGCGTTACGCGAATGACTGGTCACCGGGTCTTGTCTCTGCCAGGCAGTACGACATTTCCCGGGAAATGTCGCCGATGTCAGTGCCATTTCAGTTGCTGCGACAGGACCGGCTGTCATTTCCGGATATTGCGGAGATTGTTTCTGGCAGGGCGGCCTCCAGTCATGCCGGGCTCTCGCTTGTCGGGGTAAATGCAGTGCTCGATAAAAAGGGCTTTGGTCCTGACGGGTCGAACTACGATTTCTCATTGACCGGACCGTCGCGAGAAGAGCGATTTCAGGATAACTACTCAATCATGAAAGCGGACATGGCCGCGAACAGTGGCATTTTCGATACCGATTTTTCTGTTGCCGAACAACGCATCGGTTTTCTGGCAGAAATAAAACGCCGGTTTGCGGAGGCGGGCATCAGTCTTATCGTGATCTCTCCGCCGGTTTCCCCAAGTCTGTATAATGTCCTATTATCGGATCCCGAATGGACACAGTGGCTGCAGGACTGGCGTGCGGCAATGCAGCGGGAGATTCCCGATTTCCAGGACTTTCTGGATCCTGCCCGCCTGTCGACCCCGGATTGCGAGTTCATTGATGCCTGGCACGGGGGTGATGTGACCTACGCCAGACTGGTGCTGGCGCTGGCGCAGAGATGGCCGGATGCCCTGCCTGCAAGACCTGGTCTGCAGGAATTGATCGTCAGACATGCCGGTGATGTACTGATCGCTGACGATCCGGTTGGCCGGGCTGCGGAATATAATCCGGCACCCGTCCGGTCCTGCTGGTCGAACTGAAAACAACAGCCTTCCCGGCGGGATATACAGGCCGGTTATTCGATTTCCTGCTGCATTCGCTGTTGCCAGCGCTTTTCACCGATAAGGCAATCGATGCGCGGCTCTGTGAGCTGCATGGCGGCAGGGATGATCCGCGGGGTTGCGGAGGCGATCTCCAGAATCATCTTGCGGCGGATTGCCGTCACCAGCTCTTCCTTCGCCTGAACGGCGATGATGAAGGAGGAGAAACCGCCGATGACACAGTCTTCGTAATAAAGCGCAAGCTCGTCCGGAGACAAAGCGGAGGTTGACCAGATGCCGGGGCTGAGCACGATTGGCAGGCCATTGATGATAATCCCCTTGTCCAGGGTCCGGTCGCGCGCGGCGGTGACCAGCCCTCCGGACCGGTTGGGGCCGTCACCGGAAATATCAATCACCTGCCGGGTGCCGCTATAGCCGTTGCCGGTGAACATATCGCGGGTGTAGTTCAGCAGCCCGGAGATTGATGTTCCACGCATATTATTGATCGGCTGGGCACCCAGAACCTCCGAGGCGCTGATCGCATCCTCGCCGGTTTCAATCAGTCGCCAGGGCAGGACGGTCCGCTGACTGGCAGGACCGGCCCACTCAACCATGGATATGGCGATCCGTCCGAGAAAGCCGCTCTCTATAGCGCGGATGACATCAGGATGGCGCAGTGCTTCGACATAGCCGCGACGCTGGATCTGGAGTTCGTCGAAATCCATCGAGCCTGAAATGTCGACCGCCAGTATGAGTTCAAGATCAACCGGAATTTCATTCGCTGCCGTCCCGTTGTCCCGGAAAGGTGCGACAGCGACAAACAGGGCCGCCGCCAGAATGGCGGCGGCGAGCCGGAGACGGGATACTGGTCGTCCCGGCTTAGTCATCCGCTCCCTGCAGTACCGGTGTCGAAGCCGGGGAGGTTGCTGTCTCGCGCATGAACAGCGACATCAGGGGCGGGATGACCAGCAGGGTCAGGAGGGCGGAGAGTGTCAGTCCTCCCAATACCACAGAACCCAGCCCGCGATAGAGTTCCGAGCCCGCACCGGGCATGAACACCAGCGGCAGCAGGCCGAAGATACTGGTCAGCGAGGACATGAAGATCGGCCTGACCCGCTGCCGGGTTGCCGTACAGATGGCATCGACTGCGGACAGTCCCGTCTCCCGGAACAGGTACAGGCTGTGATCGACCAGCAGGATGGCATTGTTCACCACGATACCGATCAGAATCACAAACCCCAGCATGGTCAGCATGTCGAGCGGCTGATACCCGCCGATATTCAGTAGTGCCAGACCGCCAATTCCACCGGCCGTCGCCAGCGGGACAGACAGCATGATGATGAACGGATAGACAAAGCTTTCAAACAGGATCGCGATCACCAGATAGACGATGATAATGGCGACCAGCAGACTGTATTGCAGTGCCTGCCAGGTTGCCGACAGGTCATCGGCTGCGCCGGAGAGCTGAAGTTTGATATCGTCCGGCAGTCCCTCGGCGCGCATCTTGTCGATCACTTCTGTCCGGATCATCTCGACGGCGGTTTCCAGCGGTATGGTGTTGTCCGGGCGGATCTGCAGGGTGATCGCCCGCGCCCGGTCCTTGTGGCGGATTTCGGTTGGCCCGGCGGTCATGCTGACCTCTGCCAGGGAACTGACGGGAACGATATCGCCGTTGGGGGTGACGACGGGCAGGTTGCTGATGCCCTGGGTCTGGGTGACGTTGGATACCGGCCCCTGCAGCATCAGGTCCATACGCCGTCCGCCGATGGTGATTTCGGTAATCCGCACCCCGTCATTGAAGGCATCGACCGTGGTCGCCAGATCGCGCGCCGTCATATCGGCCTCGGATATCCGCGTAAGGTTGGGAATGACACGGATTTCCGGCGCCCCCAGCTCAAGACCGGGAAGCGGACGCACCTGTGTGCCGCCGCTGCGCGGCAGGATTTTGGCAATCAGCTCATCAGCGCGTTGTCCGTAGGCGATGAGTTCTTCCAGGTTTTCCCCGGTGATATCCAGCTCGATCGACCTTGATCCGCCGATGCCCCGGCCGAACAGAGATGCCTGGGTGATAAATCCGCGGCTGCCCGGCTCGCGGAAGACCGGCTGGCGGAGCAGGGGAATAAGTTCGGCGACACGACTGCCGTCCACTGCCGTCGCGCCAACGAATGTCTGGTCCCGGAACGACACAACAAAGAAGTGCTCAATCTTCGGCGGGCTGCCGGGCTCTGATACCGGGCCGGATTCGGAGGCCCAGAGTGATTTCACTGATTTTTCAATTTCTTCCGCAACCCGGGTGGAGGCTGCCAGGTTATAGCCGGGTGGCGGCTGAACGCGACCGATCACGAAATTGCGGTTGCCGTCCGGCAGGTAATCCAGTTGTGGCAGGAAGACATAGGTGGCGGTGCCGGCCCCGATGACGACCACCGTGACCACCGCAATGGCCGCCAGTTTCTGACGGGCAATAAACCCGGTATAGCGGTCGAGTGAGGCCACAAAGAAGCGGGCGAAATGATCGATTCCCGGCAGTCTCAGACGCTTGCCGGTCAGGCTGCCGGAATTGGCCAGCAGGCGGCTCGACAAGGCCGGGATGACGGTGATGGCAACCAGCAGTGACAGCAGAACCGATACGGAAATCGCAACCGCGATATCACGGAACAGCTGCCCGGCAGTGAGATCCAGCAGCAGAATGGGGATAAACACGACAACGGTGGTCAGTGCCGAGGCGAACACCGCCCCCCAGACCTGTTTGGCCCCGATATAGGCGGCGTCGGGTGCGGTTTTCCCCTCCTGCCGGTGCCGGTAGATATTCTCAAGCACGACAATAGCGGCATCGACGACCATTCCGACCGCAAAAGCAATCCCGGCCAGCGAGATGACGTTGATGGAGAGACCGAGCGCAGACATGGCAACGAAGGTGCCGACGACAGAGACCGGAATGGCGAGGCTGACGACCAGTGTTGCACGGATGGAACGCAGGAAGGTCATCAGCACCATTGCGGCCAGGGCACCACCCAGCCAGATGTTGCCGGTGACCAGTTCAATGGCCTGGTCGATATAGGTGGTGTCATCATAGATCATGGTCAGTTCAAGACCGCTGCGCTTGACGACACCGGCATTCAGTTCGGCAATGGTTTCCCGTACCTGACGCATGGTTTCGATAACGTTGGCCCCGCGTTCGCGGACCACATTGAGCGCCACGGTCTGATTGCCGAGATAGCGCCGCTGGCTGGTGGATTCCTTGTAGGCAAACTCGACGGTTCCGATATCGGCGACGGTTACCCGGCTCAGCCCGCCGAGGTTACGGTCCTGCTGGGTTCGCAGAACCACCTGATTGACGCGATCGACCGTGGTTGTCTCGGACTCCGTGCGCACGATATAGCGACGTTTTCCCTCATCCACGGATCCGGCAGAGACGGATGCATTGGCACCGCGCAGAGCGTTCAGGATGCCCGGCACAGTAAGGCCAAACCGTGCCATTGCCTCCGGGTCGATGATGATTCGCAATTCCCGTTCGGTTCCGCCCCAGGGGTAGACCTGGCTGACGCCCTGAATGCGCTGCAGCCGGTCCATGACGACATCCTCGATGAAGTCACCGTAATTCTCGATATTCTGTGTGTTCCCGGGCAATAACTGGATGGCGATACGGGCGATCGGATTGTCTTCTGAACCGGATGTCCGGATTGACGGCGGATTTGCCTCGCTGGGCAGGCCGGAAATGCCGATAAGACGGTTGGAGACCAGAACGAAGGCTTTATCCATGTCCTGAGCGACAGAAAAAACCAGTGTCACGCGGGAGCGTCCCTGCTGTGACTGGCTTTCCATGTCGACCAGGCCTTCCAGACCGCCCAGTTCTTCTTCAAGCCGGGAGGTAACCTCGTTCTCGACATCGGCAGGGGCGGCGCCGGGCCAGTCAACCGTGACCTGAAGGACCGGCTGGCGGACATCGGGGGTCAGCTGGATCGGGATGGTTCGCAGGGCAACAATGCCGAAGAGTATGATCATGGCGACGACAGCGACGATGGCTGTCGGTTGCTTGATGGCCAGACGGATAATGTTCATCGCAGCAGTTGCTCCCCGGGATCGCCTGGATCATACAGTGTTCTGTGTCTCAATCATGGCGAAGATGCTGTTGCCGGGAGGGTTTCACGACCCTGCACCGGAACATCACTTCAAATGTAATACATCTAGTGCATATTTCTAATGAAATAACTTCGCCGACGGACACAAATTTGTGGCATCTTTTTCAGGCAACTTCGGAGGAACTCCTGCATGACGTCCAGTGACCTGATCAATGTCCGTAAAATCCTGCTCACTGTTGAGGAAATCAACCATGACGGCGGGCCGGATCGCGACGATCCGATTCTCAAAGGGGCAATCGGTGCGGTTCTGGCAAATCCTTATGCCGGTGAATATGTCGAGGATATCACCACAATGATGGCCGCCCTGAATCCGCTTGGTCTTGAGATGTCGGAACGGCTGGTCAGTGCCCTTGGTGGCGATGTGGCGGCGATTGAAAGTTATGGCAAGGCCGCTGTCGTCGGCGTTAACGGAGAGTTGGAGCATTGTGCGCTCTGGCATGTGCCGGGCGGCTATGGCATGCGCGAGTTGCTGGGCAGCGCCAAGTCACTGGTACCGTCTTCGGTCAAGATGGGCAGCGCCGGGGTGCGGATCGATATTCCCCTGCATCACAAGGACGCCTGTTATGTCCGCAGCCATTTCGATGCGATCGAGGTCGGGGTGCCGGATGGCCCGAAGCCGGATGAAATCGTGTTCTGGCTGGCCATGACCACGGGCGGGCGCCCGCATCCGAGAGTGGGCGGCCTGGAGGTTGAGGATATTATCGGGGAAGACGGCCTGCGTTGACCGCTACAGGACAAGGCAGAGCAGGGCGTAACATCCCGTACCCGCAGTGCGGGAGAGATACCACAGACCGATATCCAGCAGGCTGGCAACGGTCATCACGGGAACCGCCACATGCAGCATGAAATACCAGAACGCCCAGCGGGTGAATCTGGGGCCGGGGGCTGTAACCCCGTTGATGGCTTTGGTCTGTTTGCGCGACATTTCCAGGGCAGTATCGCATGAGCGGCGGTGCTGTCCATCCCGCCTCCGTCACGCTTGAACTTGATGCCATAGGGCAGGCGGCATGGGAACGCCTGTTTGATGCCATACCGGACAGCGTGCTGGAGCAGAGCTGGACCTATGGTGAGGCGGTCCGGCAGGCAGCAGGCCGGTCGGTGACGCGCGGGCTGATCAGATCCGGGGAAGCGCCGGTTGGTCTGGTGCAGGTTTTCGGCCAGAAATATCTGGGTTGCGTTTCTGTTCCGGAAATTCTTCGCGGACCTGTTTTCCTGCCGGAGGCCAGCCGGGAGGAGAGACGCACAGCCCTTCATCTGGTCCGGGAGCGATGGCCGCGAAAGATTCTGCAGTTTCCCCGCTGGATGCCGGAGCTGGAAGACGGGCCGGAAACGCAGGCTCTCCTGCGCCAGCTTGGTCTGCGTCAGGTGGTAACCGGATATCCGACAGTTATTGCGGATCTGACGCCGCCAGTGGTTGATATGCGCGCTGCACTGGACGGCAAATGGCGCAACGCCCTGTCGCAGGCAGAGAAGGCCGGTCTGAAGGTGAAGTTTGCCCGCGGCGGGACAGCTGTTGAACAGGCGGTCCGTCAGTATGATGCGATGCGGCGTCGTCGCCGGTTTTCCGGGCCGTCCGGTGCCACCGCAACGGCGTTTCATCAGCTTGTGCGTCGCCAGCGTGATCTGCTGGCAGTCACGGTTTCCCGTGGCAGTGACGTTCTGTCAGGTGCCCTGTTTCTGGGACATGGCCGAACTGTGACCTATTACATGGGCTGGACCGCGAAGGCAGGCAGGACAGTCAACTCGCAGAATCTGGCTTTGTGGCGAGGCATGGTGAAGCTGGCGGAAGACGGATTCACCAGCCTCGACATGGGCGGCATCGATACCTGGCGCGAGCCGGGAATCGCCCGGTTCAAGATCGGGACGGGCGGTCGCGTTCATATCACGGCCGGCACCTGGATGTAGCCTGGCCTGCCGGAAGCCTGTGAAGGCCGCCCCCGGAGAGAGGGACGGCCTTCAGAGCTGCTTACTGATCGACAACGAAGCCGTCGCGATGCGGGCGCATCACGATGGGCTTCACAAACGGCGGACGGCGGGTTTCGGCGTCTTCCACCAGATCAATACCAATGCCGGGACGGTCGGGAATCGGGACAAACCCGTTTTCCGGTACCGGCAGATCATCAACGATGTCGGCCCCGAGATGGGTATCTCCGGACTTCATGATGCCGGCTTCAAACCCGGTCGCATATTCCTGAATTGCGAAGTTCGGAATCGATGCATCAAGCTGCATGCAGGCGGCCAGCCCGACCGGTGACAGCGGGTTATGCGGGACAACCTGTACATGGAAGGCTTCGGCCAGTGCGGCGACCTTGCGGGCCCCGGTGATGCCGCCGCAGAGGCAGAGATCAATACGGGCATATTCGACACCACCCCGGGCGATCAGTGCCTGAAACTCGTAAATTGTCGAGAAACGCTCGCCTGTGGCAATCGGGATATGGATCTTGTCGGCGACCCGGACCATCCCGTCAGGCCCCTCCGGACGGATCGGATCTTCCAGGAACATCGGGGTGAATTCCTCAACACCGCGGGCAAAGACAACGGCCTCGGCAGGGGTCAGGCGACGATGCAGTTCGATACAAAGGTCAACGTCATCGCCGACCGCTTCACGCATCCGGCGGACATTGTCGATGGCGTCGCGCATCTTGGTGATGTGAGACTTGAAATAGGTCGCGTCCTCTTTCTCGTCGAGGAACGGATTGAGATGACCAAGTGCCGTGAAACCGGCTTCCTTCTTGCGGACGCATTCGGCCAGCACGTCATCAATGGTTTCGCCATAGACATGGCCATAGACACGGACCTTGTCGCGGGTCGGGCCGCCAAGCAGCTCGTAGACCGGCGCATTCAGCGCCTTGCCCTTGATGTCCCACAGCGCAATATCGATGGCCGAGATACCGGCATTGATGGCCAGTCCCTGAAAATAGCTGAAACGATGCATGACGTTCCAGTGATGTTCGACAGCGCGCGGATCCTTGCCGACAAGATATTCGGCGAAGCGGTTAATGGCGGCCCCTGATGCTTGCGTCTGCCCCCAGGCACCGGCTTCACCGACACCGTGGATACCGGCATCTGTATCGATCCGGACGAACATGAACTGGCCAATATGCAGCGGCTTTACACTGGTGATTTTCATTCGGACGTCTCCCATTTGTACGGTCATTATTCAGTTCCACAGACCCTAGTCGATCGTCGCAGCCAGAACAAAGATTCTTCGATGGCGTTCTCACGACCGGCTTCGGAATGAACGGTTATCCACAATGGCGAGAGATGTGGCTACGAATTATGGTCTCCTCATGAAACCCCGGGACTTCCGCTTTACCAGAACCTACCGGCGTCTGGTGGAAGGGAAGAATATCAACCGGACGTCGTTGCTGGCGACAGATTACCTCAACCATTTTAACGAGGTGGTCATGCTGCTGGAGATGGCTCCGGACATGCCTGAAATCCTTGAGGATGCCAGAGACTGGCAGCCAAGGACCTACTGCGAGCATTTTAACGAGAGTACGTTCTCTGACCGCCAGCTGGCTGTCTGGGCCTATGAGAACGCGCCGAAAGTCGTCATCGGTCCGTTTGAGCAACTGGTCGACCGGGTTAATGGCGCGATAGTGCAGGCGATTGAGGATATCGGGGCGGCGTCGGCAACCCTTCCGCCGGAGCATCTGCGCCTTCTGGTCAATGACCGGCTGGCCCTGATAAAGCGTCTGCTGGAGAAGATCGCGTCAATCATCAATGGCGCCAGACCGCCCAATACCCAGGCAGAGATCGATGCCCTGATCAATGCCGCCGACGGGTCAGGCATTTAGCCTGGCCACATCCTTGATGCCGCCGCCGCGCACGGTTTGCTGTCCGATGGCGCGCAGCACGCCCTCTGCAAATCCGAGCCCGACGCCGTTCTGGCTCTGATAATAGATTTTCCATTCGGTGTTTTCGAACTTCAGGAAAGCGAAGGCACGGGGCAGCTGCGCCGTTCCGTAATCCTCGAAATCCAGTTGTCCGGCGAGACCAAGACCATGATCATGGGGGCCCTTCTGATACTCCGTCTGCATGTAATTGCCGCCACCCTGAACATGGTAGACCCGGTAGCTTCCGGCATCGATCTGGTCGACACGGATGTGGCAGCCGCTGAAATCCGGCGTGAAAACGAAGATCCGGGCACCCGGGTCGACGGGAACCAGGCAGGACCCGCCCTGTGGTACCCAGTAGCCCAGTAGTGGCAGCTCACCGGCGTTGGCGCTCCAGGGGGCGAGGCGGGCGACGGTATTGCCGTCGATGGTGTGTTTATGCAGGTTGAACGGGGCACTGCCTGCTTGCAGTCCGGCAATACCGGCAGCAGTCATGAATTTGGAGGAGACAAACAGCAGCGTATTCGCCCGCAGTTCCTGATTCAGTCCGTCTGACATTCAGAGTTTTCCGCGACAGTGGTAACTGTCGGGAAGAATATAACGGCAGAACCTAATAATTCCCTTAGGTTTTCCCGCGGTTTGCCGTCAGAAATTTGCGCTCCCGTACGGGTCATCGCATTTGTTGCAGAGCGGGATATGCCCGACGGAGCCTTTCTCGAAGGCCTTGAGGATACGCCGGAACTTTTTGCCCTGCATGATGTCTTTCAGGCTTTCCTGCGTGATATTGCCGATTTCCAGTTGTCCGTTGGCGTCGTAACAGCCGCAGGCGGTGACCCGGCCATCGAAATAGATGCCGACGGACTGGGTCAGGATCTTGCAGACTGACAGTGACGAATGCTTCACGTCGCGATAGCTGTAGAGTTCCGTTTCCTCGTCATACCTGCCGATCTTCATGGTTCCGCCGAAATTGTTCGGTGTGACCGGGAGAACACGGAAATCGCCAAGGTTATCCAGAAATTCCTGTGTCTTGCGGACAAAGTCCGAGGAATCAGTTGAGGTGACCGCTTTGACCGTCAGCTGGGTCCGCGAGCGTTTCTTCTGCAGGGCGTCGGCGATGTGCCGCAGGTTCCGGGTGACCTGTTCGAACTTGCCGCCGACATAGGTCGTCTCATAACTCTCCTTGTCCCAGCCGGCGAAGGAGAACTGCATGAAATCGATGCCGGTACCGGCAAGCCGGTCAGCCCGTTCTTCGGTAAAGGGCGTGCCGTTTGAGACAATACCAACATGGAAACCGCGCCCCACGGCATATTCAAGAAACTCGAAGATCTTCGGATGCAGGAAAGGCTCCCCCTGTGCCGCGAGGATAACGATCTCGAACAGGCCGTTCGCCGCACATTCATCAAGCGCCCGCTCAAACAGCTCCATCGTCATGAAGCCTTCGTTTGATTCCCAGATGTGATGTCCGCACATGGTGCAGCGCAGGTTGCAGCGACGGGAAAGCTGGATATAGACCTTCTCGCGCCGCAGCTCATTTTGCCGGAATGCCTGAACCTGAAGTTCCCGGGCTTTCTGAAAAGCCTCCGCCGAGTTATCCCTGCGGCCCGCGAGGGCTTCGGCTGTGCCGCGCATGAACCAGCTTTTGGCATGCTCCGGCTCTGCGTCGATAATTCCTGCCAGCTCTCCGATGGCCTCATCCAGCCGGATCTGGTCGATCAGGCAGACCGCGAGATTGGCCCGGGCTTCGGTCAGTTCAGGCTTCAGTTCAAGTGCCCGGCGCAGGTGGGTTTCCGCAGCCTGCTGTTGCCCGAGACGCAGCAGGACATCGCCCAGTGCTGCCTCCGTCTCCGGATGGTCAGGCAGCAGCTTTGCGGCTTTGTTGAGAGCGGTGACCGCATCCTCGTAGCGCTCGTCCGGAATCAGGGCGGCTGCCTTGTTATGCCAGGCCTGGGCAAAATCCGGGGCAAGGGCAAGTGCCCGGTCGAAGGCATGCCTGGCCTCCCGGAAATTCTTCAGCCCAACCAGTGCCAGGCCAAGGTTATTGGCAATGTTCGGATCTTTTTTAATCTGTGATTGTTCAGCCTTTTCAATAAACTGAACGGCACTTCTAAAGTCATTTTCCAGATACCGGAGAACACCTTTCATATGCAGTGAGTCGGTGTCTCCCGGCTGCCGGGCAAGAACCTGATCGAACAGTTTTTCTGCGGCACCAAGCCGCCCGTCGCGATAGAGCGCATAGCCGCGTGCCATGATGTCGGCAGGCGACGGACCTGTGTCTGACGGGGGGCGGGCGAGCAGGTGCGACAGCGTGCCGCCGGTATTGCCACCGCTGAACTGTGACGGTTGCCGGGCCGGGGCTGCGCCGCCTTTTTTCTCCAGTGCTCTGCGCTGCTTTCTGTTCATGCTGCTTTCCGGTTCAGGACAGGTCAGCCTTGGGTGCGATGACCTGTTCCTGTCTGCGTTCGCGATAGGTGATGTAGGCCGTTGACGCAAAGATGATCATCCCGCCTGCCCATGTAAAGATGTCTGCGATTTCACCGAACACGACAAAGGCGATTGCTGCGACCCAGATCAGCTTGAAGAAGTCGAAGGGCATGACGACGCTGGTCGAGGCGGATTTGAGGGCTTCGGCCATCAGCATCTGTCCGGCACCGCCACAGAGCCCGATGCCAATAAACCAGATGTAGTGATGTGGCTCCGGTGCGACCCAGACAAACAGCGCCGGGACAAGGGTCAGCGGCGTCATGAACAGCGACATATAGGCGGTAATGGTGACGCTGGATTCGGTCTTGCCGAGAACCTTGATGACCATCAGTGCCGCTGACCATACGAGAGAGGCAAAGATGACCAGCGACTGGCCCAGGCCGATTTCCTGAAAGCCGGGGCGCAGGATCAGCAGGACACCGCAAAACCCGACGATGGTTGCCGACCAGCGCCGGATGCCGACCTTTTCGCCAAAAATGATCGTCGCCAGAATGGTTGCGAAGATCGGCACGGAAAAGCCCAGCGCGGTAACCTCGGTAACCGGTGTAATGGTCAGGGCGGTAAAGAAACACAGCATGGCGGCTGCATTGATGATGGCGCGCAGGCCATGCAAACCCGCCCGTTCAGTCCTGAAGGGCAGCAGCCCGAAGCGGATGATCCAGGGGATGATAACCAGCATGCCAAACAGATTGCGGAAAAAGGCGATCTGAAAGGGATGAATTCCCATCTCGCCGACATATTTGATAGAGGTATGCATGCTGGCGAAGAACAGGGTCGCCAC
This sequence comes from Rhodospirillales bacterium, assembly GCA_040219025.1. Classification (GTDB taxonomy): domain Bacteria; phylum Pseudomonadota; class Alphaproteobacteria; order Rhodospirillales; family HT1-32; genus HT1-32. The sequence continues at coordinate 15,933 of JAVJTE010000010.1, read as the reverse complement.
GATCATCAGCAGTGCGCCTTTGGCAGCACCGGAAAATCCGCGCCTTTTCGGTTCAGTCTGTGACAAGATGTATATCCGGTTGCGGGTCGGGATCGACCTTGCAAACCATTGCATGAGCAGCCGACGGGCTGCAAGCCCACAGCGGGGGTGTGGATCATCCTTACTTGATTCCGTAATCCTGCGACAGGATTATCCCCGCTATCGGTTTATCCGGAAACCGGGAGACAGAAGAGAAGAGGCAGCGACTCCAGATGCAACTGTCAGGCGACGGACCAGGATTTGTCGACCGTTTGCGCGCCTGGTGGGAAGGTGAGGATCAGGACCCGGTCTGGCAGAACGGACAGCCGGTAGAGGTCTTTACGCCAAAGAACCGCCCGCCGGAGATGACGGAAAACGACGAGGCCGCGCGTGCCGCGGGCTACACCCCCATGCCTGCGCCGGAATTTCCCTCGGTTGCTGACCTGGACGACCGCTGGCCTGAATGGCGGCTCGATATGGCACAGCGGCTTTGGGGTGATGACATCCTGGTACCGGGCGGTCTTGAATACACCACGGATTTCGTCAAGGCGATGCTGCCGTCGTCAGAGAAAAGCTTTCTCGATCTGGGTGCCGGAATTGGCGGCGCGGTTCGCGGTATCAACAAGGCGTTTGGCGTCTGGATGACCGGGATGGAGACCAGCGAGGCGCTGGCGGAAATCGGCAAGGAGACCTCGATCAAGCAGGGTCTCGGGCGGCGTGCCCCGGTCAGCTGGTACGATCCGGACCGGATCAGGCTTGAAGCCCGGAAATTCAATGGCGTCTATGCCTTTGAGACCTTTTACAAATTTGCTGACAAAGGCGCGGTGTTCGATGCCTGTCACCTGACACTCCGGCATGGTGGCCATCTCAAGTTCACCGACTTTGTGCTGGCCCATCCCGGAGACCCGGGAGAAACGGTGCGCAAATGGATGACGGCAGACCGGGTCGTCAATCCGCTCTGGACGGCGAAGCAGGTGCATGCGGCGCTGGCGGAACGCGACTTTGAGGTGCGGGTTGCCGAAGACATCACTGATGAGTATCGCTCGATGGTGCTCTCTGGCTGGCTTCGCCTGCTCGACAGCCTGACGCCGGGGAAGGTTGAACGGCGCTTTGCCATGAACATGATCCGCGAATGCGAATACTGGCTCGCCCGGGTCAGTGCCCTCGACAGCGGGGCTTTGCGGGTCTATCGCTACCATGCGATGAAGCCGTCTGCGGAAGTAATGTAACTTTCCGTCACGACAGCGTTGACAGCCCGAGATCGACCCCCTATTTTCCGGCGCTCTCGAACACAGCCGCGTTTTGACGCAGGGGTTTGCAATGAAAGTACGGAATTCGCTCAAGTCTGCGAAAGCGCGGGATAAGAATTGCCGCATCGTCCGCCGTCATGGTCGGGTGTATGTCATCAACAAGCGCAATCCGCGGTTCAAGGCCCGTCAGGGCTGAACTGCCGGATCCTTCCGCAGAACGGAAACCGCGCCTCATGGCGCGGTTTTTTGTTTGTGGGGTCATTAATGTCATGGCCTATCTCTCCGGTATAAAGGTGGCTACACTCGCAGACCACCGCCGGGAGGACAGACCATGCAGATGCCTGAACCAGACCAGTCAGTCTTTGATCGCCGACATCAGATCATCGCGGCGATGCGTGATATCGTCCCGGGCGAGGGGGTCATCGTCGATGAAGACGAACTGCGGGCCTATGACTGCGACGGTCTCAGCGCCTACCGGCAGCTGCCGCTGATCGTCGTGTTGCCGGAAACCACCGACCAGGTGGCCCGGATCATGCGTTACTGCAACGAACACAAGGTCAAGATTGTCCCCCGCGGGGCGGGCACTTCGCTGTCCGGGGGCTCCCTGCCGCTGGCCGATGCGATCACGCTCGGCCTTGGCAAGTTCAACCGGATTCTGGAGACAGACTGGGACAACCGCTGTGTCGTAACCCAGCCCGGTGTGACCAATCTGGCCCTTACCAAAGCGGTGGAACATCGCGGATTTTACTATGCACCAGACCCGTCGAGCCAGATCGCCTGTTCGATTGGCGGCAATGTCGCGGAAAATTCCGGCGGGGTGCATTGCCTGAAATACGGGCTGACGGCGAACAACCTTCTGGGACTGGAATTCGTCACAATGGAAGGTGAGGTGATGCGCATCGGCGGCCGTCATCTTGATTCGGGCGGCTATGATATTCTCGGCATGATCACCGGTTCCGAGGGGCTGCTGGGGATTATCACGGAAGTGACCGTGCGCATCCTTCAGAAGCCGTCAACTGCCCGCGCCCTGCTGATCGCCTTCCCGACGGTGGGCGAGGGGGGTAAATGCGTGGGCGACATCATTTCCGCCGGAATCATTCCCGGTGGCATGGAAATGATGGATAACCCGGCCATCGTTGCGGCAGAGGCCTTTGTGAATGTCGGCTATCCGACCGACGCCGGTTCCCTGCTGATTGTCGAACTGGACGGGCCGGAGGTCGAAGTCGACTATCTGATCGAACGGGTCCGCGAGATCGCCGAGGGCTGCGGCGCATCCTCGGTGCGAATCAGCGAGAACGAGGAAGAGCGCATGGCCTTCTGGGCGGGCCGCAAGGCCGCTTTCCCGGCGGTAGGGCGTCTGTCACCGGACTATTTCTGCATGGATGGCACAATTCCCCGTTCGGAGTTGCCGCGGGTGCTCTCGGAAATGGGGGAGATGTCGAAGAAATACGGTCTGGGTGTCGCCAATGTCTTTCATGCCGGGGATGGCAACCTGCATCCGCTGATCCTGTTTGATGCCAACAAGCCGGATGACCTGCGCAAGGCAGAGGACTTCGGGGCCGATATTCTGAAGCTTTGTGTCCGCGTTGGCGGGGTGCTGACCGGCGAACATGGAGTCGGTGTCGAAAAACGCGACCTGATGGGCGAGATGTTTGATGAAGACGACCTTAAGCATCAGCAGCGCCTGAAATGCGTGTTTGATCCGGACGGGCTGCTAAATCCGGGCAAGGTATATCCGACGCTGCACCGGTGTGCCGAAATGGGGCGCCTGCACATTACCGGCGGCAAGATCCCCTTTGCAGACCTGCCGAGGTTCTGATCATGCAGACATTACGACCGGAGAGCGCCGAGACGACGCTGGAAATGATCCAGTGGGCGCTGGCAAACGAGCAGGCGCTGACGGTGCGGGGTGCCGGCAGCAAGGGCGGTATCGGGCGCGTCGTTGATACCGGACACGGTCTTGACCTGTCCGGTCTGTCCGGTGTGACGTTGTATGAGCCGGGGGAACTGATTCTGGCTGCAGGTGCAGGCACCCAGATGGCGGAGATCAACCGGCTGCTGGTCGAGAACAACCAGCAACTTGATTTCGACCCGCCTGATTTCAGCAAGCTGCTGGGCAGTGATTCCGCAGGGACCATCGGGGGTGTCCTGGGTGCCAATCTGTCGGGACCGCGGCGGATCAAGTCAGGGGCTGCCCGGGATCACTTTCTCGGCTTTCACGGCATCAGCGGACGGGGCGAGAAGTTCAAGTCCGGTGGACGGGTGATGAAGAATGTGACCGGATTTGACCTGCCGAAGGTCATGGCGGGCAGCTGGGGCACGCTGGCGGTGCTGACGGATGTCACGGTCAAGGTCCTGCCCGCGCCGGAGAAGACCTACACGGTGCTGGTCAGCGGGCTCGACAGGGCCGGTGGTGTCGCCGCCATGACAGCAGCTATTCAAAGCTCGCACGAAGTCTCCTCTGCAGCGCATCTTCCGGCAGCGGTCGCCGCAGCAAGCGGGGTCTCCTACGTTTCCGGTGCCGGTACGGCGGTGACGGCAATCCGGGTGGAAGGTTTTGCCCCGTCCGTGCTGGCACGCTGCGAGGCACTGAAGTCGTTGCTGGCCCGGTTTGGCGAGGTGGAGGAACTTCACAGTCACAATTCGGCGACCCTCTGGACCGAAATCCGTGATGCAAGCTGGTTCGCGGGAACGGACAAGGCGATCTGGCGTGTCTCGGTACCGCCAACTGCGGCGGCTGCGGTCAGCGACGTCTGTCCGGGCGAGGTCTATTTCGACTGGGCCGGAGGTCTAGTCTGGATGGCGATGGATGCAACGGGGGATGCGGGTGCTGCGGCCATTCGTCAGGCGATTGCCGGATGCGGCGGGCATGCGACACTGATGCGCGGACCGGACGGCCTGCGTGGCGATGTGCCGCCGTTTGAGCCCCTGACCGGTGTCGCGGCAAAGATCACAGCCAGTCTGAAACTGCAGTTTGATCCGAAGGGAATTCTCAATCCCGGCCGGATGTATGAGGGCATCTGATGCAGACCAATTTTTCGATTACCCAGCTCAATGACCCGGATATCCAGGTCGCTGACTCCATTTTGCGGAAATGCGTTCATTGCGGATTTTGCACAGCCACCTGTCCGACCTTCGTGCTGCTGGGCGACGAGCTGGACAGCCCGAGGGGCCGCATCTACCAGATCAAGGATGTGCTGGAGAATGACCGGCCCGCAAGCCCGCGATTCGTGAAGCATATCGACCGCTGCCTGAGCTGCCTGTCCTGCATGACGACCTGTCCGTCGGGTGTGAACTACATGCATCTGGTGGATCATGCCCGGGCGCATATCGAAAAGACCTACAGCCGGCCGTTCTGGGAGCGGCGGCTGCGTGACCTGCTGGCCTTCACCCTGCCGAATCCGACCCTGTTCCGGTTGTCGCTGATAGGTGCAATACTGGCCAGACCATTTGCCCGATTCCTGCCGGGACGGCTGAAAACCATGGTGGAGATCGCCCCCCGGTCGATTCCCTCGCCATCATCTTTCGATCAGCCCCGGGTCTTTCCGGCGGAAGGGGAACGGCAGAAGCGAGTCGTACTGATGACCGGCTGTGCCCAGAAGGTGCTGGCACCGGAAATCAACGAGGCAACCATTCGCCTGCTGACCCGCCATGGCTGCGAGGTCGTGATTGCCAGAGGTGCCGGCTGTTGCGGCGCGCTGACCCACCATATGGGCCGGGTCGATGACAGCCATGCCTCAGCCCGTGCCAATATCGAGGCATGGATGCGCGAAGTCGCGGGCGACGGGGTGGATGCCATCGTCATCAACGCCTCCGGTTGTGGCACCACGGTCAAGGATTACGGCTTCATGTTCCGCGAAGACCCGGCGATGGCGAAACCGGCTGAGCAGATTGCCGGGCTGGCCCGTGACATCACGGAAGTACTGGCCGAGCTTGACCTGAAGGTCGATGTCTCACCTGAACCCATGCGGGTTGCCTATCATTCGGCCTGTTCCCTGCAGCACGGCCAGAAAATCACCCGCTTGCCGAAAGACCTGCTGACCAGCGCCGGCTTTACCGTGCTGGACGTGCCGGAGGCACATCTGTGTTGTGGATCTGCCGGAACCTACAACCTGATGCAGCCGGAAATTGCCGGACAGCTGAAAGAACGCAAGCTGCGGAATATCGAGAGCACCGGGCCGGATATCATTGCCGCCGGGAATATCGGCTGCATGACCCAGATCGGCTCTGGCACGGAGATTCCGGTTGTTCATACCGTCCAGTTGCTTGACTGGCGAACGGGCGGGCCGAATCCTCTCGACGCCGATTAATGCTCATAAATTCGTGAATAGCTGAATTTCCTTCTTGGAGATTTGTGACGCTATGGCCAACTATTCTGTATGAGACAGATACGGTCAGCGCTTCGTTCACTTCGTCAGGCGGCGATCACGATGATTGCGGTCACCACGTTCGCCAGCGCCTCGCTGATGCCGGCGCAGGCGGGACAGGATGACCCGGCGCTGGCGGGGCTCTTCAAACTGCTGCGGACCTCGACCGAAGGCATTCAGGCCCAGATACTTCAGAATCAGATATGGACGATCTGGCATCAGCATGATGACCCGGACGTCAACCGGCTGATGGGCCGCGGTATCCGTGCGATGCATGAAGCGGACTACCCCGTCGCCCTTGCCGCTTTTGATGCGGTGGTGGAACTGGATGACCAGTTTGCCGAGGGCTGGAACAAGCGGGCGACGCTGTATTACCTGATGGGCGACTATGACCGGTCGGTTCTGGATATTCAGAAGACGCTGGAACTGGAGCCCCGGCATTTCGGGGCGCTGTCCGGTCTCGGCCTGATCAATATGGCGCTGGATCGTAAGGATGCGGCAATTGCGGCGTTTGAGCAGACCATCGCGGTCAATCCTCACGCGGCGGGCGCACGCCAGAATATCGAGCTGCTCCGCGAAGCCCAGAAGCGCGAGCGTATCTGAGGGAATTCCGGGGCCCGACAGGCAGGCCCCGGATGCGCAAGGTCAGTCGCCGACCCAGGCAATGCGCAGGGTGTTTGTCGCACCGGGGGTGCCGAAGGGAACACCGGCGGTAATCACCAGTCGCTGACCGGGCCGCGCGAAACCTTCATCACGGGCCGCCGCACAGGCGCTTTTCACCATATCCGCCATGTTATCGACATCCGGCATGATCTTGGAGTGAACGCCCCAGACCAGCACCATCCGGCGGGCGATGTTCTCATACGGGGTTGAACCGAGGATCGGTTTTTCCGGCCGTTCGCGGGCGGCACGCAATGTGGTGGAACCGGAACTGGAAAAGGTCACAATCGCAGCCGCATCAATCGTGTTGGCGACCTGGTGGGCGGCGGCGGTGATGGCGTCAGCTGCGGTACGTTCCAGATCGATCTGTTCATGCGACCGGATATCCCGGTAATAGGGATCGCTCTCGGTCTTGCAGATGATCCGGTCCATCATTTCCACGGCCTGCACCGGATATTCACCTACGGCGGTTTCAGCCGACAGCATCACGGCGTCCGCACCGTCATAGACGGCGGTTGCCACATCGGAGGCTTCGGCCCGCGTCGGGGCGGGGGAGCTGATCATGGATTCGAGCATCTGGGTGGCGACCACGACCGGGCGTCCCTTGGCCCGGCAGGCCCGGACAATTTTCTTCTGCAGGGCCGGCACGTCCTCCGGCGGGCATTCGACGCCAAGATCGCCGCGGGCAACCATGACAGCATCCGACAGATCAATGATCTCGTCCAGACGCAGCATCGCCGCGGGTTTTTCCATCTTGGTCATGATGGCGGCCCGACCGGCGACCAGCTTGCGCAGTTCCGCAACGTCATCCGGGCGCTGGACAAAGGACAGTCCCACCCAGTCGACGCCGATGTCGAGGCCGAACTGCAGGTCATCGCGATCTTTCTGGGTCATGGCAGACAGCGGCAGAACCACGTTCGGGACATTCAGTCCCTTGTGGTTTGACAGGACACCGCCGTTCATCAGCGTAACCTCGGCACCATCGTCGAGCGCCTTGTCGACCCGGGCCCGGAGCTTGCCGTCATCCAGCAGCAGGATCGAGCCTTTCGTCAGAACGGCAAAAACTTCGGGGTGGAGCAGGGGCGCGCGCTTGTCATCACCCTCTGTCGGGTCAAGGTCGAAGCGATATTTCTGCCCTTCCTTGAGGGTAACCTTGCCCCCCTTGATCTTGCCGACCCGAAGCTTCGGACCCTGCAGGTCCATCAGAATACCAATCGGTCGCTCTACATCTGCCTCGATCCGGCGAATGATATCGACATTCGCCCGGTGATCGGCGTGCGATCCATGCGAGAAATTCAGCCGGAAGACATCGGCACCCGCCTGATACAGGGCGCGGATACTTTTCTCATTGGCGGTTGCCGGCCCCAGGGTCGACAGGATTTTCGTATTTCTCGCTCGGCGCATTGGAATTCCTTATGTCAGTTTCCCGCAAGACAGATGTTACTGCGGAGATGTTACGCAACGATGGGGCGATGGCTGTATAGCACGGCTTCTTGCACTGTCTCCACACTCCTCGGCTTTTCAATTCTCTGTCAGTCGGGTTATCTGTTTCAGATGGATGTAAATATTGATCAGCTCAGCGGAACGGGCGCACCGCTTCTCGGCACAGAAGATGGTCCGGCGGTCACCGTACTGAACCCTGACGGGCTGTCGCGGACGGTGCTCTGCTGCGACCACGCCAGTAACCGGATCCCGGCCAGTCTGGACAACCTGTCACTTGAACGCGCAGTTATTGAAGATCACGTCGGCTGGGATATCGGTGCGGAATCCGTCACCCGGTATCTCTCTGCCGAGCTGAACGCGGCTGCTGTTATCTGTGGTTATTCCCGCCTGGTGATTGACTGCAACCGGCCACCGGGATCACCGGCCTCAATTCCGGAAGCCAGTGACGGGATACCGATTCCGGGTAACAGGGGACTGTCGGCGGCGGACAGGCGGCGGCGGGAAAAGGAGATTCTGGAACCGTATCATCAGGCGATCCGGGATCAGATCACCGGCCGGTGGCAGCAGGAGAGCCCGCCGGCGCTGGTCTCGATTCACAGCTTCACCCCCGCCCTGCGGGAGACCGGGGTCGGGCGACCCTGGCAGATCTGTATCCTCTGGGGGCATGACGGTCGTATCGCACTGCCGCTGATGGACAATCTGGCGAAGGTCGACGGATTGATCGTCGGTGATAACGTACCCTACAGCGGGCAGAATGTCGCCTACACCGTCAACAGCCACGGCTTTGCCAATGACCTGCCCCATGTCGGGATCGAGATCCGGCAGGATCTGGTCTCAACGCCCGAGGGGGCAAAAAAATGGGCGGCGATCCTGCTCGATTCTCTCGGACCGGTTCTGGCTGATCCCGGTCTCTATCAGCAAAGGCATTTCTGATGGCACATGCGGAACCTGCATTCAGCGTCGGTATCGAGGAAGAATACTGGCTGGTCGACAAGGAGACGCGAAATCTGGCGGCTGATCCGCCGGCTGATCTGGTCGAACGCTGCAATGCAGCGGCCTGTGCCGAAGTCAGTCCGGAGTTTCTGAGATCACAGATCGAGATCGGTACCAATCCCTGCCGTACCATCAAGGAGGCAACCGCCGAACTGAAAAGCCTGCGCGCCTGTGTTGCCGAGACGGCGGGTGAATTCGGTCTGGCACCGATTGCCGCTTCCACCCATCCCTTTGCGGAATGGGCGGATCAGGAACATGCGGACAAGGACCGCTATAACGCGCTGGCGGAGGAATTGCAGACCGTGGTCCGGCGGCTGCTGATCTGCGGCATGCATGTGCATGTCGGTATTGAGGATGCGGATATGCGGATCGACCTGATGAACCAGGTCAGCTATTTCCTGCCACATCTGCTCTGCCTGTCGACGTCGTCGCCGTTCTGGCGCGGGGTGAACACCGGCCTGATGTCCTATCGGCTGAGCGTGTTCAAGGAACTGCCGCGGACCGGATTGCCGGACCGTTTTGACTCTTTCTCGGCCTATGAACGCCATGTTGATTCGATGGTCAGCGCCGGCGTTATTCAGGATGCCACCCGTCTGTGGTGGGATATCCGGCCCTCCGCCCGTTATCCGACACTTGAGATGCGGATGTCGGATATTGCGACGCGGGCGGAAGACACAATCACGATTGCAGCGCTTTATGTCTGTCTGCTGCGGATGCTGTTCCGGCTGCGGACCCAGAACCAGCGCTGGCGCATCTACAGCGGTATGCTGGTGGCTGAAAACCGCTGGCGGGCCCAGCGATACGGTTTTGATGGCGGGCTGATTGATTTCGGGGCCGGGGCGGTTGTTGGCTATGATGTGCTGCTGGATGAAATTCTGGACCTGATCAGCGAAGATGCGGAAGCGCTGGATTGTGTCGAGGAAGTCAACAATGCGCGGAATATCCTGACCCGCGGCACCAGTGCCCATCGCCAGATCGAGACCTATGATGCAGCGATAGCAGCAGGTGCCAGCCGTCAGGAGGCGCTGGAGGCCATCGTCGATATGCTGATTGCCGAGACGGTGACCGGTCTGTGATCTTGTCGATATGATCGCAGCGCTTACCTGAAGGACAGCCACTTACTCAACCGGGGACATGATCATGGACAAACAGACACAGACCGAACTTGAAGCCGCGGCCTTTCGCACGCTGGTCGCGCATCTGCGTGAACGCACCGATGTGCAGAACATCGATCTGATGAATCTCTCGGGCTTCTGCCGGAACTGCCTGTCAAAATGGTACCGGGCGGCGGCAGAGGAAAAGGGGCTGGAGCTGTCTTATGACGATGCCCGTGAAATCGTCTACGGCATGCCCTATTCCGACTGGAAGGATAAGTACCAGACGGAAGCGACAGCCGGCCAGAAGAAGCAGTTTGCCGATGCCGAAAAGCATAACTGAACCGGAAATGTGTCATGCCGGTTCTGAAACAGTCTGCCTCTGACGCCATCCGGATTTTCAAGAATAATAAACGGCGCACGAACCACCGCAGAGACGGTGATGTGAAGGCGGAAGACCGTTTCATGCTGACCCCGGCCCAGACGACCGCCCACAGACTGCGCCCGGGGGAATCGATATTCACGATCGGCTCCTGCTTTGCCCGTAATGTTGAACGTCACCTCGACATGATGGGTTTCGATGTCATCAATCACCGGATCTATGATGAAGCCGGGCGTCTGGCGATTCTGCCGGGCATCGATAACCGCTACACGCCGTACTCGATGCTCAACGAGTTTCGCTGGGCGCTCGATCCGGCGTTCAGCGTTGATTACGAAGACGCGCTCTACAAAGTTGACCGGGGCCTTTGTTTTGATCCCCACATGCATTATGCGATGCGGCGGTTTCCGGTTACGACGGCGCTGGAACGACGGGAATACCTGAACGAGTGCAACCGGTCGATCACGCGATGCCAGACGATCATCATTACGCTGGGGCTGGCAGAAGCCTGGTGGGACAGCAAACTTGGCATCTATCTGAACTGGTCACCCCAGATGCGCTGGATCGAGCAGGAACCGGACAGGTTCGAGTTTCATCTGCTTGGTCCCGATGATGTCAGTGATGCGCTGGAGCAGATCTATGCCCTTCTGCAAACCCGGGGGCATCCTGACTTTCATATTTTGCTGACGGTTTCGCCGATCGAGATGATGGCAACCTTCCGGCCGATGGATGCTTCTGTCGCGAACATGCATTCAAAATCCATCCTGCGGGCCGCAGCAGGGGCATTTGTCGAGGCGCATCCGAATGTCGATTATCTGCCAAGCTTTGAAATCGCCATGCTGTCTGACCCCTGGGCTGTCTGGGACGGTGACCGGGTTCATATTCAGGATGATGCCGTTGATTTCATCGTCCGGTCAGTCATGGCCCCCTATCTGGAGACTGATGGCGACGCGGAAATTAACCGGGCAGCTGCGTCGCTGTCGGAACGAAGCCACCAGAAGCTGTTCCACAAACAGCATCAGCTGGAGAAACGTCTGTACCGACTTGAGATGGAAAAGGCGCATCTGGAAACCAGCGTCAGAAATCTCCAGCGTTCCAACACCAATTATCTGCGCCAGATTCTGGAATTGCAGCAATCCGGCGACTGATCCTGATATCTCACGCACAGATTTGTGATATCCGCCGGATGGTCTTCGGCAGCGCCCGGCATTAGCATCCGCATAACATGAAAGGGAGAGCAACATGACTTCGAGAAAGTCTGTACTGATGGCGACCGTACTGGCCTGTTCCGTGATGGCAGGCCCGGCAGTAGCGAAAGAATTCCGCTGGGCGGCGACCACCGATCCGGTGACGATGGACCCGCATGCGACCAATACGGCGCCGGTGCTGGGGTTTCTGAATAACGTCTATGAGGGTCTGGTCCGGCGAAACGCCGATATGGGCGTTGAACCGGCACTGGCTGAAAGCTGGGAGGCGATCGGCGACAAGGGCTGGCGGTTCAGCCTGCGCAAGGGGGTGAAGTTCCATAGTGGCGAAGACTTCAACGCTGATGATGTGATTTTTTCCTATCAGCGGGCCTCATCGGAAGATTCCGATGTCCGGTCATGGTTTGCGCCGGTCACCGCCGTTACGAAGGTTGATGACTATACGGTTGATTTCATGACCACCTCGCCGGATCCGTTGTTTCCCGGGTCGATTGCCAACTGGATGATGATGGATGAGGGCTGGTCCGTCGCCAACAAGTCCGAGAAGCCGAGCCGGGAGACCGGCAATCATGCGACGCTGAATGCCAACGGTACGGGCGCGTTTCAGGTTCAGAGCCGCGAAGCCGGGGTGAAAACCGTGCTGGTTCCGTTCAGTGGCTGGTGGGACAAGCCGGTCCATAACATCACGAAAGCGACGTTCACGCCGATCACCTCGGCGGCAACGGCGGTTGCGGCACTGTTGTCCGGCGAGATCGATTTCTTTGAGCCGCTGCCGCTCCAGGATATCCCGCGGATCAAGGGGCAATCCGGCCTGAAGGTTGTGGAAGGGGTAGAATCGCGGGTGATTTTCTTCGGTTTTGAACATGAAGCCGATGCCTTGCGTTATTCGAACATCACCGACCGCAATCCGTTCCGGGATGTCCGGGTGCGACAGGCGATCTATCACGCCATTGATGCCGATGCGATTGTGCAGAAGATCATGCGGGGTAATGCCAAAACTGCAGGCCTGCTGATCGGACCGGGCAATAACGGCTACCGGGCAGAGGAAGATACCCGGCTGGCCTATGACCCGGCGAAGGCGAAGGCGCTGCTGGCCGAAGCCGGATATCCGGACGGGTTCTCATTCGGCATGCGCTGCCCGAATGACCGCTATATCAACGACGAGTCGATTTGCACCGCAGCGGTGGGGATGCTGGCGAAGGTTGGCCTGAAGGTCGAACTGACGGCAGTGCCGGTGCGCAATTACTGGAAAGAACTGCGTGCTGACCAGTTTGATATGTATCTGCTGGGCTGGTCACCGGGGACGTTCGATGCGGAACATCCTTTCCGTTTCCTGATGGCGACGCCGAATGAAGAGAAGAAGCTCGGTTCCTGGAACTTCGGCGCTTATTCAAACGCCCGTGTCGATGAACTGTTGCCACTGATCCAGAGCGAGATTGATCCGGGCAAGCGACAGGCCATGGTGGATGAGGTGCATGATATTCTGAAGGATGATGCGGTTTATGTGCCGCTGCATATCCAGCCGCTGGTCTGGGCGACAAAGGCGAATATCGAGCTGGCGCAACGCACGGATAACTTCTTCATCCTGCGCTGGGTAAAGATCGACTGACGGCTCCGGGAAAACCCTTCCCCGGTAACGGGGGAGGGTTTCTCAGCGCTCGGCTATTTCCTGAATCATCTTGTTGCGGATGGCCAGGGCAAATTCCTCGCGACTTTCGGCAACCATGGCGAAGGCACCGAAACCGCCGATGACATCGCGGCGGTAATGCTCGATCAGCGCCATGCCACCCGGCCCCCGAAACCCGCCACCGGGTGTCTTGATGACCAGTGCATTGATGGTGATGCCCTGATTCATCGCTTCGTCCCGAACCGGCCCCAGCGGCTCGCCATTGATCTGTGGTCCGTCACCGGAAATATCGATGATCTTTCTGGCGGCATCCCAGCGGTTTGCAACGATCATGGCATTGGCGTGAATGATGGCGTTGGAAATCGAGTTGTAGCCGTAGACCACCCGGGGCGCGGCCAGCAGCCTTTCAGCAAAGGCCTGTGCGCTGGCCAGATCCGAAATCACCATCCAGTCGACAATGGTCTCCTGACTTTCCGGTGCGCCCCATTCCATATAGGCCAGTGCAATACGCCCGAAACGCCCGGACCGGATTGCTGACAGCACATCGGGATCGGTTATAGCAGCGGCATAGCCGGCGCGCTGAAGTGCGAATTCCGCTTCATCAATCGATCCTGACCCGTCGGCGGCCAGAACCAGTTCCAGATCGACCTGATCACCGGCGGGCTGCGCCCGAAGGCCGCTGCAACTGAGGAAGACAGACAAAAACAGCAGTACGGCGGTCAGGCGCATGTGAAACTCCCTGATGTCAGACCCTGAAAATATACTCCTTGCCGGCCTTGCGGGAGATGTCCGGGGGGTAGCTCTCGAACTTGTCAGCGTAATACTGCGCCCTGTGATCACCCTCCACGGCCTTGTTATAGGTAAAATAGAGGATACGGCGCTGTTTGTCTGACAGATTCGGTTTTGAGCCGTGCGGGGCGTAGGAATCAAAAAATATGACATCGCCGGGTTCTGTCGGAACGGGGGTCATGTTCATGCCGGCGATGTCTGCATCCGTCATCGGTTCCCATTCGCGTTTCAGCAACCCGCTGTTGTTGAAACCGCGGGCGATTTCCAGGCAGCCATTCTCAATCGTTGCCTTGTCGATGGAGACCAGAACAGAAACAAAGAAACCGGCATAGCGTTCCCATCCGGCCTGACTGTCCTGATGCGGCTTGAATCCGTCGCCGCCCGGCTGCTTGAAGTTGATCTTCTCCTTGAACAGCACGGCAGGTTCTTCCAGCAACTGGCCGACCATCCCCGTCAGGCCGTCATTGAAGCGGGCAAACCCGGGATGTACTTCAAGAAATTTTTCGATTCGACAGAGTACGTTACTGTCGCCGCCGCGCTGGTCCTTCTCCCAGTAGAACCACTGCTTTCCCGGTTCTTCCGGACCTGCGGACAACTCGTCCGACCAGTTGGAGACCGCCTTCATCGTCTTAGGGTTGTAGAGGCCGCGAACGATCAGATAGCCGTCAGCACGAAACTGATGGATCTGTTCATCGGTAAGGGTGGGGTGGGTGTTCAGGTCTTGCTGAATCGTCATTGTCGGCAATCAATCATCAGTGTTGAGCAGCTTGTCCCGCCGTGCTTCATACATGGCAACTGCCGCTGCGTTTGAGACATTCAGGCTTTCCATATGCCCGGACATCGGCAATCCGGCCAGTTCGTCGCAATGTTCACGTGTCAGCCGGCGCAACCCGGCACCTTCGGCACCCAGAACGAGAGCCAGTCGCGTGGTTTTTGCATCGCCGTTGAAAACCCTTCCGGCTTCACCGTCAAGCCCGATGCGCCAGAAACCGGCATCTGCGAGCTGATCAAGTGCACGCGCCAGATTGGTTTCGCGGCAGAAGGGAACAATTTCGAGGGCACCGGAGGCTGCTTTTGCAAGGGCTCCTCCGGCAAGGGCGCTGTTGCGTTCCGTCGCGACCACGGCAGTTGCCCCGAAGGCCGCGGCAGACCGCAGGATGGCACCGACATTCTGGGGATCGGTTATCTGGTCCAGCACGACGATCAGGGCAGGCTCGTCCCCGGCTAGCGCTTCCAGCACATCATGCAGCGAGTCATCCTCAAGCGGTGTCGCCTGCAGGACCAGCCCCTGATGCGGCGTGTCCGGCGGCAGCATGCTGTCGAGGTCGCTGCGCTCGACAATCTGGATTTCGCAGCTGTCGGGAACCGCCAGGCCGGCGAGGGCCGGGCGGGTGGCGGACAGACGGCAGTTCCGGCGTTTCGGATTGGCGAGCGCCGCCAGAACGGCATGCTGGCCATAGAGCATAACGCGCCCGTCGGAAGCTGCTCGGTTACCGCGCGCAGCACCGCCGCGCGCTCCCTGACGACGGCCGCCACCGGATTTGCGGGAAGATCTTGTTCGTTGAGCCATAACACTAATGTTGCCGAAAGGACGCTGAATCGCCACCGCAAATACATCCCTGGCTATCCGTCTGGCAAGTGACCTTTGTCTGTTGACATGACTTCCGAAATCATCATATTGCGCCATTCCGTTTCGCTGGACGAAAGCGCGGCGTGCGGAGGAGTGCCCGAGTGGTTAAAGGGGACGGACTGTAAATCCGTTGGCTATGCCTACGTTGGTTCAAATCCAACCTCCTCCACCATCGCTTTGAAACTGGTGTGCGGAGCCCGGAATTTGGGCGGGTGTAGCTTAGTGGTAAAGCCCCAGCCTTCCAAGCTGGTTATGTGGGTTCGATTCCCATCACCCGCTCCAGTTGCCCGGGCAGTTTCGTATTTTGTATCGGCCGCCAGAACGAGAGATTAGACACATGGGTAAGGCAAAGTTTGAGCGCACGAAGCCGCATTGCAACATCGGCACGATTGGTCACGTTGACCATGGCAAGACGTCGCTGACGGCGGCGATCACGAAGGTTCTTGCGGAAGCGGGCGGTGCCAGCTTCACGGCGTAT